>NZ_LFLZ01000041.1 GCF_001189845.1 Bradyrhizobium tropiciagri
GAAATCGGTGAGCCCCTGTCCGCGGCCTAGCTCGGATGGATACATCCCGACTACACGTTCGCGACGAGATCTGACGAGATCTATTGAGTTGTCTTGCTTGCCAGACTCCATGCTATCTGTGCTTTACCTGAGCCGAAGCTGATCGTTGCTCGTCCGGCAGTCTTTGCTCGATCATCGTCATAACATCGGTGATGTCGTCAAAGGCCCGGCTATGCGCATTGTCGCCGGAAGTCCTCAGCTTGGTGAGATCGAACACGGCGATATTGTCGCGCGCGAGCTCGCTGCGGTACGGCTCTTCATGGACGTTCACGTCGCCCATCCGCGGAATGCCACCCTAGATGATTTTCGAGACGTCGAGTGCCGTGTCATCGCGTGATACGAACAACTCGATGCGTGGCCGATATGGACCCATCCGCTGGATTTCGCTGCGAAAGACATCGACGTCGATGTCCGGGGCAACGAGGAGCGCGTTTTTCAACTTGTTGGAGCGATCGCGGTTCGTCACCGCTGCCATTTGAATGGACCGGGCCCTCAATGCCTCCAGCGTGACCCAGTTGCCCATGGAGTGCGCGACGATGTTGATCTCAGCCACGTTGGGGTCCCGTGAGAGTGTCGCCAGTAATTGTTCCAACGCATCGCGCGAATAGTTGGCGCTCTCGCGGTCATAGGTGTAGGCAGACAATGCCACTTCGCCACGGGAAGGCCATGTAAAGAGAACTGGGACAGCCTGCGACTTCGAGTCGTGGACGATCTGCGCAAACCGGAATACGGCTTCGTCGAACCGGTTGTTGAATCCGTGGACGAAGACGAGAACCCTTCTTGGGCCGGCCTGCGTCGCCCGGGCGATCGCTGAGCTGAACTCTACCTTGTCGATGTAACTCGCGGCCGTCGTCACGAATTCGCGCTGGGGATTTCCCGGCGCTGATGCCGGCCATTGGACCTGCCCGACCGTCCGCGCCGCATCCGGCGGAATCGAGATTGTGACGGTGGCGTAGGAAACCTTGCTCGCGCGTTCACCGCTGAACATCATTCCCGGGTTGTCGGGGACAGCCTGCCTGGTCGTCGCCACAAGAATCGGCACTTGCGTCGCGCCGTCCGCGGTGACGTCGACCGGCGTCATCATCTTGTCGGGGAGGCTGGCGCACGCGCCGCAGGTCAATGCTAGTGCTGTCAGGATCAGAGAGCGCAACATGGTCCAATAACTCTGCGAGGTGGCGATGACCTGGCGGCGCTGGCGCGGCTTTCGTCCACCGCGAGAATCCCATCAAGCCCAAACCTTACGCGAGGCCGAGCGCCGGCAGAAGGCTGGTCCATGTCGACCAGTGACTGCGTCAGATCGGTGATGGTGCCGGCATCGACGCTCAATCCTTGCGCTGGGCTGGTCAGGAGGATGTCCCCTTCAGCAATACCAGCTGGCAGAGCGCTGGCCTATGCAAAATCTGACACTTTGGACTACGGCTACGTTGAAAGATGTCGAAGGCTAAGGTGGTGGATCAATCCGCGCCCGGCCGTTGTCGTACAGGCTCGTCGAGGAAGGTTATTGTCCGACCGTACATAGGAAACACTGAGAGAGTTCGTCCACGCCGCCGAGCGCAGGTCTGAAACTGCATAGTCATCACTGCGAACCACGTTTATCCTTTGCATGGTTTGTAGCGCATCAACCGAGCATCGACCTCATGGGCGTCGTCCGACCAAATTCGGTCAGGTCGTGAGCTAACAGTCGTTTTTCAGATCGCAAGGAGGATATCATGGCCACGAGACGTAAATTTCTCGCCGGCGCGGCGGTGGCCACGTCGGCGCTGGCCTCGACAAAATGGAATCGCGCCAGAGCCGCGGGAGAAGCGCCCAAGATGGGTGAGTTTCTGTTTGTTCAGACCTCGAAAGGCATGACTTTCGACAAGGGTTCGAGCAAGCTGACGCTGACCGGCATAAGTCCGATAACGGTCTACTTTACCGATCGCCCTGAACGGATTGCGGGCAATATGAAGACTGCGGCATTCATTCCCTTCTGGAGCGAAGGAAAGGATAGCTTCAAATCAGATCCGCCCAACGCAGATATTTCGTTGCTCGAAAACGGAGGGCTCACGCAAATCATAGCCGAACTGCAAGAGCCGGTGCTGAACGGTGACAATCTTAGCTACACGATCAAGGTTCTCAAGGGTGAGGTTCCAGTGAAAGCCAACGACGTATCGGTGTTCATCGACATCATCGGGCGGCCATTGACACCGATGTCATTCGCCGGCGTCGGTCGACGCGCCTATCGAAGGGCTTACTGGTAAGCTTGGCAGAGCGCCGATTCGGCGAGGACTGGCAGCAGGAGCGACCTTGCCGGCAAGATGCCGGCAGGCTTGCGGACCGGTAAGGATCCCTGCTGATCGCATCCACCAGCAACAAGGGCTCGTCCGCCGGTTGAGGCGCGAGGGGCGCGGACGGAGGCTGCAGAACGAGCTATCGCAACCGACTGGGCGGTGGTGGCGACACATGACGCAGATTGAAGGCAGGCGACGACGGTGGATCATTCTTGTGGGCGGCGCGCTGATCGCCTACCTCCTGCTGGCCTATATCGTGCTGCCCGCGTTATGGAGCCATCACGAGCGCGAGCCGGGCGTCGCCGGCCTACCGATGGTCACGCGTACCGGTGACGGTATTCCAGGCGATGCGCTCAATGTCGGACTTGTTGGCAGCAGGAACGACGTCCTTCGCGCGATGCACTCTGACGGCTGGTATCCGGCCGATCCGATCACGTTACGGACAAGCATCGAGATCGTTGGCAGCGTGGTGCTTGATCGGCCATATCACGACGCGCCCGTCAGTCCGCTCTACTACGAAGGAAAGAAGGAACAACTCGCCTTCGAGAAGCCCGAGGGCAAGAGTGCCGACCGACGGCACCACGTCCGCTTTTGGCAAGTCCTCGACAAGGGAACGGAAGGCCGTCCGGTTTGGCTCGGTTCAGTAACCTTCGACCGCGGGGTCGGCTTGAGCCATGACACGGGGCAGGTGACACATCACATTGCTCCCGATGTCGATGCCGAGCGTGACGGGTTGATGCGCGATCTGCGCGACGCCGGCATGGTTCAATACTTCTTCCAGATTTCTGGAACGGGTCCGACACTCTTTGGCCGAAATGGCGAAGGCGATCCCTACTATACGGACGGCGAGATCGATGTTGCCACCCTCGTGGTCGAGGGCATCAGGCAGGCCCAGCCGGCACCCACGCTGTCGCCGCCGGCGCTGATCGTGCTGAAGGACCAAATCTGGCATGGCGTCCGCAACGCGATCAGCCAATAGCGAGGATCGCTGGACCAACTCGTCACCCGCTCTCGTCGTCGCGACTAGTTGCGTCGGGGTGGGCCAAAGCCGGTCGAAGATCTGACTTCTGGCCCAACCCGCCAATCGTTGTTTCCGTGATCAACCCGGTTGTCCATCTCGGACAACTCGTCCTCGCGCTCCGCCTGCTGTCATCGAGCAGCTCTCCGGAACACAGCTAAGCCTTGCGCTGAAGCGTCGTCAGCGGCGCTTCTCCGAAAGCAGCACGGTACGTCGCAGCAAAGCGTCCGAGCTCGAAGAATTGATGCTCCCGCGCGATGCTGGCGACGCTCGCGCTGGAGGCATCGGCGTGCCGTAGCGCGGCGCGAGCCTTATTCAGCCTGCACAACAGGAGGTATCGCATCGGACTTACGCCGAGAATCTCGTGACAGCACATCCGCAATGTGCGTTCGGCCACGCCGATTTCGGCACAAAGATCGGGCAACGTGATCTTCCGGTTGATGGATTTGCGCAGCGCTGTTTCGAAACGGGTCATCAAGGCTGTGTGATCGGAGCGGGTCCTGGACCTGTCTTCCGTCCCGTCGCCGGTGAGGCAATGGATCACGGCATGAATTGTGTCCTGTTCGAGCGCCCTTGCCACTTCGGGCTGCTCAATCAGTTTGTTTGCAGGAGCCGCCAGGTGACAGGCGTGTTGGAACAGCTGCTGAAAACGGGACAAGTCCGCACGGGAAGGGCGGAGTAGTCTGGTGGAGCGCGGGGGCAAGATTGGCTCGCCGGTCAATGCCGCACCACTCTTTGCAAGCAGCTCCATGGGTAACGATATCAGGCCCCATTGGCATTTGCCGTTCGATCGCTGATGCATCCGCTGGCCGGGGCCGTGAAAGGCGATCTGGTCGCTTTGGAAGGCAAGCCCGTCGCATTCCAGGCTCACCCGGCCAACTGGAAAGGACAAAAAGACCTTGTCGGCTGCGAGCGAAATGCAGGCAATGCGCGGCAGCAATTCGCGTAGCCGCACGACGACGAGATGGTCCAGTTTCAGCCGCAGCAACTCCGCTTCGAAATTTCCAGGACCGGTTATCGTGAGATTGACACCGATATCGCCAAAGCCGGCTTCGCAGGCTCCGGGATCGTCAAACCTTGAAATGGAGCGTTCAGCCATATCCCTCGTCCCATCGGACGGGCGGATGGCTCTTGCGACCATTTGATGCCCATAGGGCCCGTCGATGAGGCACCATCAGGCAATCGACAGGGGTCGACTATGCAATTCCTGCGCCATGAGACAAAAGGGCGCTTCAAAAGATCGGAAGGATATTTCGCTCGGAAGCTGCGCTGATGCAAATCGGTCGGTCGATTTGCGCGCTCGGGTAAAGCAAATGCTGCGACTAGTGAAGCCGTCCCACGAAGACTTCGGTTGGCAGCGTTGTGGGACGAATGAGGCGGACATCGGGATCCTGCGCGGGCCGTCGCAGTGTTTCCGAGGGTAGCTCTCCAAACAGCGTACGGTAGGCGACCGAGAAGCGCCCGAGCTCCCAGAACCCGTAATTGGTCACGATATGGGTGACGGTCGCCTTGGATGCGTCAGCGCGCAGCAGCGCGCGCCGGACCAGATACATTCTTCGCATCGTGAGATAGCGGATCGGAGCCATGCCGAGATGTTCCTCGCAAGCCGATCGCAGCGTTCGCTCGGAAACGTTCGTCGCAGCGCAGAGTTCGGTCAGATAGATGGCACGGTCCGAGTTTTCAGCCAGATAGTCCTCGAGCCGCGCGATAATCGCATCGTGGCGCCGCCTGCCGGCTGTGGTCTCGATGCCGGCGCCTTCGGCAAGGCATCGAACCATCAGATAAGACATTTGTTGCTCGAATCCGCGACGTAGCTCCGGCGATTCTAGAACATCCGGCGTCGTACGGGCTAGCTCGCCGGCGGTTTGGTGCATCTTCAACAGGCGCGACATCAACTCCGGGCGGGGCCGAACCACGCGGGTTGCCAGCTGCTTTTCCAGAAAGTCAGTTCCAACGACGGTCGCCAGCGCTGCACTCAGTTCATCCTCGGGGAGCGACATTCCACAATAGCGATGGTTGGCGCCGGTGCGCTGGTGCTGCAACACGTCGAGCTTGTCGATGACGATATCGCCCGGCGCGACGTCCATGCCGCAGTGTTGAATCGAGGGGCCTTCCAACTGCGGCAGAAAGCTGATGGATCTGCGACCGGGCCGAACGGCAAATCTAGCGATTTGAGGCAGATTCACCTCGTACCGGCTCATCCAAAGCCGATCCAAACCAATCTGCTCAATCGTCAGATCGAGCTGGCCACGCTTCGTCGGAAATACGTTGGTCTCCATTCCTTGAACGGCACTCGGGCAAAGCAGCGGATCCTCGATCCTCATCCTTCTAACCCAAAACACTTCGGATACCTCCGCAACATTTGGATGCCTGAGAGAGATCGCTCGAACGAAACATCGTCTTCTAAAATGTAGGTTGAAATCCTATCGCATACAACTTCCGTTCAATGAAGCTGTTTTTTTAAACCGAAAGGGCAGTCGTGTCTCATGTTGGCGCATCCAGCTCCCGACTTGGTCTGGGCCATCACGAGGAATGATGGACAATTGGAGCGCTCAGACGTTTGAATTTTGAAACGAGGCATTTTGCCGCGGGTTTCGGCTTGGTTTGTGATGGCTGAGATCATGCAGCGACAGGCGGGCCTCGCGGACCAGATCCACCAGCGAAAGGGTGAAGAAGCTCAATGCAATAACAAAGAGAAGGGCAACCCCGTATTCATGCTGAAACTGGAAGAAGGCGGAGACGAACGCCAGGATCACCAGGAGCGACGTGACAATCGCGCTGATCGTCGAAAGAACGATCGCCTTGTTCAAAAGCACCGCCCGGCGCCTGAGGTGCGGCGTATCGGGGTGCGTTGGGGAAATGTCGACGTCGATTGTAGCGTGCAGTGCCTGTAGCCTGTCGACAATGCGGTTCATCCGTCCGATCAGAATCGAAACGAAAGCTGCAACTGCGCCAAGGAGAAATGCCGGTGCCGTCACCTGCGAAATGACCTGCGACAGGTGCGCGGCGGTCGGTGTGTCGATCAGCATCTGCATCCTTTTCTCCGTTAACCAGATACGCGAGTCCCGAATCTCAGGCGGCAGTTGGGGTGAAATGCCCGGATTGAAAAATCGGCTAGCGCGTGCTTTCAAGGATCGACTAAGCAATTTTTGGCAGAGCAACCACTGGTTTGTCCAGCCTCGTCGTTCCCGCTTGCGCTAGGCAGATGCGCGCATGCGCAAAGCGGCTCGACTAATGGGCCGCCCCGCTATTCAGCCGTCGAGGTGCATTTTTTGCCCACGGCGGGTTCGGCCTGCCGATTTTGCATAGTCTCATCGGCCCTGCGCATGCTCATCTACGAAAAGCAGAAGGCGGTTCGGGACTAGCGCCTGCCCGCGATCAACGAGGTTTTGCGAGATGATCGGGAAGCGAGTGCGCGTACAGGTTCTGGCTGTCCTCTGCGCCTTTGGGGCATGGTCTGGCTCTGTGTCTTCCGCGGGCGCCCAACAGGCTTCTTGGACCCAGATCGGCATGCTGGCGTGCAAGGTCGACCCTAGCGTCGGGTTTATTATATTTGGCCATCAATCGATGTCATGTCGCTTTACTCAAAACCCGCCGTTCCCGATTCAACTCTATGAAGGCGCGCTCAACACCGTCGGAATCGATATCGGCGTTTCGGCCGGAGGCGCATTCGCTTGGGCGGTTCTTGCTCCGACGGCGGGCCCCCCGGTCGGAGCTCTCGCCGGCGAATATGTCGGGGCATCAGGCGATATCGGCCTCGGCCTAGGCGCCGGCGTCAATGTCCTTGTCGGTGGCTCGGGGCGGTCATTTGCATTGCAGCCCGTTTCCGTAGAGGGATCAATTGCCATTGATGTCACCGTCGGCCTTTCCGGCCTGCAGCTGCGTCCGGTCTATTGAAGCTCCGCACCTTTTTTGCGCGACGGGATGGGACGCGGCTCCAGTTCGTGGTGCAGAAAGCGCTTGGCGGGAGCGAGCGCGCGGAGATAGGCGAGCCAACAGGAAAATAAATCGGAAGACCCGGTGCCAACTGACCTGTCGAAAACATGGTATGTTTCGTTTGATGTGCCGAAGAAGGTGCGCAAAGCATCGGCGCAACGACGTCCGAGACAAAGTGAGAGCTTTCCGACCAAGCTCGATGCCCAGAGGTTTGCGCGCGAGAAATTCGAGCAAGGATACATCGTGACCGCGGGCACCATCAATCCCTGCACACCGCGACGGGCGATTCCCTCGACGCTTATTCACCATTGGCTTGCGGAAATGTCCGAGCCGCCATTTGTTGAGCCGGCCTCATTCGAGGACGCCAAGGATGCAGATCTGCCGTAGGAGCCGACCGCAATGCGGCGGCCTATGCGCTGGCACATTTTGCATAGGCCGTTTTGGCGTGTTGTCGATATCGTTCCACGAAGATCGAGGAATACGTCTTGCGCGCGACTGAAAAGCTGGGCGCCAACGCGCGGCAATTGCATTCGCTGTGTCCTCCGTTTTGATTTCTGCTCGAGCGGAATTGCCCGTGCTGGCGACGATGATCCGCCGAAGACGCCGCTGCATTTTGCACGCTGCTGACCATGATGGCGTTCGGCAAAGTTCAACCAAGCCAGAGCACCCGACTGCCGCTCCAGATCACCGGACTGTCAGAATTTGCATATTCGTCAACCCGCGCGCGTTGCACAAAGAGGCAATTCGCGAAGGTAGGCGTGCGGTCAACGTCGGTGGCGCGGTGCTTCCGCTGCGGCAACTGCGCCACAGGTGGAAAATTTGAAAGCAGGCGTCAGATTCTGCATAGCGGGTTGCGCGCGCCAGATGCGATTTGATGCAGCACGAAATTCTTCAATCACTCAGGTGGGGCAATGAATAAGATTAGTAAGTTTGCAGTTGCGATCGCAGCTTCGGGGATGATGGGCGGCTATGCGATTGCGGCGGATTTGCCAGCGTCGCCCGCCTACAAAGCGCCGGCTCCGGCTGTCGCCGTCTATAACTGGACAGGGTTCTATGTCGGCGGCAACGCTGGGTATGGTTGGGGTAACCAGGACCCGCTTGTGCTGTTCTCAAACAGGTTCGATCGTGCCGGTTTCGACATCAACGGCGGTATGATCGGCGGCACGCTGGGCGCGCAAATTCAGCAAGGATATGTTGTGCTCGGTCTGGAAGGTGACATTGACTGGGCCAACATCAGCGGCTCGTCCGTAGTAACACCCAGGATTTTCGGCCTCGGGCAGGGCGTCACGCTGAACACCTCGTCGAGCATTAGCGCGCTTGCAACGGCGAGGGCGCGGGTCGGCGTCGCCATGAACAACGTCTTGCTCTACGTCACGGGCGGCGGAGCCTTCGTCAAGTCGAGCGCCAATGCATCGACCATTGCCGGCGTGCCCTGCGGCACGCTTGGCGTCCTGCCGTGTTCGGGCTCGTCCTGGCGTCCGGGCATCTCGGCTGGTCTGGGCTTCGAATATGGCTTCACGCCGAACTGGTCTCTGAAAGCCGAGTATCTCTACACGAAAGTCGTCGGCACCGGAGTGAGCACGGATGACCTGAATATCGTGCGTGCCGGCGTCAACTATCGGTTCTGAGCGGAACCGCATGCTCAGTCGTCCCGACAAGCTGCGGGCCAGTCTGCGCGGTGCAGACCATCCTGTAGTGTTGTCTTGATCCTGATCGCGCATCCGAGCCGACGGTTTCAGTTCGGATGCCGGTCGAGCTGACGGCGTTTCGCAATTCGATCGCCGGAATCTCTCCACCTCTGATTCACCTGCGAATGGAGTCCCAATGCGTTTGAGATTGCTGCTTTCCGCTACGCTGCTCGTTGTCGCCATGACGTCAGCCAGGGCCCAGGTGCCGCTGTCGTCTTATGTTGATGCGAATGGATTCATCGACGTCCAGACGCTGACCTGCGCGCAACTCGCAGGGACCTATCAGGAAGACGCCGATGCGCTAACGGCCTGGTACAGCGGGTGGTACAACGGCCTTGCCAAGAAGCATTTCCTCGACCTGCGTAAGGGAAAGATCGCGGAGCACGAGGTGATCGTCTACTGCAAGGCCAATCCCGAAAAACGCATCATCGATGCCATTGCTGTGGTGTTCAAAGCCGAACGGGAGCTGATGGGCATTCAGATGAAGTAGATCGTCCGCGAGCGGATCGGTCATCTGCGGACCCGATCCGCTCGTGCAGTTTTGCCGAAGCAGCACACTTTCCTCCTATCTTGTTCGCTTGAATTTGCCGCTCTGACGGGCGGAGTATTTTAGAATTGAATGATTTCGGGGAATACACCGACGCCATTCGGGGCGCGAGGGTGACATTTCTAAAGTCCGCTCCGTCCTCGCACCGGTGGGGCGTGAGGTATCTCGCATTGCGTCGCGCGATTCTTCAATTCGGCGCAGACGGCGGCCCGGGAATCGTCCATGGCGTCACCGACCTGAATTTTACGACCCTGATCATCCAGTCGTCCAACTTCGACGATCGCGTCCTGCTCGATGGCACGCGGTGCCAAGCGTCGGACCTGGTCATTTTGCCTCCGGGTTGTCACTTCACCTTTGTTCGTTCCGGTCATGTCGAATGGGTAGCGTGGTCGTTGCCGCGGGAAGAGAGTATTGCAACGAAGATCCTTCCCGCCGTCACGAGCCAGCCTTCGCCGAAGACGGCCAAACATCTCGTTCGGTTGCCAGAACGAATCGCATCGCGACTGATCGAAGCATCGAGGCAGGCTCTGCGCTCTATCTCCGATTCTGCTCCCGCCGACCGGCCGGTGATCGCCTGGGAGACGGAGCTCGCCTTGATGGATGAACTTGCTGACGTCTGGGACAATCGCGCAAGCGAAGCCTTGCTGCCCAACAAATACACGGTCGGGTCCGAGCGTATCGTTCTGGAGGCCCTCGAGTTCGTGAGGAAAAATCCGGAAAGCATCATCCATATCAAGGATATCGTAAAAGCTACCAAGGTGGAGTACCGAACCTTGCTGCGTGCTTTCGAGCGCTATCTAGGCGTCTCGCCAAAGCACTATCTGAAGCTGCGGCAGTTAAATCTGGTTTACCATGAGATCCGTCACATGGGTTCGGCCGACAGGCTCGTCGATATCCTGGTAGCCCATGGCGTTACCGAGTTCGGCAGGTTTGCCGGCCGCTACCGGTGGCTGTTCGGCGAGTTGCCATCCGAGGCACATCGCCGGTCTAGCGCATTGAGGCCTGACAAATCGCTGTGAGGTTGGAGTGGTGTTTTGGTGCAACACCACAGTGAATTGCTCGGCTATGACAGTTTCTGCATACCAACTGAGTGAAGGTCGATGGCACATGGCTCATGTGTTCTCCACCTTCGATGAGGTTGTCAGGTTATGAAAAAAGTTGGTTTGCTTGCCACGGCGGCGGTGATGTCCGTTGCGTTCACCGGTATTGCAAAGGCCGCGGACCTTCCGCAGCGGCCGGTCTACAAGGCGGCTCCGATCCCGGCGCCGATGATGTATAACTGGTCCGGCTTCTATCTCGGCGCGAACGCCGGATATGGTTGGAGCAACCAGTGTGTCGATCTTACCGCCATCAACGGAATTGGCGGCGTCTTCGCGGAAGGTTGCAATAGCAAAGGCGGCGGCATCGTCGGTGGCCAGCTTGGCTATCGCTGGCAGGCCGGACAATTGGTGTACGGTCTGGAAGCGCAAGGCGACTGGGCCAACATCCGCAACACGCGCATCAGTGCTCAGGATCCGGCCCGCACGTACAAGTCGACCCTCGCCGGCTTGGGCCTCTTCACGGCTCAAATTGGCTACGCGGTCAACGAGGCCTTGTTCTACGTCAAGGGTGGCGGCGCGGTTGGTAGCCAGGACTTTGCCGTCCTCGACAGCGTGACCGGCACGGGCCTCGCTTTCGCGAAGCGGACCCGCTGGGGCGGCGTCGTGGGGGTCGGCTTCGAGTACGGCTTCTCTCCGAATTGGACGGCCGGCATCGAGTACGACTATCTGTGGCGGGTGAACGAGAGCAACACTTTCTCGACGCCGTCATTGGCGCCCATCGCGTCGATCACCACCAACACGAAGACGGATGCGAATCTTCTCGCGGTTCGCCTCAACTACAAGTTCGGTGGTTACTAATGAAGAAAGGTGGCCGGCCGGTTCGGCCGGCCTCCATTCTTTCCCATCATGCCTCGGCCAGGATAATCCCTGATTTTGGAGTTGAATCATGTTGTCGAATACGATGCGTGCAGTTGCCTTTCTCGGTGCTCTGACGGTCGCAAACATGGCCCTAGCGCAGGATACTGCGCCCCATGCACCACTAAAGACGATCGGGGCCAGCAAGCCCGAGATCGTTCCATCGCTGATCGTCTTCAACTCCAGGGGAGCAAACCTGCAGCCCGGCAAACTGGTTCTTACTGGCATTGCGCCAAATGCGATCATATTTGCGGATCGGCCGGTTCGCTCGGCTGGCCATGACCTGACCAGTCACATCGTTGAAGATTGGGGAGCCGGCAGCGACAATTTTGCAAAGAATCCGCCTAACGCCACAGTGTCCGTATTCCAGAAGGACGGCAACACCGTGCGCGATGTTGTTGTTACCTTGAAAAATCCCAAGCTCGAAGGCGACAACCTTGCCTTCGAGGTCGACCTTCTCGAAGGTGACATCAAGGGCGCCGATGGCCCTGCCTCCGTCTTCATCGACATCATCGGCCTTCCCTTTACGCCGCTTTCATTCGCGGGCGTTGCGCGACGCACGGCCTATCGGGGTGCGTATTATGCTGGAGCTGCCGCCGCGGCCGGTGCCGCAGCAGCTTACGCGTACGGCCCGTACTATCGGCCACCCGTTTGCGGGTACTATCCTTATCCTCCATGCTATTAACGGAACTACGCGTAACTTGGCCCGGCGTTCTTGCGCCGGGCCGGGCCAGTTTCGGTCTGATGCCCGCGCTGGATCTATCCGGCGCGCGCACTACGGGTTTGAAGGCCGAGCCCAGGCAACAGATCGGACGCCGCGGCCGGAAGTCGCGGCTTGCCGAATCTGCATAGCGGGTCGCCGCATTTTCGGTAGCTTGGCTAGCGGACCAGATGATGCTTAGCGTGTCGGGCCCGTCCACCACGGAAAGGGAGCCACGCCGCCATCGATTCTGAAGGCTCGTGAGGGGACGTCGAAGTTCTCCCGGCTTCAAGCGACTCTCATGGAGATCGCATCTGGGTCGGCTAGATGCGAGGCGACAGTCGTGGATGCAAGCATTTGGCCGATACTGCCGTGCTACCGGGCTTGTTGGTGCCCAATCCGGTACTCGCCAGTTAGAGGAATTCGATCGTGCTCATCATCCTGACGCTGTACTTGATCCTGGTGTGGCTCGTCTTCTTCAGGATCAAGTTGGTGCGATGGGGCTGGGCGTCCGGCACCGTCGCAGGACTGTTCGGCGCCTTCATCCTCGCGACGTTCCTCGCGATGTTCAATTACCTCACCCCGTCGGGAAGCTTTGTCGTGATTTCCCGCGTCATGGAGGTTACGCCGAATGTCTCCGGCGAGGTGATCGACATTCCGGTCAAGCCTAACGAACCGGTGAAAGCCGGCGCCGTGCTGTTCCGCATCGATCCGGTGCCGTTCCAGTACAAGGTCAACCAACTTGAAGCCTCGCTCGCCCAGGCGCGCCAGCAGGTCAAGCAATTGACGGCCAGTTACCAGCAGGCGACTGCAAATGTCGACGGGCTGACCAAGCAACTTGCCTTTCGCGCCCAGCGGCTTTCCGATTACCGAAAGCTCACCAGCGAGCAGGCGCAGACCGAGTTTCGTCTGCAAGACGTCCAGGTGCAATACGACACCGTCGAGTTTCAGCTTCAGGCGGCCAAGGCTGCACAACTGAGTGCGCAATTGGGGATGGAGTCGGAAATCGGCGGGGTCAACACGACGGTCGCGCAGATCCAGGCACAGCTTGACCAGGCCAAATGGGAGCTCGAGCAAACGACGATCCGTGCTGTCGGCGACGGCATCGTTACGATCATGCTCTCGCCGCTGGAGACCGCGCGATGCCGGCGCGATCGGTGATGTCGTTCGTCGTCACGAACGATATCTTAATCGCGGGCATGTTCGCCCCTAACGGATTCAAGACCATCAAGCCCGGCGCACGCGTCAAGCTGGTTTTCGACGATGACCCCGGCCGCATCCACGAAGCGACGGTCGCTGCCATTCCGCAAGGCGTAGGCCAAGGCCAGATCGCGGTCTCGGGTTCACTGGCGCGCGTCGGCTCGATCGGCGGCGCCAAGGTCTATCCGGCCGCCATTTCCATACCGAAAACCATCGACCGCGGTCAGCTCAGGCTCGGCATGCCCGGCACCGCCACCGTGTTCGCGGACAACGCCGGCGTCATCGGCTTGCTCATGTCGATCTTGGTATGGATCGGTTCGTACACGGCATATCTATAGACGCCTTCCGTTTCACTCCCGGCTCGAACCGGTGGTCCACTTAGGCATCCTGGAGGAGAAAATGAGTCTTCGATCTGCATGCACCGCCGCCACCATCGTCTCGATCGTTCTTCTCACCGAGGTATATTCGGGCGCCCGCGTCTACGCTCAGCAATCGACGGGCCAATTGCTGATATCGTCAGGTTTCAATCCCATCGCCGCCACCACGCCGGAGATGCGGAAACGACTGATGTCGTTTCCGCCCAATCAATTCCAGCTGCGGCAAAAGGGCGGGCGACCCTACTATGTCTACGCCGATCCTACCGGATGCACCTGTGCGTATGTCGGCAGCGTGGCCGCGATGAACAAATATCGCGCCAGCTTTGGCGTATTGCCGGCAGATACGCTTTCGGCAGGTGGCTTTACGGATCCCGAGCAGAACCTGATCAACAGCATGGACAACGACGAGGCCTCGGCCGAGTTCAATAACGATGTGTTCGGTCCGGACTTTTAAGCCGCTCGGATGAATCAATGGATACTTTCAATCGTAGTCACCGCGCTATGCCGTCACTTCGTCGGACACGAGCTTCCGAGCGAAAGGCCAACTCTAACTGTTCCGGGCGAACAGCAGGAACTGGGACCGGGCGGCAAACGACCGTCGCGGCGGCATCGTCGAGCCTTGCGATTATCCAATTGGCGCATGCAAAGGGCGATCGGAGTAGTTACGCCAGTCCCGACCAGCGCATCGTCGAGGCGATCGCAGTAGCATGCCTGGCACACGGGATAGGTTGAATGTTCTGGCGTCATCGGGTCCCGACCGTTCGGGAAATGATAGTCGAATATAGAAAGGCGTTCGACGAGAGCCGGCCTTAAACGCTTAACGGAAAAATTCCGACTTGCCGTATCGGCGCCGACCAGCACCGTGGCGTCCACTCGACGACGAGCCGAGATATCCAAATGACGAGTCCGTGGCTGTCCTCTCACAGGGGCGATGGTTCGTTTGCAACTCCGTCGGTGCGCAATGCAAACATGTGCCGCAGTCCCGTTTCTCGCAGGCACCTGCGATGCAGGAGATCATTGCCAGATAGGGGGCTCTTGTTCTTGATTATCAACCGACTCAGCGAATTAGTCGTTCTCGTGTTGCGAGGGGTCGAGGGCAAGCAAATCAACCCCCTTGGTGCCGTGCTTTTCGAAGTCCGCAAGAATACCCGCATCGGAAAGATCAAGCTTTTTTGAATGCTTCCAGTCGTGTCGAGTGGTCTCGACCAGTCGTTTGACAACATGATGGGCATCAGTTTCGACGGCAAGCTCGCGCCTATCGTCAAAGCTGCCTGGTGTGAGGTTGATCGACCCGACGATCGCCCGCTCCTCATCGGCGAGCAGCATCTTGCCATGCAACTTCAGGTGCTTCAGCGTGTGGATCTTAGCTCCCACGTCATGCATGATCCGAAGGCCGCCGATTCCTTCGACGAGTTTGTTCTTCTTCAATTTATGGGACGGGCGCGCCATGATGTGAACTCGGACACCACGCTCAATGGCGCGGACCAGGCGTTCGATGATCACCGTATCCTGATAGCGCTCGTTCTGGATCCAGAGCGTCTCTTTGGCGGAATCGATGAAGCGTGCAATACGTTCGCGCCCGTTGTTCGGGCACCAGATCAACCCCGATCTCGCACTGGGATCGAACTTCTGGTGCATCCAATCGGCGTCGAAGCACCTCACCATCTCCGAAACCTCGATCTTCTTGGTCGTGACAACCGCGTAATCCCGTGTTTCGGTCAGGTCGCGTGTTTCCCAGTTCAGAGATTCGATGAAGCCAAGCTCGTCGTCGACCACCATTGATTTCTGGTGGGTAACGGCAAAATCAGGACTGCTGTATCGAACCTCGACACCGCCGGCGGTCAGCTGTTCGCGCGCGATTTCGTTCTCGCTGTTGCCGTCGCGGCGGGCCGGATTGAGCATGACACGAACGTTAAGGCCACGCTGCCTGGCTGCGATCACCGCTTTCAGCAGCGTCGGGTCGGTGAACAGGAACATGCGGATATTGAGCGAGCGCTTGGCCGCATTGATCGGATCGAGAATCGAGTTGACGGTATCGTCGGGAAGCACGATGAGGTTGTGCGACATGTTCATGAATCTCCGGGCCGAAACGCTGCAATCAAGAGACCGCCTTCGCAGGAACCTGGTTCGAAGTTTCGTATTGAATGCGATGAAGTTCGGCGTAAACTCCGCGCAGGGCGAGCAACTCGTCGTTCGAGCCCTGTTCAACCACAACGCCATCCTTCAGCACGACGATCTTGTCGGCGTTGGCAATCGTGCTGAGGCGATGGGCTATCATGATGACCGTGCGCCCCTTCATCAGTCGACCCAATGCGTCGATGATGAGGTGTTCCGATTCTGTGTCGAGCGCGGCGGTGGGCTCATCGAGAATCATGATCGGGCTGTTGCGCACAACGGCGCGGGCGATGCCTATACGTTGCCGCTGGCCGCCCGACAAAGTGTCGCCCCGCTCGCCGACCATCGAATCGTAGCCATGCGGCATGGCGCTGATGAAATCATGAGCGTTGGCGACTTTTGCCGCGGCGATGATCTGTTCCTCTGTGGCACCTGGGCAACCGTAGGCAATGTTCTCGCGGATCGTTCCGCGAAACAGCACTGTTTCCTGAAGCACGAATCCCACCTGCGCGCGCAGGGTCGCGAGCTTGTATGAAGAAACGTCCAGGCCATCAATCAGCACCCGCCCGCTGCGCGCCTCGTAGAACCGCGGCAGCAGACTAAGTACAGTTGATTTGCCGGAGCCGGTGGGGCCAACAAGGCCTACGACCTGACCGGGCTCTATCTCGAAGCTCACTTCTCGCAGTATCGGGACGTCGTCATATCCGAAGGCCACCTTATCGAAGCTGATCGCGCCCTTGACCCGTCCAGGATCGACGCCGTCTACAGGATCGTTGATGACATCGTCGGCCGACAAAATCGTTTGAATGCGCTCCAGCGCAACGGTCGTCTGTGCGATCGTGCTGGTCATGCTCGCCAGGTCTTTTACCGGTTTGAAGAACTTGGCCAGGTACGCGAGGTAGACCGTCAGCGCTCCGGCCGTCAGGGCGCCCGCAACGATCAGCGACGTCCCCCTCCAAAGGACAATGCCGGTGCAGATCGCAACAACAATGCTCACGGTCGGTGACATCAAGGATTTGATCTGGCGCGCCTTCAGCGCAGCTTCCACCGTGGCGTGGCTTGCTGCTTCCAGGTGCGCTATCTCAAGGTCCTGCCGGCCAAATGCCTTTACTGCACGAACCGATCCGATTCCCTGCTGTACGACTGCAACAATCTCGCTCTGCCGGGCGCGCACGGTTCGCGTCACCTCTTTCACGGCCTTCTTGAAGTGAAACAGAAACACCAGCAGAAAGGGCACGAGCGCGACAGCGATCAGCGTGAAATCCCAATCCAGGTAGAACATCAATCCGAGCATAAACAGGATGGTGATGAGATCGACGAGGATATCGAGTGTCGCGGACGATGCGAAATCCTGGATGGTCGAGACATCGCTGGTGATCGTAGACATCAGGGTCCCGGTCTTGATATTGTCATAGTAGCGCAGCGATAGCCGATGCAGATGCGTGTAGATCTGTACGCGTAAATCGTTGGCAACCCATTGGCCGATACTGGAGGTGTAGTAGTTGTCGATATAGGCCGCGACTGCGCCGACGACGGCGATCAGCAGGGTTGCGATGCCAGCAAACAGCGCAACGCCTGCGGTGTGTTGTCCGAACCCATAATCGTGCGCCCAAGCCAGCCAGTCCGGCATTCGGTGCCGTCCCAGCGCGTCATCGAGGACCAGCTTTAGTGGCCAGGGTGCCGCCAGGCTCATCGCAATCTCAATCAGCATGGCGGCGAAAACGATGAGTAGCCAGCCTCGATACGGCCTGAGCAACCCCAGAACCATCGAGGTGAGCCGTTTTCCTTCGTGCGGCTTTTTGAGCGCCACGGCGGCGCTCGAAACGACGGCGACAATCGTCTTCAGCAACATGTCGGCTACGGCCTCCAACGTCGTGCGATCATGTGCGTAACGAGCCTGCGCCGCTATGCAAAAACAGACAAACCGGGGCATCAGCAAAAGCTTCTGCTGCGACTGGGACATCACCAGCCGCACTTAGCTGCGCGCTAATGGCGGCAGCGTCGATTATATAGAAATTTCAAGGGTATATGAGTTCGCTGTTTTGTTCCGAATGGCGCGCCATTCAGAACACGACTATGAGCTCTGACATTCAGTACGTCTTCAGCAGCGTGAGCTCGCCAGTGTCGGCGCGGTTCTTTGCAACGAGCAATATCTCCCTCATCTGCTTGATCGCCGGCGGTCCGAGCGCCTCAATCTTCGCGGCGATTTGCGGATCAAGAACGCCCTTACGGCCATAACGTCCACGAACATCACTGGCGTGTCCAAGGATCCGGTCGCGCGTTCGCTGCGCGATACCGTCGCTATCAAGCCAATCGGCCATGAGATGCCGCGTGCTGTAAAGCGTGAGGTCGGCGCGGCTCAGCTTCTGGAGCTTCTTCACGTATTGCCAGGACTTGCTGAGCGGCTGGGACCGGCGCTCGGTGCCATCCTTTCTGACGTAGACTTCCCATTCGGGGAATAGACGTGTCTCGCCCTTGTCCATCAGTTCCTGCATCCGCTCGAGCAGGCCCAATTCGATCAGCAGCGGATGGATCGGGATTACGCGTCCCGCGGCGTTGGTCTTTAGATCGCGGAGGTCCTGCAGCGCGACGCGTCCGCCCCGTGCATCAAAGGGCCTGAGATCGAAGTAAAAGAACTGATTGTCGGTTCTGATGTCGGCGCATTTGAGCCGGCCGACCTCGCCCGGTCGCATGCCGGTCAAGATGCAGATCAAAAAACCCCAGTAGATGTGAGATTGCACGAAACAACCGCCCGTCTGCCAGACGTGGAGCTTGTTCTTGCAACCCGTGAACAGCGGCTGTTTCAACAGAGTGAGCAGCTCCTCCTCGTCGAACGCGTCACGTGGCAGCGGCGCTAGGTTTTCGGGATCGATACACACGAACGTGTAGCGGGATCCGCGGTAGTGCTTCTCCTGAATAGCCCAATCGATGAACTTGTAGAGCCCACCCCAGTAGCGACTCTTGATCGTCGTGGTGGTGACCCGAACGAGCTCGGACCAGCCGTGCGTTTCGGCGTATTTGTAACGCTTGAACAGCGACTTCGAAGATTCAGCCGGGATGTTTTCGCGATTGGGAATGTCCGGAAGCGCATCGTCAAGCAGCTTCCATTTCTCCTCGGTGAGTTCGTTCATGCGGGGATCGCCCAGGAAGTCGATCGCGAACTGCACGACCGACTCTGCCTCGCCACGGCCTTTCATCTTGTGCTGCCGCTTGCGCCCAGCCGGCCGCAGAAACTCCTGCAGCGGCACCGACATGCGCTCCGAACTGCTCGCAGCCAGACCATCCGACTTGGCCGGCCCGGTCGCGGCACCGGTCTCGGTCGGGGCGATGGCCGGCGCCAATGGGGCGACGTTGGCCGGGACGAGCTGGGCCACGCGCTGCGCCACTGCGTCCTGAACGAGGCGATCGATCATAGCGATCGGGGTCGAACGCCTCCGACGGGACGGCCGATGGCGCCTTCACCTCCGGCGCCCAGCCTTCGTTGGCTGCCTCCGTAGCATCGCGGCGCCCGGCCTCGTAGGAGCGGCGAACGTTCTGGCGAGCGATGCTGGTTTCGGCGGCCTTGTTCTGATCAACGAAGTCGACCCAGAGGTTCGGCATCCTCGGAAAGCGTATCGGGTAGGCGTAGCCGCGTTCCTGCGCCCGTGTGAAGAAGCGCCGCACCCCATGCTCGAAGGCACAGCGCTCGGCCAAGCTTCGCTCGTCGGCCGGCGAACCGCCGCCGACATAGGCTTGCAACCGCGCCCCGAGCACGGCCCCCAAAGCTTCCAGGTCCGGAGCCTCGATTAGCTCCTGTACCCATCCGAGATTGTCCACCGGCCGGCGCCTCGCCTCATCAAAATCCCCGGTCCTGAGGCTGACACGGAGGAGGGGGAGCCCAAAGAGTTTTGCCGCCTGTTTCCCAACCGAATTTGCAGAAAATAGCGACCATCGCCGCGCCGGGCGAGGTAGGAGGGACGCGCCACGAATGAGCCTTTCCGGGGTGCGGGGAGGGTGAGACATCCGGGCGGGATGTAACACCCTCAAATCCGCTACCACATTGCGACCAACCTGCTGTAAAACCTCAGGATTTAGCTTGTAATTTTGGTCTGGTAGCGCGTCCCTCCCCCGCTACCAAGCGTACGATTTTCCACGCCAAACCACGACTTTCGACAATTTCGTAGCCCTAAAGGGCCTGCATCGCCGTCCTCAAGCGCGGGCACAGGCATGAGGACCTTCTCGTCGCCGTGAAGGCCTAAGCAGGTGTCAGCACGGTACTGAGTTCGCGCCGATGCTCTCGATCTGGCTGAATGAGGGGCGCTGGAAGATGCCGGCGGTGCCGCGGTGGTGTCGGCTTAGGAGTTAGCCGCATCAGGGGGACCCCCGATCCCAACTTGTCCGTCGCAGGGGACAAAATGTCTGCCCTAAGGGCGCTGGTCTCGCTCTAATTTATTGAATCTGCATCGTCTTGGGATTTGGCGTGGTCCTTGCTGGGAGGACCCAAGTCAATGATCGCATGGCCGCTCGGTCCGGGTTGATCGGGAGCAACCATCGTTTGGGACCGTTAGATGGCGCTCGCTCGAGATCCCGATGGTCAGTATGAGGTCCACCGTCATGGAATCTATTTCGTGATGTACAAGGATAGTGCTGAGGTCACGTGCATGATCGCGCGCAGAGCTCTCAACGTGATGCGCGTGCGGTTTCATCCCATTTTAAGCGCCGAGGAATTCTTCCTCATGAGTCGCGCGCGAATCGAACGTGCCGCCAGCGACAAGCTTGAAAACCGTCAGTCCAGCGTCACCCGTGTGGTTTCGCTCGATCGGTTTGACGTAGATTTCTGAGCTTAACTCAGCCCCATAGATGATGTTGCAACCCGACATAGCGGCCGCATTCTCTGCCTCGTCACAGGGAAATCGTCCCGGATCCGAAGCATCGATCCCCACAGTGATCAGACCCGGTTGGTGGCCGCTCGGCGCGCCTTCAGGGGTTTGCCGAGCCAATCCAGTTTCCCGATCGAAAAAACGGCTGCTCTGGCCTGCCCGCGGCAGCGAAGCTGAGACCCGCGTAGCATTGCAAGACGGCTACGGCGATCAACCCTGGATGTCGGGGAGGCTGCAATGATCGTGCGCTCCAGGCCCGGCTTCTGGGACGTCGCGTTTGCGGTCAATGGATCGATCTTGCCGCGGATCGCGCCGCACCTCGTGGCGATAGCACTGATCAGTGTGTTGGCGATTTTTGCTGCCATGGAGCATCCGGGCATTTTCGCGCGCATCAGTGCGGTTCCGTTCACGCTGATCGGCATCGCGCTGTCGGTCTTCATGAGCTTCCGAAACAGCACATGTTACGCCCGCTGGTGGGAGGGACGCGAGCTCTGGGGCAAGCTGATCATCGCCTGCCGCTCGTTCGCGCGTCAGATCTCCACCCTTGAGGACGATGACCGGCGCGTCCTGCTCCGTGGCCTATGTGGCTTTTGCTCCGGACTAACAGCGCGCCTGCGGGGTGAGGATGAAGTGGCGGCGATCAGGCCATGGAGCGAGATCGACGCCGCTGCAGCAGGCCCCAACCCGACCAATGCCTTGCTCAGCCAGATCGGACTGCACTGCTTGATGCTGATGAAGCGGGATCGGATCGAGCCGATCCACTACGCGGTTCTGGAGGGGCAGCTCACCGCTCTCTCGGACGTGCAAGGCGGATGCGAGCGCATCGCGTCCACTCCGGTGCCATTCGCCTATTCGCTGCTGCTGCATCGGACCGCGCTGATCTTCTGCGTGACGTTGCCGTTCGCGCTCGCCGGATCGCTCGATTGGTGGACGCTGCTGCCCGTTCTGCTCGTCGCCTACACGTTTTTCGGCCTCGACGCGCTTGGCCATCAGCTTGAGGCTCCCTTTGGGTTGGAGCCAAATGCCCTTCCGCTTGACGCAATGAGGCGAGCCATCGAGCGCGAGATGCTTGCCCTGCTCGGAGAGCGTGATTTACCGGCTCCGATAGAGCCTCGCCAGAATGTGCTGATGTAACTCTCGTAACCGCCGGGTGTCGGAGTGTGCAAGTCACGGCGCACGACGTTCGTCGGAACGCACGCGGCCTGCAATGATCTCGATCAGTCGTAACCCTACGGTGGGAGCGCAGTCCAAATGATTGTCTCGAAAAAGAAGAGGCCGCGAAAGCCACTCGAGACGATCATCGTGCTCGTGTCATGGGCGCTGCTGACGGCCGGTATCGTCTTTCTTGTTGTCAACTCACGATGAGTGGTGCGAGCCGCAGGAGGCAGGACGTCATGCTCACGGCATAATCGTCGCAGCTGACCTGGAGAGGACGGAGCGGGCTCCTCGTACGCCGACGGTCAGTGTGGGGGTGCTGCGGGTCGCCAGGAAAGATCGCCGGACCAAACGTAGATGGCTATAGCTGCCAGGCATAAGGCGATGCCAACCCAGAAGACGGGCGAATGATGGATTGGTCGTCGGCTTCCCGGATCGCGCTTCATTCGATCTCCTCACATGCACGAATAATCAACGAAGTGTCCTTGCGCATGAACACGGTACCCCAACGTTGGTGAACGTAAGCGAAAGCGGCAGTGAAGTCATTCGTCATCGCGTTCCGCAAGCCATCCATTGCGCCGAGCAAATGCATTCGGGATTCGATGGCCCGTGATGCGGGATTCGTGTCCACGGCGACGACGTTAAGCGTAGCGCCAAAATGGATGAAGTCGCGGCCGGAAACGCACGTGCTGCAACCAGCCACGGCGGACAACTTGGCCGAATCCGTCGTGACAAATTGTCCATTGCCGATGGCCCCGCGCCGCCTAACTCATTGATATGACGATGCGCTCAGACTGGCACGCCTGTTGCTAACCACTCCTCGATGCACGTTTCACGGTTAGGCAAAAGAAGGAGATGAAAATGAACTGGGATCGCATCGAGGGAAACTGGAAGGCCGCAAAGGGCGCACTCAAGGCAACATGGGGCAAGCCGACTGACAACGACATTGACATCATCAATGGCGACAGGGAGCGGCTGGAGGGCAAGCTGCAAGATCTCTACGGCATCGACAAGAACCAGGTCCGCAAAGAAGTCGACAAGTGGGGCAGGGAAGCAAACTGGGATCGACCCTGATTGAGTGATCCCGGCGCATCGACGGCTGCGGCGAAGCAGCATCGACTCCCGATTTATATTCATCGTCCGCACCGGACGATCACAGCGGATCGAAACGCCGCGCAGAGCTTGGATCGACGAAGTCCGGCCTCAAGATTCTCTCGGACAGCGATTTGCGCCCCCGGCGAGAGCACCAAGCCAGGACAGGATACACGAGGAGATACAATGTCCAAGGATCACGACGAAGCGTCACACGGATCGCAGGACGCGCGACGTCACAAGATCGATCATCAAACGCGCAACGAGTGGCTTCACAGAGACGCCGGCCTTCAGGATGCGTGGCGCGCTTCCGGCATGACGCGCGATGACTTCATTCGGCACAACGAAGGTCTGATCGACAAGGTGATCGTCGCTAACCTCGATCAGGATCGATAGAGCGAGCCGGTAGCACGGCCCGACGGGCTGCGGGCGATCCCGTTTAGGTGGACCGAATGAAGACCTTACTGAAGATCTGGCAATTGCGGAGTTGATTTATGTTGGACGGTAAGCCGCGCTTCAAGACGTATCATCATCCCGCCGGTGGTTGGGGTGCCGCCGCAGCGACTGCAAAGATTCTTCTCGAGCAGAGTGTGGTGACGAAGGGATCGCGCGCGCTTCTGTCAATGAACCAGCCCGGCGGATTCAAGTGCTCGAGCTGTGCGTTTCCCGACGCGGAATGCAAGAAGACGCTCGATTTTTGCGAGAATGGCGCCAAGGCGTTGGCATTTGAGGCAACGAAGTTTCGAGTCACGCGAGGGTTCTTTGAGCGGAACACCGTGTCCGAGCTCATGGAGCGGTCGGACTACTGGCTCGAGATGCAGGGACGTTTGACGGAGCCGATGCGTTACGACTCATCGTCGGATCGCTACGTGCCGTGCAACTGGGACGACGCATTCGCGCTGATCGGTCGGCATCTGCGATCTCTCGACAGTCCGCACGAAGCGGAATTCTACACGTCCGGCCGTACGCCCAACGAAGCGGCGTTTCTCTATTCGATATTCGTCCGGGAGTTCGGGACGAACAATTTTCCCGACTGCTCGAACATGTGCCACGAGCCGACGAGCCGGGGCTTGCCGCCCTCCATCGGTGTCGGAAAGGGCACCGTTATCCTGGATGATTTCGAGCACGCCGAAGCGATATTCGTCATCGGGCAGAACACCGGAACGAACTCGCCGCGGATGATGAGCAATCTGGTCGAAGCGAGCAAGCGCGGGGTTCCGATCGTCGCCGTCAATCCGATGCCCGAACGTGCGCTGGTGCGCTTCGCTGATCCGCAAGATGTCATCCAGATGGCAACTTTCGGTTCGACCAGGATTGCCAGCGAGTTCGTTCATGTCCGCATCGGAGGCGATCTCGCCCTCCTGAAGGGCATCATGAAAGTCATGTTCGAACGAGAGGAACGTGGCGAAAAGATCGTCGACTGGGAGTTCATCCGTGAGCATACCGTCGGTCTGGATGCGGTCCGGAACGACGCGCTGGCGCAGACATGGTCGGAATTGGAGCGGGTCTCGGGACTTGAGGAATCGCAAATCCGCCGTTGCGCCGAAATCTATATTCGCTCGCGCGCGACGATCATTTGCTACGGGATGGGCATCACCCAGCATCAGGAGGGATCGCGGCTGGTGCAGCAATTGGTCAATCTGCTCCTGCTCAAAGGCAATTTCGGCAAGCCGGGCGCCGGAATTTCACCCATTCGCGGTCATTCCAATGTGCAGGGAGATCGCACCGTCGGTATCGACGAACAGCCGAGCCAGGACTATCTCGATCGCGTTCGCGATGTCTTTGGGTTCGAACCTCCGCGCGAACACGGTCATCATACCATTGAGTCGGTCGCCGCGATGCAGGCGGGGACAGCAAAGGTTTTCATCGGCCTCGGCGGCAATTTCGTACGCGCGGTACCCGATACCGAACGATCATACACAGCGATGCGAAAGCTTGCGCTGACGGTCGCAATCACGACCAAGCTGAATCGCGGCCATCTGGTTCACGGTCGTGACGCCTTGATGCTGCCTGTCATCGCGCGCTCGGAAATCATCCGGACGGCAGCCGGCGAGCAGTTCGTGACGATCGAAGACTCGATGTCGAACGTCACGGCGTCTCGCGGTGTATTGTCGCCGGCGAGCCCGCATCTTCTGCCCGAGGTGGAAATCGTCTGTCGGATCGCGCAAGCGACGTTGCCGGACAGCAAGGTCGACTGGAAGAGCTACAGCAAGGACTACGGCTTGATCCGCGACAAGATCGCGGAGGTCTATCCGGAGATCTACAGCGACTTTTCCGAGCGTATCGAAAGCCCGAGAGGTTTTCACCTCGACGTGCCGCCACGCGAACGGGTGTGGCCGACGCCGAACGGCAAGGCGAACTTCCTGCTTCTGCCGGGTCTGGAGGTGAACGCATCCGTTTCGGATCCCGAGATGCTGCGACTGGCGACCATTCGCTCGCACGATCAATTCAACACGACGATATACAGCAACAACGACCGTTACCGCGGTGTCTACAATGACCGCATGGTGCTGTTCATGAACGCCGAGGATCGAGCGGCGCGAGGGCTCCAAGACGGCGCGAGCATTGCGCTCGAGACGATCAGCGATGATGGCATACAGCGGCGCGTGAGCGGATTGAAGGTGCTGGACTATCCGATGCCGCGCGGATCGGTTGCGGGATATTACCCCGAGCTCAATCCGCTGCTGCCGCTCGATTACTACGACAAGATCAGCGGGACGCCCGCAGCCAAGTCCATTCCGGTACGGGTTGTTGCCGCTTAGTCGGCCGGATGCCGGTGACGAAGTGCCGGGGCTCTTATCCTGAGGCAAGGAGGGGACATTGCTGGACAATCTCGATGCGGTGATTCTGGCGCGTGCCCAGTTTGCGTTCACCGTCTCGTTCCATTTCATATTTCCATCGTTCTCGATCGGGCTTGCGAGCTATCTGATGGTGCTCGAGGCGTTGTGGCTGAAGACGGGGCAGGGCGTCTATGCCAACCTGTTCCGCTACTGGTTGAAGATCTTCGCCGTTGTGTTCGGAATGGGTGTCGTCTCAGGGGTGGTGCTCTCATATCAGTTCGGTACGAACTGGTCGGTATTCTCCACGCGGGCTGGACCGATCATCGGGCCGCTCATGGCCTATGAGGTGATGACGGCCTTCTTTCTGGAGGCGGGCTTCCTCGGCGTCATGCTGTTCGGCATGAGCAAGGTCGGCAAAGGTCTTCATTTCTTTGCAACCTGCATGGTCGCGCTCGGGACGCTGATCTCGGCAACCTGGATCATTGCCGTGAACAGCTGGATGCAGACGCCAGCGGGATTTGCGATCAATGCGAAGGACCAGTTCGTGCCCGCCGGATCCTGGATCCCGATCATCTTCACCGCGAGTTTTCCGTATCGCCTCGTCCACACCGTGATCGCGGCCTATCTGACGACGGCGTTCGTGGTTGGCGGTGTGGGCGCCTGGCATTTGCTGCGGGACCGCGCCAATGCCGGCGCGCGCAAGATGTTTTCGATGGCGATGTGGATGGCCGCGATCGTGACCCCGATCCAGATCCTCGCGGGTGATGCCCACGGACTCAACACGTTGGAACACCAACCCGCCAAGGTTCTGGCCATGGAAGGGCATTACGAACCCAGTCCCGATGGCGCGTCGCTCATCCTCTTCGGCTTCCCCAGCAACGCGGCAGCGCAGGTCCGTTACAAGCTCGAAGTGCCGCGTCTCGGATCGCTGATCCTCAAACACGATCCGGGCGCACCCCTGCCGGGGCTCAGCGACTTCCCCAGGAATCAATGGCCGCCGGTGCCGATCGTGTTCTGGTCGTTCCGGATCATGGTCGGCCTTGGATTTGCGATGCTCGCTGTCGGTCTCTGGAGCCTGCTCGCGCGCTTCCGGGGAAGGCTCTACGACTGGGCCTGGTTGCATCGCGCCTGTGTCGCGCTCGGACCGGCAGGCTTTGTCGCGGTGATCGCTGGATGGGTGACGACGGAGGTTGGTCGGCAGCCCTTCACCGTCTATGGGCTGTTGCGAACGGCGGAATCGCATTCGCCGTTGGCTGCGCCGGCGGTGGCCGCCTCGCTTATCGCTTTCGTGCTGGTGTACTTCGCAGCGTTCGGTGCCGGCACCTATTATCTCCTGCGCCTGATGGCGAAGCCGCCCGCTCCGGGGGAGAAGGAGCCGCCGAAGGTACCCCAGCGCGCCGCGGGTATTACTCCGGCGGGCAGCGTCGGCGTGCCTCTGACCGCGGCGGAGTGAGGCCATGTCCAGCATCGACCTTACCACCTTCTGGGCTGCCATTATCGGCTTTGCGGTGATGGCTTACGTCGTCATGGACGGGTTCGACCTCGGCATCGGAATTCTGTTCCCGAGCTTTGCGGTCGGCGACGAGCGCGACCAGGCCATGAATTCGATCGCGCCGGTCTGGGATGGCAACGAGACGTGGCTGGTGATGGGCGGCGGCGGTCTGCTGGCGGCGTTTCCGCTCGCCTATGCGATCATCCTTCCGGCCACCTATCCGTTGATGATCGCCATGCTGCTCGGGCTCGTCTTCCGTGGCGTCGCCTTTGAATTCCGCTGGCGCGATCCAGGGCATCGGCCATTATGGGACATTGCGTTCTGGTTGGGCTCCCTGGTGGCCGCCTTTGCGCAAGGCGTGACCCTCGGGGCAATTCTGCAGGGTATCCACGTTGTCAATGATGCGTATGCCGGCGGCTGGCTCGACTGGCTCAGCCCATTCAGCATCCTGACCGGCGTCGCGGTCGTGATCGGCTATGCGCTGCTCGGCGCAACGTGGCTGATCTGGAAGACCGAGGGGACGAGCCAACGTCACGCACGCCGTGCCGCCTTCTGGCTCGGCGCCGGTACGCTTCTGGCGCTAGGAGCCGTCAGCGCGGTGACACCGTTTCTCGATTATGACTACTGGCGGCGATGGTTCGCAATGCCCGGCGTCTTGTTGACGGCCCAGGTGCCGCTGTTGGTGCTGATCTGCGCGGTAACCTTCTTCTGGAGTCTGAAGCGTGAGTTCGAGCGGCTGCCGTTCCTCACGGCGTTAGCACTCTTCCTGCTGAGCTTCATCGGGCTCGGAATCAGCATCTATCCTTACGCTGTTCCACGCGCGATTACGATCTGGGATGCCGCGGCACCGGTCGAAAGCCAGTTGTTCATGCTGGTGGGTGCCTGCGTGATTATTCCGCTCATTCTTGCCTACACGGGTTGGGCCTACTGGGTATTTCGCGGCAAGGCCGGCACCGCAGGATATCACTGATGCAGGCGCGACTTCCGCTATGGCAACGGCTCGTGTGGTTGGCCGCAATCTGGATCGCAAGCGTTGTGGCGGTCGGCTTCGCCTCTGGCGTGATCAGACTGTGGCTACGTTAGCTCCCCTCCATTCATCCCGATTTCCAAACCGTCCCGCTTGTCGCGAAGCAGCGAATATAGCGGGAAAGCATCGTCGGCTTCGGCACGTTCCCAAATGACACATACCGCGAATTACGATCTGACAGCACTCTGGACGATCTTTCTTTCCTTCTGGCAGCGAAGCATCCTGGACCTCACTGTCGGACACCTCATCGTTTCGATCGTCATTCTTGCAATCGCGGTGCTGATCCGGCGCTTCTTTAGCCGCACTGTCATCTCTCGTATCCACGCATGGTCTTCGGGCAAAGAAGGAGACCTCAACCGAACGATCGTTGAGGCCCTTGCTCCTCACCTCCAGTCCATTCCAATCGTCTTGGCCATTCTTATTATCGGCGAGTTCATTCTCACCAATCAGAGGCTCAAGGACGGGCTCCTCCAGGTCGATCAATCGTTGATCGCATTCACGATCTTCTGGGCGTTGTTCGAGGTGATCGGACCGCTATGCGCGGTTCTGGATGGCCGGACACCGATATTCAGTCGGGCCATGATCGGTTGGACGGTCAGGGTCGGACGCGCCATCATCGTTGCGCTGGGCGCTACCGCTATCCTGGAGGTCTGGGGCATTCACGTCGGACCGGTGCTGGCAAGCTTCGGGCTCGTCGGTGTTGCGGTGGCGCTGGGCGCCCAGAATCTCTTCAAGAACTTGATCTCTGGAGTCTTCATCATTGGAGAGCAGCGCTTTCGAAACGGCGATTGGATCCTCGCCGAAGGAATTGTCGAGGGCACGGTCGAGACCATTGGTCTGCGAACGACAAAGGTCCGTCGGTTCGATCAAGCGCCTGTATTCGTCCCGAACTCGTATCTGGCGGACAATGCCGTCACGAACTTCTCGCAGATGACGTTCCGCCGCATTTCCTGGATCATCGGGCTCGACTACAGCACGACCACCAGTCAACTCCGTGACATCCGTGACGCGATCGAGGCGTACATCCTCGGTAGTCCGGATTTCGTTCACCCACCCGAAGCCGTGGCGTTCGTGCGAGTCGACAAGTTCAATGACTCGTCGATTGATCTCATGGTCTACTGCTTTACCCGCACCACGGTCTGGGGGGGATTGGTTGAGGATCAAGGAGGAGCTGGCGTATGCCATCAAGGCGATCGTGAAAAAGGCTGGATCTGATTTCGCCTTCCCAAGCCAGTCGCTCTACGTGGAGACCATTCCAACAGGGATCGAGCTGTTTCCTCACGACACGGCGCCGGGCAATGATCCGACGAACGGGATGCGGGCGGCTGTTCCGAAGGGGGGGTGACATGAATCCCAGCATCCGCGGAGATCCTGCTCAGGAGCACCGGATCGAGCGTTGAACTGCGGGTCGCTGACCCTGTTGACGAATACTCGAGGCCCTGCCGGTAGACCGAATTCCGCCAATCGCAGACGGTTCTCGCCGGCGAGTTAGCCGTCCGCGCTTTGGTCATTTTGGCCCGGAGATTCCGGACAAAATGACCTTTCAGCGACATCGATTGTCATAACTGATTGAAATCACGGCGTTCGCGGTCTGGCACGTCGATTGCGTTGTCGTCACTTGCAAGAATGTCGTCGTCTGCATTGCAGGGCCGGCCCGTGTGCAGCGAGCCACCAACAACTCAATCTCTGGGCAATTCATCATGACGCAGACAACTGGAATGTCGGAACCGAGGCGAGCGTTCACGGGATTGATGACCGAAGCGCAAGGGAAGTGGGGTTGGTTCGTTGTTCTGGGCATTTTTGTTGTGCTGGGCTTCGGAGCTCTCAGCAATCTGCTATTGGCGACTATCGCAACGATCTTCTACATCGGCGTCTTGATGATCGTCGCGGGCGCTTTCCAGATCGTCCATGCGCTTAGGGTCAAGGACTGGCGCGGGTTCTTTCTTTGGGGCCTGGGCGGCTTTTTCTATGCCGCGGCCGGTATGACAATCGTTCTGGATCCAGCAATCGCTTCACTTGTCCTGACACTCATATTGGCCGTTTTCACGATCGCGTCCGGCCTCATGCGCCTGCTGCTCAGCTTTAGAGCAAGGGGAGATCGTGGCTGGGGCTGGCTGTTTGCCTCCGGATTGCTCACCGCGATCGCAGGATTGGCGTTTCTCCTGGGGTGGCCACTCAACAGTCTCTGGTTGCTTGGTCTGTTGTTGTCGGTCGACCTGGTTTTCCAGGGCTGCACGCTGATTGGCCTGGGCCTGCAGCTTCGCGATTCGCGCTAGACAGTCGGCTCGAACTAGCGAGGATGCGCTCCTTTGACCGACCTTCATACGTCATATCAACGGCGAGACAGGAGAGCCGCCATGACCAACAACGGCCCGCCCAAGAATCCTCATCACAACAGGCAGATTCACCCACACCACTCTCAGGGAGGGGCTCATCAGGCGGGGCATGATGTAGAGAGGATGACGCTTGATGATCCCGCAACGGAAGCAGCCTCCGGATCGCCAGATGCTGCGAGCGCTCCGCCGGCCGCAGCAGAAGACGCACATGATGCTATTGCGCGGCTCGTGGCGGAAAATGTTGATCTTAAGGACCGCTTGCTTCGGGCGCTCGCGGACGCCGAGAATGTACGTCGGCGCGCCGAGCGCGAGTTGAACGACACACGGCAATACGCCGTGACCAGGTTCGCGGGCGATATGGTCAGCGTCGCGGACAATCTGGAACGCGCGATGTCCAGTCTTCCTGCGGCGCTGCGCCGCAATGCCGGCCCCTTCAAGACGTTTGTCGAGGGTGTGGAGCTTACCGAAAAGGAGCTGCTCCGATCATTGGAAGCGCACGGCGTCAAGAAGCTTGATCCGACCGGCAGCCGGTTTGATCCTCACTTTCACGAGGCCATGTTCCAGGTCCAGGATCCGTCAGTGCCAAGCGGCACGGTCACGACCGTCGTGCAGCCTGGTTACGCGATCGGATCACGTTCGTTGAGGCCTGCGAAAGTGGGCGTGGCGAGCTGAAATGCCTGCTCGCTCCTAAAGCAGCCGCTCGACAGTTCCAACGGCTTTAGCAGCGATGGCCTCTGACGGATGACTACCTGTGCTTGGGAAATATCACAGTCATCACGCCTTCGTCGAAGTGCGCGTTTACTTTGTGAGCATCGACCGAACGAGGTAATAGCATCAAGCTCAAGACCCTCGGTCAACGCGAACCCAACCGCATAATCGCGGAGGTCCGACGACGTTGCCATCATCACGGCATAGCCTATCCCGCAGACTTCGATCGCAACGGGAGTCTCAACTGGAACAACACGAATGAACTCGCCGTCATCGCGATCGGTGAATGCAAGGCGTCGTACCGAGACATTCAACGTTTGATTGGTCATTGTCATTGCCCCGCGCTGGCTGACGATCTGATGTCGTTACCCGTTTAGTCAACGTTTCGGCTGAGGCATCATGCGAGCTTGAGCCAATAGACATTTTGTCCGGCGCACTCCGGACAAAATGTCCAGCGTGCCGCGATCTGGCGGCGTAAGTCGTTGAAATCACGCGGGACGTGATGTGGCACATGTGTTGCTCAACGGTAGTGGCGCAGGGCGCAAGCCGCACATAGTCGATCAACGAGAAAGTCAGAGGAGCGCGATGTGGCAAAAGTGATCGGAATCGACCTCGGGACGACTAATTCATGCGTCGCGGTCATGGATGGCAAGAACACGCGCATCATCGAGAACGCCGAGGGCGCTCGCACGACACCTTCCGTGGTGGCCTTCACTTCCGATGGCGAGCGTCTCGTCGGGCAGCCGGCTCGGCGGCAGGCGGTGACCAACCCGACCAATACCATCTTTGCGGTGAAGCGCCTGATCGGCCGCCGCTACGATGATCCGACGGTCGAGAAGGACAAGAAGCTCGTCCCCTACAAGATCATCAAGGCGTCCAATGGCGACGCCTGGGTCGAGGCGGACGGCAAGCCGTATTCGCCGTCGCAGATCTCCGCCTTCATCCTGCAGAAGATGAAGGAAACGGCCGAGGCCAATCTCGGTGAAAAGATCACGCAGGCCGTCATCACTGTTCCTGCCTATTTCAATGACGCGCAGCGCCAAGCCACCAAGGATGCCGGCAAGATCGCCGGCCTCGAGGTTCTGCGTATCATCAACGAACCGACTGCGGCCGCGCTGGCTTACGGTCTCGACAAGAAAAAGCAGGCCAAGATCGCGGTCTATGACCTCGGTGGCGGCACCTTCGACATTTCCATTCTCGATATCGGCGATGGCGTGTTCGAGGTGAAGGCAACCAACGGCGACACCTTTCTCGGCGGCGAAGACTTCGACATGCGGCTGGTCAATTACCTGGCCGACGAATTCCAGAAGGAGCAGGGCATCGATCTGCGCAGGGATAAGCTCGCCCTTCAGCGGCTGAAGGAAGCGGGCGAAAAGGCGAAGATCGAGCTTTCAACCGTCACCCAGACGGAGGTCAACTTGCCCTTCGTCACGGCGGATGCCTCTGGCCCGAAGCATCTTCAGGTCAAGATCACGCGTGCCAAATTCGAGTCCCTGGTCGAGGACCTCGTTCAGCGGACGATCGAGCCGTGCCTCAATGCCCTGAAGGATGCCGGGCTCACAGCGAAGGACATTGACGAAGTCGTGCTGGTCGGCGGCCAGACCCGCATGCCGAAGATCCAGGAGGTCGTGCAGAAGATATTCGGCAAGGAGCCGCACAAGGGCGTCAATCCCGACGAGGTCGTCGCCGTCGGCGCGGCAATCCAGGCCGGCGTCCTGCAGGGCGACGTCAAGGATGTGCTGCTGCTCGACGTGACGCCGCTGTCGCTCGGCCTCGAGACGCTGGGGGGCGTGTTCACCCGGCTGATCGAGCGCAACACGACGGTTCCAGCGAAGAAGAGCCAGGTCTTCTCCACCGCCGAGGACAACCAGAGCGCGGTGACGATCCGCGTTTTCCAAGGCGAGCGCGAGATGGCTTCCGACAACAAGTTCCTCGGCCAGTTCGATCTCGTCGGCATTGCTCCGGCGCCGCGGGGCGTGCCGCAAATCGAGGTGACGTTCGACATCGATGCCAACGGCATCGTCAACGTCTCGGCCAAGGACAAGGGGACCGGCAAGGAACAGAATATCCAGATTCAGGCATCGGGCGGTCTGTCGGAGAGCGACATCGAAAAGATGGTCAAGGATGCGGAGGCGCATGCTGCGGAAGACAAGAAGCGAAAGGAAGCGGTCGAGGCGAAGAACGCCGCCGAAGCACTGCTGCATGCAACGGAGAAGACCGTCACCGAGCATGGTTCCAAGCTCGCGGCGTCGGACCGTAGCGCGATCGAAAGCGCAATGTCTGACTTGCGCGAAGCGTTGAAGGGCGACGATGCCGCGACGATCAATACCAAGGTGAATGCCTTGCAGCAGCATTCGATGAAGCTTGCGGAGGCCGTGCAGAGCGCCGCGCAGGCGGCGCCTGGTGCTGCCCCGGGTTCAGGCGGAGACAATGTCGTCGACGCCGAATTCACCGAAATCGACGACGACAAGAAGAACTCGAAGTAACGCGCAACCGCGGGCGCGAGCCCGCGGGGATCAATCGCGCGTTGCCCCGCCGTCGGGACGAAACGCCAGCTCTCAAGTGCTGGAATGCAATCCCGGCTGCGTCTTTTACTCAAACTTCAGCAGATGTCTTGAAGGCATTCCGCCTTCATTTTGTAGGAGCTTTCTTATGCGACGACGTTCGACGGTCTTCACTGCCTTTGCCGGAGCAATGCTGGCCGCCCTGGTATCAACCGCGCAGGCCCAGCAGCCCGTTCAAAAGGTGCAAGTCGGCGTACTTGAGTGCAAGGGCGGCCCAAGCATCGGCTTTATCGTGGGTGCGGTAACCAATCTGGCGTGTGTCTTGCGCATCAACGGACTGCCCGAAGATTACTATATCGCGACGATTCAGAAGGTCGGTCTCGACATCGGCATTACCGAGAGCACCGCGCTTGCCTGGTCGGTGTTCGCGCCCATTGCCCAGCCCGGCCGCGGCGATATCGCCGGGACTTATGTCGGCGTCGACGCAATGGCTGCGGCAATCGTCGGCGTGGGCGGCAATGTGCTGCTGGGTGGTTCGAACAACAGCATCGCGCTGCAACCCCTGAGCGTGCAAGCGGAAACCGGCCTGATCGTCGCAGCAGGATTGGAGAGCATGACGCTGCAGCCGGGTCGATAGCGTACCGAGACCGACACCGTTCGTCGGTGCGAACGGTGTCGTGCATCACCCGAATAGTCATGCTTTCTCGCCAGGGTTCTCATATGTTGAAGCGACTGTTGACGACGACATCTCCTGTAGTTTTCGCTGTCTTGCTGCTTGGAAGCGCATGCGTCATGCCGACGGCCGCGTTGTCCCAGGAAGCGGCTTGCTCTCAAGTCACGGCCGTGGAAACGCCGCCGCCGCCGTTGCCTCAATACGAGCAGCCCCCCGTACCTGCGCCGGGGTATCTCTGGTCTCCGGGATATTGGTCGTGGGATGAGGATGCCGGTGACTACTATTGGGTGCCGGGAACCTGGGTGCAGCCACCGCGACCGGGTCTGTTATGGACCCCGGGCTACTGGGGCTGGCTTGCGGGAGCCTACATTTTCCACCCAGGCTATTGGGGTGAGCGCGTCGGCTTTTACGGCGGCGTCAACTATGGCTTCGGCTATTCGGGCATTGGCTACGAAGGCGGCCGCTGGGACCGTGGCCAATTCTACTACAACAGCACGGTCAACAATATACGCAACGTGACGATCAGAAACGTCTATCAGAAAACCGTTATCGTCAATGAGACCGTGAACAACGTCAGCTACAATGGCGGACGAGGGGGCATCGAGGCTCGTCCGACAGCTGCGGACAGGGCCGTCGCCAAAGAACAACATTTCGCACCCACGCCGTTACAACGCAAACACGTCGAAGTGGCGAGCCACGACACCCGTCTGTTCAACAGGGCAAACAATGGGGCTCCGCCCGTAGTGGCTACGCCGCGTCCAGCAATCCTGAACGGGCGGGATATTGTTCGGCCGCACACGCCCGCCGAGGCCGCGCCGTCGAATACGGACAAGCCTCGATTTGAGGATCTGAAGGGCACGCGTCCCGAAGACCCCTCGCGGCAGCGGCGCGAAGAGTCTCGACGTCCATCGGAAGCGCCGGCGCGCCAGTCGCCAGCGGGTGAAGGCGGAAAAGTTGCGCCTCGCGAACTTGACCGTGAACGGACGCCGCCGCTCGAGGCCGCCCCGAAATCTCTCGCCCCGGAAGAGCGAAGGCGTGAGGACATCCGCGTGCCGGAGGCAAGGCCGGAGTCCGCGCCGAGGCTGGAGCCTCGCCCCGAACCCATGGCTCGTCCGGCGGCGAGGCCGGAAATCGAGGCCAGACCTGCTGCGCCAGCCGTGAGGCCGGAACCGCAGAGAGAGGAAATGGCCGCTCCTCCGCGCCGTGGACCATCGGGAGAGGAGCGTTCCGGTGAAAGACCCGAGGAGCGGCGGCCCGAGCAACGCTGAGCGTGACGCGGGCGATTCCTGTCAGGCAAGCGGCGCCTGAAACATCGTTGAAGAAGAGCGTGCAGAGGTTGGAAGGTCATGACAGCGAGTCTCGGAGGCAACGGACAACTCGACGACGCCAAGCCGCGGCTGACGGAAGACGACATCGTGCGGGCGCAGTTGGGTCCGCGCGGTGTTCGCGGAGCTCCGGATCCGGCGCGAATGACGCCTCAGCAACTGAAGAACTACCCCAAATACGTGGATCCCGGTCATGTTGAATAATCGGGACCCGGCGCTCGGCCGTTCCTCGCTACGGGCAAATCCAGTCTCTGCCATCTTCAAGTCGGGAGCGGTCATTGGCTAAGAACCCGTACGATGTGTTGGGAGTGTCCTCCTCAGCGTCGGCCGCCGAGATACAAAAGGCCTATCGTAAGCTTGCGAAGAAGCTGCATCCTGACCTCAATCCCGGCGACAAGGCCGCGGAGGAGAAGTTCAAGGAAGCGGCCGGCGCCTATGACCTGCTCGGCGATGCTGACAAGCGCAAGCGCTTCGATGATGGTGAGATCGACGCGACGGGAGCCGAACGGCCGCAGCATCACTTCTATCGCGACTACGCCGATGCCGAAGACCCGCATGCTTACACGAGCGGGGCCGGCTTTGCCGACTTCATGGATTCGGACGGTGCGTTCGCCGATCTGCTAAGGCGCGGGCAGCGCGCACGCGCAAACCGACGCGGTGAAGATCTGCACCATCGCCTGCCGATCGCGTTCGTCGAATCGATCAGCGGCGCAACCAAGCGAATCGCACTGCCGGATGGCGGGACGCTGGAAGTGAAGATTCCTCCGGGTCTGGTCGACGGGCAGGTCTTGCGCCTGAAGGGCAAGGGAGCTCCCGGCGCCGGCAAAGGCGGACCAGGCGATGCCCTCATCGAAGTCGAGGTCATGCCGGATCGGCGCTTCACCCGCGATGGCGACAACATTCTGCTCGAAGTGCCGATCTCGTTGACCGAGGCGGTTCTGGGCGGTCAAATCCGGGTCCCGACACCGACCGGCGACGTCACCATGGCGGTACCGAAGGGATCGAATACCGGCACGACACTGCGCCTCAGAGGAAAGGGCGCGCCGCGCCGAGGGGGGAGTGCCGGCGATGAATTGGTGAAGCTGACAATCGTCCTGCCGAAGCCTGCGGATCCGGAATTGGAAGCGTTCGTCGAGAGCTGGGCCAAGGGAAAAGAGTTCGATCCGCGCGAAGGCACCTTGTAATGACCCTGACCAAACAGGAATTTCTGATCTCCTCGGGACTGCGGGTGCAGACACTCGAATTCTGGCTGGAGCAACGATGGCTGCTTCCAACCGAGGCGGCTTCAGGGGCGCAGTTCTCTGACGCGGATGTGGCCCGCGCGCGCCTGATCCGCGATCTCAAGAGCGACCTGGGCGTCAACGATGAGGGGATCGACGTCATCCTCCATCTCATCGATCATCTGCATGGTGTCCGACAGGCTTTCGCGTTGATGCGTACCGTACTTGACGACGATTCACGAAAGGTCTGACAGAACGGGTGGCCACGGTCGATTGGGGGACAGGCATTAGGGAGCAGCCATTCAATGGAACGCACACTCGGCAACGGACCGATTGTTGGCTTGGTGCTTGAGGCCCTGGTCCGCACGCTCCTCGCGAAGAACGTCTTGTCGTCCGATGATCTGAGGGCCTTGCTCTTTGAGGCGGCGACGCGCCTGGACGTTGAAGGGAGCCCGCAAACGCCGCAGGCAGCGAAGATCATGGTCGATGAGGATCTGGCGCCTGTCTTCCTTGGTGACGATCGGAAGGTATCGATCGATCCGCTTCCCGGGAAGTCATCGTTCATCTCGACACCGACCGAAGAAAAGTAACCCGCACGGGTGTTAACGCGAGCGCGTCGTCGCCTTGGAGAACAACCCAGAGATGGGCAGGAACAACATGCCAACGTCAGGACGTTTTCTCTATCGCGAACCGACGGTCGCAGACGCCGGCTTCAATCGCCGGCTTGTGCCTCGCGCGATGTTCGCGATCCGGCCGAGGAGCGGAATGTCTTATGGCTCGGCGCGGCTTGTGGTAGGCATATCGTTTTGCCTTCGCTTTTTCATTGCGCTGGAGACGGCCATCGCCCTGCGTTGAGACGGTGGTCGTCAAGAGCGGAGTCGGGAGAGGTATGGATGTCTGAGGAAGCCCCGCGTGACGTTGCCGAACCGGCGGTCGACCCGGAATTCGGACCCTGGCTTGCGCAAGCCTCGATTCTCATCGTTGACGACGAACCGGGCATGCGCAATTTCCTCGTCAAACTCCTGCGACCGCGCTGCAAGCTGATCGAGGAGTCCGCGGACGCCAAGGATGCATCCCGGAAACTCGACGGGCAGCATTTCGACGTTGTCATCCTCGACAACGTCATGCCCGAAAAGAGTGGCTTGGACTGGCTTGCGGAGCAGCGGGCGATCGGGTTCTTTACCGATGTCATCCTTATGACCGCCTATGCCGATCTGGATACGGCAATTGGCGCACTGCGCATCGGCGTCATTGATTTTGTGATCAAGCCATTTCGATCCAATCAATTGCTGAATGCCGTTGCACGTTGCCTTGACCGGGCGAGACTGCAGCGGGAGAATTTCGTACTACGCCATGAGCTGAAATCGTCCGCGCAGCAGCTTTATCTGCGAAACAAGCTCATCGGAGCATCCGCAGCAATTCAAAAGGCGCGGGAGACCATCGCCCGGGTGGCGCCTTTGCCGACGCCGGTTCTGCTTACAGGCGAGTCCGGAACAGGTAAGGAGGTCGCCGCTCGATCGCTCCACTCGTTGTCCAATCGAGCGGACAAGCTGTTCGTGCCGGTTAACTGCGGGGCAATCCCTTCGGAAATGATCGAAAGCGAACTGTTCGGCCATGTGAGGGGGGCGTTCACAGGCGCAGGGAAGGCCCGAGAGGGTCTGTTCATGTTCGCGCAGGGAGGCACCCTTTTCCTGGATGAGATCGGCGAGCTGCCGTATCATTTGCAGAGCAAGCTGTTGCGTGTGCTCGAGGATCGTCGGGTACGTCCCGTCGGCTCGGAGCGAGAGGTGCCGATCGACGCCCGGTATGTCTTCGCGACCAACGCCGATCTGCAAAAGCGGGTTTCAGCCGGCACTTTTCGCGCGGATCTCTATTTTCGTATCAACATCATGCAGATCGAGCTTCCGCCTCTTCGCGACCGCGATCAGGATGTGCTCGAGCTTGCCGAGACCTTCATGCGCGAGATTTCCGAGCAGCTTGGCATGCCGCGCGTTCCGATCGATGCCGGAATGCGGACGTTCCTCTTGCGGTACGACTGGCCAGGCAACATCCGGGAGCTGCGCAATCTGATCGAGCGGACGGTGATCCTCGGTGAGTTCCGGGAGGATTATCTCAAGTCGCGCGGCGAAAGATCGACCAGTGATGTCACACTCGCCGATGTGGAGCGGCGCCATATCCTTTTTGTGCTTCGCGAGTCGGAGGGCGACCGTGAGGAAGCGGCACGCCGTCTCGGGATCTCGCGCAAAACGATCGACCGCAAATGCGCAAGCTGGCAGCTCTGATCGCGAGTTTTTCTCCAAGGGCCTCCGTGCGGTATCGCCTGCTGGCGATGGCGCTCTTGCCGATGCTCGTCATCCTTCCTCTGCTTCTTGGAATAAGCATTTATCGCTGGAACGCGAGGTTCGACGCGGTATTGACGTCCAAGGTCCATGATGACCTGACGATCGCCAGGCAGTATCTCGGACGAATTTTCGAGAACACGGAGGACTATCTGGTATCGTCGGTGAACTCCGCGCGCTTTCAGTCGATTGTACAAGTCCGAGGCTATGAGCGCGGGGCCATGAGCGATTATCTCAAGGACATCGCACAGGCGCGCGGGTTCGATTTTCTCTACGTCATCGCTGACGATGGCACGGTGATCGCCAGTGAATATCAGATGGCGGCCACGCCACGATGGAATTGGTCTGTCATCAGCTCGGCGCTTGAAGGGCGCGCACGAACCGCGATTGACGTGTTTCAATCCATGGAGCTCGCGGCGATCTCCGCCGATCTTCCGAAGCGTGCCCAGATCGACATCGTGACGACGCCCGGAAGCGCGCCGAGCACGCGGACGCAGGAGAGCCGAGGGCTGGTGCTGCAGTCGGCGACGCCGGTTTCGCTACCGAATGAGCGAAAGGCCGCGTTGGTTGGTGGGATGCTGCTCAATCAGAACCTTGCCTTCGTCGACACGATCAATGATCTGATCTACTCCGGGGCGGGTTTGCCTGAAGGCAGTCGCGGAACCGTTACGCTCTTCCTCGATGATGTACGCATCAGTACCAATGTGAGGATGTTCGAGGGGCAGCGGGCAATTGGCACGCGTGTCTCTGCGGAGGTTCGAGATGCGGTTCTCGATCGCGGCCAGACCTGGCTCGATGGCGCATTCGTGGTCAACGACTGGTACATCTCTGCGTATGAGCCGATCCGTGACAGCTACAATCGTCGCGTCGGAATGCTCTATGCCGGTTATCTCCGGCAACCGTTCACCGCAGCAAAGCGTGGTACCGTACTGGAAATCGCGCTCGCATTCGTTGTTGCTGTTGCACTGACTGTCCCACTGTTTCTGACATGGGCGGCAAGTATCTTCCGGCCGCTTGAGCGGATGACGACGACGATTTCGAAGGTGGAAGGCGGCGAACTGGGCGCACGAACCGGACCCGTCGATGGGCGCGACGAGATCGAGCAGGTTGCAGTTCATCTGGATCGGCTGCTCGATCAGATCCACGAGCGCGACGCCGAGCTGCGGCAATGGAACCAGGAGCTCAACCAGCGCGTCGAGGAACGCACAAACAAGCTCGTGCATGCGAACCAGCAGCTCGAAGCAACCACCAAGCAACTCATCATGTCGGAAAAGCTCGCGGCAATCGGCGAGATCACCGCCGGTGTGGCCCATGAGATCAACAATCCCATCGCGGTGATGCAGGGCAACCTGGAGATCATCAGGGATATGATGGGCGCCAGGGCTGACGAAGCAAAAACCGAGTTTCGACTTATCGACGAGCAGATGCATCGCGTCAGTGAAATCGTGACGAGACTCCTGCAGTTCGCCAAGCCACAGGAATATGCCGGCTTCACCGATCAATACGATGCTGCCGTCGTCGTCACCGACACGCTGCCGCTCGTTCAACATCTGCTGAACAAGACCACGATCAGCGTGGACACGGAATATCACGCCTCACGTCTGATCTCGATGAACCGCACCGAATTGCAGCAGGTGCTCGTCAATCTCCTCGTCAACGCAATTCACGCGACGTCCGGGGGCGGGCGTTTGACAATTCGAACCTTCGATCGGAATGAGGGTAGGCGCCGTGGCGTCGTGATCGATGTAACGGACACCGGCGGCGGTATGACGCCGGATGTGATGCAGAGGATCTTCGATCCATTCTTCACCACCAAGAGGAGGGAGGGAACCGGCTTGGGGCTGTCGATCAGCCAGATGCTTGTGACGCGCCAGGGTGGTAAGATTTCCGTTGAGAGCGAGCCCGGTAAGGGTACGACCTTTACGGTCTGGCTGCCTGCGGAGGACTGATGATGACCGAGGAGCCGGGGACATTCCGTCCCTTTGCAGAGACAAATTGTCCATCGACCTGTGGTCGCCGTCATCAAGCGATTGATATCGCATGAAGCCTCGCCTGGCATGGCGGTTGCTGTAATCGCCAAGGGCGGTCGGAGCCTCAACCGAGTGCAACAATGAGTCTGAGGTCAAGGAGAAGGAGACGCAGCAATGCCACGTCATCATGGAAAAATGCCCCCTGTTCCGCCGGCCAACCGGAGCCCGAAGCACCGGCGGTGATCCCGAAGTCAAGAAGGATACGTCGTCGAAGAAGCGTGAGGACAACTACGCGGAACAGGGTGATACGGCAAACATCCGCGAGAACACCACCAACGAGGGTTACTTCCAGGGACGCCGCATCAAATGATACCAGGGGTGGTGTTCTCGCCGGCCGATGTTTCCCTGCCGATAGTGACGGCGCTCGACTGGGGTGTGAAGAGCGAGGAGCTTCAGAAATGACCGTTGTGTCCAACCAGCAGCTGTCGAAGGATATGCAGGCCAAGGCACATCTGCTCATCAATCAGGTCGGTCTCATGCCGCAGGCACAGGATCGGCCATTGGAAGCGGACGACCTGCTCTTTTACATCAGTGAGACGACGATGCCGATGGCGACCTTTTTGCAGAGCCATGGGCTGTTCATGGACGGCGAGGGGCTGCACTTCGACTTCTCGCAGTTCGATGCCATCCGCGAAGTCGCCGTCAAGGTCGTTGCCGAGCATGATGCCGGAAAGCTGGACGGCGTGTGGCAGCAATTCGATCTCTCCACCGACGAGGACGCCGACTACAACGGCGAGTACATCCTGCTCGCCCTTGCTGCCCTTGCGGTCATGTATGATCAGGCGGACTAGGCGGGTCGGGCGCCCCGTTGAACGTGCAGCAGGCGAGATCGTGAACGAGGAGATGCGTGATGACGCTGGTTGAACTGGCTGATGCGCTGGAAAAGGTTGACGAGGAGGCGTTTGCCTCAATGCTGTTGGAGTACGAGCTCAATCACGATGATGAACCCAAGGTCGTTAAGACGATGATCGTAGAGGCACTTCGTTTTGCGGACGCGCACGGATTTCGCGTGACCCGGCCGCCGCTCGATGAGGCCGACTAGTTGCGCCGTCGTCTCGATGCTTGGTTCCGAAACGCCTACAGAGCTCGATCAAGGAGCTGATGCTGAGCTTTCGCGTCGTTTGGCCGATCTGACGAAATGGCCGGCATTGGCGCATTATCGACGCAGCCCATCTGGGCGTATACGCTCCATGTGCGTCGGGGGGCGTAGACGTGCCCGCGGGTGCTCGCCGCTTGCTGTCATTCGAGTTCGATCCATGTCGAACCGCTGTTTTTGACAGGCGATCTTCCTCAGTTTGGTGAGTCGAGCTCCAACGCGACACGCGGGACATTTTGTCCGGTTTGCTTTCGACAAGTTGTCCGAATGCACCTCCCTCCGCAACGCAACTGATTGATATCGTAGAACTTCAGATGTGGCACATGAGTTGCTCAGGATCTTGGGGAGGCAGCGCGGTCGCGTGGCAATCACTATGCCGTCGCCGATGTTCTCTCCAGAGGAGATGTCCATGTCCTTCACGCTTCCCGATCTGCCCTATGCCCATGATGCGCTCGCTCCCTACATGTCGAGGGAAACGCTGGAATATCATCACGACAAGCATCATGCCGCGTACGTGAATGCCCTCAATTCCTTCATCAAAGGTACCGAATGGGAAGGAATGAGCCTGGAGGACGTCGTGATCGGCTCTTTCGGGCACAACGTTCCCCTGTTCAACAACGCGAGCCAGGACCTGAACCACACCTACTTCTGGAAATGGATGAAACTACACGCTGGAGGTGCGCTACCCGGAATGCTTGAAAACAAGATCAGGGCGGACTTCGGCTCGATCGAGAAGATGAAGGACGAGTTCGTCGCCGCCGGTGCCGGACAGTTCGGCTCCGGCTGGTGCTGGCTGGCAGTCGAGAACGGCAAGATCATCGTCACGAAAACACCCAACGGTGAGAATCCGCTCGTCCATGGGGCAAAGCCCATATTGGGCTGCGACGTGTGGGAACACGCCTACTACATCGACTATCGCAATCGCAGGCCGGATTACATCAGGGCGTTTCTCGACCACCTCGTGAACTGGGAGTATGTCGATGATCTCTTCAAGCAGGCGGCGTGATCAATGAAGGTCGTACCGATTGGCGCAACTGGACGCTTCGCGCTTGTCGTGAGGCCCGAGCACCTGGCCAACCGCGTCAAGGATAGCATCCTGCCGCCGGTGCTGGCGACGCCGGTCATGATCATGGCGATGGAGAATGCCGCGTTGAACGCCGTTCGTGGCTATCTCGAGCCGGGTGAAAGCGTGGTCGGCACCTTGGTCAACGTGCAACATCTCACCGCGACCACAGTCGGGCAGACGGTGACCGCCACAGCCGAGGTCACAGCGGTCGAAGGCCGCCGGATCGCGTTTGTCGTCAGCGCCTCCGATGAAGTCGAGAAAATCGGCAAGGGGATCCATGAGCGGATGGTCGTCGAGGTCTCCAGACTACAGCAGCGCCTCGACGCCAAGATTGCGCGATCAGCAGTCCCCCGCGCGACGCCACGCTGAGGTGGCGGGCGATTCATATCGCGTCCTTTGGAGCCGGAACTGAGCATCGAGCAGGGAGTAATCGTCATGTCCGATCGCGTCGTCATCGTCCATCCCCCCGAGGCCAAATGCCGAAGAGATGAGGCAGAAGCTCCCGGGCATACAGCCTGCCGCACCGATACGAGCCGGATCGCAGCTCCATTCCTGGCCATTTGACGACAGACCGCGGGTCCGAGGGATAGTCCTATGAACGCTGAAAAGTACACCGACCGCGCAAGGGGCAACCGCGAGGTGGGGTTCGTTGAAGTGGGGCAGCAAGCCGAGATCAAGGTCGAGACCTTCAACTACACGCGTTACGGTCTCCTCCACGGCAATGTTCGACTCGTCGGCCGAGACGCCCTGCGCTACACGCGTCCTTCTTCCGAGACATCCGACAAGGATCCGTTTGCAGCGAAACAGCAGGTTGCCGGGAGCCCTTCCGAGCGTGAGTCCTCCTACATGGTTCGCATCGCGTTGAAGGAAACCACGATCGGTACAGAACAGGGAGAAATGCAGCTCGGGCCCGGCATGGGGGTGACGGCGGAGATCAGGACCGGGCAGCGGCGCGTAATTGAATATGTGCTGTCGCCGATCATGCGCTACAGACACGAGAGCTTGCGCGAGCGATGAGTGCGGCTTCACCAGCGACTGCCTTGACAGGCGTGGCGCTTGGTCCCGCCGAAGAATTCCGCGCGAGACTAGCCAGGTTGTTCGACGAGAACGAGAGTTTCCGCAACCAGATGACGGAGATCATGGACGTTCTCTCGGCCGCGGTCGCTGCTCACAAACTGGGAGATCTGGCTGAGGCGGAGGCCGGCTATCGCGGCGTCCTGGCAAGATTGCCTGACCACCCCCAGGCATTGCACATGCTCGGGGCCATCGAATTGCAGCGCGGCAACGTTCGATGTGCGATCGACCTGATCCGGCGGTCGATCAAGGTTCATCCCGGCCATCCCGAGGCGTAGGTCAATCTCGGGAGCGCGCTGCGGACGATCCATGAGAACGACGAGGCGATCGGCGCGTATCAGCGCGCCATCAACATCAAGCAGGACATGGTCCTCGCATATACCGAACTTGCGACATTGTTGTCGGATCTCGGTCGCTATGAGGCGGCGGTCTCCTACTGTGAAGCGGCGGTCGCAATCGCGCCCGCTTCCATGCCGGCGCAGATTCAACTCGCCATCACGCTGAGATCCGCGGGGCGATTGCAGGACGCCACGCGTCACTGGTCTAAAATCATCGCTCTGTCTCCCAACCGGGCGGAATCGTACTACGTTCTGGGAACCCAGTTTCGAGATATGGGACAATTGCCGGAGGCGTTGCGCTGCCACAACAAGGCGCTGGCCTTGAAGCCCGACATTCCGGAGTTTCTGTGCGCCAAGGGTGCCACGCTGATCTATCTGAACCAGGCCGACGAGGCGCTGGTGTGTTTTCAGCGGGCAGAGACCATCTCGCCGGGCCTGCCTGACGCCCTGGCCGGAATCGGCTGGGCACTGCGATCGCTAGGTCGGTTCGAAGAGGCTGACAGTTATTCCGACAAGGTTCGCGCTCTCAATCCGGGCGATTTGCGATCGTACAAGCATGTATCCAGCGAGGGCTCCGCGCTCGAGACCGAAGACGAGCAACGTCTTGCCGATGCGCTCGAGCAGCCAGACACCAGCATAGACGGGCGCATCACCGCGGGGTTTGGCCTTGGACGTCTGCTGGACAAGACCGGACGATACGATGAGGCGTTCGCGCGGTATTCCGCTGCAAACAGCCTGGTCCGCGGCATTTGGCCCAAGGTAGCCGATCTGTTCGACAAGGAGAGCTTCACCGCCCGGATCGAACAGTTGATCGAACGCTACCGCGACCGAGCCCGCGTCGGAGCTGCGGACTTCAGCAACATGTCGGAATTGCCGGTGTTCGTCGTCGGCATGCCGAGGTCCGGCACGACGCTGGTGGAGCAGATCTGCGCCAGCCACTCGCGTGTGTTCGGTGCGGGTGAACTCGGTGATGTCATTCGGATGGACGGCGTCCTGAGCCGCCCCGACATTGCCGGCGCAGCCCAGGCGTTTCATGACACAGCGCGGAGACTTGCGAAGGAGCACATCGTCAAGCTGTACGGTGATGCGAAAGGTGCCCATCGCGTCGTCGATAAGATGCCGGACAACATTCTTCATGTTGGCCTTCTTGCGCAGCTGTTTCCCCGGGCGCGATTTGTCCTGTGCAGCCGCGATGATCGCGATATCGCATTGTCCTGCTATTTTCAGATGTTCGCACCTGGAGCCCAGCATTTTTCCTACGATCTGGCGGACTGTGGCCACAGGGCCCGGCTGATCAGACGACTGGCCCAGCACTGGATCGGCCTGTTGCCCGATCGGATCATCGAGATGAATTACGAGGCCCTGACCGACGACCTCGAAGGTCAAAGCCGGCGCTTGATCAAGTTTCTTGGCTTGGACTGGGAGCCGACTTGCATGAATTTTCACCTCACCGAACGGCCGGTATCGACCTTGAGCTACTGGCAGGTTCGGCAGCCGCTGTATCAAAGCTCAGTCGGGCGGTGGCGGAATTACGAGAAGCACCTCGATTCCTTATTCGCAGCGTTGACCCGGCATGAATGACGAACTCGCCATGTGGATCGGGGAGGCGCCCGCGACCGCTCCGTCGTCCAGCGATATTCAGGCCCTGCTGCGGGACGCGATTGGGGCGTACACCGACGGCCGAGGCGATGATGCCGAGCGGCGGGCTCGCGAGATCCTGGTCCAGCAGCCTGATCACCTTGCCGGTCTACAGATCCTGACCGCCGTGGCGGGGCAAACCGGCCGACTGCCGCTCGCGCTCCGCATTGCGCGGCATGCCGTATCATTGCATCCAAACCATGTTTCGGCCCACGTTCAATTGGCTAACCTGCTGCGCGAGGACGGCGATCTTGCCGGGGCAGCCAACGAGCTCGATCTCGCGCTGCAACTTCAGCCGGACAACGCCGGGGCGCACAATGACCGTGGACTTGTCCTTCTGGCGGAGAGCCAATTCGAGCGAGCCGTCGATTGCTTCGCCGAGGCCTTGCGGATCGATCCATCGTGCGGGCTGACACACTACAACATGGCGCTTGCATTGGAGGCGCTGGGCTCGCTTCCCGCCGCCATGGAACGGTATCAAGAAGCCGCGCGGTTGCGGCCAAATCTGGTGGAAGCGCACTACAAGCTCGGGCTGCTGCTCGAAGAGGAAGGCTACCGCAAACGGGCCATCCAGTGCCTTCGCGCCGCTGCTGCGCTCAGACAGGGCACGGCCTTTGCGCTGTTGTGCGAGGCCAGGATACTCGGCTTCGAGGGCGATGATCTGGCTTCCGAAGAACTCGTCAGGCGCGCGATTGTGCTCGAGCCGCGCAAGAGCGATGCGCATGCAATGCTGGGCACGGTCCTGATGCAGCAGGGGCGCTTCGATGAAGCGTCCGCGTCATTCGACCTGGCGAACGCGCTGAACACTCACGACGTACTGGGACCTGTTGGCTTGGTTGAGGTGAAGCGCCTCACGGATGCCGATCGGCCCTTGATCGGTCAGTTGGAGCGAAAGTTGGGAAATCCGGCGATCACCGGACACGAGGCGGCACTTGTCCATTTCGCGTTGGGCAAGGCCTATGACGATATCGGCGAGTACGGTCACGCCATCGGACATTTCGACCAAGCGAACTCACTGAAAAAGCGTGTCAAGAGCAAGTACTACGATGCCGCGGCGCACGCCGAGCTTGTTGATCGGCTGATCCGGCGTTTCACGCCACAATTCTTTGATCGCAACAAAGACGCCGCGCATGCGTGGGACGTGCCGGTGCTGATCGTCGGAATGCCGCGCTCCGGCACGACGTTGGTCGAGCAGGTCCTCTCAAGCCATCCCGATGTCACGGCGGGTGGCGAGCTGGCTTTCTGGCCCGATCATGCCCCGGAATTCGGAGTGGACCGTGAGGGGAGGATCGATCCGGCGTGGATCCGGGAGACGCAAGCAGCCTATCAGACGAGGCTGAAGCAAATCTCTCCCATGGCCCGCAGGATCACCGACAAGCTGCCGCAGAACTTCCACAACATCGGGCTGCTGTATGCAACATTCCCCCGGGCGCGCGTCATCCATTGCCGCCGCGATCCGATCGATACCTGCCTTTCGGTCTACTTCAACAACTTTGCGAATGGCATGGATTTTTCGTTCGATCGGCAATGGATCGTCGACTATTACCGGCAATATGCTCGGCTGACCGAACACTGGCGCAACGTGCTGCCGCCGGGATTCCTGCTTGAAATCAGCTATGAAGATGTGGTCGCGGCTCCCGAACCCTTCATACGACGGATCATCGAATTTTGCGGCCTGCAATGGGACGACGCCTGTCTGCGGCCGGAGCAAAACCAGCGGGTGATCAAGACCGCAAGCGTGTGGCAGGCGCGGCAGCCGATCTATCGAACCTCCGTCTCGCGCTGGCAACGCTATGAACCCTGGCTCGGGGTATTCAACAGCCTGCCGCGACAAGCGAACCTCACAATGGGGGCCTCGTGAAGCGGGTCGCCGATCCGCATCTGGCAGCGGTTCGGTATCTTCCAAGAGGAACAAGATGCGCAAGATATTGATCATGGGGCTACCTGGCGCGGGCAAGACCACATTGGCAAAAGCCCTTGCGCCGCTCATCAATGCCGTCGTGTTCAACGCGGACGCGGTACGCGAGAATCTGTCACGCGATCTCGGCTTCAGTCACGAAGACCGTGTCGAGCACGCCAGGCGGATGGGATGGATGTGCGATCGTGTCGTCGAGGCCGGTGGTACCGTGATTGCCGATTTCGTCTGCCCGACGGATGAGACCCGAGCGGCCTTTGGCAAGGCATTTATCATCTGGGTCGATCGCATCGATGCAGGACGCTTTGAAGATACCAACCGCATGTTCGTTCTTCCCGGCAATTTCGATCTCCGCGTGAATGGAAATGGAACTCCGCAATTCTGGGCCGAGAAGGTGCTTGCCAGATTGCGTCCGCCATTCGATCCACGAAAGCCGACCGCACTCTTCGTCGGGCGGTACCAACCGTTTCACGCAGGCCACCGCCGGCTGATAGAGGAAGGCATCCGGCGGGTCGGGCAGGTGTGCGTGGCTGTACGCGACACACACGGAACCGACGACAAGAATCCGTTCTCGTTTTCCGAGATCAGGCAGCGCATCGAAACAGGCCTCGCAGATCACGTCGGCCGCTTCGTCGTCGTCGCGCTACCGAACATCACCAACGTGTTTTACGGGCGCGACGTCGGCTATGTGGTGGAGAAGCTGGTGTTGGACGAGGGCACGGAAGCGATCTCGGCGAGTGAAGTGCGGCGCTTGATGAGCTGCTCTCGATAACGAGCGTGGCGAACCATCAAAGCGCCGCTTAACTCTTACTTCAGCATCGCCGCGACGTTGTCCTTTGTCACAACGTCGAGACCGGTGTGGATGATCTCCGGCACCTTCTGGCCCTTCTTGATGGCAAGCAGCGTATCCATCGCCTTCTCGCCCATCTCGAAGGGACGTTGGCCGATCAGCGCATTGGCGTAGCCTCGTTCAGGAGCTCCAGCTGCATCTTGAGGGTGTCGGCCACGACCAGCGTGAACTTGCCGGCGTCGATGTCCTTCTTGCTCTTGCTGGCGAACGCCTTGAAGCCTTCCGGCGCGAACATCGGCCAGCCGCCGACCGGGATGATCGCCGCGAGGTCGGGCGTCGCGGTGCGCAGATCGGTCATCTGCTGGACGCCGAGCGCGGGGTCGTCGTTGCAGAAGGTCGGCGAGCCCCCGACTTCGGTCCACTTCGAGCCCTTGAGCGCTTGGCGGACGCCGTCGACACGCTCAGCGAGGTTCTCCGCACCCGGCCCGCCGGAGATCATCGCGTATTTGCCGCCATCGGGCCGGAGCTTCAGCAATTGCTTGCCGAGCGCTGTGCCGAACTCCTTGTTGTCGGTGCCGATATAAGCAATTCGCTTCGAGCTAGGTGCGTCCGAGTCGAACGTGATGACGGCAATGCCGGCGGCGGTTGCCGCCTCGATCGACTTGGTCATCGCGGCAACGTCGGCGACCGAGATCGCCAGGCCGTCCACCTTCTGAGTGATGAAGTCCTGGATGATCTGCGCCTGCGTTGCCGGCTCGTGCTCGACGGGCCCCTTGTAGATGCATTCGATGTTGCCGAGCTCCTTGGCTCGTTTCTGGCAGCCGTCGCGCGCGAAGTCGAAGAACGGATTATTCATCGCCTTGGGCACGATCACGAATTTGTAGCTCTGGGCAAAGCCGGGCGTCGCCATCATGGCGAGCACCGCGGCGGCAAGAAGTGCCTTCCTCATTGTTTCCCTCCGCATTCTTATTGTGCCTATCCCTTCAGGTGGTGGCTCCAGGAGGCGGATAGGCGGACATCACGATCCTCCAGGATGAACTTGTCAGGCCATGCGCGAGCGAAGGCGGTCGACCAGGACCGCTGCGATGATGATCACGCCCACCAGGGTCTGCTGCCAATAGGAGTTGACCTGCGCGAGCACTAGGCCGTTGCGGATTACCTCCAGCAGCACGCAGCCGACGATGGCCCCGAGCGGGCCGCCGACGCCGCCGGCAAGATTGGCGCCGCCAATCACGGCGGCGGCAATGACGTTGAGCTCGTAGGACGTCGCCATGTTGGCCGGCGCGGATCCGAGCCAGCCGCAGATGATGATGCCCTGCAGGCCGGCCGCGAGCGCGCAGATCACGTAGACCTCGATCTTGACACGGACGACCGGAATTCCAGTCAGGGCCGCCGCCTTCTCGTTGCCGCCGAGCGCAAAGACGTGGCGGCCGAAACCGGTGTGGTGCAGCACCACCGCCATTGCCGCCGCGAGCACCACGAGATAGATGAACGGCGCGGGCAGGCCGAACACGACACCCGATGTCAGCGTGTAGAAATAACTGGCTTCGGGGCCGCTGGGAAAGCTGCCGCGGCCGTTGGAAACGACGTAGCCGAGGCCGCGCACGATCGAGAGCATGCCGAGCGTAGTGACGAAGGGGGACAGCCCGAGCACCGCGATACAGAAGCCGTTGACGAGGCCGACCACCAGCGCGACGCCGAGCCCTGCCAGCACCGAGACGAGCAGGATCAACCCGGGCATGTTGGCGATCACGGTCTTGCCGTCGTCCGCCAGATGCACGAACCACTCCGCGCCAGGCATGCCCGGCGTCGAGATGGACGTCATGACCATCGAAGTGATCATCGCGGAGAAACACATCACCGAGCCCACCGAGAGATCGATGCCGCCCGTGATGATGACGAAGGTCACGCCGAGCGTGGCGATGGCGATGAAGGAAAAGTTCTTCGCCACATTCTGCAGATTGCCCTGGGTGAGGAAATAGGGGCTGGCGAAGTTCATCACCACGAACAGCGCCACCAGCGCCAGCAGGACGTAGCCAGTCTGCGAGGCGAAGAAGCCGCTTCGCCACCATTTAGCCTTGCCGACATTGGTGAAGGTGAGGGGAGATTCCAGGGGCGTGGCCATCACGCAGCCTCCTTCGCTCCCGTGATCAGGGAGGTGACTTCCTCGGGGCTGGTGTCGCCGATCGCCTTGTCGGCCCGCTTTTCGCCGCGACGCATGACGACGACGCGGTCGCAGACAGCGAACACGTCGGGCATGCGGTGCGAGATCAGCATGACCGCGACGCCCTGTTCCTTCAGGCGATGGATCAGGCTCAGGACCTGTTCGACCTGGCGGACCGAAATTGCGGCCGTCGGCTCGTCCATCATCACGAGCTTGGCATTGGAGAGCCGGGTCCGCGCGATCGCGACCGCCTGACGCTGGCCGCCCGACATCTGCTTGACGAGATCGTGCGGCCGGGTCTCCGAGCGCAACTCGCCGAACAGCTCCAGCGCGCGGGCTGCCATCGCCTTGTGGTCGAGCAACGCGAACGGACCAAGCTTGCGCTTGAGCTCACGGCCGAGGAACACATTGGCCGCTGCCGTGAGATTGTCGGCCAGCGCGAGGTCTTGATAGACCACCTCTATGCCGACCGCGCGGGCATCGATCGGACGGACGAAGTGAACCGGCTTGCCGTCAAAGCGGATCTCGCCGTGAGTTGGCGGGAAATTCCCGGCGATGATCTTGACCAGCGTCGACTTGCCCGCGCCGTTGTCGCCCATCAGGCCGACAACCTCGCCGGGGGAGACGCGCAGGTCGACGCCATGCAACGCGCGAATGGCGCCGAACTCCTTGCCGATGCCCTTCAACTCCAGGACTGCCAGCCCGGCGTCGTGAGGGGTTACCATGGCTGGTCTCGCTTCGGCATGCTGGCAAACCACCTCCGGCTCAGAAGTGCACCAGCGTGCGCAGACCAAGCACCCAGGCGTTCTCGGTTTTGACGCCGGCGCCGTTATAGCCGCGTCCGCCCGGATTGATCACGTACTGGGCATCGAACTTGAGGTTCATCCAGCCGGTCGCCTGCCAGCCGTACCAGGCTTCGATCGGAACTTCGTTGCCGCCGGCGTTGGGCGTGAGGGCCGCCGAATTCACGTGGGTCGTACCCACCGCAAAGCCGACTTCGTCTTCCGGGCGCCAGGAGAATGTTCCGGTGTGCCTGAAGCCCAGCGCGACCTGGTAGTCCTGGTACGACGTCCGGTGATCGGCGACAGTCGTGTTGAGGAACATGTACCAACCCTGCGCCTTTGCGCCCTCAACGGTCAGCCGCTGCAGGATCGACTCATAAACGCCATAGCGGCCGCGTTGATCTCCGAGATTTTGGCCCGGGACACCATCGACGCCCGGGATAGCTGCAATGATGCCCGGCAGGCCGCCGTCAATCGTCGATGCGCTGTCATACCAGCCGCCGAATCTCCAGGTCCCGTTCAGGGGACCGCTCGGCCCCCAGACCACCTCGACCGGCACCAGCACACCGGAGGCACGGCTCGAGCCGGGAACGCCCGGCAGGAAGTAGGTCGAGGAATCCGACGTCGTCAGATAATTCGGATTGGCGTCGTAGACGCCGACCGACAGCTGCCATTCCTTGGCGAAGTTGTAGTGCGCCACACCGGCCCACTGGCTCACCGGCCAATTGTAGATGTAGCCACCCTGGATGTTGCCGGGCTGGCCGCCGCAGAACGTCAGGTTGATGAACTCGCACAGACCGAAGAAGAAATCGGAGCCGACCGGCAGGCGGCCGCCCTTGAGTTCGAGGCGATCATCGAACAGCTTTTGCGAGTAGTAGAGTTCTGTGAGACGCAGGATATTGCCGCGGCCGAACACCTCGTTGGTCAGCTGCAAGGCCGGAATGCCTGCGTCGTCGTTCAGATTGTGACCGAAGCGGTCGACCAGCGTGAGGCCGACCAGGCCGCCCTGGATACCGGCGAGTTTCGCCATGTCGAACTTTGCCTGGAAGAACAGCTGTCCGGCGTTAGCCCCGACATTCTTGTTGCCACCCGACAAATTGCCGACGGCTTCGTCGCCCAGCGTCAGGGCGAGCGAGATGCCTCGCTCTTTCAGCTGCGTCCTGCCGAGATCGCCGAACAAATACGGCCTTGTCCAAAAATCATCAGTCTCCGTGTAAGGCACAGGCGGGGCCTTCGTGAGCAGATCGGCCGCATGCGCGCCGCCGCCGCCGAATAGAGATAATAGGGCGATCCCCAATCCGCACGCCCCCGCGGTGCCTACCGACCTAAGTGACATTTTCTGCACTCCCAGCGTCCCCGGCTTTGTCCATTTGCATCACGTTCCCGCCCAAAGCCCTTCAGCACGGAACGCGCCCCTTTCAGTGCACTCATCCCTCAACTAGAGATAGAAATCGCGTGCGCACCAAAGCCTCTCAAGACGGTGGTGAGGGTCTGTCCGTCGCCCGGCCGGTCCGGCCTGCAGCGCGAATGCGGACGCCAGCGTCGTATGCTTCATCGGTCCTGCGCATCGAACTCCTCCCCATGGTCTTCTATTCAAGTCGCCGCGACCCTATTCCCGGCCACGGTTCATCCTTATCGAGTGGTCATGCCTGATCGCCCGTCGTCGTCGGCAACGCGGCCGCGCCGTGCGCAGACGCGTTCTGCAGACGAGTGTTTTCCTTCGATTTCGGTGCCGTGCGGGCGAGGCCGGCCAGCGCGGCCTTGCGCCGCCGCCGGGCCTGCAATTGCTGATCCGCCAGCACGCCGATCAGAATCACGGTGCCCATCACCGCGAAGTTCAGCGAATTCGGAATGCCGAGGATGTTCACGAGGTTCTGCAGCACCTGCAGCAGCGCCGTCCCCAGCACGATACCAAGGATGGAGCCTTCGCCGCCGCGCAGGCTGCAGCCTCCGAGCACGGCCGCCGCAATCGCGTAGAGCTCGTAGAAATTGCCGAAGGAACTCGGCGAGACCGAGTTGGTATAGAACACGAACAGCACGGTCGAAACGCCGGCGAGACCGCCGCTGATGACATAGGCGGTCGCGATCACGAGGTTGGTCCTGATGCCGGAGAAGCGCGCCGCTTCCTCGTTCTTGCCGACGGCATAGAGCCAGCGCCCGTAGACCGAGCGATGCAGCAGCACGCCGAGGATCACCGCCAGGATGATCAGGAAGATGAAAGTGTTCGGAATGCCCGCGACATTGCCGGAGGCGATGTTGCTCAGCGTGCTGGCCTCGTCGCCGTAGCCGAAGCCGCGCGTCGAATCGCTGGTGTAGTAGCGCGCGGCGCCGCGATAGATCAAAAGCCCGCACAGCGTCACGATGAAGGGCTGCATCTTCAGCCGGGTGATCAGGAAGCCCTGGATGCCGCCCAGCGCCAGCCCGCCCATCAGGACCAGCAGCAGTGCGAACGGCCAGGGCACCTGATACGTCGTCAGCAGGTCGATGAAGACGACGCCAAGCAGCGCGAACATCGAGCCGAGCGAAAGATCGATGCCTCCGGTGATGATGACGAGCCCTTCGCCCAGCGCGAACACACCGAACAGGCCGATCAAATTGGCCATGTTGAGCAGGTTCACGAACGACAGGAAGGCCGGGTTGATCGCGCCGGTGACGGCGGAGATCACCGCCAGCAGCAAGAACAGGCCGAGCTCCTTCTTCATCATGACGCAGCGGCCTCCATGGTTTCGAGCGCTTGGCCCACCGCCAGCCGCAACACGTTGTATTCGCTGAACTGATCGCGCTCGAGCACGCCGCTGACGCTGCCTTCATGCATCACTGCGACCCGGTCGGAGACGCCGATCACCTCTTCCATGTCGGACGAGATCATCACGATGGCGACGCCCTGGTCGGCGAGGCTGCGCATCAGCGCGTAGATCTCGCTCTTGGCGCCGACATCGATGCCGCGGGTCGGCTCGTCGAAGAACATCACGCGCGGCTGCATCGAGAGCCACTTGCCCAGCACCACTTTCTGCTGGTTGCCGCCGGAGAGCGTCACGGCTTCGATATCGATGCTCGGCGCCTTGATCGACAGGCGCCTCGCCTGGTCCTTTGCGATCTTGCGTTCGGCGCTGCCGTTGACCAGCCACATCCGCGCATAGTCCAACAGGCTCGCGAGCGTCACGTTTTCGCGGATCGGCAGTTCCAGCACCAGCCCGGATTTCTTGCGATCCTCCGGCACCAGGTAGATTCCCTGCCTGATCGCATCGCGCGGCGAGGCGACACCGACCGGTGCGTTGTCGATCCTGATTTCGCCGCCCAGCAGCGGGTCGATGCCGAACACCGCGCGGGCAAGCGAGGTGCGGCCGGCGCCGACGAGGCCGGCGAGGCCGAGGATCTCGCCGCGCCGTACCGAAAGATCGATCTGCCGGTCGGGAAAGGCCGTCGTCACGACGCCTGCGATGTCGCAGCCGCCAGGCTGCGGCGTGTGCGCCGGGGGCGTGTACAGCGCCTTGAGGTCGCGGCCGATCATCAGCCGGATCATGGCGGCGTGGCTCAGCTCGTCCCGCGCCAGCTCCCCCACCGTGCGCCCGTCGCGCAGCACCACGACGCGATCGGCGCAGCTCATGATTTCACCGAGCCGGTGCGAGATGTAGATCACCGAAATGCCGTGTGCCTTGAGGTCGGCGATCACCTCCAGCAGCCGTTCGGTCTCCGAAATCGTCAGGCTCGAGGTTGGCTCGTCCATGATGATCACGCGCGCGTCGATCGAGAGCGCCTTGGCGATCTCCACCATCTGACGCTCCGCGATCGACAGATTGTCGACCAGAGTGCTCGGCGTGAAATCGGCGCCCAGCCGTTCCAGCAGCGGCGTCACGCGGGCGCGCATCTCGGCGTTGTCCACCAGCTTCAGCGGGCCGCCGGCAAGCTTCTCGCGTCCGATGAAGACGTTGGCTGCGACGTCGAGATTCTCGAACAGGTTCAGCTCCTGATGCACAAAGGCGATGCCGGCGAGCGTCGCCTCGTTCACCGTCATCCGGGCGTGCTCGGTGCCGCCGATGCGGATCACGCCCGCGCTCGGTGCGATCACGCCCGCCAGCACGCGCATCAGCGTCGACTTGCCGGCGCCGTTCTCGCCGATCAAGCCCAGCACCTCGCCGCGGCAGACGCGCAGATTGACGTCGTCGAGCGCCCGGACGCCGGGATAGGTCTTGCTGATTCCGCTGAGTTCCAGCAGCGTTTCCGCCATTCGGCATGTCCTCCTGCACACCGCCCGGCGGCCGTTGCGGCCGGGCGGTGAAGCCGGCTGAAGTTACTTCTTCAGCAGGTCCTTCAGATTCGCAGCGAACTCCGCAACGTTGGCCTTGCTGATCACCTTGGTCGGCACGATCAGCTTGCTGTCCTTCGGGATCCAGGACTTGTCGCCGTTCAGCGTCTTGATGATGTTGGTGGCGGAGAGATAGCCGAACTCGTACGGCTGCTGCACGACGGTGGATTCGATCGTGCCGTCGGAAATGCCCCGCAGCGTGCGCTGATCCTCGTCGAAGCCGACGATCTTGACCTTGCCGGCCTTGCCCGCGGCCTTCACCGCGTCATAGATCAGCGGGGTCTCGTAGCTCCACAGGCCGGACAGCAGCGCGATGTCGGGATACTTGACGAGCACGTTCTCCATGTTCGCCTTGGCCTTGGCGAAGTCGACCTGGTCGGTGAACACGTCGACCAGCTCGACCTTGGTGCCGGCGATCGATTCCTTGATGCCCTGCACCCGCTCGCGGGCGTTGTCGGCGTCCATCGTGCCGACGAACAGCGCGATCTTGCCGCCGTTCGGCAGCGCCTTCTTGATCTCCTCGCCGGCCTGCCGCCCGGCCGCGACGTTGTCGGTGCCGATATAGGCGAGACGATTGCTCTGCGGCGCGTCGCTGTCCGTCGTGATCAGCACGGTCTTGGCCGCAACCTTGTTGAGTTCTTCGGTCGCATGCGGGGCATCGTCGACCGAGATCGAGATGCCGGCGACGCCGCGCACCAGCAGGTCGTCCAGCTCGCGCCGCTGGCCGGCCGCGGTGCCTTCGTTGGTGACGATCAATTCGATATTGTAGTCTGGGTGCTCTTTCTGCGCCTTCTCAAGCCCGCGGCCCGCGATGGTCCAGAAGTCGGCCGCGACGTTGGTCACCAGCGCGATGGTCTTTTTTTGCTGTGCCTGTGCTATCCCCGTGGTCATCGCGAGCGCAGCTGCGCCCGCCAGCAGCGGCACGATCAATCTTCTCATTGAGTCATTCATATGCACCTCCCTGTCGATACCCCCCGCGAGGGGATTTCACGCTCGGCGCTTTTCACGCCTTATTTTATTCACGTAACTAATAAATTAGCGCGACAAAAAGTCCAGTCAAGGATGTTCGAGTCCAGCTATTCAAGCAAAAATAGTAGGAAGGTGATGTATTTCGGTCGCAATCGATGCTTTTCGGCCAACTTCTGAGGCGTATCCGTTGAATAATTTTATCAAGCGAATTAAAAAAGCCCGTATGAATGAGCAGTCCGAACCGCTGAGACGCGCTTCAAGTCTGACCCGGGGATCGAACCGCGACCGTCTCGTTGAAGTCTTGCGGCGTCAGGGACCGTTGCCGCGCGTCGAGCTTGCACGCAGCACCGGGCTGAGCTTCCCGGCCATTTCGGCCATCACGTCGAAGCTGATGGCGGAAGACCTGCTGGTTGAGGCCGAGACCGATGCAGTGACGTCGTGGCCGGACGATACCGACGACGAGGATACGGATGGGTTGAACGGCCGCCGCCGTGGCCGGCCGGCGGTCCTGCTGACCCTGAACCCCGAATTCGGCCGCATCATTGCGGTCTCGCTGCGCATGAATCTGATCGAGACATTGATCGCCGATTTCAGCGGCTCGGCACTGGCGCAATCGCGGCTTGAACTGACGACGCGCGGCCTCGATGCAGGCGCGGTGTGCGATCTCGTGGTCGCGCAGATCGAGGCCATGCTCGAAGAGACGGCGACGCCGCGAGACCGGCTGCTGGGAATCGGGATGCGCTGCAGGGAATCGTCGACGCCGACACCGGCCGGCATCTGTGGAGCCCCGCGCTGTCGATCACCGACGTCGATCTGGCAAAACCGATCCGCGAGGAATTCGGCGTCGAAGTCGTGATGGCGAACGACGCGGTCGCGGTGGCGCTCGCCCTTGTCGCAGCCGAGCCGGCACTGGCGCAGGGGCTCACGGCCACGCTGATGGTCGGTCACGGCATCGGCATGGGCATCGTCGTCGACGGTGAAGCGCGCTGGGGGGCCGGCGCGGGCAGCGAGATCGGCCATGTCAAGTTGACGCCGAACGGTCCGCAGTGCCGCTGTGGTCAGCGCGGCTGCATCGAGGCCCATCTCGCCGACTATGCGCTCTACCGCGACGCCCGCACCTTTCTCGACCTGCCGCCGGCGGTGTCGCAGCAACCGTCCGAGGCGCAGATGGCGCTGCTGAGGGCGCGGGCACGCGCCGGCGATCCGCGTCTCGAACAGTTGTTCCGGCAGGCCGGCCACGCGCTTGCCGAGGCGGTCGCCACGACGATATCGGTGCTGCGCCCGCATCATCTGATCCTCGCGGGCCCCGGCCTGCAGGCGTTTGACATGATGCGCAGTGCCTATGAGGAACGGCTCGAGCAGGCGGTGCTGCCGTGGCTGCTCAAATCCACGGCGATCCATGTGCGTCCCAGCGAGTCGGCGACGATCGTCGACGGCATGGTGCGGCGGACGCTGCGGGTCGTGGACCGAAGCCACATGGAGACAACCGAGTGAAACCTCGGGAGCTGCGGCCCTTTGCTTGAGCCGTAGCAATGCAACTGACGCCCTTCAGGCGCCAAATCGTGAGGATGCCAATGCAGGGTGCTATCTATCCAAGCCTCAAGGACCGGACCGTCCTGGTCACCGGTGGCGGTTCCGGCATCGGCGAGGCGATCGTCCGCCAGTTCATCAGCCAGGGCGCGCGGGTCGGTTTCATCGACATCGATCTGACGTCCTCGGAGCAACTGCTGTCTGATCTGGGGGCGCATGCCCGCGTGCGCTTCGAGCACGCCGATCTGCGCGACATCGGCGCGCTGCGCCGCGCGGTCGCCGGCATCCGCGAGGCGCTCGGGCCGATCACCATCCTGGTCAACAACGCGGCGCGCGATGATCGTCATGCGATCGAGGACGTCACACCGGAATTCTGGGACGAGCGGATCGCCGTCAACCTGAAGCATCAGTTCTTCAGCGCCCAGGCGGTCGCACCCGACATGAAACAGGCGGGCGGCGGTGCGATCATCAATATCGGATCGGTGAGCTGGGTGATCGGTCAGGGCAATATGCCCTGCTACACCACGGCGAAGTCAGCGGTTCAGGGCCTCACCCGCGCGCTGGCCCGCGATCTCGGGCCGCACAATGTGCGGGTCAACTCCATCCTGCCCGGATGGATCATGACCCAGCGGCAGCAAGATCTGTGGCTGACGCCCGAAGGCGTCACCGAACTGATGCAGCGGCAGTGCCTCAAGCGCAAGCTCGTGCCTGACGACATCGCCCGCGTCGTGCTGTTTTTCGCCGCCGACGACAGCGGCGCCTGCACCAACCAGAGCCATATCGTCGACGGCGGTTGGGTTTAACGATTCAACTGGTCTAGCGATTCAATCGACGGCGTTGACGCGCCGGACGGGACGCGGGTTCGCCGCTATTTGTTGCGCGTTGTCTGATGCGACCGTATCAGATTGTCCGTCCATGCATCGGCGATGTGGGGAAGGGCCAGATCCTGCGTGCGATGGAGCAGGAGTTCGAGCACGCGCGGCGGCTTCTCGTCCTCTTCTGGCGCATGGACCGCGCCGGCGGCGCGGCTCTCGATGACGATCAGCCGGCTTTCCACATCGCGACCGAGCGCCGCTCGAACGCTTCGCGGAACTGGCGGGTGGATTCGGCAAGCAGCGCGCCGGTGCCCCAGTCGAGGATCACCGCATGCTTGCGGATCACGTCGAACGCGTTGAGCTCTCCGCCGCGATAGCGCTGCGCCACCAGTTCCGGATCGAGCCGGACATTGGCGACGCGCTCGGAGCGGATCTTTGCACGCAGCGCGGCGGTCGCGACCTTGTCGACCTCGTAGTTGCAGAGCTCGGCATCGATCGTGTGCACCACGACGCCATAGTCCTTGGCGGCGCGTTCGACCGAGACATAGTCGTCCTTGATGTCCTCGATCACGAGGTTCGGATCGCGCTCCAGCGGGTCGCCGAACCCGCCGCCGCCGGCGGTTGGACGCGAAAACACGTCGCCTTCGCCGATCGGAACGTCCGAGAAGATCGAGCCGAGCCGCTCCTCGGTCGCGCTGCCGGCGCGCTTCAGCGTCAGGCCGTGCGGCATCGACGGCAGACCGCCCTCGATGCCCCACACGATGGCGCGCTCGCGGTCGCAGATATAGGAGATCACGGTCTTCTCGGCCTGCAGCATCCGCGATGTCTTCACCACGCCCGCGCCGCCGCGCCATTTGCCGGGGCCGGGCGAGTCCGTGAGGATCTCGCATTCGGTGGTCAGGATCGGGTTGGCGCGCTCCTGGCCTTCGACCGGCTGCGACATCAGCCCGGTGCCGAAGCAGGCGGTGGTGACATTGCTGCCGTCCTTGCCGTTGCGTCCGCCCCAGCCGCCGGGTAGCCAGTCGTAGAACATGAAGATCGGCTTGTCGGCGCTGCGGGCGTCGAGCCCGCCGGTGAGCAGATATTCGAGGTTGAAGGCGCAGGCGAGCGCCCGCTCCGGCATCAGCTTCGACCACATTTCGTAGATCGAGTTCATGATCTTCTCGAACGGCATCAGGAAGCCGGTCACCGCGATCGGCCATTTGGCATCGACGATCGAGCCTTCGGGGGCGATGATCTCGAAGCAGCGATAGAAGCCGGAATTGAGTGGCAGGTCGGGGAAGAAGGTCTTCATGCCGGCGGCAACCGCGGAGAAGGTGGCGCCGAACGCCGAGTTGTAGATCGAGCCGATGGTCGGATGGCTGCCGGTGAAGTCGTAGATCGCGCGGTCGCCCTTGATCGTCAACTTGATGCGGATCGGGATCATGCCTTCGCCGCCGGCCGGATCGCGGTCGATGAAGTCGACGGTTTCCCATTCGCCATCGGGCAGCGCCGCGATGCGGTGGCGCGCCGAGCGCTCGACATAGTCCTGGACCGCGGCAAGCCCGGTCTCGACGGTGTCGCGGCCGTATTTGCCGACCAGGCGCAGGATCTCGCGTTCGCAGACAGCGGTGGCTTCAGCCTGCGCCTGGATGTCGCCGATGATCGAAGCCGGGTCGCGGGTGTTGGAGGCGATCAGATGCGCGACGTCCTTGCGCAGGCCGTTCTTGTCGAACAGGCGGACCGGCGTGATGCGCAGGCCCTCGCGGAACATCTCGCGGGCCGCGACGTCGAACGATCCCGGCACGCTGCCGCCGACGTCGGACCAGTGTCCGTTGGACTGGCTGAAGGCGATGATCTTGCCGTCGGCGAAGATCGGGCGGATCAGCCGCACGTCGGAGAAGTGCGTGCCGCCGGCATAGGGATCGTTGATCGCAAAGACGTCGCCCTCATGCATGTCGCCTTCGAAATGGCGCATCACGTCCTTGCAGGTGAAATGCAGCGTGCCGACGTGGACCGCGATGTCCTGGTTGCCCTGCGCGGCGCATTCGCCGTTGGCGTCATGCAGTGCGCTCGAGAAATCGCGGTTGTAGATCACGAAGGAGTAGCAGGTTCGCAGCACCTGCTCGCCCATCTGGTCGACGCTGGTGATGAAGGAGTTCTTCAGGACCTCGAAGGTCACGGGGTCGAGCGGGAGGGCCGTGGCCATGGTTCACTCCTTCACGCGGATGATGATGTTGAGATATTTGTCGACCTCGGCGCCGGCGCCGGGCGGCACGACGGTGGTGGCATCGAGCTGCTCGATGATCGCGGGGCCTTGAAAGGAGAAGCCGCAGGGCAGGTCGTCGCGCTGATAGACGGGCGTATCGAGCCCGCTGCCTTCGAACCAGACCCTGCGGTGGCCAACCGGCGCGGGGCTAACACCGGTCGGCGCGTGAACGGCGAATTCGGCCTTGGGAACCACACCGACCGCCTTCAGGTTGAGGCGGAAGAAGCTGACCGGTGCGCTGTCGCGGCGGAAGTTGTATTCGCGCTGGTGCTCGGCGTGGAAGCTCTGCACCAGGTCGGCGATCGCGCCGATCGGCTGCGGCGCGTTCACCGCGAGCGAACGCCACTGGCCGCGATACATCATGTCGATCGAGCGCTGCAGCACGATGTCCTTCTGCGCGACGCCCTCATGGATAAGGCGCGCGAGCGCGGCTTTCTCGAGCTCGGCGAACTGTGCTTCGATCTCGGCGGCGTCGGCGGCGGCGGCGTCGACCATGCAGCTCTGCGAGAAATCGTGCTGCATGTCGACGAGCAAGCATCCGAGCGCGGAGGTCACGCCAGGGTTCGGCGGCACGATCACGACCGGGATCGACAGCTCGCGCGCGACGTCGACGCCATGTAGCGCGCCGGCGCCGCCAAATGCCACCAGCGCGAAGTCGCGCGGATCGTAGCCGCGGCTGATCGAGATCAACCGCACCGCATCCGACATGTTGGCGTTGGCGACCTTGACGATCGCGTCCGCGGCCTCGTGCAGGCCGAGGCCGAACGGCTTGGCGACCCCACTCTCGACGGCCTGCCGCGCCAGCTCGGGATCGAGCTTCACCTTGCCGCCGGCAAGGTCGGTGCCGAGCCGGCCCAGCGTCACGTTGGCGTCAGTGTTGGTCGGCTGCGTGTTGCCGTTGCCGTAGCAGGCAGGTCCCGGGTGGGCGCCGGCCGATTGCGGGCCGTTGCGCAGGGAGCCGGCCGGGTCGGTCCAGGCCAGCGAGCCGCCGCCGGCGCCGATCGTGAGCACTTCGATCGAGGCGAAGCGGATCGGATAGCCGAATTCGATGTGCCAATCCTTGGTGATGCGCGACTGCCCCTCATAGGCCAGCGACACGTCGGTGGACGTGCCGCCCATGTCGAGGCCGATCGAATTGGGAAAGCCGCAGAGGCCGGCGATATAGCGGCTGGCGATGGCGCCGGCGGCGATGCCGGAGCCGGCGAGGCGGGCCGCGAAGTCCTTGACGCTCGCCGGCGTCATCACCCCGCCGCCGGTGTGCAGCAGCAGGAGATCGCGGGTGTAGCCCTCATGGGCGAGGCGGTCGCCGAGCCGGCTCGTGTAGTTGACGACGACCGGGCTCACGACGGCGTTGGCAACCGTCGTCGAGAACCGCTCATGCTCGAAGATCTCGGGCAGCACCTGCGAGGAGATCGACACCGGAATGTCGGGCATCTCCGCCAGCAGGATGTCGCGCATGGCGCGCTCATTGGCGCCGTTGAGATAGGCGTTCATGAAGCAGACCGCGACGGCGGCGGCGCCGCGGCGCTTGAGGATGCGTGCCACCTCGCGCGCGGCTTCGACGTCGAGTGGTTCGATTACCTTGCCGCCGGCATCGACGCGCTCGGGCACGGTCAGGCGATCGCGCCGCGGCACATAGGGCCGCACGACGTCCTTGTAGGTGTCCCAGAGGTCTTCCTTGTTGGCGCGCCGGATCTCGATGACGTCGCGGAACCCCTTGGTCGTCACCACGGCGGTGCGCGGCAGGCGGCGCGTGATCAGCGCGTTGGTGGCAACCGTCGTGCCGTGGGAGAACAGCGCCACCCTGGACAGATCGATGCCTGCCTTGGACACACCGCCCATGATCCCTTCGATCGGATCGCGCGTGGATGAGGTCTTCTCGATGCGGATGAGACCGGTCGTCTCGTCCATAATGCAGATGTCGGTAAACGTGCCCCCGACATCGACAGCCACACGAAGGTCCTGCGCCATGCGTCTTCCTTTCGAACAAGCGTTTCGCCGATCTTAGGCAGAGCGGCGGCCCGGCTTCTTGACGCTGAGCGCAGGAAGATTTGTGCGAGAGAGCGAACCGCATGGCGGGGATGCGTGCCGCGGACGGCGGCGGGCTGCCAAAGACGGCTGCCCAGGAAACGATCAGGCCGATGCGGTCGTGCTGCCGCAGTCAGGCGTTGGCGGCGCGCGAGGTGGCGCGCGCTTCGCTCGGGGTGCAGCCGAACCGGCCGCGATAGTTGCGGCTGAATTGCGCCTGGTCGGCAAAGCCCCATTGATAGGCGATTTCCGAGATGCTCTTGCGGCAACTCGCATCGCGCAGCAGGGCGTCGCACATCGCCAGCCGCTGGTTGCGGATATAGGCGCAGACGGTCAGCCCCTCGCCCTCGAAGATCTGGTGCAGATAGCGCAGCGAGATGCCGCAGCCGTCGGCGATCATCTGCGGCGTCAGCCGCATGTCGTCGAGGCGGGCACGAATGAACTGCTCGCAGCGCAATAGATGGCCGTTGCGTACCGAGGACGAGTGGCCGGTCAGCACGCGGTCGTCGGATTCGATGGCCATGGCAAGCAGCTCGATCAGGTGCTTGCCCATCAGCGTGCGCGCCGTCTCGTCCATTTCCTCGATGCGCTCACCTGAGAGCCGCAGCGTGTCGACGAACAGCGCGCCGACGCTGCGGCTGGCATCGAATTGCAGGGTAGCAAGGCGCTCCGGCCGCGAGATGCGGCCGCGCAGCACCGCGCTCGGGATCTTCAGGCACCACAGCGCCGTCGGATCCTGGTGGCTGAATTCGTATGGCAGATGGCTGCGTTCGATCAGGAATGCGCCGGGACGGCAATGCACCACCTTGCCGTCCTGCTCGAAGCGGATTTCGGCGAGCTCGGGCACCGTGATCAGGAAGGATTCCTCCCGCTCGCTCAGGAGGTGGCGCTCATGGCGCTTGTACAGCAGGCCATTAGCGATGTTTCGCGAGACCGAGAGCGGACCCATCGACCAGGCGCCGAGGCGCGCATCGAACTCGCGCGTGCTCGGAAAGCGCAGGTCGAGCGAGTAGTAGGTTCGGGAAACCACCTCCTGCCAGTACTGGCGGCGGCTCTGCAACGGGATGTCGTTGGTCGTGTAGGTGACTTGCATGTCTCACTCCCCGCCGCCGGCTGTGCCTCCGGTCGCCGTGTCCCCCGGCCAAAGTTTGGCGAGGACTGCCGGACGGCGTCAAGTCGAATAAAACGGAAACAGATATTCTAGATTTCGATCGCCTCCTCGGCCTGGTGCCGCTGATCCATGGTGACGGGGGGGCGCCCCGGCCCGACGCCGGCAACTGCAAAGCGCATGAAATCGCGGAACGCCATCGCGGCTTCCGATGGCCTGGTGTCGCGCCGCCAGGCAAGACCGATATCCATGCTGGGCACCTCGTCCTCGATGACGCGGGTCTCGATCCGCTGTCCCTCCAGCGACCAGGGCCGGTAGATCAGGTCGGAGAGAATGGCGATCCCCATGCCGCCTGCGACCATCGAGCGCACGGCCTCGACCGAGGAGGTGCGGAAGATCGTGTTCGGTTCGAGCGAGGCGTTGCTCCAGTAGCGCATCGAGGTGTGCTTGGCCTCGTCGACGGTGAGCATGACGTAAGGATAGGTTGCGATGTCGGCGAGATGGACCCGCTCAGTGCGGGTCAGCGGATGTTCGGGCGCAAGCCACAGGCGGCGCGGCGATCGCAGCAGCGTCTCGCTCGTCAGCATGGCGTTGTCGCGCAGGTTCGACACCAGCATGACCGCGAGATCGAGCGCGCCGTCGACGAGCGCACGTTCCAGCACGTCGCGCGGCGCCTCGAACAGCTCGATCGTGATGCCGGGAAAGCTTGCCTGGAAGCGTTTCTGGTGGCGCGGCAGGAAGTAGCCCGACACGGTGTAGGTGACGCCGATGCGGATCGTCCCGAACAACGGTCCCGCTGACATCTGCGTGTTGCGCACCGCTTCGGCCACCGCGGCGAGGATCTGGCGGCCCTGGGACAGGAAGCGACTGCCCTCCATGGTGACGGTGACACCGTTCGGCGCGCGTTCCAGCAGGCGGGCGCAGACGGTCGCTTCGAGCTGCTGAATCGCCGCGGTGACCGCGGATTGCGAGACGTTGAGGTCGATCGCCGCCTGGCTGATGCGCCCGGTCTCGGCGGCGGCGACGAAGTAGCGGATCTGTTTCAGAGAAACGGACATCGCGGTTGTTCCGATGTTGCCTAACTCATGAGCGGTGTTTCTCAGCCCGGCGGTATTCTTTGCAACTCTCGTGCCGACAAGCCGAGAGCGCGCGGTGACGCCGATTCCAGACCTGAGAGGCCGCAACCGACGGCCTGAAGCGCAGAACGTGATCAACGCGGTCACCGGATCGGTGACCGCGGTCATGGCGGACGGGGCAGGTTACCGGCGACTATGCCAATGCGCTGTGCAGCCTGCCGAGCAGTTCCGACCGGCTCTTGCGGGCCGCAAGCGCCTGATTCATGTCGACCTTGACGAATTTCACCGGCGTGTTGGGCTGCAGCTGGCCGATCAGATCCATGTCCGCGGCGATGACGGTCCCGACCATGAAGTAGCCGCCGCCGGAGACTGCATCACGATGCAGCACGATCGGTTCGGTGCCGCCGGGAACCTGGATCGAGCCGTAGGGATAGCAGGCATCGGTGATGTTGGACGGGTCGGAGCCGGCGCCGAACGGCGGCTCGCGTGGAACGAATTCGAGCGGCTTGCCGCCCTTGAAGCGATAGCCGATCCGATCCGCCTCCGGTGCAACCTTCCAGGTGTCGGAGAAGAAGCCGTTGCCGGCCGCCTCGGTGATGCGGTGCCAGTAGAGCCCGGGCATCGCGCGCAGCTCGGTCGGCATTCCCACCGGTTGCCCGCGCAATTCCTTGGCAACCCTACGTCCGTCCTTGCCTGTCGTGGCGGCACGGCCGATCGGCAATTCGTCGCCAGCCTCGAGCTTGCGGCCCTTGAAACCGCCGAGCGCGCCGAGCGCGTAGGTCGAGCGCGAGCCGAGAACGACGGGCACGTCGATGCCGCCGGTCACCGCGATGTAGCCACGCGCGCCCTGCTTGAGGAAGTCGAAGGAGAGGATCTGGCCGCGCTTCACCCTGAAGCTGGTCCAGGTTTCGCGCGGCTCGCCGTCGAGTTTCGGCGGCAGCTCCGCGCCGGTGACCGCGACGATGGCGTCCTCGGTGAATTCGAGCTCGGGTCCCATGAACACGGCTTCGAGCACGGCTGCGCCTGCCTCGTTGCCGACCAGCAGATTGGCGGCCGCAAGCGCGTGACGGTCCATGCCGCCGGAGAGCGGGATGCCGATGTGATAGTAGCCCGGACGTCCGAGATCCTGCACGGTGGTCGCAAGACCGGGCTTCAAAACCTTAACGGCCATGGAGAACTCCATCGAGCTTGCTGTTGTAGGCATCAACGTCGCGGTTGAATTCGGTCAGCGAGAAGGAGACGTCGCGGATCACGGGCGCAAACCGGCCGGCGTCGACGTCGGCGACCGCCGCATCATAGGCTGCCCGGTCGATCGGCTTCCACTTCACGATGTCGCCCGGTTTGAACAGGCACATGAAGTCGCGCAGATAGCTGATGTTCTGGTTGGGATCGTAGATCGGCATCGGCGTGATACCGAACATCTGATAGCCGCCGGCGCCGCGCACCGAGTAGATGCAGCTGAAACAGCCGCCATGTCCGACGGTGAGCTTCGGCGTGTCGGTGCGCGGGCGCAGATATTTCGGCGCCTGAAGCTGCCGCTTGCGCTCGACCATCTGGTAGAGGAAGGGCAGGCCGGCGACGAAGCCGACCATCGAGACGAACCAGGGCGCGCTGGAATGCGCCTTGATAAAGGCGTCGACGCTGTCGAGGCCGTTGATGCGCGCGGCATATTCGAGATCGGTTCCGTTCGGGTCCTGATGACGCTCGCGAAAGCGCATCAGGGTCTCATGTGTCCAGGGATCGTTGTAGAGCACGGGGATCTCGATGATCCGCGTCTTGATCACCGGTTCCGATTTCTCCGATGCGGAATCCAGCCGCTTCAGCTCGGTGAGGAGATCGTCCGGCTTGATCTGGTCGGGATCGAACTTGACCTGATAGGACGCATTTGCCGGGCAGATTTCCGTGACGCCCTTGATCTTCGCGTCGCGCACCGCATTGGTGATGAAGAGGCTCTTGAAAAAGGCCTCGAGCGACATCGCTTCGCCGACCTCGGCGAAGATGTGCTCGTCGCCGCCGAAGGAAAATCGGGTTTGCATGACTAGCGGCCTCCTGTTGCTGACGGGGCGGATTGTTTCGTCATCATGGCGCGGCCTTCACGGCCGATGACGGCTGAGCGGTGGCAAGGGTTGCGGCATGGGACTCCAGCCACGGTTCGAGCCATGCCGTATGGAAGCGTCCGGCCTGCACGTCGGCGTCACGCGCCAGCGCCTGGTGCAGGGGCTTCGTCGTGAAAATGCCCTCGACGCTGAGCTCGGCCAGCGCGCGTTCGAGCCGCCTGATGGCGCTCGGCCGGTCCTTGTCGTGCACGATCAGCTTGCCCAGCAGGCTGTCGTAGAACGGCGGAACCGTGTAGCCCTCGTACAGCATGCTGTCGAAGCGCACGCCGTCGCCGCCGGGCACGCTGAGTGCGTTCACCGTGCCGGGATTGGGCAGGAAATTCTTGGCGGGATCCTCGGCGTTGATGCGGACCTCGATCGAATGGCCGCCGACGCGCACCTCGTCCTGGCGGATGCGCAAGGGCTCGCCGCCGGCGATCCGGATCATCTCGCGCACGAGGTCGATGCCGGTGACCATTTCGGTGACGGGATGCTCGACCTGGATGCGGGTATTCATTTCGAGGAAGTAGAACGCGCCGGTCGTATCGTCGTAGAGATATTCGAGCGTGCCAGCGCCGCGGTAGTTGACCGCCTTGGCCAGCGCCACGGCCGAGGTGCAGAGCTTTTCACGCACGGCCTGGGTCAGCGATGGCGAGGGAGCCTCTTCCCAGACCTTCTGGCGGCGCCGCTGCAACGAGCATTCGCGCTCAAAGCAATGGATCACGTCGTGTCCATCGCCGAGCACCTGGACCTCGATGTGCCGCGCGCCTTCGACGAGTTTCTCGACATAGAGCCCGCCATCTCCGAACGCCGCGAGCGCCTCGGCCTGGGCCTGCGGCATCAGATGATGGAATTCTTCGGCGGACCGTGCGATGCGAATGCCGCGTCCGCCGCCACCGGCGGCGGCCTTGATCATGACAGGGAAGCCGGTTTTCTCGACCAGCGCGAAGGCCGCTTCCGCGGACTCCAGCCGTCCCTCGCTGCCGGGGACGGTCGGCACCCCGGCCGAGGCGGCGGCCTCGCGCGCCGCGACCTTGTCGCCCATCAGGCGGATCGACTGCGCGGTCGGACCGACGAAGATCAATCCGGCTGCTTCGACCGCGGCGGCGAATTCGGGGTTCTCGGCGAGGAAGCCGTAGCCGGGATGGATCGCATCGGCGCCGGTGGCCTGCGCCGCGGCGAGGATCGCCGCCTGGTTGAGATAGGATTTCGACGCCTGCGGCGGACCGATATCGACCGCTTCGTCGGCGAGCCGGACCGCGAGCGAGTCCTTGTCGGCCTTGCTGTGGACCTGAACGGTCGCAATGCTGAGATCGCGCGCGGCGCGGATGATGCGCACCGCGATCTCGCCGCGATTGGCTATGAGGAGTTTTTTGATCGCCATGGCTGTTCGGGGGCTCAAACGTCGATTTCGGCGATCGGCTGGCCGGCCATCACGGCATCCTCGTTCTCGGCCAGGAAGCGAACGATCTTGCCAGCGGCGCCGGCCTTCACCTCATTGAACGATTTCATCACCTCGATAAGCCCGATCGTGTCGCTCTCCACGACGACGTCGCCGTCGTTCTTGTAGACCGGCTTGTCGGGCGCCGGTTTGCGGTAAAAGATGCCCGGGAGCGGCGAGAAGATCTGCTGCGTTGCCATTGTTTCCTCGTACGTGATTGGTTTCTTTGCCGCGGCGGCTCAGCGCGCGGTGAGGTAGGGGCGAACCGCTTTGCGGACGCCTCCGCGATGGCGACGGCGTTCGGCGTGTCGGAGTGAATGCAGATCGAATCGGCACCCACCACGATGTCGTTTCCCGCTACCGTGCGCGTCTTGCCCTCGTTGACGGCTCTTGCGCACCGGGAGGCGGCGTCGGCCGGGTCCTTCGCCTCGTGCTCGCGCGTGATGATCAGGCTGCCGTCGGCGTTGTAGTCGAGGTCGGCGTAATACTCGGCGACGAAGGCATGACCGCGGCGCTCATAGACCTGCTGGTGCAGCGTTCCCTTCATGCCGAGCAGCGGCACCTTGTAGACGTCAGCGGCGTCAGCCACGGCTTCGGCGATGTCCTCGTTGCGCGAGGCCATGCCATAGAGTGCACCGTGTGGCTTGATATGGTTGAGCGGCATGCCTTCCGCGTCCAGGAATGCCTTGAGGGCGCCGATCTGGTAGAGCAGGCAGTTGCTCAATTCCTCGCGGCTGATCTTCATCTCCCTGCGGCCAAATCCCTGCAAATCCGGCAGCGAGGGATGCGCGCCGACCTTGACGCCGAACTCCCGGGCGAGCTGCACGGTCTTGCGCATGTGATTGAAGTCGGAGGCATGAAAGCCGCAGGCGACGTTAGCGACGTCGATATGCGGCATCAACGCTCTGTCGTCGCCCATCTTGTAGAGGCCGTAGGCCTCGCCCATGTCGCAGTTGATCACGACCATCTCCTGATTTCCTTCCAACAGGCTTTGTAGAGGACCGGCGGCAAAGCCGCCCTGCGTACGTCTGGCGCACCCAGGGCGGCGTGTTGCCGGGTTACTTGGACACCAGATAGTCGAGCGGGATCTTCTCCGAGATCGTCCACTGGTCGACCACTTTCGGCTTGCCGGCCTCGGTGTCGACGATCAGGTAACGGCCCTGGTTCTGGTGGTGGATGTCCTTGTTGAAGGTGCGGGGCCCGAACAGCGTGGGCTCGTTGTTCATCTTCTCGAGCTCGGCCACGACCGCCGCTGCGTCGGTCGACTTGGCGCGCTCGACCGCCTTGGCCCAGACGTCGATCAGGACATAGCCCGGATAGACGTATTGGCTGGACGGGTCACCGCCGGTGACCTCCTTGTACTTCTTGTTGAACTCGTTGACCTTAGCGTTCGGATCGTCGCCATAGACCGAGCCCTGCACCGGAACGTAGAAGTTCGACAGATCCGGAACCGCGTTCATCCAGTAGCTGCCGTCGACGCCCGAGCCGTTGAGGATCATCGACTTGATGCCGGCGGCGCGGATCTGCTTGATGGCGGAGACGGCGCCCGGCATCATGGTGCAGAGCATGATGGCGTCGGGTTCCTTCGGTAGACTCTTGATACGCGTGATCTGCGAAGCGATCGAGGCGTCGTCGTTCTTGAAGGTGTCGCTGCCGACCAGCTTGGCCTCCTTCAGGCGCGGCAGCATCCAGTCGAAGCCGTCGCAGATGCCCTTGTTGTAGACGGTCCAGCTGTCGAGCAGCCGATAGAAGCTGCGCGCGTTCTTCTTGGTGTACGCCCATTCCGACATGGTCGCGCCCTGCACCGGCGCCAGCACCGAGGCCGAGAACGAGAACGGGCCGACGCCGGGAATGCCGGCCTTGATCGACTCGGCGCAGAGGAAGAACGAAACCTTGCCGGCGGCCTGCGCCTGCAGCGCCGCGGGCGCGCCGAAATCGTAGTCGCAGGAGACGATCACGAGGTCGGCGCCCTGGTCGAGCACCGCAAGGCCGGCTTTGGCGCCTTCGGCCTGGTCGGTCTTGGTGTCGGCAAACACCGGCTTGAGCTTCTTGCCGAGCAGGCCGCCGGCCTTGTTGATCTCATCGATCCGGATCAGCGCCGCGTCCTGCGCCGGCTTGTCATAGGCTTGCATGAATCCGGATGCCGCGGTCGCAAAACCGACAACGATCTCGTCGGCCGCCTGGGCCGGCGCGAACCAGAGCGTGGATGCTCCGGCCAGGATGCCGAGTAATGTCGTCAAGCGCATATGCCACTCCTCCAATTTTACAAAACGAGCGTCAGTGCAGTTCCTTCAATGCGGTCTGGACCGGACGGGCCAGGCGCCGCTGCAGCGGCCATCGGCGCCAGGAGAACTCCCGGTTGCGGGTCAATCCCGTCGGCAGGTACATCAGGATCACGATGGTGATGATGCCGATCGCGATCTCCTGGACACCGTTCGGCAGGCCGACGGTATGCCCGCCGATGCTGATGCCCTTCTCGAGATCGCGGAACAGCTCGATCAGCACCGATATCGCAACCACGCCCGAGACGGCTCCGCTGAGGCTGTACATGCCGCCGACCACCAGCATCGACAGCGTGATGAAGGTGGTCCGCAGATAGAATGCGCCGGGATTGACGATGCTCAGGAAGTGCGCGTACAGCGCGCCGGCGAGCCCGATGATGAAGGCGCTGACGACGAACGCGATTAGCCGCTCGCGGACGATGTCGATGCCGGAAGCGCTGGCCGCGACCGCCTCGTCGCGGGTGGCGCGCAGCGCCAGTCCCGAGCGCGAGATCGAATAGAGATAGGCGATCGCAATCGCCACGGCGCCGCCGATCCATCCGGTCCAGACGTTCATGGTGGGCGGAATGCCGACGATCGAGCCTTGTCCGCCGGTCACCGAGTCCCAGTTCGAATAGACGTTGTTGATGACGCCGAGCAGGCCGAAGGTCGCGATCGAGGCGGCGATGCCCGACAGGCGCATGATGACGCGGCCGACGATCAGCGCGAATATGGCGGCAAATATCCCGGAGATCGGCGTCGCCACCCACATCGGCAGCTGCGCGTGAAGCAGCCACGCCGGAAGGCCCTTGAGCGTGATCGATTTCATGACCGGCGGAATCGTGAGCCAGGCGGTCATGTAGGCGCCGAGGCACATGAAGCTGATATGGCCGAACGACAGCAGGCCGGAATTGCCGACGAACACGTAAAGGCCGACCACCACCATGATGTTGATGAACATCTCGACGACGGTGCGGTTGAAAGCCCGGCTGCCGAACTGATAGCTGAGGGCGGCCATGATGAGCAGCGCCACGATCAGCACGATCGGCGTGATGATCGTTTGCCGGATGACGGACGGCCGCTGCGACATCGATCAGACCCTCTGCTTGGCGGATTTCGGTGCGAACAGGCCCTGCGGCCGCACCAGAAGGACGACGATGACGGCGCCGTAGACGAACGCGTCGCGGAACACGCGGGCGTCGTGCGGCAGGGTCGCCTGGAACACGACGCTGGCTGCGCCGATCAGGAAACCGGCGGCAACCGCGCCGGGAATGCTGCCGAGGCCGCCGATCACGGTCGCGATGAACGCGATCAGCATCACGTTGGCGCCCATGCCGATGTCGGCGGTGCCGGAATTGGTCGCGAGGATCAGGCCGATCGCCGCCGCCAGCATGCCGCTGATGGCGAAGGCCAGCAGGATCACGCCGTTGGCGCGGACCCCGAGCATGCGCGCCATGGTGAAATTATCGGCCGCCGCGCGCATCTCCAGCCCGTACCGCGTGCGCTTCAGGAACAGGACGAGGATCACCAGCACGGCCAGCGTGATGATGATGGTCACGACCTGGAGCATCGGGATGTGGGCGCCGAAGAATTCGACCGGCAGGCCGAGGCTCGGCCACAGCGTGATCGACTTCGGCCGGCTGGAGAACAGCATCAGCAGCAGATGCCGGATGACGAAGCCGAGCGCAAAGGACGCGATCATCATCGTCGCCGGATTGGCGTTGCGGAAGCGCCGGAAGACGACGATCTCCGACAGGATCGACAGCGCGGCACCGGTCAGGAGCAGCAGCGGGATCAGAAGATAGAACGGCAGCTGACCGGCAAACACCACCGCCGCCGCGTCGATCGACGGCCACAGCATGGCGAACACGCAGAAGGCGATGAAGTCGCCGTGGGCGAAGTTGACCAGCCGCATGACACCGAAGATCAGGGCGATGCCGAGCGCACCCAGCGCATAGAGGCTGCCAAGGCTCAGCGCATCGAAGATGATCTGGAGCAGCTCGCGCATCTCAGTGATCTCCGAAGCCGAAATAGCTCTGCTTCAGGCGATCGTCCCTGACCATGTCGGCCGCGGGGCCTTCGAGCACGATGCGCCCGCCGCGGATCAGGACCATCCGCCCGCCCGTCATCATGGCGCGCGTCGAACTTTGCTCGACGATCAGGAGCGTGAGCTTGCGCTGCGCCCGCAGCCGCAGCAGGATCTCGTAGACTTGGTCGATGATCTTGGGCGCGAGGCCGAGCGACGGCTCGTCGATGGCCATGATGCGGGGCGCGGCCATCAGCGCGCGGCCGATCACCAGCATCTGCTGCTGGCCGCCGGAGAGCATGCCCGCCGGGGTGCGGCGGCGCTCGGCCAGCATTGGGAATTCTTCGTAGACCTGATCGAGGTCGTCGGCGATCTGCCTGCGGTCGGCGCGCATGCCGGTTCCGACCTTCAGATTCTCCTCGATCGTCAGCGCGCCGAAGACGTTGCGTCCTTCCGGCACCAGCGAAAATCCGCGCCGGGCGATGTCTTCGGGCGCGGCGACCGCGATCCCCACGCCGTCGATCATGATGGAGCCGGAGGCGGGCGGCACGACGCCCGCGATGGCGTTGAGCAGCGTCGACTTGCCGGCGCCGTTCGGGCCGGTCACGAACAGGATTTCGCCTTCCTCGACCGTCAACGTCACGCCGCGGAGGGCCGTGAGGCGCCCATAGCTGACCGTGATGTCGTCGACGACGAGCGCGGTCATGACGCGACGGCCGCATCGGCTGCGAGCGGTGGCAGCAATTCGTCGCGCTGCGTGCCCATATAGGCATGCCGCACCGCATCGCTGTCGCGGATCTGGGCCGGCGTGCCGACCTCGATGATTTCGCCGGAGTCGAGCACGAAGATCCGTTCGCAGAGCTCGAGCACGAGGCCGATATTGTGCTCGATCAGCAGCACGCCGACATTGAGCTCGCCCGCGATGCGGCGAATGATCGCGGCAAGCTCGTGGCTCTCATGCTCGGACATGCCGGCCGCCGGCTCATCGAGCAGCAGATAGCGCGGCGTGCACATGATGGCGCGGCCGATCGCGACACGGCGCTCGTCCGTATAGGGCAGCGCACCGGCAATGGTGTTGGCGAGATGCGAAATGCCGAGCCAGGCCATGACCCGTTCGGCCTCGCTGATCGCATCGGGCCGGCTCTGGCCGAGGCCGACGCCGGTCACTTCCAGGTTGTCCATGACGGGCAGGTCGCGGAAAAGGCGGCCTGACTGGAAGGTCCGCGCCACGCCTTTGCGTCGCAGCATGTGCGCTGCAATGCCGTTAAGCGTTTCGCCTTCCAGTTCCACGTTGCCGACGCCGACCGGCTGGAAGCCGGTCAACACATTAATAAGGGTGGTTTTGCCGGCGCCATTGGGGCCGATCAGTCCGACGATGCGCCCGCGCGGCACGGCCAGTGTAACGTCGGACAGCGCTTTCAGGCCTTCGAATTGGACGCTGACCCCGCGCGCGACCAATTCCAAACCAGCGGACATCATCCCAACGCCTTCTCACCCAGAACCGACGGATTGATTTTTCCGTTCCGTCGCGGGATTGTAAAATTCGAAATATCGTTCGCTGATATCGGAAATTTTTATGTCTCTGACGTTCCGTCAGGTCCGGCATTTTATTGCGACGGCAGAGAGCGGACGCGTGTCCGCGGCCGCGGCAGCTTTGAACGTGACGCAGTCGGCGGTCACCTCGTCGATCAAGGCGCTGGAGGCTGAGCTCGGCCGCAAATTGTTCGACCGCCATTCCAACGGCGTGACGCTGACCTTCGACGGCCACGAATTCCTGCAGCGGGCCCGCGCGATCGAGGCGAGCGTGTCGGATGCGACACGGGGGCCGCATCGATGGGGAACGCAGGTCGACGGCACCGTCGATGTGGCCGTGAGCTACACCGTTGCCGGATATTTCCTGCCGCCGTTGCTGACGCGGTTCTGGCGAACCTTTCCGGGCATCACGGTCCGGCTGCACGAGTTTCAACGCGATGCGATCGAGCAGAGCTGATCAGCGGCAGCGTCGATGCGGCGATCATGCTGATCGCGAACCTGCATGACCGGCACTCCATCCGCTCGCGGCTGCTGCTGCGCTCGCCGCGGCGCTTGTGGACCTGCGTCAATCATCCGCTGCTGCGCAAGGACAGCATCAAGCTGGCGGATCTGGCGAGCGAGCCGTATCTGATGCTGACCGTCGATGAGGCCGAACGCTCCGCGATGCGTTACTGGCAGCACACGGCGTACGTCCCCAACGTCATCTTCCGTACCCTGTCGGTGGAGGCGGTGCGCAGCATGGTCGCGACCGGGATGGGCATCACCATCCTGTCGGACATGGTCTACCGTCCCTGGTCGCTTGAGGGACATCGCATCGACCTCAAGACACTTGATGACGATGTCCACACCATGGATGTCGGGCTGGCCTGGAAGGGCAACGCGGCGCTTTCGCCGGCGGCCCGCGCCTTCTGCGAGTTTGTCGCCCATTCCTATCCGGGATCGGAGCCGTTCAAGCTCGACTGACGTCCCGGACGGCAGCATCGAGCGTCCGCACGGCGTGTCCGCAAGACAGGGCGCCATTCCAACTCAGCCATGGAATTGTTCGACCGGATGGTCAATAAAAGGTGGTTCGGATGCAGCCCGGCCAGGCAGGGCGGCGTTTCGGAACTTCGCCGTCGATTGACGGCTTCTGACGATGGCCGGACGGCGGCCGGTGGAACGGAACGACATGGCCCGATCGCGCGCCAAGGACTACGACGACAAGCGCCTCTCGATGCTGCATCGCGCGGCCGAGCTGTTTGCCGCATCGGGATATGTCGGCACGTCGATGAACACGATCGCGGATGCGTGCGGGGTCTCGAAGGCGCTGCTCTATCACTATTACCCCGACAAGGAAGCGATCCTGTTCGACATCCTGTCGTCGCATCTCGAGACGCTGGTGACGGCGGTTCGCAAGGCGAGCGCGTCGGCCGGAGATCCGGTCGAGCGCTTCAGGACGATCGTTGCCACCCTGCTCGAGCTCTACCGGCATGCCGACGCCGAGCATCAGGTCCAGATCGCAAGTCTCAAGCTGCTGCCGAAGGACAAGCAGCAGCCGCTGCTTGCGAGCGAGCGGATCCTGGTCGGGATCATGTCGGATGCGCTCGCTGCGGCTGTGCCGGCGGCGAAGCAGAAGCGCGTGCTCAAGCCGCTGACGATGAGCGTCTTCGGCATGCTGAACTGGCATTATATGTGGTTCCGCGAGGGCGGGCCGATGACCCGCGCCGAATACGCCGACTTCGTCGCGCAGCTGGTATTGGCCGGTGCAGGCGATGCCGCCGCCGCCCGGCCGCGCGGCAAGGCAAAGCCCGCCGGCCGAAGCCGGCAGGCGGAGCTACTTTGAAGTGAGCCCATAACACAGAGTGATTTTGCTTCGGATCGAGCGGCCGGCTCAGCTTTACCTCGCCCCGCGTGCGGGGAGAGGTCGGATCGCATGGAGCGAAGCGTAATGT
>NZ_LFLZ01000042.1 GCF_001189845.1 Bradyrhizobium tropiciagri
TCACAATGAGCGAAGCGAATGTGAGACGGGGTGGGGTGATCTCTCAACACGGGCAGTGCTCGCATGGAGAGATCACCCCACCCCGCCGCTCATTTCATTCGCGTCGACCCTCCCCCTCCAGGGGAGGGTGAAGTGACTACTCCACTCCCGCCATCAGTGCGGCATTGCCGCCGGCGGCGGCGGTGTTGATCGTGATCGTCTGCTCGGTGGCGAATCGCGCAAGGTAATGCGGGCCGCCGGCCTTGGGGCCGGTGCCGGAGAGGCCGCTGCCGCCGAACGGCTGCACGCCGACGACCGCGCCGATCATGTTGCGGTTGACGTAGATGTTGCCGACCTGAAGGCGCTCGATCACGTGTTCGATCGTATCGTCGATGCGGGAATGGACGCCGAGCGTCAGTCCGAAGCCGGTCGCCTCGATCGCGGCCAGCACGTCACCGAGCCGCTCGGCGCGATAGCGCACGACATGCAGGATCGGGCCGAACACTTCTTCCGTGAGCTGGCTTGCCGACGACAGCTCGAAGATATGCGGCGCGACGAACGTGCCGGCCGGCGCCTCGCCGGCGAGATGCACCCGCGCCTCCTTTTTCATCCGCGCGATATGCGCGTCAAGCCGCTGCTTGGCCTCCGCATCGATCACAGGTCCGATATGCGTCGATGGCTGCGAGGGATCGCCGATCTTCAGTTCGCGCGCGGCGCCCGCGATCATCTCGATCATGCGGTCGGCGACATCGTCCTGCACGAACAGCAGCCGCAGCGCCGAGCAGCGCTGGCCGGCGGAGCGGAACGCCGAGGTGACGACGTCGTCGGCGACCTGCTCGGGCAGCGCGGTGGCGTCGACGATCATCGCGTTGATGCCGCCGGTCTCGGCGATCAGCGGCACGATCGGACCGTCCTTGGCGGCGAGCGTCCGGTTGATCGCGCGCGCGACCTCGGTCGAGCCGGTGAAGACCACGCCGGCAATGGCGGGATGGCCGACCAGCGCAGCGCCGATAGCACCGTCGCCCTGGACCAGCTGCAGCGCCGATGCCGGCACGCCGGCCTTGTGCAGAAGAGCGACGGCCTCCGCTGCGATCCGCGGCGTCTGCTCGGCCGGCTTTGCGATCACCGCATTGCCGGCCATCAGCGCCGCCGTCACCTGGCCGAGGAAGATCGCGAGCGGGAAATTCCACGGCGAGATCGCGACGAAGGCGCCGCGGCCGTGGAGCTCCAGCACGTTGCTCTCGCCGGTCGGGCCCGGCATCGTCTCACCTTCGCCGAACAGTTTTTTGCCGAGCGCCGCATAGTAGCGGCAGAAATCGATCGCCTCGCGCACCTCGGAAAGTGCGTCGTCGAGCGTCTTGCCGCCTTCGTTCTGCAGCAGGGCGAGGAAGTGGGCACGGCGCTGCTCGAGCAGATCGGCAGCCTTGTCCAGCATGGCCGCGCGTTGTGTGGCCGGCGTCGCGGTCCAGGCCTTGAAGCCAGCGCGCGCAGCGGCGACGGCGGCATTCGCCTGTTCGATTGTCGACGTCGCGATCGCACCAGACGCCGCCTTGGTTTCGACTGTTATCGCCGATGTCAGCGCATCGAGCGCCTTTCGCTCGCCGAACTCGATGCCGTGCGAATTCTGGCGCTGTGGCCGATAGAGGTCTGCTGGCAGCGGAATTCCGGAATGCGCCGCATTGTTGTCGGCGCTGATGATGTCGGCCGGGCGGCGCAACAGGTCCACGATGGAGACGCGATTGTCCGCCGCCAGCGCCACGAAGGACGAGTTGGCGCCGTTCTCGAGCAGCCGCCGCACCAGATAGGCGAGCAGATCGCGGTGGCTGCCAACCGGCGCATAGGTGCGGTGGGCGATGTCAGGGCGATCCTGGCCGAGCTGGGCGTAGAGCGCCTCGCCCATGCCATGCAGCCGCTGGAATTCGAAGCTATTGGGATCGTCTGACAGTTCGAGGATGGTCGCGACCGTCAGTGCGTTGTGGGTGGCGAATTGCGGGAACAGCCGCGGCCGCAGCGCCAGCAGCTTGCGCGCGCAGGCGACGTAGTTCAGGTCGGTCATCGCCTTGCGAGTGAACACCGGGTAGCCGTCGAGGCCGCGCTCCTGCGCACGCTTGATCTCGGTGTCCCAATAGGCGCCCTTGACGAGGCGCACCATCATCCTGCGGTCGAGGGTGCGCGTGAGCGCATCGATGTAGTCGATCACGTCGGTGGCACGCTTCTGATAGGCCTGGATCGCAAGCCCAAAGCCGCTCCAGCCGGCGAGCGACGGGTCGGCGAAGGCGGCCGCGATGACGTCGAGCGACAGCTCCAGCCGGTCGGCCTCCTCGGCATCGACGGTGAAATTGAGGTCGTAGGCCTTGGCGCGTCGGGCCAGATCAATCAGTTGCGGCACCAGCTCGCTCATCACCCGCGCGTGGCTGACCGCCTCGAAGCGCGGATGCAGCGCGGAGAGCTTGACCGAGATGCCGGGCCGGTCGGGCAGGGGCTGGTCACCGGCCGCCTTGCCGATCGCCTCGATCGCGCGGGCGTAGGATTCGAAATAGCGGCGGGCATCGTCGGCGGTGCGCGCACCCTCGCCGAGCATGTCGAACGAATAGCGCGAGCCGCGCGCCGTGTGCGATTGGGCCCGAGAAAGCGCCGCCTCGATGGTTTCGCCGAGCACGAAATGGCTGCCCATCAGCCGCATCGCCTGCCGTGTCGCGGCGCGCACCGCCGGCGCGCCGAGCCGCTTGGTCAGCCGGCCTATCGTTCCCTGCGGCGTTTCACCGGGCTGGATCACGCGCGCCGACATGCCGAGCGCCCAGGCCGAGGCGTTGACCAGGAACGCGCTGGATTTGGTCTCGTGATTGACGAAGTCGCCCTGGCCGAGCTTGTCCTCGATGAACTGGTCGGCGGTGCGCGCGTCGGGCACCCGCAGCAGCGCCTCCGCCAGCACCATCAGCGCCAGCCCCTCCTTGGTCGACAGCGCGAACTCCCGCAGCATGTCCTCGACCCCGCCGAGCGGATCGTCATTGGCCCGGATCGCCTCGATCAGGCGCGTCGCGGTGCGGTCGACCCTGGCCTCCTGGTCCGCGCCCAGCCTGGCGTCCTGGCGCAGGCGGCCGGCGATCGCCGTGTCATCGGGAGCGTAGGGCGCGCTGAACGGGGGCGGGAGCGGGTCTGGCATGGCGGTTCCTCGGGCAGTTCCTGGGGGTTACACGGGAACACCTACGCGCCCGTGGACCGTAGTTCGATAGACAAATTAGCAGATTTGCCTTAGAAAATCTTGAGTATCTCAGTTTTTGGCCGTAGATATGACAGAGATTGACAAGACAGACCGCAAAATCCTCTCGATCCTGCAAGGAGATGGCCGGATTGCCAATGTGGAGCTGGCCGAGCGGATCGGCCTGTCGCCGACCTCGGTCGGCGAACGGCTGAAGCGGCTGCAGCGCGACGGCTTCGTCGAAGGTTATGGCGCGCGGCTCAATCCGCACCGGCTCGGCCTTGGCCTCTTGGTGTTCGTCGAGGTGCTGCTCGACAAGACCACGCCCGATGTGTTCGAGCGCTTCGCCAAGGCGGTCCAGACCGCGCCTGAGGTGCTGGAATGTCACATGGTGGCCGGCGGCTTCGACTATCTGGTCAAGGCGCGCGTCGCCAACATGACTGCCTATCGCCGGTTTCTCGGCGAAACGCTGCTGGCGCTGCCGGGCGTGCGCGAGACGCGAACTTACGCAGTGATGGAGGAAGTCAAGCGCGACGCGCCGCTGCCGGTCGGCTGATCTGATCCACAGCCATGCGCTGGATGTCTTGGCATCGCGGCGCACCCGCGATAATTCTCCCTCCAGTTGGGGGCCGCGACATGGACGATGCCAATAAGCCGATACGTGCGAAGCGAACCGGGGTTGCCGGCGCGTTATGCGCAGCGTTGTCCCTGTTCGCGATGACGCCGGCCCCAGCGGCCGAGCTCAGCGCCGGCGTCATGCAGCTTTATTCGTCGGTCTCGATCTATCCGCCGACGGCGTCGACGATGACGGTCTGCTACGGCTTCGTCTGCCGACGCCGCGAGATGCTCGACTTCAGCGCGGCCGACAGAGCCGCCCTGACCCGGATCATGGCCACCGGCCGTGCCAATGCCGCCGCCGAACGCGCGGCTGTGCAAAAGGCCGTGATCTGGTTCGACCGCCGGATGGGGCCGATCCTCGGCACCAACAAGCGCGTCGCGAAAGCCGACTTCCGCGCCAACGACGACCAGCACAATTACGACTGCTGGGACACGACCCGCAACACGACCAGCCTGATGCTGGTGATGCAGACCTGGAACCTGTTCAAGTTCCACGACGTTGGGAATCCGCACTACCGCGGATTTTCGCTGGTGCAGACGCCGCACAACACCGCCGTTCTGCTCGAACGCGCCACCAAGGTGGAATGGGCCGTCGATCTCTGGCCACGCGGCTATCTGCAACCGCCTGATGTCATGACCGTTGCGCAGTGGGTGACGGAAGATTGAACGGCTGATCATTTCTGTCGCGCGCGTTCCGTGGTGTTCCATCCGCATTGATTGTAGGGATGGCGATCCGCGTCATTGACGCTGGAACCGAACTCGAAGGGTTCGAATCAACGTTCCGCGGCGCATCACCATAAGAACCAACTGACGCATTAAGACGGGCAGCATTCGGTCAACCCGAGGCTACGACATGCGTTCACGTTCGAACTGCATCGATGCCGCGATCAGCGGTGTTCGTTTCCCATTATTGCCCGCGCTTGCGCTGCTGTTGTGGCCTGCGCTCACCGCCCCGGCCCGCGCGGGGGATGTCGAGGATTGCGGCGGCCCACCGACGGAAAAGGCCGAGGCTGCGTGTTCGGGCATCATCAATGATGCCGCACGCTCCACGGAGGATCGGACCAAGGCGTTTACCGGCCGCTCGCGGTTCTACATCGCTCGCAACAAGATCGATCAGGCCTTGAGCGATACCGATGCGGCGTTGCAGCTGAACCCGCAATTCGTGCCCGCGCTGATCGCGCGCGGCTATCTTCGGCAGCGCAAAGGCAACCTCGATCAGGCGCGCGTCGATTTCGATCGCGCGATCGAGCTCGAGCCGAAGAATCCGTTCGGCTTCCTGGCGCGCGGCAATCTGCGCGCCGACCAGCACGCCTGGACCGATGCGATTTCCGATTACAGCGAGGCGATCACGCTGCGGCAGGATCTTCCCGCCGCCCATGTCGGGCGCTCGCGGGCCTATGTCGAATCCGGACAGCCCGATGCGGCGCTGGCCGACGCCAATACCGCGATCGCCGTCAATGCAAGCGCGCCGAACGCGTTCTACTGGCGCGGTCAGGCCTATCGTCGCAAGGGCGACATCGATCACGCGATCGAGGATTTCTCGCGCGCGATCGCGCAGGCGCCGCAGATCGAACGCAATGCCTATTTCGCCCGCGCCCAGCTCTACAGCGCCAAGGGCGACTACGTTAGGGCCATCGGCGATTTCGACCGGCTGTTGACGTTACTTCCCGACAACAAGGAGGTCCAGCAGCAGCGCCAGCAGGCGCTCGCGATGCAGGCCGAGCTGGCCAAGGCTGGTGCGGCCCCGCAATCGCCGGCGACGCCGGCTCCAGCCGCGCCGACGGCAGCCGCGGCCAACCAGCAGGTCGAGCAGGCCAAGCAATTCGTCACACAGGGCAACTACACAGGTGCGATCGCCAATCTCAGCCGGCTGCTGAGCGGCGATCCCCGCAACGAGGCTGCGCTGCGGGTGCGCGCGCTGGCCTATTCACGGCTCGGCCGGATGGCGGACGCGCGCAACGATCTCACCGAATTGCTCAAGCTCAAGCCGAACGATCCCCAACTGCTGGCTTTCCGCGCGCTCAATGCCGCCGGCATGCGGCAGTTCGGCGAGGCCATGACTGATGCCGGTCGCGCCATCACCCTCGATCCGAACAGTTCGCTGGCTTACCTGGCGCGCGGCCTCGTCAAGGCCGGCACCGGCAAGGTGCAGGACGCGCTTTCCGACTACGACCACTCGATCTCGCTCAATGCCAAGGAGACGCTCGCCTTCACCGAACGCGGGCTCGCCTATTTCGGCCTCAACCAGCTCGACAAGGCGCTGCTGGATTTCGATCAGGCGCTGGCGCTGGTGCCGACCAATCTGATCGCCAGATCGTGGCGCGGCCTTGCGCTGATGCTCAAGGGCCGTGCCGATGAAGGACTGGTCGATATCAACAACGTGCTGGAGCGAAGCCCCAACAATCCGACCGCCCAGCTCGGCCGCGGGCTCGCAGTGCTGACGTCATCCCAGTACGACCGCGCCATCGCCGCCTTCGACCAGATCATCACGCGGGCGCCCAACGATGCCTTCCCGCATGTGCTGCGCGCGCGGGCCTATCTCGGGCTGAAGCAGCCGGATGACGCGATGAAGGATCTCAATTTCGTCCTCGCCGCGCGGCCCGATTATCAGCCGGCGCTGACATTGCGCGGCATCACCTGGTCGGCACTGCGCAATTACGACAAGGCGGTCGAGGATCTCGACCGGGCGATTGCGCAGAAGGAGACGGTGGAGGGGCTGTTCGCCCGCGCCAAGGCGCATGAGGCGCTCAATCACACCGACAAGGCGACCGAGGACTTCCGCAAGGCGACGCAGCTCGCACCGTCGAGCGTGTTCGACGTGCTGGCGCAAGCGGAGTCGAAGCGCAAGATCGAGGAATTGTCGAAGCGGGTGCCATGCGGCACCGGGCAGGGCGGCGGCACCTGTCTGTGACGCGCCAACGCAGCAGCCGCGCGTCGTCCCGGCGCAAAGGATAAGCGTCGGCACGCGATCGAAGGCGGCCGGAAAAAGTACAATACCGTGGCGCGCGGGCATCGTGCCCGCTCCGCCGAACGTCACGCATGTGATGTTGGATCGGCTCTCACTCCCGGATGGTGTCCGAGAGTGCGCCGCTGGATCTCGCGCGGAGCGCTAGACCTTGAGGTTCTCGGCTGACGTCTTGCCGCGATTCGCGATCTCTTCGTATTCAACCGACTGGCCTTCGTTGAGGCTTTGAAGACCAGCCTTCTGAACTGCTGAAATATGCACGAAAATGTCCTTGCCGCCCGTTGCGGGCTGGATGAATCCATAACCCTTGGTCGGGTTGAACCACTTCACTGTACCTTTGGGCATTCCAGTCGTCTCCGCGGAATCAATCGAAAACAGACCTGCCGGTCCCCGCACAAACCGGCTTGTCCGCGCCGCACAGGATAGCAGTTTGAAAAAAGCTGGGTAGATCAAACCACGGTGTGTTTTTGCCCGGAAACAACCCGCTTTGCAGGGTTTTGGCGCCGGATTGCCTGTTTCGTGGTCAATTGATGCAGTGCGAAAGACCGGCTTCCGCTGACCTGAATTGGATCAATGGCCCCCGCGCGCTGCCTTGTGGCGGGCGCGCGGGAATCGATCGGCCCGCATCTCAATAGGTCGCGGAGAGATACTCGACGATCTTGCCGACGTCGGCCTGGTCGATCGGTGCGCCGTAGACCTTGATCATCTTGGTCACCTCGGCTTGCCAGAAGTCCTTCTTGAACTTCTCGCCCTGCGGCTGGGTCTTGATGTAGTCGGCCGAGTGGCAGCCGGAGCAATTGTTCTGCACCACATCGAGGTTGGGACCCGGCTTGAACGCCGCAGTCTCCTCGGGAAGGGTGTAGTTGACGGGCGCTGCGATCGCAGCGCCGATCGAGAGTGCCGCGATCGCAGCGAGGGAGGCAAGCAGCTTGCTGGTCATGATGCTTCTCCTCACGCCGCGGTGACGCGCACGGTTTCGACGACGTTGCGAAGATAGCCCGCCGGGTTCCACAGCGGATCCATCGGCTGGGTGTCGCCGGCATTGTTGGTGGCGCGCACCTTCAGCTCCGAAGGGCCGGCCGGGAGCGCGACCTTCAGCTTCCATTCGCGGAAGGCGTATTTGCCGAGATCCTTGCCGAGCTTGGCCGGTGTCCAGCTCTTGCCGCCGTCGGTCGAGACCACAACCTCCTTGATGCCCTTGCCGCCGTCGAAGGCGATGCCGCGCAGTGTGGTGCGGCCGGCCTTCAGCCTGGCGCCGTCGGCAACGCTGGTGATGAACGAGCGCACCGTGAAGCGGTTGATCGGGATCGTCGCCTTCGGTGCGGTGCCGGGCTCGATCGCGTTGTTCGGCGTATCCGGAATCCGGTAGGCGGACTTCATCCAGAAGCCGTCGAACACGCTGTCGATCACGGTGATCTCGTTGAGGTGCTTCACCCAATAGGTGCCGTAATAGCCGGGCACCACGAGGCGGAGCGGGAAGCCGTTGAGGAACGGCAGGTCCTCGCCGTTCATGCCCCAGGCCAGCATCACCTCGCCGTCGCGAGCATGGTCGATGTCGAGCGCCTTGACGAAGTCGGGCGTCGTCTCCATAACCGGGCCGTCCATGCCGTTGAAGGTGACCTGCTTGGCGCCGGCCTGCACGCCGGCCATGTCGAGCACGGTCTTCAGCGGCACGCCGTGCCAGCGCGCGCAGCCCATCGCGCCGTTGGCGAGCTGGCCGCCGGCGACGCGCGGATTGAAGAAGCCGCGGCTGTTGCCGGAGCACTGGTTGACGGCGACGAGCTCGGTCGCCTTCAGCTTCCGGATGTCCTTCAGCGACAGCTTCAGCGGCTTGTCGACCTTGCCCTTGATCTCGAGCGTGAACTTGTCCGGATCGAGGTCGTAGGGGATGCCGGCGAGGTGATAGCGGACGAAGAATGCGTTGTTCGGGGTCAGTGGGCCGTCGTTGAAGATCGCAAACGGGGTTTCGAGCTGCGGCGGCCGGCTGGTCAGGCCGATCATCGGGCGCTTCTGCGGGTAGCGCACCAGCGGCCGTTCGCCGTTGTCGAAGGGCAGTGTCACGGTGTCGAGGGCGAACGCGCCCCTTGATCCCAGCCCCGTCACCAAAGCGGCCAGCCCGGCGCGCTTCATCAAGTCTCGTCGATCGAGCATTCCGCTTCCTCCGAAGCTGTTCTGTCGTGAGCTGGTCATCACCAGGCTCAGATTGTCTTGCGCGCCTTCGCATCATGGAATGCGTGCGGCGACAAATGTCGCATCAGGGAACCGCAAGTCAATTGAGCTTTCGGAGCGTTGCGTCGCAACAACGAGAAGCCCCGGTCGCGCGGACGACCGGGGCATTTCCAGCGAAGTCGAAGGTTCGATCAGTAGCAGACGTTCACGGTGCGATAGCGATAGCCGTAGGGCGTCATCACCAGGCGGGTGACGTAGCAGCCGGAGTCGACGAAGCCGACGGAGATGCCCGGGCCACCCCAGAAGTGATGGTGGTACGGATGCCAGAAGAACGGCTTGGCGGACGCGGAGGTCGGCGCCAGCGCGGCGGCGCCGAGGGTTGCGGCAGTAGCGAGAGCAAGCGTGACTTTGCGAAGCATGGTCGTCTCCTTCAGATGCGCGTTGAGCTCTGTCGCGGCGCGGTTGCAGTGTTACCCATCGCCAGTCAGTCGCATCCGGCACGGGACGCGTTCGAGCATCGCGGCTGAACGCTCCGCTGGACGTGCGCCAGGTCACATTGGATGAGGGGGAGATGAACCGGTCAGGCGGCGACGGCACGTCGGTCGTCGACCAGCGCGGACAGCACCCGCGTCGCCTCGACGGTGCGCACGGTCATCGGCTCGTTGCGGCCGCGGATCGCAACCTCCTGTGCCGGCAGGGCATCGACGGCAAGCCCCGCGGTGACGCGCACCTCGTCGGAAATGACGGCCTCGCAGGCCAGCGCTTTCGTCATGTCCTGCAGCCGCGCCGCGACGTTGACGGCGTCGCCGAGCGCCGTAAACACCATGTGGTCGCGATAGCCGATATCGCCGACAATGACCTCGCCGCCATGGATGCCGATGCCGAAGCGGATCGGCTCGCGCAAATCGTGGCTCAGAAACTGGTTCAGCTCGTCGATATTGGCTGCGATCATTGCCGCGGCGCGCAGCGCCTGGCGGCAGGCCTCGTGCCGGTCGGTCGAGAGCCCGAACAGCGCCAGCATGCCGTCGCCGATGAACTGGTTCGGCCGCCCGCCGGCTTCCAGGACCGCCTGCGACACCGCGCCCAGGAAGCGGTTGACGATGAACACGGTGTCGAACGGCAGCCGCTTCTCGGCCAGCTGCGTCGAACCGCGCATGTCGACGAACATGCTGACCAGATAACGCTCCTGGCCGACCCGCGTCGGATTGCCGGCATGCGCGTTCGCCGACGTCGTGCTCGGCAGGAACAGCTGGAAGAAGGTCAGGTCGCCGGTCGGTCGCAACTGGCAGGCCAGCCGGATCGACGGATCGTCGGTGCCGACCCGGTGCAGCACGAAGGCCTCGCGCGGCGACGGCTCAGGCAGCGCGGCGTGATCGCCGATGATGCGGATACGGCAGGTCGAGCAGCGCGCGCGGCCGCCGCAGACGCTGGCATGCGGCACGTTGTAGCGCAGGCTGGCTTCCAGCACGCTCAGTCCCTTCGGCACCCGCAGCGTGCGGCCGTTGCCATAGGACAGCGCGATCATGCCGCCGCGGCGTTCCAGCAGGGTCCGCGCCCCGCGTGCCAGCAGCACGAGGCCGAGCAGGCCGAGATAGCCGATCGTCAGGTCATCGGTGATCTTCTCGAGCATGGCCCCCTGCGCCGCCGTGCCGAGCTTCTGCACCGACAACTCCTCGCGCCGCCAGTCGGGATCCTGATAGTCGGCCATCGTGGCGCGGCCGGCCTGATAGATGCCGAGCATCGCCAGCGTCGGGATCAGTACGGCTGTCGCGAGCAGGAAGGGCGCCGCGCGCTTGAAGAACGCGCGCATTCGCAACCAGAAATACAGGCCGATGCAGCCATGTACCCAGGCGATCACCAGCACCGCCAGCATCGTCCACAGCCGGTTCGGCGACGCGATGAAGAACGTGTAGAGCTCCTGCGGATAGAGCTTCTCGTGCCCGTACAGGGTCTGGCCGAGCCGGACGCCGACGACGTGCGCGACGATCAGCATCGGGACGCTGAGGCCGAGCGTGAGCTGTAGCGGCTCGATCGCCTTCCAGCGGAACTCGCGTCGCTCAAACAGCGCCCAGATACCGAGCGCGGCATGCACCAGGCAGGCGGAGTAGAACACGATGGCGACCGGCAGGAACTGCCAGAACTTGGTGTGGTAGTGCACCCCGATCGCCAGCGCCTCGGTCGAGATATTGCCCAGCGCATGGTTCAGGAAATGGCTGATCAGGTAGGCGAACATGATCGCCCCCGTGACCAGGCGGACCTGCCGCTGGCCGATGCCGCGGGCCATGTCCTGCAGGTGCTCGCGCGAGGGGGAGGCCATGTGATTCATGATCGGCAAGTCTAATGTTTAATTCCCGCGCTGAACACCACCACGGGCCCGGCCGCGCCGGGATGGCGGCCGTGCGGAACGTTGACACTCCGTTAAGAGTCGAACAAAAAGCGCGCCGTGACGATAGCCCCTTCCAATAACATCGGTGTTAAACCGGCCCGTTCGCGCGCGCCGGATTGGCGCGGCGTCATCGCCGTGATCGTTGCCATGACCGCGATGCGGCTGGTCTACGCCCGTGCGCTCGATCTGCGCACCGACGAGGCCTATTACTGGACCTGGTCGAAGGAAAACGTGCTGTCCTTTCTCGACCATCCGCCGATGGTCGCCTGGTTCATCCGCTTTGGTACGGCGATCCTCGGCGATACCAATCTCGGTGTCCGGATCAGTGGCATCGTGGCGATGCTGGCCACCCAGCTCCTGCTCGCCGACATCGTCCGCCGCGTCACGTCGAACAATGTTCGCGCCGTGATGCTGGCGCTGCTGCTGCCGGAGGCGGCGCTCTATTACGGGCTGTTGATGGCCAAGGTCGCGCCGGATACGGCGCTGATCCCGTTTTCGGTGGCGATGCTGTGGTCGCTGGTGCGGCTTGCGCAAAGCAATGACGGACGCTGGTGGCTCGCCGCGGGACTGTTCGCCGGGCTGTCGCTGCTGTCGAAATTCACCGCGGTCATGTTCGCGCCGGCGGTGCTCGCCTTCGCGCTGGTGCCGGACTGGCGCTGGCGCTGGCTGCGCAGCCCGTACCCTTACCTCGCCGCGCTGATCGCGATCGTCGTGTTCTCGCCGGTGCTGATCTGGAATGCGGAGCACGACTGGGCCTCGTTTCGTTTCCAGGCGGTGCGCGCCACGGTCGAACGCGATCTGACATTCCGCACCCTCGGCGAATTCGTCGGCATGCAGTTCGGCCTGGTCGGCTTCGTGCTCCTGCCGGTGACGCTGTTCGCAACGGGGCTGACGGCATGGCGCGGCTATCTCAGGCGCGAGCCGGTCGCGATCCTGCTGGCGACCGCGGTGCTGGTGCCGTTCATCTACTTCCTCTGGAAGTCGCTGACCTTGCGGGTCGGTGACACCTGGCCGATGTTCCTGTGGCCGGCCGGCTTTGCGGCGGTTGCCATCAACGTGACGCGGATGCCGTTCGAGGGGTGGTCGGTCGCGCTGGTCAAGTCGACGGTGCATTGGGCGCGGACTGCGATTTCCACCGGCATCGTCTTCGTCGTCTGCGTCTTCCTCTATTACATGTTCGCGCCGTGGAATCTGATCGGCCGTACCGATCCGATCGGCACCGAGGCGGGCTACGATGTGGTGGCTGCGCATGCTCTGGCGCAGGTCGAGGCGACCGGCGCGACTTGGGTCGCGACCACGGACTACCGCACCTATGCGATGCTGCGTTGGATGCTGCGCGGGCGGGTGCCGGTGATCGAGATCAATGAGCGCGGCCGCTTCCAGGGCTTCGCCGATCCCGGCATGAGCAACATCCGCGATCACGTCGGGGTCTATGTCGGGCGCGAGCCCGAGAACAATCTGCCGCTGTGGAAGGAAACATCAGCGGTGCGGCAGCCGCTGGAGCGCGTGACGCGAAGCTGGCGCGGCATGGTGATGGACACCTATGCGCTGGAGAAGATCTCAGGCTGGACGCCCGATCTCTCGCCGCCGCCGAACACGACCTTCTTCCGCTGGCGCGTGCTGGCGATGCTTCTTCCTTCTCCCCTTGTGGGAGAAGGTGGCGCGCATTTGCGCGCCGGATGAGGGGTCTCGCTCCGCGGGTGAGGTGCGCGTGGATGGATACCCCTCACCCAAGCGAGTTGATGGTGAACAGCTGAGCTGCCCTCTCCCACAAGGGGAGAGGGCGCAGCAATGCGCACTGCTATGCGCTCAAGGGAAGAGCTATTCCTCTTCGTCGCGCTTGCGGATCAGGTCCTTCGCCAGATCGGTCAGTGCGGGGCGCGGCAGGGCGTTGAAGGGGAGCGGGCGGGTGACGTCGATCGCGGCGAGGCCGAGGCGGGCGGTCAGCAGGCCGTTGAGCATGCCTTCGCCGAGGCGCTGCGAGAGTTTTGCCGCGATGCCGTGGCCGAGCATCTGCTGGATCAAGCTGTCGCTCGCGGCCATGCCGCCGGTGATCGCGAGATGCGCGATCACATGACGCAGCAGGCGGATCATGCCGAGCGCGCCGGGCCGCCCGCCATAGAGCCGCGCCAGCTGCCGGATCATCCGCAATGACGCCACGAACACGAACAGCACGTCGAACAGCGCGCGCGGGCTGACCGCGGTGACGACCGAGACGCGCTGCGCGGCCGAAGACACCAGCCGCCGCGCCTCCTCGTCGAGCGGCGTCATCAATTCGCGCTCGGCAAGGCGGATCATGTCGGCGCCGTCGATGATGTCGTCGGTGTGGCTCTGCAGCGCGCTGCGGGCGCGGGCGAGCTGCGGGGTGTGGTGCGCGAGCTTGAGCAAATCGGCGACAACGGCGCGGCTCGCGGCGCGGTCATCGCTGATCAGCACCTCGGCGGCGCGCAGATGCAGCTTCTCGATGGTTGCAAGCCGCGTGAGGCCGACGAGCTCGCGCATGGTGACGACCGCGAGCGCCACCGCGGCGATGACGGCGAGCGCGAGCCCGAGGAAGCCGAGGCCTTCGTTGCGCGCGAACAGGTCCTCGACCAAATTGAGGACGCCAAGCCCGGTGCCGAGCACCACGAGGCCCGCGACCGCGCTCCAGAACAGCGTGCCCCAGCGGAAGCCGCGGCGCGCCGGCAGCAGCGGCGTATCGACCGGCACCGGCAGCTGGGCGGGCTCGGCCTCGGGCACGATCTGGATCGTGCCGCGCATGAGGCGGCCGCTGTCGTCCGGATCCATCACGACCACGCCGGGATCGTCGAGCTTGAACGTCGCCGGCCGCCGCGGAGGCGTCTTCTCGTTCATTGCAGTTTGTCTCCGATCAGGAACTGGAGGACGCGGTCAAGGCGGATGTGAGGCAGCGCCGGCTCCGCATCGCCGCCTCGTTCCAGCTTCGGCGGGCGGAAGCGCAGGAAACGATAATCGGCGGCCTCGGCGCCCGAGCTGGAAAGGCCGCGGAAGCCGCCGTTGAACATCTCCTCGGGATTGTCGGGCAGGTCGCCCGGAAAGGTCGCGACCTCCGTCTTGCCATCCAGCGTCTCGCCATTGGCGACTTCGCCCGGTGCCGGCGTGCCGAGGATCGACGGCAGCTTGTCCCGTCCGCGCTGAACCTGCGCCTCGCGCGTGGCGCGCACCGCGGCGAGCGCCACCACGTCGATCTCGGCGCCGGCATATTCGGCGCGCCCGGCGGCCCTCGCCACGATCCGCCGCAGCACGGCTTCGAGGCGGTCGTGGCTCTGGTGATGCAGGTGGTCGGCCTTGGTTGCCGCGAACAGGATGCGGTCGATGCGCGGCCGGAACAGCGCGCTCAGGATCGTGCTGCGGCCGATCCTGAAGCAGTCGAGGATGCCGGCGAGCGCAGCCTCGAGGTCGTGCAAGGCTTCGGGGCCGGCATTGAACGCGGCGAGCGCATCGGCCAGCACGATCTGGCGATCGAGCCGCGCGAAATGATCGCGGAAGAACGGCCGCACCACGACGTCCTTGTAGGCCTCGTAGCGTCGCCGCATCATCGCCCATAGCGAGTGATCGGGCGCGCTGCCGTCCACGGGCACGTCGAGCGGTGCGAAGGTCAGCGCCGGCGTGTCGGCGAGATTGCCCGGCATCAGGAAGCGGCCGGGCGGCAGCAGGCTCATCGCGAAACGCTCGTCGCGGCAGGCGCGCAGATAGTCGGTGAACAGGCGTGCTTCGGTGAGCGCAGCCTGCTCGTCCTCTCTCGCCTCGCCCTTCAGCGTTGCGAGATGAGCGTGCCACGGCGCTGCGAGCTTTGCGCGTAGCGGCTCGCGCGACAATGCAAGGCTTTCCGCCGACCATTGCTCGTAGCTCTTGCTCAGCAGCGGTAGGTCGAGCAGCCACTCGCCGGGATAGTCGACGATGTCGAGCGTCAGCCGCCGGTCCGCGCCATTTTGCCGCTGATACTCGATCACCAGGCGAAGCTCGGAGATGTCGGTGGTCGAGCTCGGCCAGGTCAGCTCCTCGACCAATGTCCGGACATGGTTCTCGTAGGCGAAGCGCGGCACCGCATCGTCGGGCTGCGGCGCGAGATAGGCGCGCGCGATCCGCCCCGAGGCATAGGCCTCGAACACCGGGAAGCGGCCGCCGCGGGTCAGGCCGTGCACCAGCGCGGTGATGAACACGGTCTTGCCGGCGCGCGACAGGCCGGTGACGCCGAGCCGCACCGTCGGGTTGAAGAAACCCTCGCCATAGTCGAGCAGTGCCCGCGCCGAGAGACGGGCTTCCTCGACGATATCAGAGAAACTGGGGGGCATGGAGGGTTAACGACAAACCCGGCAGGAGGGACCAAAAGGGCGGGCGATCACCCGCAAGTTGGCGATTATCGGGCCAAAATCAAGCTTCACATTTCCGGCGCCTTTGCAGGCGAGGGATGGTGAGGGGATTGAACGCGTCACGCCACCCGCGCTACCCATAGTCAAACGGCCACAGGAAAGCCTGCATGACGGTCTTCCGCCTGAAGCAACTTGCCTCGACCTCGATCCACGCGGCCGGCGCCGCGCTTTGGAACTACGACCGCGCCGAGCTGATCGCCGACGGCGTCGTTCATCTCGTCGGCGTCGCTTTCGGGCTGGTTGCCGCCACCGCGCTGATCGTGCTGACCGCGGTCTATGCGGGCCCGTTCGATGTCGCCGTGGTGTCGGTCTATGTCGCAGGACTGCTCGGGATGCTGACGCTGTCGGCAACCTATAATCTCTGGCCGGTGTCGCGCGCAAAATGGGTGCTGCGGCGCTTCGATCATTCCGCGATCTATCTGTTGATCGCCGCGACCTACACGCCGTTCATCGTGGAACTGAAGGACAGCTATTTTGCGATCGCGCTGCTTGTCGGCGTGTGGTGCGTGGCGATCGTCGGCATCTGGCTGAAGCTGCGTTACCCCGGCCGCTTCGACCGCCTCTCGGTCGGGCTTTACCTCGCGATGGGCTGGAGCGGCATCATGCTCTACGACCGCGTCGTCAAGGCGCTGCCCACGATGGCGCTCGGCTTCGTGCTGGCGGGCGGTATCCTCTACAGTCTCGGGGTGATCTTCCACTCCTGGCGGCGGCTGCGCTTCCAGAACGCGATCTGGCACTGCTTCGTGCTGCTCGGGGCCGCCTGCCACTATACGGCTGTGTTCGACGTCGTGCTGGCGAGCTGAAGTTCTCGCCATCAGCCGAAGATGGGCTATCATGCTCTCGATAGGCCCATTCAGCCCTCTCACCGTCACCCTGAGGAGCCGCGTAGCGGCGTCTCGAAGGGTCGACGGCCACCAGCCGGGCCGTGCATCCTTCGAGACGCGCTATCGCGCTCCTCAGGATGACGGGAGGCGCGCAGGGTTGGCGGGCAAAGCGATAGTGCGCAAGCAAAGATAGCGGGAGGATGGCCATGCAGGTGGCAGGGAAAGTGGTGGTGGTCACCGGCGGTGGCAATGGCATCGGCAAGGCGCTGTGCGAGGCGTTCCACGCCGCGGGTGCAGCGAAGGTCGTGGTGGTCGATCTCGACCATGCCGCAGCCGAGAAGGTCGCGGCCTCGGTCGGCGGCGCCGCCTTCAAATGCGACGTCGGGCAGGAGAAGAACGTCCTGCACGTGATCGAGGAGACCGAGCGCATGTTCGGCCCGATCGCGCTGTTCTGCTCCAATGCCGGCATCGGCGGCGGTTTCGATCCGCTGTCGAAGAATGCCGGCGGCACCTCGGACGAGCCGTGGTCGCGGAGCTGGGCGATCCATGTGATGGCGCATGTCTACGCGGCGCGGCATCTGGTGCCGCGCATGAAGGCGCGCGGCGAGGGCTACTTTCTCAACACGATCTCGGCGGCGGGCCTGCTGTCGCAGGTCGGCAGCCCGGCCTATTCCACCACCAAGCACGCCGCAGTCGGCTTTGCCGAAAACCTCGCGATCTCGCACCGCGCCGACAACATCAAGGTCTCGATCCTCTGCCCGCAGGGCGTCGACACCAACATGCTGCGCTCGATCCCGAAGGGCCCGCAATCCGGCGACGGCGATCTCACCGCGGAGCAGGTCGCGCAGGACGCGCTCAAAGGCATCGAGCAGGAGACCTTCCTGATCCTGCCGCACCCGCAGGTGCTCGGCTACATGCGCAAGAAGACCGAGAACTACGACCGCTGGATCGGCGGCATGGCCAAGATCCAGGCCAAGATGCGGGAAGCGCACGGGAAGTGACGCGTGGCGTCTTTGCGAAGAGCGAAGCCGGTCACACGCGTTAGGTGAGCACCCTGGTCAGGCTCCCTCTCCCCTTGTGGGAGAGGGTGGGGTGAGGGGTGGCCCCGGGCGAGATGATTGATCGAAGCGTCGCTATCGCAATCTCGCCCGCGTCTCGTTGAGACAATCGAAAGAGCACCCGTGGGGTGCCCCTCTCCCCAACCCTCCTCCACAAAGGGGGGAGAGAGCCCAACCGCTGGTGGCCTCCTCACTTGTGCGTGCGGAGGTTCGTCACTTGATCAGCGCAATCGCCTCGCGAAACCGGGGATGCTCGGCGGTTTCCAGCCATTCGAACACCACCATCTCGGTGGTGACGATCTCGGCGCCGTGCCGCTCCATGCGGCGGATCGCGGTTTCCTTGTCTTCGGCGCGGCGCGAGCCCAGCGCATCGCGCACGACATAGACCTTGCGGCCGGCGTCGATGAGGCCGAGCACGGTCTGCTGCACGCAGACATGGGCCTCGCAGCCGGCAACGACGAGGTGCCTGTCGGGTGGGACCGTGCCGAGGAATTCGCGCTCGCGGACGGCGTCGAAGGTCATCTTGTGGATCAGTCGCGTCTCGGTGGTCGCAAGCTCGGCGACGGTCGCGCCGAGGCCCTTGGCATTCTGCTCGGTGACGACCGTGGGAATATCGACAAGCTCAGCCATGTCGATCAATCACCGCGCATTCCTCACCGCTGTCGTGCCCTGATCGATCGCGGGCATCAGGCGGGACTGGAAGTCGACGATCAGCAGCAGCGATTTTCTCGGATCGATCGTCAGCATGGCCTCACTCCTTGCCGAGTTGCGCGATCTTGTCGCGGAGATAGGCATCCATCAGATCAGGCGCGGAGGCGCCGAACATTCGGATGCGGCCGGTGTGCAGCAACAGCAGCAAGCCGGTCGCGTGCGCGAAGCAGTCCACCATGACCGTGTTCGCCTTCTGCCTGGACGCGCCGAGCGCCTCGGACGCTTCCGCAATCGGATGCAGCGCCGCCTCCAGCGCGGCGTTGAGCTCGTGGTCGCGGTCGTGGCCGAGCCCGGCCGGCTTCATCCCGCCGCGGAACAGATAGAAGCCGAGATCGAGGTCGCGCGGATGGTCCGCGTAATAGCGGAAGAAGGCCATGCCGGCGGCGTGCAGTCTCTGCCTGGCGCTTCGGGTCGTCGCGACGTCCGCACTGACGGCGTCGCCGAGCGAGGCCAGCGATTGCCGCAGCACCTCGGCATAGATCGCTTCCTTGGACTCGAAATGGAAATACAGCGCCGCCGGGGTGTAGCCGGCCCGCGTCGCGATCGCCCGCAGGCTCGCGCCCTCGAGGCCTTCTTCGGCGAACACGCTGCGCGCCGCATCGAGGATCAGCTCGCGCTTGTGGCGGCTGACCGCTTCCTTCCTGCTCTCGCGCATCTGCATGTTTGGGGCCGAACCCGTCCTTGACTCAATTCTAACAGCGTTAGATAATTTAACAATGTTCAAATAAATGAGCAAGGGAGAAGCGCCATGCTGATGACGGCCGCGGACTACCGGGAATCCCTGCGCCGTTACAAGCCGCGGGTGTTCGTCAACGGCGAGGCCGTGGCGAGCGTCGCGGACGAGCCGCTGCTGGCGCCGGGCGTGGCGGGTGTCGGCGTGACCTACGATTTCGCGCACCTCGCCGAGCACGCGCCGATCATGACGGCGTGGCAGGCGACCTCCGGCAAAACCGTCAACCGCATGCTCCACATCAATGAGAGCTCGCAGGATCTGCTCTACAAGCTCGAAGCGGTGCGGCTGGTGTGCCGGACGTCGGGTTGCGCGCAGCGCTATCTCACCCATGATGCGCTCAACGGGCTCTACCAGGCGACTAGGCTGACCGACGATCGCCACGGCACCGATTACAGCCAGCGCTTCCTCAATTATCTGCACGAGGTGCAGGACCAGGACCTGACACTCGGCGTCGCGATGACCGACGCCAAGGGCGACCGCTCCAAGCGGCCGGGCCTGCAGGCCAATCCGGACGTCTACGTTCATATCAGGGAGCGCCGCCCCGACGGCATCGTGATCCGCGGCACCAAGGCGATCGTGACCGGCGCGCCCTACATGCACGAATTCCTGGTCATGCCATGCCGTACCCACGTGCCCGACGACAAGGATTTTGCGGTCTGTTGCGCCGTGCCGGTCGATGCGCCCGGCGTCACCATCGTTGCGCGCCCGGCCGGCCGGCCCGGCGACGCCAGCGCAAAATTCTCGGCGAAGTACGGCCAGTCGGTCGGCGTCGTGATGTTCGACGATGTGTTCGTGCCGCACGACCGTGTCTTCCTGGCCGGTGAGACCGAGGAGGGCGGCTTCCTCACCACCTCCTATGCCACGCATCACCGCCACTCCTGCATCGGCGCGCGCGCCGGCTTCGGCGATCTCCTGATCGGCGCCGGCGCGTTGATGATCGAGGCCAACGGGCTCGATGCCGAGAAGCACGCCCATATCCGCGAGGCGATGGTCGAGCTGATCACCATCACCGAGAGCTTCTATGCATGCGGGGTCGCGTCGTCGGTTTACTGCACGAAGGACCCAGCGGGCTCGGTGATGCCGGACGCGGTGTTCTCGAACATCGGCAAGCTGCTGCTGGCGACCAAGATCTACGACATGCACCGCGTCGCGCATTACGTCTCCGGCGGCTTGATCGTGGCGCTGCCGGGTCCCGACGAGGACCACAATCCCGAGACGCGCGCCTCGCTCGCCGCCGTGATGGGCGGACGTCCGGATATTCCGGCCGAGCAGCGCGCCGAGGTGGCGCGGCTGATCGAGGACCTCACGGTCTCGCACGAAGCCGGCTGGTATTCGGTGATCTCGCTGCACGGCGGCGGCTCGCCGGAGGCGATGAAGCGCGAGATCTGGCGCAATTATCCGGTCATGGAGAAGGCCGAGCTGGTCGAAAATCTGCTCGGCCGCGGGCTGGTCGACGAGGGCCAGCGCGTGTCGAAGCAGCCCGGCCGCTGCTGCGCCACCGGCTGCGAGGTGCCGGCGCCGTCGGCGGCGGCACTAGAGCCGCAACATGCACTCTCGTCGTAGTCTCGTAGGATGGGTAGAGCGAAGCGAAACCCATCAATTTGTATCTGCGGCGCCAATGATGGGTATCGCTTCGCTCCACCCATCCTACGGACTGTGAAGGTATCCAATCGTCATTGCGAGGAGCGATAGCGACGAAGCAATCCATATCTCCGCTTGCCGGGAGATGGATTGCTTCGCTTCGCTCGCAATGACGTGGCGAGACCTCCGCTCACCCCTTCTGCGTGTAGAGCAGCGGCACCGCGGAATCGACAATCACCTCGATCAGGCTGGCGCCTGATACGACAAAGCACGCTTGTACGCGCCGGGAAGCTCTGCCGATTTCGTCGCTCGCACCGCGTCGCAGCCCATGCCTTCGGCGAGCTTGACGAAATCGATGCCGGGCAAATCGAGGCCCGGCACATTGCGCACCTGCATCACCTGGCTGAACGAGCGCATCGCGCCGTAGCCGGAATTGTTCATCACGACGACCGTCAGCGGCAGCTTGCGCTGTGCGGCGGTCCATAGCGCCTGGATCGAATACATCGCCGAGCCGTCGCCGATCAGGCAGACTGTGCGGCCCTCGCTGCGGCCGAGCGCCATGCCGACCGCGGCCGGCAGGCTGTAGCCGAGGCCGCCACTCGCCATGGTGTAGAAACTGTCCTGGCCGCGCATCGGCATCGCCTTCTGCATCAGCGGGCGATGCGACGGCACTTCCTCGACCAGTGCATCGTGCGGACCCATCGCGGCCGAGAGCGCGTGCAGCGCGTATTCGGCGGGGATCGGGTCGCTGGCTGCAGGCGCCGGCGGCAGGATGCGGCCGGCGGGTGCGGCGCGTTTGGTCTCGGGCAGCATCTCGAGCAGCGTCGTCAGCGCCGGCTTCATGGTCGCGACGATGCTGTGGCCGGTCGGTGTCATCGCGGCGGCGTCGGGATCGTCGGTGATCTGGAAGATCGGAGTCGCGCCGTCGAAGATCGCGGCGTGGCCCTCGACATGGAAGGTGAACACCGGTGCGCCGACGACGACGACAAGGTCGTGCTCGCGCAGCGCGTCGGAAAGCTGGCCCGGCGCGGCGTGCAGGAAGCCGGCAAATTGCGGATGCCGTTCGGGGAACGAGCAGCGCGCCGAGAACGGGCTCGCCCACACCGCGGCCTTGGTCTTCTCGGCGACCTTGACCATGAGATCGACGGCTTGCGCGCGATCGACGGCGGGGCCGACGACGAGGGCAGGGCGCTTGGCCTCGCCGAGCGCGGCCACCAGCGCCTGCATCGCGGCCGCATCGGGGCCGATTTCGCGGCTGACCTGGCGCGCCTCGAGCGGCTGCGTTGCGTGCGCCCAGTCGTCGATCGGCACCGAGACGAAGGTCGGCCCGCAGGGCGGCTGCATCGCGACATAATAGGCGCGCGCGATCGCGGCCGGCACGTCCTCGGCGCGCGCCGGCTCGACCGCGAATTTCACGTAAGGCCGCGGGAATTCGGAGGCGCGCTCGGCGTAGAGGAAGGCCTGCAGCGGCATGATCGAGCGCGCCTGCTGGCCGGCGGTGATCACCATCGGGGTCTGGTTGCGGTAGGCGTTGTAGATGTTGCCGAGCGCGTTGCCGACGCCGGCCGCCGAATGCAGATTGACGAAGCCGGCATTGCGCGTCGCCAGCGCATAGCCGTCGGCCATGCCGACGACGGAGGCCTCCTGCAGGCCGAGCACGTAATCGATGTCGTCGGGCCAGTCGCTCAGGAACGGCAGCTCGGTGGAGCCGGGATTACCGAAGACCTTCTTGATGCCCCACGCGCGCAAGAGACCGAACGTGGCGTCCTTGACGGTGACGGTCTTGCCTTTGCTGGCGGCGGGTTTGCGCGACGACATCGGGCGGCTCCCATTTCTGTCTTGTTTGGTTCCGTCATTGCGCGCGGCAAAAGCGGAAAGGCAATCCACCTGTCGATGGATTGCCTGACGATGTCAAGCCGCGGCGCCTTGGTTGCCGCGGCAACGGCTGAAATTGAGTGGGCGATCCACGTCACCCCCGCGCAACGGCTTCGCCGTTGTCGCTGGAGGTGCGAGCGGAGCGAGCCTCGAAGGGGGCCGTGGCCACCAGCCGGGCCGTTCATCCTTCGAGACGCGCTGCGCGCTCCTCAGGATGACGGATGTGATTTGGCTGTACCCTAATTGGCCTTCAGCGCGGCGGTCTGCTTGGCGAGCTGCTTGTCGAAATCCTGCTCCAGCCCGGCCACATAGGTCGCGTTTTCGCCCGGCTTGACGAACGGGTTCGGCGCGCCGTCCTTCATCTGGGCACGCTTGGCCTGCATGTCGTAAACCTCCGGATGCGGCCCGAGCAGCACGTCGACCTTCATCGCCTTGACCTTGGCGAAGGTCGAACGGTAATCGTCGACGATGCCGGGATAGGTCGGACGGCCGACCAGCCGGTTCAGCGCGACCGTTCCGCTGCAGAAGAACAGCACGTTGCGCTGCTGATTGCCGTCCTTCACCGTCATCTCCCAGCTGGTGCAGCCGGGCGAATGGCCGGGTGTCGTGTGCGCAGTCAGCGTCACGTCGCCGAGCGTCACCTTGTCGCCCTCCTTGACGGTGCGGTCGACCTTGACCGGCGTAAAGGCCAGATCGGCGTTGCTCTCGTCGCCCGGATAGTAGCCGCCCTCGAGCAGGGGCTTGTCGCGCTCGCCGGCGATCATTTGCGCGCCGGTCTCCTGCTTGATCTCGGCAAAGCCGCCGGTGTGATCGAGATGGGCGTGGGTGTTGAGGATGATCTTGATGTCGCCTTCCTTGAACCCGAGCTTGGCGATGTTGTCCTTGATCATGCCGGTCGACTGCTGCATCGCTGTGTCGATCAGGATTAGCCCTTGCGAGGTCTTGATGATGTAGACCGCGATCCCGTCGGTGCCGACATAGTAGATGTTGTCGATCAGCTGGTACGGTTCGAACGGCGCGGTCCATTTCTTCATGACCGTGGCCATGAAGTCCTTCAGCGTCTGTGCCTGCGCACCGGTTGCGATCAGCGCGAGCGCACACAGCGCGGCTGCGATCGTCCTCATGGTTGCCTCCCTGCCTGTTATTGTTCGTGCACGGGCCGCACTATGCGTGCTGGCAACGCCGGCCGCAAGCTGCGGACGGTAAGCCGCCGGTCAGGGCGACCCGCCGTCCGGCGCATGCCTGTGCCGCAATCAGCTGGCGTATTGCGCGATGCCGTTGCCGAACGACCAGTTCTCCTTGACGACCTCGACCAGGTTGATGACGACATCGTCGGGCCGTCCCTGCAACTGGCTCTGATAGTCGTCAACGATCCGCTTGTAGAACGCCTTCTTCATCTCGACCGTGCGCCCGGCATTCATGGTGATCTGGATGAAGACGAGATCGTCGCTGTAGCTGTTGCCGAGATAGTTTTCGGCGTAGTTCAGGTCGCCGCGGTCATGCTCGGTGATGACCTGAAACTTGTCATTCTCCGGCACGTTGATGGTCTCGCGCATCGCCTTGTAGACGATCTCGCCCAGGGTCTTGCGATATTCGGCGGACTTGCCGCGCTTCAGGTCGATACGAACGAATGGCATGGTGGTCTCCTGTGTTGTGGGGGGCTCGGCCGGATCGGCCCCGTGTGATCGAGACGCTGCGACGGTGCGAGAGCTTTCGCGTCGTCCGCCTGCGCCGGCGGCGTCGGAAAATTCAGCGGGTTGCCTTGAAGGCTTCCCATCGCGCATCGCGCTCTTTCTGGTATTTGGGCAGTCGCTCCCCGACCATGTCGGCGCGACGCACCGGCTCACCGCAGGACTCGCAGACCGGGCCGAGCCCGGCGGGCTTGCCGCAGACGACGTGCGTGTAGGTCATCGCCCGCCCCTCCTTTGGTGATTTGCACCAGGCCTCGCCCCAGGCGCGCAGCGCCATCAGAACAGGAAAGAACGCTTCGCCCTTCTCGGTGAGGTGATACTCGTGGCGCAGCGGGTGCTTGTTGTAGATGCGCCGCGTCACCAGGCCGTCCGCTTCCAGCTTTTTCAGCCGTGCGGTGATCATCTGCGGCGTGCCGCCGGTCTGCGCCTGGATTTCCTCGAAGCGATGACTGCGCGCGAATAGTTCGCGCAAAACCAGTACAGTCCAGCGGTCGCCGACGACGGTTTCGGCGCGGGCGACCGGACACAGCGTTTGGTCAGTCTTGTTGTCCTTGATTTTCGCCATCACGATTTCTTCATCGGGCTTGTTACTATGAATTTCATAGCAATATGGCCCGGCATCGTTCCAAATGCAATGGGCCGCATTTGGCCCGGTCTTTCATCACCAAGGAGTGAGCCATGTCCACCGAACCGGCGCCGGCAGCGGCCAAAGTCGATTTGAAGCTCGAGGTCGTCGTTATTCCCGTCGCTGACGTCGATCGCGCTAAGCGCTTTTACCAGGACCTCGGCTGGCGGCTTGATGCCGACTTCGTCAGGCCCGACGGCTCGCGCGCCGTGCAGCTTACGCCGCCGGGTTCGCCGACCTCGATCCATCTCGGCTCGGGAGCCGGGCTGCCGCGCTTCCTGATCGTCAACGACATCGAGGCGGCGCGCGCCGAGCTGATCGCGCGTGGCGCCGATGTCAGCGAGTTGTTTCATCGCGGCGCCGAAGGCCGCATCAAGGGGCCGGACCCGGAACGCCCGAGTTACGGCTCGCTTGCCACCTTCAACGATCCCGACGGCAATGTCTGGCTGCTGCAGCAGGTCACGCAGCGGCTACCGGGCCGCGTCGACGGCAACAGCACGAACTTCAATTCATCTGCGGATCTCGCCGCCGCGCTCCGCCGGGCGGCGGCAGCCCATGGCGAGCACGAGAAGCGGACCGGCGGGCACGATGCGAACTGGCCGGACTGGTACGCCGAGTACATCGTTCGCGAGCAGGCCGGCAAGCCGCTGCCGGAATAGTCGAACTGCAACGCGTGCAACTGGCCGCGTCGCGGCCGATCCACTCTGACGACAACCGAGGTGTGCGCGGCTTTGCCGGCGGCCTCTCATTCCAGGGCGACAGTGCAATGACCAAGGCATCTAAGACATCAGTTGGAATTGCCGTAACCGAATTGAATCAGGAAGCCATCGACCAGGACAGACGCAGGCTGCTCACCGGCGCGGCGCTGGGCCTGGCCGCTGCCGGTGCCGCCAGCCTGTTTCCCGCGCGCCCCGTTGCGGCGGCCGCCGATGATGCGATCCGCCCGTTCCACATCAACATTCCCGAGGAAGATCTGGTCGACCTCCGCCGCCGTCTGGCGGCAACCCGGTGGTCCGACAAGGAGACCGTCAACGACGACTCGCAGGGCGTTCCGCAGGCGATGCTGCGCGATCTCGTCCGCTATTGGCAAACCGATTACGACTGGCGCAAGGTCGAGGCGCGGCTCAACGCCCTGCCGCAGTTCATCACCGAAATCGACGGGCTCGACATTCACTTCATTCACGTTCGCTCGAAGCACGACAACGCACTGCCGCTGATCGTCACGCATGGCTGGCCGGGTTCGGTGATCGAGCAGATGAAGATCATCGATCCCCTGACCAATCCCACCGCGCATGGCGGCAGCGTGGCGGACGCGTTCCACCTCGTGATCCCGTCGATGCCGGGCTACGGCTTTTCCGGCAAGCCGACCACGGTCGGCTGGGATCCGCAGCGCATCGCGCGCGCCTGGGTCCAGTTGATGAAGCGGCTCGGCTACAGCAAGTTCGTGGCGCAGGGCGGCGACTGGGGGGCGCCGGTCTCCAATGAGATGGCCAAGCTCGGTGCGCCGGAACTGCTCGGCATCCACGTCAATCTGCCCGGCGTCGTTCCGCCCGAGGTCTTCAAGGCGGTCTCCACCGGCGGTCCCGCGCCGGACAATCTGTCGGCGGAGGAGCAGCACGCCTTCGAGCAGATCAAGCTCCAATTCGCCAAGCGGCGTGCCTATGCGCAGATCATGGGCACCCGCCCGCAGTCCCTTGCGGCGTTCGCGGATTCGCCGGCCGGCCTCGCAGCCTGGCTGCTCGATCACGGCGACGGCTACGCGCAGCCGGCTTCCGCGATGCAATCAGCCGTGCTCGGACATGCCGTCAACGGCCATTCCGCGGGCGCGCTGACCCGCGACGACGTGCTCGACAACATCACGCTGTACTGGCTCACCAACAGCGCGATCTCCTCGGGCCGTCTGTACTGGGAAAACAAGACCAACCTTTATCTGCCCGCCAACGTCACGATCCCGGCCGCCGTTACCGCGTTTCCCGGTGAGAGTTTTGTGGCGCCGCGGAGCTGGGCGGAAAAGGCTTATCACAAGCTGATCTACTTCCATCAGGCCGAGGCCGGCGGGCATTTCGCGGCGTGGGAGCAGCCCGACATCTTCAGCAGGGAAGTGCGGGACGCGTTTCGGCCGCTCCGCAAGCTGATCTGAGAATAGAGGAGGAACATCCGTCATGCCGAAACTTGCACTCATCGCCACTGTCGAGGTCGCGCCGGAGAGGCGGGACCAGGTCTTGTCGCTGCTATCGGCGCACGGCGCGCGCTCGCTCAGGGATGAGCCGGGCACGCTGCACTTCGACATCCTGGTGCCGCGCGAGGACGCGTCGAAGCTCTTGATCTACGAGGTCTATCAGGATGACGCGGCGTTCGAGGCGCATCGCAATGCACGATCGATCGCGCAGTTCCGCGAGGAGAGCGCCGGGCTCGGCATCAAGATCACCGCGACGCGGTGCACGCCCGCCGTCTAGTGTCGTTGCGAGCGGCGTCACGCCCGGTTGAGGCTGGCGCCGCGCTCGGACAAAACCTTCTCGGCCTTGGGCGTCAGCTCGTAGAGATCGCCGTCCTTGGCGACGTATCCCTCCTTGATGAGCCGGTCGACCTCGCCCTGCACGTCGTCGGCAAAGGCGATGGATTGGGCGATGTCGCAGAGAACCGCGACCTGTTCGTCTCTAAGCATGGCGTCCTCCGTCAGGGCGGGGAACGCGCAGGCCGTCATTCGGTTCCAGCGACGGCCGAAACGGGCTCAGACCATCTGACGCAGCAGCTCGATCAGGCGGCCGCATTCATCGTCCGTTCCGACCGTGATGCGCAGGAAATCCTCGATCCGCGGCTTCTGGAAATGCCGCACCAGGACGCCGCGTTCGCGCAGCTTCGCGGCGAGATCCGCGCCGCGATGGCCGCCATGGCGCGCGAACACGAAGTTCGCAAGCGACGGCAGCACCTCGAAGCCGAGCGCGGTGAGGCCGCGGACCAGCGCCTCGCGACTGCTGATGATGCGTTGCCGGGTCTCGTCAAACCATCCGTCGTCCTCGATCGCGGCGACCGCACCTGCGATCGCAAAGCAGTCCAGCGGATAGGAGTTGAAGCTGTCCTTGACGCGCTCCAGCGCCTCGATCAGCGGGCGCTGGCCGATGGCGAAGCCGACCCGCAATCCCGCCAGCGCGCGCGACTTGGACAGCGTCTGGATCACCAGAAGATTGTCGTGATGGGCGACCAGCGGCACCGCGCTCTCGGCGCCGAAGTCGACATAGGCCTCGTCGACCACCACGAGACGGTCGGGATGCGCGGTGACCAGCGCCTCGATCGCGGCGCGCGGCAGCGCGATGCCGGTCGGCGCGTTCGGATTGCACAGCAGGATGGCGCTGCCCGGGCGCCGGTAGTCGGCGAGATCAATCCGCATCGCGGCGTCGAGCGGCACCTGTTCGTATCGCGCGCCATAGAGGCGGCAATAGACCGGATAGAAGCTGTAGGTGATGTCGGGGAACAGCAGCGGCGCATCGTGCTTCAGCAGCGCCGGGAAGCTGTGGGCCAGCACCTCGTCCGAGCCGTTGCCGACGAACACCTCGTCTGATGTGACGCCGTAGCGCGTCGCGATCGCCTCGCGCAGGGCGGTTGCGCGCGGATCCGGATAGAGCCGCAGGCGATCAGCGGTCGCCGCGATCGCGGCCAGCGCGCGCGGCGACGGCGGGTAGGGATTCTCGTTGGTATTGAGCTTGATGAGGCCGTCGATCTTGGGCTGCTCGCCGGGCACATATGGCGACAGATTGTGGACGACCGAACTCCAGAAGCGACTCATGATCTGTGACTCAAAAGGGGGATGCATCACATTAGGGGATGGCTGGACTTGGCGAAAGCCCGCATTTGCCTAAGCAAGATGCACTATTGAGCAATTGTGATTTCCAGTTTCAAGTTGACGCGAAGGACGTGTCCGCATTGTTTGCTGCGTGTGGCGTGGTTCATAAAACCTGCAGCGCTTCCTGGATTATGTGATAGGCTGCGCGGACGTCCACACGCCGTCGCTGCTGTGCCGGTCGCGGATTTGTTGCTGCGTAGCTTTTGGAATGCGTAGCTTTTGGAATGTGAATTTTTAGCTCACGAAAAGCCAATTCCTGACTGCGATCCCGGGGCCTCGATCTCCGATCTGTGGAATGTGTCGAACTGACTTGCGTCGAACCGGTGTGCCCGCCGGCGTTCGCGCTCGTGTGATTTTTGCAGACCATTTTTCTGTCCAAAGGTGTTCCGGTCATGCGCAAGGACGAGAGCCCGGCAGATTCCGACGTTTGCTTCAGCGATATCTGGTCCGCCGCGCAGCACGCGCGCAGCGATGCCTTTCGGGCGATCATCACGCAAATGTGGCGGAGGATGTTGCCCCCGACCGCCCGCCCGCGGCCGAAGCGCACCCGCAATTTGTTACCCGACCCGCGCGGGAAGGTTGGGGCGTAGGATGTCCAGCGACCACCTGAACCTGGTACGTCCAGCCGCGAAATTGAAACCGGCCGTGCGCGGCCACGACTTCGCATCCGCTCAGCAGCGCGGGGTCATCGAGCTCGGCGTCTGCGCGTTGTCGGACCTGATCGCCTCGCACGAAATCTCCGTCGTCGAGATAGCAACGCTCTATCTCGACCGCATCGAGCTGATCAATCCCGGCCATAACGCGCTCGTCTCGCTGCGCGATCGCGACGCGATCCTGGCGGACGCACGCGAAAAGGATGTCCTGCTGGCGCGCGGCGTCCGTGAGGGCTGGTTGCACGGCATCCCGCAGGCGATCAAGGATCTGGCGTCGACCAGGGGATTGCGGACGACGCTGGGTTCGCCGCTGCACACGAACTCGGTCCCGTCGCGTGACGCGCTGTTTGTACAGCGGATGAAGCAGTCCGGCGCGATCCTGGTCGGCAAGACCAACACCGCCGAGTTCGGGCTGGGATCGCAGACCTACAACCCGGTGTTCGGCACCACGCTGAATGCCTATGACCGCACGCGCACTTCGGGGGGCAGCAGCGGCGGCGCTGCCGTCGCGGTCGCCACACGCATGTTGCCGGTCGCGGACGGCAGCGACAACGCCGGCTCGATCCGCAACCCGGCCGCCTACAACAACCTGTTCTCGTTGCGGCCTTCGCAGGGCTTGATGCCTCACGAGGGACGCGATCCGCATCTGCCGTCGTTCGGCACTGTCGGACCGATCGGGCGCTCGGCGGAAGATCTTGCGATGCTGTTTGCCGTGCAGGCCGACGATGCGGTGTGGGCCCGGCCGGCGGCGGAGCAGACCTCCGCCTGGTTTCGCGAACGCCTGGCGTTTGACTGGCGCGGGGCGCGTATCGGCTGGCTCGGCGATCTCGGCGGATACCTGCCTTTCGAACCCGGCGTGATCGAGCTTTGTCTGCGGGCCCTGCGGGCGTTCGCCGAGATCGGCTGCGAGGTCGATGCGGCGCAGATCGACTACCCGCTCGACGAGCTCTGGCGCGACTGGGTCGTGCTGCGGGCCTGGCTCACGGGTGGGCCGCTCGCCGGCCGCTACGCCGATCCGGCCAAGCGCGCCCTGATGAAGGACGAGGCGTGCTGGGAGGTCGAGCAGGCGATGCGCCTCTCGGCTCTCGATGTGTTCGAGGCGTCCGGACGACGCGCCGATTGGTGCCGGAAGATCGCGCAAATGTTCAAGTCATACGACTTCCTGGTGCTGCCGACGGCGCAGTGTTTTCCGTTCGATGCGAGGTTGACGTGGCCGAGGGAGATCGGCGGACGCGCGATGGATAGCTACTCCCGCTGGATGGAAGTCGTCATCTACGCCACGCTCGCAGGCTGTCCCGTGGTCAATGTGCCGGCCGGATTTTCGCCGGAAGGCCTGCCGATGGGACTGCAGATCCTGGCACCCTGTCACGGCGATCTGGCCTGTCTCCGCCTGGCGCGCGCCTACGAACAGGCGGCGCCGTGGTGTTCGATCCGGCCCATCGACGCGATTGCCACGACCGAGGAGCAGACCGATGGGTGCATTTGCGCTTAGTCATACGGCGTGGCTTGCGGCAGCGCTCGCCGCGGCCGGTGCCTGCACCGGAATTTTGGCGGGACTGTTCGGAGTTGGCGGCGGTACGGTCATCGTGCCCGTGCTTTACGAGGTCTTCCTGCTCTATGGCGTTCCCGATGATGTCATCATGCCGCTGTGTGTCGGGACCTCGCTCGCCGTGATCGTGCCGACGTCGATCTCATCGTTCCTCGGTCACTACCGGAAGGGCGCGGTGGATATCGGCGTGCTGAAGACATGGGCGCTCCCGATCGTCGTCGGCGCGCTGATCGGCATCGCTGCCGCTTCGGTGGCGAAACCTGTCGTATTCAAGAGCGTCTTCATCGTCGTCTGCCTGTTCCTTGCGATCAGGCTGCTCGCCGGCAAGGATACGTGGCGGCTGGGCGACGGCTTGCCCGGCTTCGCCGCAATGACGGGCTATGGCCTCGGCATCGGCTCGTCCGCCGCGCTGATGGGCATCGGCGGCGGGCTTGTCGCCAACGTCGTGCTGTCGCTCTACCGCTTCCCGATCCATGCGGCGATTGCGACGGCATCGGGCGTCGGACTGTTCGTCTCGATTCCGAGCACGCTCGGATATGTCGTCGCAGGCTGGAATCATCCGGACCTGCCGCCGTTGTCGCTCGGCTTCGTGTCGGTGATCGGATTTGCGCTGCTGACACCGCTCAGTCTGGTGACCGTGCGCTACGGTGTCGCCCTCGCGCATCAAATGCCGAAGCGCCAGATGGAGATCGCGTTGTCGCTGTATCTGATCCTGATCAGCTTGCGCTTCGTCGCGACGCTCTGATCAGGAACCGCTACCAGTTCGCCGTGCCCTTCATGGTCGGCTGGCCCTCGGCATTGGCGGTCCACAGCTCCATGCCGCCGTCCTTGTCGTTGGCATTGATCGAGAACTCGCTGCCCTCGAACAGCGGCTGCACGCCGCGATAGGACAGCTTCTTCGGCGGCCTGCCGCCGCGGAGTTTCGCGGCGAGCTCGACGATGAAGGAGGCCTGCAGCGGGCCGTGGAAGATCAGGCCCGGATAGCCCTCGACCTTGGTGACGTAGTCACGGTCGTAATGGATGCGGTGGCCGTTGAAGGTCAGCGCCGAATAACGGAACAGCAGCACGGGATCGGAGACGTGGCTCTCGCGATGCTGGGCGACCGGGGGCGGCGGTGCCTTGGCCGGCGCTGCGGACGGCGTCGTCGTCATCTCGCGATAGACGATGTCCTGCCGCTCGCGGACCGCAAGCCCGCGCGAGGTCGTCACCTCATGGTTGACCGAGACGAAGCACAGCGTGCCGGTCGAGCCCGATTTCACCGTGACGTCGGCAATCCTGGAGGTGCGCTTGGCTTCATCGCCGATGCGCAGGGCATCGAAAAATTCAAGCTCGCCGCCGGCCCACATCCGGCGCGGCAGCGGCACCGGCGGCAGGAAGCCGCCGCGGGTCGGGTGGCCGTCGGGGCCAAGCTGCGACATCGGAAACACCGGCTGCGCCAGGCACCAATGCGTGGTCCACGGCGCGGCATCGCCTGCCTTCGGCTCGCCGATCTCCTGGAACAGCGTCGCGCGCAGCCCCATGACAAGATATTTGGTGACGACGTCGGAGGCCTCGGTGGTCTTGCCGATCCACTGGCGGAGATGGTCGAGATCGAGTTTGTCGGTCATGACTGTGTTGCCCGGGCAGGAGAGATTTCAGGAACGTTGGATGCGCTCGCCGATCGCCGGCACCTTGCCGTAGTGCCGCTCCTCGCCGACCACAATCGCACCCGGCGCCGGATAGCTGACCTTGCCGTTCGGCGTGTCGACCTCGATGCGGCGCAGATGCGGATGCCTGGCGAGATCGTCCATGCTGTTGACCTCGGCAAAGGCGATGTCGGCCTCGGTGAGCTTGGCCAGCAAATCCTCGCGCGTCAGTCTGCCAAAACTGTCGCTGACGATCTGGTCGGTCACGACGCGGTTACGCACGCGCTCGACCATGTTGGCAAAGCGCGGATCGTCGGGGAGAGTGGGCTGGCCCAGCACCTTGGCGCACAGCGCCTTCCATTCGCGCTCGCTCTGGACCGAGATCAGGATCTCCTTGCCGTCCTTCGAGCGGAATACGCCGTAGGGCGCGATCGAGGGATGGGCGAGGCCGATGCGTTTGGGCGACTTGCCGTCTTCGGCATTGAGCAGCGGCACGGTGAGCCAGTCGGCCATCACGTCGAACATCGAAATGCGGATGTCGGCACCCTCGCCGGTGCGGCCGCGCCCGATCAGCGCCTCGAGGATCGACGCATGCGCGGTGGCGCCGGTCGCGACATCGACGATCGACATGCCGACGCGCGAGGCGCCCTCGGGTCCGCCGGTGATCGAGGCAAGGCCGCTGTCGGCCTGGATCAGGAGGTCATAGGCCTTGCGGTCGGCATAGGGGCCGGTGTCGCCATAGCCGGTAATCGTGCACATGACCAGCTTCGGATAGTCCTTGCGCAGCCGCTCGCGCGAGAAGCCGAGCTTGTCCATCGAGCCCGGCTTCAAATTCTGCAACAGCACATCGGCGCCCGCGATCAGCCGCTCCAGTTCTGCGCGGCCTTCCTTGGTGGCGAGGTCGACCACCGCGGAATCCTTGCCGCGGTTGAGCCAGACGAAATAGCTGCTCTGGCCCTTCGCCGCGGCGTCGTAGCCGCGGGCGAAGTCGCCCTCGGGCCGCTCGATCTTGATGACATGGGCGCCGGCATCGGCGAGGCGTGACGAGCAGAACGGCGCGGCAACCGCCTGTTCGACGGCAATGACGGTCAATCCCTCAAGCGGCAGCATGATCTGAGAACTCAGTAGGAGCGGGGCATGCCGAGCACGTGCTCGGCGACGAAGGAGAGGATCAGATTGGTCGAGATCGGCGCCACCTGGTAGAGCCGGGTCTCGCGGAACTTGCGCTCGACGTCGTATTCCTCGGCGAAGCCAAAGCCGCCATGGGTCTGCACGCAGGCGTTCGCCGCTTCCCAGGAGGCATCCGCCGCCAGCATCTTGGCCATGTTGGCCTCGGCTCCGCAATCGAGCCCGGCCTCATATTTGCGGGTGGCTTCCTTCACCATCAATTCAGCGGCGCGCATCGAGGCGTAGGCCTTGGCAATCGGGAATTGGATGCCCTGGTTCTGGCCGATCGGCCGGCCGAATACGCTGCGCTCCTTGGCGTAGTTGGTTGCCTTGGCGATGAACCACTTGGCATCGCCGACGCATTCGGCGGCGATCAGGATGCGTTCGGCATTCATGCCGGAGAGGATGTAGCGGAAACCCTTGCCTTCCTCGCCGATCAAATTCTCCGCCGGCACCTTCATGTCGGTGAAGAACACTTCCGTCGTGGCGTGGTTCATCATGGTGCGGATCGGGCGGATCTCCAGCCCCTTGCCCTTCACCTCGCGCATGTCGACGATGAACACCGAGAGCCCATCGGTGCGCTTCCTGGACTGCTCCTTCGGCGTGGTACGCGCGAGCAGGATCATCAGGTCGGAATATTCCGCGCGGCTGGTCCAGATCTTCTGGCCGTTGACGACGTAATGGTCGCCCTCGCGGCGCGCGAAGGTTTTTAGCGACGAGGTGTCGGTGCCGCTGGTCGGCTCGGTGACGCCGAACGCCTGCAACCGCAATTCGCCGGTCGCGACCTTCGGCAGATACTTCGCCTTCTGCGCGTCGTTGCCATGCCGCAGCACGGTGCCCATCGTGTACATCTGGGCGTGGCAGCCGCCGCCGTTGCAGCCGGCGCGCTGGATCTCTTCCAGGATCGCCGCCGCTGCCGACAGCTTCAGGCCCGCGCCGCCATATTCCTCAGGGATCAGCACCGAGAGATAGCCGGCTTCCGTCAGCGCATCGACGAACTCCTTCGGATAGGCCATCTGGCGATCGAGCTTGCGCCAGTATTCGCCGGGAAACTGTGCGCAGAGTTTTGCGACGGCGTCGCGGATGTCGGAGTGGTCGTCGGTGTGTTGTTCGTGTGCGGTCATTGTTTCGTCTTGCCGAGAGGTTGCGTCCAAAGCGTGATGCGCTTTAGCCCTTTGTTTGAGCATGATCTCTTCGGAAAACCGCTTCGCACTTTTCCGGATCAAGCTCGTACGGGCAATGCGCCCGCTGTTGTGGGGCCCCGGTAAACTCCCTATGCTGTTTTGTTATAGCGTATGAACCTGCCTTCCAGGATTGGCAAGTATGGATTTCCGCCAGCTTAGGACCTTTGCGTGCGTCGCGGAACTCGGGAGTCTGAGCAAGGCATCCGATACCTTGCGGGTCGCGCAGCCGGCGCTGAGCCGGCAGATCAAGCTCTTGGAGCACGAGCTGCGCACCGAATTGTTCACGCGCAACGGCCGCGGCATGGTGCTGACCGATGCCGGCCGGCTGTTGCTGGCGCGCACCGGCGGTATCGTGCGGCAGATCGACCAGATCCGCGACGACATCCAGTCCGCCGGCGGGGCGCCGTCCGGGCGCGTCGTGCTCGGGCTGGTGCCGACGGTGAGCTGCGTGATCTCGGCGCGGCTGGCGCGGCGCACGGTGGAACGTTATCCCGGCATCTCGCTCTGCATCGTCGAAAGCTACAGCGGCCATCTGATCGAGTGGCTGCATCGCGGCGAGATGGATCTTGCGGTGATCTATGGGCCGTCGGTCGACCTGCATCTGGCGGTGCAGAGCCTCGGCCGCGACTCGATCGTCGCGGTCGGTCCGCGCGGCAGCGGGCTGAAGCAGAAGAAGCAGGTCGATATCGGCTGGCTGCTGCGCCAGCGCCTGGTGCTGCCCAGTCATTCGCACGGGCTCCGTGCCATGATCGAGCACGCGGCGGCCAAGAAGAAGGTCACGCTCGACGTCAAGCTCGAGGCGGATTCGTTCCGCGTGCTGACGAGCCTGGTCGAGGAGGGGCTCGGATACACCATGCTGCCGCCGTCCTCGGTGCGCGGCGAGGTCGCAGAGGGCCGGCTCGAAACCGCGCCGATCGCACGTCCCGCGCCGCGGCGCGAGCTGACCTTGGCCTCGCCGGTCGAGCATCCCGGCTCCAATGCGATCACGCTGATCGCAAGATTGCTGCGCGACGAGGTCGCCGCGTGCCGCGCCGAGGGGCTCTGGGATATCCAGCTCGCCTGAGCGCGGTTGCACTGACGTCCGTCATTGCGAGCCAAGCGAAGCAATCCACCCCTCCGCACGCGCGGAGAGATGGATTGCTTCGTCGCTGTCGCTCCTCGCAATGACGGCGGTGCGTGCATTATGTGATCTCAGCTGACCTTGAAGCCGAGATGGCCGCGGAAGCGGTTCTTCAGATAAGCGCCGTCGCGCGGCGGCAGCGCGCGCTCGACTTCGCCGGCCGCGATCCGAATGCGCGCCAGCCGCGGCCCGCCACCGAGATCGCGCAGGCTGGCGCGGAAGCGCTCGATGCCGGCCATGTCGGCGATATCCGAGACATTGCCGATGCCCGCGCCGCTCGCGATCACCTCGAGCTTCGCCCCTAAGCCGGAATGGCTGGGCTGCATCCCGGTCTCGCCGAAATGGCCGTTGTCGAGCACCGCGATCGAGAGATTGCCGGGCTGCTTGGTTGCAATGGTCAAGAGGCTGCCGATCCCCATCAGCTGCTCGCCGTCGCCGGTGACGACCAGCACCGGCCGCTTCGGCTGCGCCAGCGCAAGGCCGAGCCCGACCATCGCGGCGCCGCCCATCGCGCCCCAGAGATAGAAGTTGCCAGAGTGCTCGCCGGCATCGAACACGTCGTAAGAGGAAGAGCCGAGCCCGGAGATCACGAGCAGATCGCCGCGGTCGGCAAGCAGTGCCTTCACGGCGGCGCGGCGATCGAGGGTGCCTGTTGCTGCTGACATCAGTGCGTCTCCTTGGTCCACTTCTTGCGGCCGATCATCCGCTGCGAGATCAAGACCGCGACCTGCTGGTCGCCGTCATAGGCGAGCGAGGCGGCGGCCGAGATCACCTCCTCGGCGTCGTCGGGGTTCTCCAGGCGCAGCACTGTCGTGCCCATGATCTCGAGGGCCTGCGGCGTCGCCCGGCCCATCGGGATCTGCCAGGGATTGAATTCGGCCCATTCGCCGCGCATCGTCACCAGGGTCAGCAGCGGGAAGCGGCAGCTCGCCATCAGCGACAGCATGTTGACGCAATTGCCGACGCCGCTCGATTGCATCAACAGCACCGCGCGGTCGCCACCGAGCCAGGCGCCGGCCACCATCGCCACGCCTTCCTCCTCGGTGGTCAGCACCGTGGTCTTGATGCCGGCATCGGCGTGCGACAGCTTGATCAGCTTGGAATGTCCCGCGTCGGGAACGTAGGACACCTGCGCCACGCCAAAGCTCTTCAGCGTGCGGTAGATCGCAACCGGCCAGTCGGTGCTGGTCGCGCTGTCCTGGTGAGCGGCAATCTGGTCCATCATGGCCTCGGCTAGGGGACGCGCAGTGGCGCGGTCCTCACATCGATAGCCTTTAGCGCGCGGGGAGGTTTAGCTCCCGTCGCATCTGTTTTGCGCAGCTATGCCGGAATTGTATATCCCCGTCATTGCGAGCCAACGGGTCGCGCGAATGCGCGCCCGATGACAGGCTCGGCGAAGCAATCCATCTCTCAATACGCGCGGAGGGATGGATTGCTTCGTCGCTTCGCTCCTCGCAATGACGGGGAAGCAGCGCGGCCAGCGACCTGCCAATTCAGGAATTCGGCTGCAGGAACGTGCCGTATTGCTTGCTGGCCGCGACCGCGGCGGCGGCCTGTCCGATGACGCGCATCGCCGCCAGCATCGGCCAGGGCCCGAGGCTGATCCGGCGCACGCCGGCCCGGGCGAGATCGCCGATTTCGGGAACGCCCTGGGTCACCATGATGTTGACGGGTAGCGGCGTGTGCTGGACGAACCGCTCGATCAGCGCGAGGTCGGTGAGTCCAGGCACAAAGATTCCATCGGCGCCGGCATCGGCATAGACCCTCGCGCGCCGTGCCGCTTCATCGAGGCATTGCTCCGGCGAGCCGAACTTCAGCAGAAACGGGTCGGTGCGCGCATTGATGAAGAGATCAATGCCGAGCTTTTGCGCGCTGGCCCGCACCGCCTTGATCTTCGCGGCATGCTGCACGGGATCGACGAGTTGCCGCTTTCCGCCGACAAGCCCGTCCTCGATGTTGATCCCGATCGCGCCGGCCTTCAGGATCCTCGCCACCGAATGCGCGGCCGCCTCCGCCGTGTCGCCATAACCCGCCTCCAGATCGATCGATACCGGAACTGGCACCGAAGCGGTCATCCGCGCGACCAGACCTTCCACCATGTCGAGCGGGGCGTTCTCTCCGTCGGCATAGCCGAGCGCGGATGCGACCGCGCCGCTGCTGGTCGCGACCGCCGGCGAGCTCTTCGCGATCGCCTTGGCGGTGGCGACGTCCCAGGCGTTGAACAGGACGAGCGGATCGCCCTGCTTGTGCAGACCGCGAAACGTTTCGGCGTGGTGTTGCTGTGTCGTGGCGTCCATTGCGCGCACTCCTTTTCAAATGTGAAAAACGCATTGGTTGGCACGGCCGCTGGTTGCGGCGCCTGCTCAGGCGGCGGCGTGCGTCGTAAACCAGTTCATGATCAGACCGGTGACCTCGGCCTCACGCTCGAGGTGCGGGAAGTGCCCGACATCGGGCAAGACAACGCGCTGATGTGGTCCCTTGAAGAGCGGCTCTTCCTTCATTGAATACCGCGCTGTCGGATCATTGCCGCCATAGATCGTCAGCGTCGGCGTATGCATGTCCTTGATCGGCAGCCGGCCCGCAACTCCCGCATCGATCAAGCCGTTGTAGTATTTCAGCGCCGCCTTCATCCTGCCGGGAGAGCTGAGCGTCTCCTTGACCGAGCGGAGATGCTCGTCGTTCGCCAGGGTTGGCGACCACAGCTTCCAAAGGTAGTCGACGAAGGGAAGTCCCTCGATGTCGACCGCCGAGTGAGCGCCAGGCACGGTAAAGAAATAGACGTGGAAGACCGATCGAACGGCATCGGGATCGCTCCTGAGGCTCGGGATTGTGATGGGGTGCGCGGTGTTCATGACCACCGCCGCCTTGATCGCCGACGGCGCCGTGGCCAGCGCCTGGAAGGTCGACGTGCCGCCCCAATCCATGCCGACGACGCGCGCCTGTCCGTCGTCGCTCAGCGCCGCGATCAGCGCTTCGAGATCCTGGCCCAGTGCGATCGGATCGAAGATGCCGTCGGCCGGAATCTCAGTTGGCGCATAGCCGCGCAGGAACGGCGCGACCGCGCGATACCCGGCATCCGCGAACGCCTGCAGCTGCTTTCGATATGACCAGGCGTTGTCGGGAAAGCCGTGCATGAACATGACCAGCGGTCCGCTGCCCTGTTCGAGATAGCCAAACCGTACGCCGTTGGCCTGCACGTATTTCAGGGTGGGTTCGCTGCCTGCGGTCTCAAGCGTTGCCGGTGCGCTGCTTCGGGTCGTCATCGCCGCTCTCCATTTCTGGTCGTTGTCGCTCTCCGGGGTAAATATGTGCGTAGCGCACATATCTGGTCAAGTTGTTTTTTGTGCGCAGCGCACATATTGTTGACGGCATGGAACACGGAATCGCCAACCTGCTGGGCGCGCTGTCGCTCGCCGTCGTGGATCGGATCGAGCAAGGCGCGCGTGAGGTCGTCGGCCGCGGCGGCGAGACGCCCGCGGCGCTCATCGTCATCGGCTATGGCCAGGGCATGACCAACGACAAGCTGCGGCGGATCCTCGGCCTGTCGCACTCCGGAACGGTCCGGCTGGTCGATCGCCTGGTGTCGGATCGGCTGGTCGAGCGCCGGGCCGGCAAGGACGGCCGCGAGGTCGCCCTGCACCTGACGGCGTCGGGTGCGGCGTCCCGGAACGAACTCTTGGCGTCGCGGATATCGGCCGTCACGTCGCTGCTGGACGTGCTGTCGGCGGCTGAACGGAAGCAGCTCGCACGGCTGATCCGCGAATTGCTGGCCAGGCAGGATACGTCAGAGATGGATCGCTTCACGATCTGCCGGATGTGCGATGACCGGGTCTGTACCAATTGCCCGCTGCCGACCAGCAAGGGCCAGCACGGCCACTAGCAAGACGACTTTAATCTGAACCGAGCAGCGCACGCTGTGCATCACCTCGCCCCGCGTGCGGGGCGAGGGAGCGCACCGCCCATCGCGGTCGCTATTCGACCTCATCTCATCATGCGCTAGCGGCCTTGCCGTCAGTGCGCGCGTTTTTGCGCCGTGAAGACGTACATGTCCCAGAACGTCTCGGGGTGATCGACCTCGAAGCGGTGCCACTGCTCCAGATTGGTCTCGTCGGCTGCGGCCGCAAACTGCTTGCGGAATTTTTCCATTACCGCCGGTTCGTCGAACGGCTCGAACCCCCCGAACGACAGGCCATGCTCGTTGAGGAACGCCGCGATCTCCGGAATGGTGAGGCGGTGCTCCATGACGTTGAACAGCAGGTCGCGGCAGCCGCTCATGCTGTAGAAATCCTTGGCGCCGATCAGCGGTCTCCATTGCTCGGCCTCGCGGAATATCTCCTGCCGGCACCGCCTGATGTCGTCGGCGGTGGCGCGATAGTTGCGCGCTGCGATCCGGGCACGCGCTTCCACAATGACCCGGCGCGCCACCTCGCTGTACAGGCCGATGCGCATCGTGCCGCCCGGCCGCAGCAGCGAGACCAGCACGCGCCAGCCGGCAAAAGGCTCGGCGAGATGATGCAGCACGCCGACCGACTCGATGCTGTCGAAGGTGCGATCGATCGAGCCCAATTCCAGGATGTCAGCCTGTGCATAGTCGATGTTGCGCAAGCCCAGCTCGCGCGTCTTGCGGCGCGCATAGGCGAGGCTGGTCATGCTGATGTCGACCGCGAGCAGGCGTGCATTCGGATAGACTTGCGCGATCTGGATCGCGTGCGAGCCGGTGCCGCAACCGGCTATCAGGATATCTCGTTCGGCCTGCTGTTCCGCGGTCGCGACCGTCTTTCCCCGCGCCCGATCGGCGACGAATGCCGTCAGCGGGTTCACGGTCCAGCGCGGATAGGGGTTTTCCTCGTACTGGCGCATCACCTCGACCGACACGTCGTTCTTGATCGGGGTGAGCGTCGCAATGGCGCGGCGCTCTTCCATCTCTTCGCGCGGCTCGCGAAGCTGCACCCGCAACAGGCCGGTTGTGGCCGCAGGCCAATCCCGGCGCAGCAGCGCATCCGCCGCCGGCAAGGCATGAAGCGGGAAGTAAGCCGCAACGACAGCGAGCGTGAGCGGCGTGATCGTGGCGCCAGACGCCAGGTCCTGCAGCAATCGTTCGCGCAGTGCACCCGCACGCTCGGCTTCCGCCCCGGTCTGTGCATGGACATATTCGTTGATGAAGCATTGCCGGGCCAGCGCGCATGCAAAGCCAACGATATCATCGTCGGCTTCATGCTGCTCTTGGTCACTCGCGAGTCGCAGCAGTTCTGCCCTTGCATGTCCGAGCAGCACTTCGAGCTGCATGCTCGCCAAGGTGGTCGCTTCCATCGCGCAGCGCAGGAACAGGTCGCCGGCAAGCGGGGCCAGGCTTTCGGTGCCGAACAATTCGGCGTTCGTCACAGCTAGCGGCCACTTGCCGGCAATCCGCTCCACATAGCGGGTGACGGTTGGGCTCTGCAGGATGAAGCCGACGGCCTTCGCGTCCATGCCGAGCGCGAGTGCCTTGCTGAAATGCGCGGCGGCTTTGCCGCGATTGCCCAGCGCCTGGTATGAATTGCCGGCATTGTAGTGGCAGGCGGCATTCACGTCGTCTGCGGCAATCGCTTTCGCGAAGGTCTTCACGGCGGCCCGGTGGTCGCCGGCCGCCTGCGCCATCAGGCCGAGCAGGTTCAGGCTCTGCACGTGGGCAGGCTCGCGCGCAAGAATGTCCCGGCAGATCTGCTGCGCTTCATTGAAGCGGCGCATCCCGTAGAAGCGGCTTGCCTCGGCGGCGAGGCCGGCGATGCCAACGCCCGCCGAGCCGAAGCCAGGTGCGCTCTTGCCGGACGCGTCCCGCTGCTTACCGGCCGCGCGCCGTTCTTTTCGGTTCATGGTTCGTCAACTGGCCCAAGCTGCAAGACGCGGCAAGACATAGGGCCGATCGCAATTGCAGCCAAGGATTATTCAGCCCGGGATCCGAACCGGCAGGTTCTCGATGCCGCGGACGAAGCTGGAATAGACCCGCTTCGGCTCGCCGACCACCTCGATGCGGTCGAAGCGCTTCAGCATCTCCTGCCAGACGATCTTGAGCTGCAGTTCGGCGAGCCGCATGCCGACGCAGCGGTGGATGCCGAAGCCGAACGACAGGTGGATGCGCGGCCGGGCGCGGTCGATGATGAACTCGTCGGGACGGTCGATCACCTCGTCGTCGCGGTTGCCGGAGACGTACCACATCACGACGCGGTCGCCCTTCCTGATCGTCTTGCCGCCGATCTCGGTGTCGACAAGCGCGGTGCGCCGCATATGCGCCAGCGGCGTCTGCCAGCGGATCACCTCCGGCACCATGGTGTCGATCAGCTCAGGGTTTTCTTTCAGTTTCTGGAACTGGTCCGGATGCTCGTGCAGCGCCAGCACCGAGCCGCTCATGGTGTTGCGCGTGGTGTCGTTGCCGCCGACGATCAGCAGGATGATGTTGCCCATCAGATTGTCGGGATCCATGTGCCGCGTGGCATCGCTATGCGCCATCATCGACAGCAGATCGTTGCGCGGGGCCGAGTTGACGCGCTCGTTCCAGAGCTTCGAGAAATAGGCGTAGCACTCGTCCATCTCCTGCCGGCGCTGTTCCGGCGAGTCGACGATGCCGCTCTTCGGCAGCGCGGTGGAGACGTCGGACCAGCGCGTCAGCTTGCGCCGCTCCTCCCAGGGGAAGTCAAACAGCGTCGCCAGCATCTGGGTGGTCAATTCGATCGAGACGCGTTCGACGAAATTGAAGGTCTCGTTGCGCGGCAGATTGTCGAGCACGCTGGCCGAGCGCTGGCGGATCAGCTTCGCCAGCTCGTCGAGATGATTGGGAGTGAACATCGGCGACACGGTCTTGCGCTGATGGGCGTGCTTCGGCTGGTCCATCGCGATGAAGCTCGGATAGTCGTAGCCGGGCGGCACGTCGCGGATCGAAATGCCGCCGAGCGTGGAATCCGAGGAGAAGATGCCGTGGCTGGTGTCGACATGCATGATGTCGTTGTACTTCACCACAGACCAGTACGGCTCGATCGGCGCATTGGTGCAGTAATGCACCGGCGCTTCCTTGCGCAGCCGCTCGAACCACGGCCACAGCGTGTCGTTCTGGAATAGTCTTGGCGCGCCGGGATGGAAATCCTTCAATGGCGTCGCATAGGCTTCCTCGCGCGACTGGCGCAGCAGCTCGGCCCGGTCGGCACGGATGGCAGTCTGGACGTTCATCTTCATTGGCTCCGGCGGCGGTTCTTACCTCTCCCGCTTGCGGGGGAGGTCGCTGCGCTCGAAGAGCGCGGCGGGTGGGGGCTTTCTCCACTCAGAGACTGTTTCTGCGGTGGCACCGCCACCCCAGCCCTCCCCCGCAAGCGGGAGAGGGAGCACAGTCCCGTCGTGGTCGTACTTCAATTTCATTTCGCCTTGCGTCAGGCGGCGATGCGCACGGGGAGCGTCTCGTAGCCCTTGATGAAGCTGGAATACACCCGCTGCGGCTCTTCCACCACCTCGATCGTGTCGAAGCGCTTGAGGATCTCCTCCCAGATAATCTTGAGCTGCAGCTCGGCGAGGCGCAGGCCGACGCAGCGGTGGATGCCGAAGCCGAACGAGATGTGGGTGCGCGGCCGGGCGCGGTCGATCAGGAACTCGTAGGGCTTCTCGATCGCTTCCTCGTCGCGGTTACCCGAGACGTACCACATCACGACCTTGTCGCCCTTCTTGATCTGGCGGCCGCGGAATTCGAAGTCGGCGAGCGCGGTCCGCCGCATATGCGCGAGCGGCGTCTGCCAGCGGATCACCTCGGGCACGAAACTGTCGATCAGCGCGGGATTCTCCTTGAGCTTGCGGTACTGCTCCGGATGCTTGGCGAGCGCGTAGATGCTGCCGGACAGCGTGTTGCGCGTGGTGTCGTTGCCGCCGACGATCAAGAGGATCAGATTGCCGAGGAAATTCTTCGGATCCATGTTCCGCGTGGCGTCGCTGTGCGCCATCATCGAGAGCAGATCGCTCTTCGGCGGTTGGCCGGAGCGCTCCTTCCAGAGCCGCGCGAAATAACCGGCGCATTCCATCAGTTCGGCCTGCCGTTCGTCCTCGGTGGCGACCAAGCCGCCGGCGCCGGGCAGGGTGGTCGCGACGTCGGACCAGCGCGTCAGCTTGCGGCGGTCCTCCCAGGGGAAGTCGAACAGCACCGCGAGCATCTGCGTGGTCAGCTCGATCGAGACCTTGTCGACCCAGTCGAACACCTCGCCGCGCGGCAGATTGTCGAGGCACTCGGTCGAGCGCTTGCGGATGTTGATGGCGAGCTCGTCGAGATGCGTCGGCGTGAACATCGGCGCCACGGTCTTGCGCTGCGCCGAGTGGCGCGGCTGGTCCATCGCGATGAAGCTCTCGCGGCGCAGATCCGGCGGCACGTCGCGGATGGTGATGCCGCCGAGCGAGGCGGCCGAGGAGAACACCGAATGGTTGGTCTCGATGTCCATGATGTCGTTGTAGCGGGTGATCGACCAGTACGGACCGAACATCGAGTCCTTGCAATAATGCACCGGATCCTCGCGGCGCAGCCGGTCGAAATACGGCCAGAAGGTATCGCTCTTGAACAGCTCGGGATGGCCGGGATCGTAATCCGACAGCGCCAGCGTGTTGGCGCGTTCGCGTGCGGCGTCCAGATCGGTGGTGTCGACGAGATCGATGGTCCCGTGCATGAGCGGCTCCTCAACCGTTGCAGCAGCCGGGGCATCGCCGGCGCGCCATGTTTTACCGAATTACATTCTCATTCCGCGGTTTGCGCAAGGGGCCTCAACGCGCATTTGGCCGCATTGGTAGCCGGCCAAAGCGGCCGAATCCGGGCCTTTCGCGGTGGCGGAGGGCATGGCGGCGACCGCGCCCGTTTGAAACGCCGTTTGATTTGGTCGGGCGGCGTGCGAACAGTGCCGGAGCGGCTACTGGCTGGCGGGCTTTTCGCTGGCGGGTTTTTCGCAGGGGTAGGTGTCCTGCATGCCCCACAGCAGCAGCGAAGCGATCGCCACATCGCCCTTCGCTGCCCGCTTCTCGGCTGACTTGAGCATGATCTCTTCGGTCTGCTCGGTGGTCAATGCGAGGTCGCCGGGCATGCAGAACAGCATTTGGCCGCCATGGCGTTTGAGCCAGGCATTGGACGCCATCATGCCGCCCCGTGCGCCGTCCAGGTACATATAATTGAAGATGCGATAGTTCTCGCCCTTCGGATTGCGGTAGGAGTCGAGGCGTATATCGGCGGCCGCAGCGGGAGCTGCCGTGAGCGCCAACATCCATGCCGACAAGATCCACTTGTTCATCGCCAACTTCCCTCGCGTGCGGCGGCGTGTTCATCGCCTGATTCGTAAGTCATGCAATTCCCTCCCTGGGTTCGAAGCTCGCGCTCGACCGGCAAAGGGGCGCGGCCATCCTGCTCCGACGGGGCGATATAAGCAGGAACGACTGCGCCGTTTCCGGCGGTCCCGTTAAGGCGTAGCCAACCGCGCCCGGCCAAAAACCGCCCCCGGCTCTCGACCCCGTGTGAAACCTGGATCACACTCGCAGCGACAAACCTGTGGTTTTGATACGCAGAGATTGTCCCGTCCTGGAGCTGTTCCGTGAACGACATGAGCTGGACCCCGCCGGGGCCACCGCCGCCGCTGCCGCAACCGGTTCCGCCGCCGATGCCGGTGGCGTTTTCAGGGAGCCGGAAGGAGTTCTTCCGCCTGGTCGCGCGCGGCGCCGGGCTCGAGCTCGTCACGGTCGGCTTCTACCGGTTCTGGCTCACCACCGACATCCGCCGTCACCTGTGGTCGAACACCCTGATCGACGGCGACGGGGCGGAATATACCGGCCGCGGCAAGGAGCTCCTGATCGGCTTTTTGGTCGCGCTCGCGATCCTCGTGCCGGTCTATCTCGGCTACGCCCTGCTCGTCATCGAGGCCGAGCACGGCCAGACCTTCTCCTCGTTTCCGTTGGTCGCCTTCTTCTATGTGTTCGGTCAGTTCGCGATCTACCGCGCGCGGCGCTACCGGCTGACCCGCACGGTGTGGCGCGGCGTCCGTTTCTGGATGAGCGGCTCGGGCTGGATCTATGCGCTGAAGGCCTCGCTATGGGGCTTCCTGGTCGTGATCACGCTTGGCTTTGCGCTGCCCTGGCGCGAGGCCGCGCTCGAACGCTACAAGATGCGGCATTCCTATTACGGCGATCTGCAGGGCTCATTCGAGGGCCGCGGCTGGGATTTCTTCAAGCGCGGCTGGTGGCTCTGGCTGTTGATGCCGTTCGCGATGGTGACGATCTTCGGCCCGTTCGCTTATGCCGCGTTCAAGGCGATCGAGTGGCGCTGGTGGCTGTCGGGCATCCGTTTCGGCGAGGTCAGGCTGGAATCCACCATGCGGCGCAGCGCGCTGATCGGGCTGTACTGGAAGGTGATCGGCTGGGCCATGCTGCTCGGCACCGTGTTCCTGGCCTATCTCGTCCTCTGCATCTTCCTGGCGGCCAGCATCGACGGCTCCTCGATCGAGACCTTCTTCAAGACCGAGGCGTTCGCCAAGAGCATTCCGCTGATGGTCATGCTCGGCATCGGCTATCTCGCCCTTGCGCTCGCGATGAACGTCGTGATGCGGGTCTATCTGATGCGCGATCTCTGGGTCCGGGTGCTGTCGACGACCATCGTGCACAACATCGGCGCCGCCGCCAACGTCACCGCGCGCGGCGATCTCGCCAATGCGCTCGGCGAAGGCTTTGCCGACGGCCTCGACGTCGCGGGATTCTAGCCTCATGGAATCCGATCTCGACCAGGCCAATTCCGCGGCGGCGCGGTCCCGGGCACGGTGTTCTTCGACGGCGCATCGAGCCGCCGGCGCGTCGTCGCGCTCAGACTGTCCGATGCGCTGGAGATCAGGGAAGGCGGCGAACTGCTCGCGCGCTGGGCGTTTGCCGACATCCGCCGTGCCGACAGCCCGTCCGGCCTGCTGCGGCTGAGCTGCCTGACGGCGCCGGCGTTGGCGCGGCTCGAGGTCCGCGACGCGCAGCTGATCGCCGCGCTGGTCGCGCGCTGCGACAAGCTCGAGCAGGACCGGCCGAACCGCAGGGGCGTCGCCGGCATCGTCGGCTGGTCGCTCGCGGCCGCGGTGTCGATCGTGCTGGTGGTGCTGTTCGGCGTGCCGCTCGCCGCCGAGCGGCTGACGCCGCTGGTGCCTGATTCCTTCGAGCGCCGCCTCGGCGATGTCGCGGAGGCGCAGGTCAAGGTGGTGTTCGACGGCAAGCCGTGCAGCAAGGCGGCGGGACAAGCGGCTTTCGAGAAGCTGATCGGCAAGCTGCGGGAAACCGCGGGCCTCGACAATTCGGTGCAGTCGGGCGTGATGGCGACGCCGGTGCCGAACGCCTTCGCGCTGCCCGGCGGCAAGGTCTACCTGTTCGAGGGGCTGCTGGAGAAGGCCGAGAATCCCGACGAGATTGCCGGCGTCCTGGCGCATGAGCTCGGCCATCTCCGCCACCGCGACAGCATGCGCGAGCTGATCCACAATGGCGGCACCTCGTTCCTGATCGGCTTGTTGTTCGGCGACATCACCGGCTCCGGCGCGCTGATCTTCGCCTCGCGCCAACTGGTGACGTCGTCCTATTCGCGCGACGCCGAGACCAACGCCGATACGTTCGCGATCGAGACCATGCACAAGCTCGGCCGCCCGGCGAAGCCGATGGGCGAACTGATGTTCCGCGTCACCGGCAAGGAAGGCGGCAAGGGACTCTCGCTCGTCGCAAGCCATCCGCTGACCGAGGATCGCCTCGAACGCATGGAGAGAGCGGACTCAGACACTCTGACGATCGGCAAGCCACTGCTGTCGGCCGCCGAATGGCAGGCGCTGAAGGGCGTGTGCGCATCGGGCAAGACGTGAGGCGAGGGAATTTCGACGCTGGAGCGATCCCATGCCGCGTGACGACAGATACTGGTTTCCCGCCAAGCGCTACGGCTGGGGCTGGGGGCCGCCGAACAACTGGCAGGGCTGGGCGGTCCTCGCCGGCTTTGTGGCGCTGGTCGCCGTCGCCGCCGCGCTGGTCCTCCCGCACGCGCCGGTCCGCTTCATCGCCTACGTTGTCGTGCTGAGCGCCTTGCTCACCACCATCTGCTGGTGGAAGGGCGAGCCGCCGCGCTGGCGATGGGGCGGCGACTAGCCCATCCCGGGCGCTTATTTGACCAGTCGAAACTTGCCGCCTTCGACCTTGATCAGGAACGCGGAGCGCTCGTCATAGCCGTTGTGGTCGCTCGGGCTCATGGTCGAGAGGCCGTTGTTCAGATAGACGTCCTTGCCGCGCTCGAGCTCGTCGCGCAGCGCGGCGCGGAATTCCGGCGTGCCGGGCTTTGCGGACTTCAGCGCATTCGCCGCCGCCCGCTTGAACAGCGTGACCGCGTCCCACAGATGCGCGCCGAAGATGTTCGGCTTTTGCCCGTTGGCCTTCTCATAGGCCGACACGAACTCGTCGCGCGCCTGGCGGAACGGATCGCTCGCCGGCAGATCGTCGGCGATGGTGAAGGCCTCGCCGGTGAAGACAGCACCCTCGACATTGGCCCCGCCGAGCTTGATGAATTCCTCCGACGCGACGCCGTGGGTCTGGAAGATCTTGCCGGCATAACCTCTGCTGCGTAGCGCCTCCTGCGGCAGCACGGCCGGCGTGCCGGCGGAGACGATGAACACCGCCTCCGGGTTGGTCGCGATCACCTTCAGCGCCTGGCCCATCGCGCTGGTGTCCGAACGCGCATAGACCTCATGCGTCGTGACGGTGAGGCCGAGCGTCGGCGCCAGCCGCGACACCTCCTTGTAGTAGCCTTCGCCATAGCCGTCGGAGACGCCGATATAGCCGAGCGTCTTGATGCCGGATTTGGCGATGTATTTCAGGATCGCCGCCGCCATCAGGTCGTCGTTGGGCACCACCTTGAACGCCCAGCGGCGGCGCTCGTCCATCGGCTGCACGATCGCGGTCGCCGCCGCGAGCGAGATGATCGGCGTCTTGGCTTCGAAGGCGACGTCGAGCATCGGCATGGTCACGGGGGTGAGCGAGGAGCCGATCAGGATGTCGACGCCGTCCTGGATCACGAGGCGCCGCGCATTCTGCGTGCCCTTGGTGGGATCGGACTCGTCGTCGAGCGCGATATAGGTGACCTTCTCGCCGCCGATCTCCTTCGGCAGCGCAGCGATGGTGCGCATCTGCGGCTGGCCGAGCGCCGAGCCCGGTCCGGATCCCGACACCACGACGCCGACCTTGATGTCGCGCGGGCGTCCGGCGCGACCAGCATCGCGCCTGCCAGTACCCAGAGTCCGGCCATGGCCAGCTTCATTGCAAATCCTCCCAGCATGCTCTTTTTTGTATAACGCGGCCGATGATAGCCGACCGGCGTCCGGTTGCGCATCATATCGATTCCGCCGGATGCGTCTGTCCCCCTGATTGGGGACACTCGATTGGGACGCCGGATCGATCGCCGGAATTGCCGCGTTGCAAACCCGTCCTGAAACTTCGCGTTTACCACTTCCCTAAAGGCCGTGAGAACCAGTTTCCCTAATCGGGCGGCAACGACCTCCTGCTATTGATGGACGGGAAAAGGGAGTACGAACCATGTTCAGCATCGTTCGGATCCTGGTCTTGATCGCATGTGCGCATGCGGGATCCGCGTACGCGGAAATGCCGTCTGACGGCTCGCGGCCTTTGCAAGCAGTCCACGTCCACGCAGTCGATGCCGATGCGTGAACCTCATCCGATCGCGCCCGAGCACGCGCGCGCCATCTGCGACGAGATTGGCGAGAGACTGCGCTATGCCCTGCGCGGCGATTACGCCGATCTGCCGCCGAGGCTGCGCGAGCTCATGGACGAACTGTTCCTGCAGGATTGCGAGGCGCCGTCGCTGGTGCCTACCATGGCGGAGATGGCGCGGCCTCTGGTCGTTGCCGCCTAGAGCATGATGAATCTGGATCGAATCGCCTTGGCCGCCTGTGCACTTCACCTCTCCCCAATCGGGTAAGGGGACGAAATCGGCCCGGCCGGCTTCAATCCTCGCATAGGAGACGCCAATGACTCTGCGCACGATTTTCGCAGCATGTTCGATCGCAGCTCTTGGAGTTCTGACGATGGCATCCGACGTGCTGGGCCAGAAGCAATCTTTCAAAGAGCAACTGGTGGGGACCTGGACCCTGGTCTCCTGGGAGCAGAAGAGGGCCGACGGTGCCAGGCTGGAGCATTACGGAAAAGCTCCGAAGGGCATCGCCTTCTTCGATGCGGATGGACGGTACATCATCACGGTCATGAAGTCGGACCGCGCCAGGTACGCAAGCAATGCCCTCAGGCAGGGCACCTCTGAAGAATACAAGGAAACTGCCGAGGGCACGATAACCTACTTCGGGACCTATTCGGCGAACGAGGCCGACAGCAGCATCTCGATTCACGTCGAGGGCAGCTCCTTTCCGAACTGGAATGGTTCAGATCAAAAGCGCTTTGTCGCGATTATGGGAAATCAACTGACGCTGACTGTTCGTCCCCCGGGTGGTGATGTCGTTGAAGTGATTTGGACACGGGCAAAGTGATCGAGCCGGGTGGATCCGCTTCTGAACCCAAAGCGGACTTGCCGTCGGTCGTCTCCGGTCCGCCATCGAGACCAAGGCCGGAGAGTTTCTGCCGCGTCACACGTTCTTCGCGACCTTCCGCGTCCGTGTCGGTCCGGCGCCGGCGATTGCCGGCTTGATATTCCACACCGCGCGCACGGCGGCGAAGGCGTGGGCGATCACCGGCTCCTGGCGGCGGGCGGCGAGGCTGACGAAGGAGAGATCGCAGGTCAGCTTCACCTTGTCGGCAACCACGAACTGATGCGGGCGCGCCATCCGCGGCGCCAGCACGCTGTCGCGCGCGAGGCTGAGGCAGAGACCGGATTCGACGAAGTCGATCATCGCCTCTTCCTGGTCGGTGTAGCCGACGCGCTTCGGCAAGGCGCCGAGCGGCCGGAAAATGTCATCGAGCAGCCGCCGGTGACCGGAATGCGGCGGTGTTGCGAGCCAGGGCAGCTCGGCGAGCTCCGCCCAGCCCTTGCCGATGACGCGGTCCCGCCAGCCGATCGGCGCGATCACGCGGTAGTCGTAGCAGAGCAGCGGCGCCAGCTGGTAGCGGCCGTCGGCAATGGTTCGTTCGGCGAAGCTGTGATGGATGAGCTGCTCCTGCGGCGTGGCGTCGACATAATAGCCGACGTCGAGTTCGCCCCTGCCGATCTGCGCCAGCACGTCGTCGCTGACGCCATGGCGCAGGAAAACCTCGGTGCGCTGCGAGGACATCGCAAGGCTGCGCACGAACGGTCCGAGCCGGGTGAATTCGGGATCGAGGATGGTGCCGACGCGCAGCGTGCCGCGCTGGGCCTCGTTCAGCGAATCCGCCATTGCCTTGAAGTCGGATGCCGCCGCCACCGCCCGGTGCGCCAGCGGCAGCAACGCGGCGCCGGCCTCGGTCAGCGTGAAGCCGCTGGGTGTGCGGTTGAACAGCTGCAGTCCGGTGCTTTCCTCGAGCGCCTTGAGTTGCAGGCTGACCGCCGGCTGGGTCAGTTTCAGCATCGCTGCAGCGCGCGATACAGTGCCCTCACGGGCAACCGTGATGAAGCAACGCAAGGCCTGGGTACGGGGAAGCTCGGTCATCGCGTGTGCTTATAGCACACTTTTTCGAACTGCATCCGACTTGCGTCGTGCATTGTCATATAATGATAATGCAACCAATACGAGAAGTCAGGATGGCAGCCAGGCCACCATGCCTTCGGTGCGCGCGCGCACCTCCGGAGAGGCGAGGCAGGTCGCAACCGCTTCATAGCCCACCGCGCCGGGAATAGGCCTGACGCAGATCGGCAGGCTGTGATTGGCGGGGCACAGGATGATCGCTTCATCGTCGCCGACGGCGTCGAGGTCCAGGATCGCGCTGGAGCGCGTCAGGAAGAACAGCGGCCGCGCCTGCGGTCCACGACGGCGCAGATGCGCGATCACCGCCTCCTGGCTGGCCGCATCGAGCCCCTGCTCGAGCATGTCGATCACTGGGATAGCGCCGTCGCCGGCCTCGAGCCATGCGAGCAGGGTGGTGAGCGCGGCAGAGTCCACGGCGCCATCTGCCAGCAGGACGGCAAGGCTCGCTTCGACCCTTGCCTTGTGCGCCGGGTAGGCATCGAGGCGCGCACGAACGGCCGCGCCGCCATCGGCTGCACGGTCCAGTCCCACGAAGGTCGCGCCGGGCAGCGCTTCGGCGAGCCGCTGCGCGAGGCGCGTCTTGCCGCTGCCGAGCGGGCCGACGATGTAGTTCAGCAATTTGATATCGCGCAGCTCGAAGCGCTCGCCGCCCCACGGCCATGGCAGATCGAATGCGACGCCGATCGCCGGCCGCGCCCTGACCGCACCGATCAGCTCGTGCGTCGCGGGCATTTTGCCGCAGCCGAGGTCGGTGCGCAGCCGGCGCACCCGGGCGATGCTGTCGCCGCATTGGCGGATGCGTGCTTCGAGCGTGGCCTCGTGCGCGGCCAGCACCCGGCCGAGGATGGCGGCGTCGCCGCTCAGGATTCGCGCCACTTCACCGACACCGAGGCCGAGCGCGCGCAGCTCGACGATCTCGGCGCAGCGGGCCATCTCGGCCGGACCATAGGCACGCCATCCCGCCGGCGTGCGGCCGGGCGCGATCAGGCCGCGCTCCTCGTAGAGGCGCAGCGCTTTGGCCGAGATGCCGAGCTGCCTTGCAGCTTCGGACGGGCTGAGGAAACGGGCAGCAGGAGCATTCATCGAATCACCTCGCGTCGTCTGACCGCACCTCTATGGAGGCGGCCGCAGGGGCCAGGTCAAGCGGGGAGGGGGACGATTCCGCATCCTGCTCAGTAAGGTGAGCACGCTGCACAGGCTCCCTCTCCCCTTGCAAGGGGGGAGGGAGCCCTGCCGCCGGCGCTCACCTCACGTGCCAATCACTGAGTTGCCTGAGCGAGGCCCTGTATGCGAATGTTTGATCCATCAACCGTGCAACATTCTCGGTGTCGTCCCTGCCTAGTGCGCAATTGCGCACGGGAGCAGGGACCCATAACCACGAATGGCTGTTGGTGAACGATGCTGGTACGACGAGTCCCTCCCACAACATCCGCCCTGGAGTATGGGTCCCTGCTTTCGCCAGGACGACGGCGGTGTTTCTGGCGAGCGCCATGCACCGATTCCAGCCACCCTCACTCCAGATGGTTCACCTTCGCCACCCAGGCGCGGACGTCGGTGAGCACGTCGGGCAGCGCGGCCTTGACCTCCTGCACGGTCATGCCGGGCTTGATGCGGGGGTCGTAGAGCAGATTGAGCAGATATTGGTCGTAGACGTCGAAGAAGCCCATCGAGACGCTGTCGTTGAACATGGTCCACGGCACGGTTGCGGTGTCGTTGATCGGGCCGAGCGACTGCAGCAGCTCCTCATAGGCGCAGTCGAGGAAGACGAAATCGCCATTGTCGACGGTGAGGATGACGTCGGAATGCTCGATCTCGTAGTTCTCGTTCTTGCGGAAGCCGGACAGGCATTGCGGGTCGAGCGAGGCGCGGATCTCCTTGGCGCGCTCCTGCCCGTAGTAGGTTGCGATCGTCCGGTAGAGCTCGCGGTCGCGCACCATCTTGACCACGACATTGGCCGCGTCGTGGCTGTCGGTCATCGCGATGTCGAGATGCTGCACCTTGCTGCGGATGTCGGCGACGACCTTGGCGAGCTGGGCCTTGCGGTCGGCGCGGTTGCCGTCGGCAAACACGCGCACCGCCCTGTCGTATTTGCGGATGCGGTCGACCCGTCCGGCGAGATGATATTCCGCGCCGAACGCGGTCTTCAGGAAACCCTCGACGATCTCGGCGTCGGTGAACTCCTTCTTCTCGTTGCGCTGGCGCGCGACGATGGCCGGCACCTCGGCGGCGGCAGGCACGGGGATCTCAGTGAGGCAAGCGGCGAGCGTTGCGGCGAGAAGGAGCAGGATCGAAGGGCGGTGCTGGGACATTACGACAACGCTGCCGCAAGGTGTGCGGCAGCGCAAGGCGAGATCGGCGAACTTGCCGGATGGCGGCGCCTGATTCCGTTGAAATCGTCGCGATCAGTTCTTCACAACGACGGTGGCGCCGACCGAGACCCGATTATAGAGGTCGGTGACGTCGTCATTGGTCATGCGGAAGCAGCCCGACGAGACCGCCTGGCCGATCGTCTCCGGCTCGTTCGAGCCGTGGATGCGGTACAGCGTGGAGCCGAGATACATCGCGCGCGCACCGAGCGGGTTCTCGACACCGCCGTTCATGTGGCGCGGCAAATCGGGGCGGCGGCGCAGCATCTGCGACGGCGGCGTCCACGACGGCCATTCCTTCTTGGCGGAGATGCGGTGGACGCCGCTCCAGCGGAAGCCGTCGCGGCCGACGCCGATGCCGTAGCGCAGCGCCTGGCCATTCGCCATGACCAGATAGAGCCTCCGCTCGGCGGTGCTTATCACGATGGTGCCGGGGGCGTAGTTGGTCGGGAAGCTGACGGTGGTGCGCGGGATCGGGCTCGAGCCGCCGCCGCCGAAGAAGCTCGGGAAGTCGGACTGGTAGCCCCGGGAATCGAAGAACTGGGCCTGGGCCTGGCCGGCACCTGCCAGGATCGTGAGCGCGGCAAACATCAAGGCAATCGGGCGCATGGTCGTCCCCCTCGCGAACAATCAAATATGTGCTCAGACAGGCCACAATTGCCGGCGTTTCGCAAGCGACGAAGCCGTGACTTTATGCACTTTCGGACGACACGGTTTAAAAAGGCAACAGACCGCAGGCGATACCTGCATTGTCCGGTCAAACCTTTGACGAAGCGGATGAAGAATGGTTGATCTGGTTCAATCTAAAGAAACGTCTTTGGCGGGAGCGAGAGCATGAACGGTGCGGAAAGTCTGGTACGGACATTGGTCGCGGGCGGCGTGGATGTCTGTTTTACCAATCCGGGCACCTCGGAGATGCATTTCGTCGCGGCGCTGGACAAGGTGCCGGGCATGCGCTGCGTGCTCGGCCTGTTCGAAGGCGTGGTGACCGGCGCGGCCGACGGCTATTTCCGCATGAAGGGAACACCGGCTTCGACGCTGCTGCATCTCGGGCCCGGCCTCGCCAACGGCCTTGCCAATCTGCACAACGCCAAGAAGGCGCATTCCGGCATCGTCAACATCGTCGGCCAGCACGCGACTTACCACATCGGCTACAACGCGCCGCTGACATCAGATATCGAGGGCCTGGCGCGGCCGATGTCGTCCTGGGTGCGCACGTCGCCGGATGCCAAGTCGGTCGCGGCCGACGGCGCGGCGGCGATCGCCGCAGCCAAGAGCGCGCCGCCCCAGATCGCAACGCTGATCCTGCCGGCCGACACCGCCTGGAACGAGGCCGACGGCGTCGCTGAAGTGCCTGTCGACACCCAGCGTCCGAGCTACTCGCCGCAGGCGGTCGACACCGCGGCGAGGATCCTGCACGGCGATGCCGCGCACACGCTGCTGCTGGTCACCGGCAGCGCGCTGACCGAGCACGGGCTGGCGCTCGCCGAGCGCATCGCCGGCAAGACCGGCTGCACCGTGATGGGCCAGACCTATCACCCGCGGATGGCGCGCGGCCGCGGCCGTTTCTCGATCAACCGCATCCCCTATGTGATCGAGCAGGCGCTGCCGATCCTGAAGAATTTCCGTCACATTGTCCTGGTCGAGGCCAACGATCCCGTGGCGTTCTTCGCCTATCCGAACAAGCCGAGCATGCTGAAGGCGGAAGGCTGCGAGGTGCATCGCATGACCGCCTGGGGCGAGAATTCGGTCGCTGCCCTCGAGGCGCTTGCCAATGCGCTGCATGCGACGGCGCACGACGTCAAGCCGCAGCAGCATCCGGAACTGGTCAAGCCGACCGGCGCGCTCAACCACTCGACGATCGCGCAGGCGATCGCCTGCGCGATCCCCGACAACGCCATCATGGTCGATGAATCCGTCACCACCGGCCGCGGTTTCTTTCCGCCGACGGCGGGGGCTGCGCCGCACGACTGGTTGCAGAACATGGGCGGCTCGATCGGCTTCTCGACGCCGGTGGCGACCGGCGCCGCGGTTGCCTGCCCGGACCGCAAGGTGATCTGCATGGTCGGCGACGGCAGCGCGATGTACACGATCCAGTCGCTGTGGACGCAGGCGCGCGAGGGGCTCAACGTCGTGACCATCGTGTTCGCCAACCGCATCTACCAGATCCTGCGTGGCGAGTTCGACGGCGTCGGCGCCGGCGAGCCGGGCAAGCGGGCGCAGGACATGCTGAAGATCGATCGGCCGACGCTCGATTTCGTCGCGCTCGCAAAGGGCATGGGCGTGCCGGCGGTGGCGGTCACGTCAGCGGATGAGTTCAACAAGGCGTTGGCGAATGCCGTTGCCGAGCCGGGACCGCAGCTGATCGAAGTGCAGATGTAGCAGGGCAGTCTTCAACGGCCGCGGTGGCGGTCTAAAGCGGGATGAATTCTTGATTGGAGCAGCTTGGTGCAGTCCCGGTCCACCTCTCCCCGCCGGGGAGAGGTCGGATTGCGCCTGGCGATGCGAAGCATCGTCCAGTGCAATCCGGGTGAGGGCTCTTGCTCTCTCGATAGACCGTCACCCCTCACCCGATTTGCTGCGCAAATCGACCTCTCCCAAGGGAGAGGTGAACTTGCGACGCCACTCCAGCTCAACCTAGTCTCATCAGGGTCCAGTCCAGTCGGAGGCGCCAATGCAGACCGAGCTGAACAAGGTGATCGCCGCCGTGCAGGAGTTTTACGCGCAGGAGACCTTCCTGCTGGAGCGCGATCTCGGCGAGCGAACGCTTACTCACCGGCTGGCGGTCTATGTCGAGCGGCAGTTCTCCGGCTGGCAGGTCGACTGCAACTACGATCGGCTCGGCGAGCGCACGCTGCGGCTGCCGCGCGGCTCGGGCAGCTCGACCGATGACCATCTCGGCAAGTCGATCTATCCCGATATCGTCGTGCATCAGCGCGATATCCCGAACAATCTCCTGGCCATCGAGCTGCGCAAGGACAGCAATCACCAGCCGCTCGAGCACGATCAGCGCAAGCTCCAGGCTCTGACCGATCCTAACGTGTGGTTTGCCTATGCGATGGGCGTGCTGGTGATCGTCGGACAGGACGGCGTGAGCTTTTCCGAAGTCTATACCGGCGGCGCGATCGACAGCGCCGCGTCGCGCTGGTTTGCCGAGCGCGTGCAAGAGAGCGGGCTCGCGGCACGGCACGACGATGGCGCTCAGCATTAAGCCTATCGACGATTCTCGCTGCGGATCGCGGTGATAGCCCGTTTGGATCATGCGTCGCCGCTGCACGCACGGCAGAACAGAAGGTGCGGGAGGTGGAGCAATTCCTGGAGCCGGTGGTCAATTTTCAGAACGATCCGATGGCGGTGCGGATTATCGGCTCTGCGCCTCTTTCGCTCCCTCTCCCGCACTTCAATTCGCTGGCCCAGCTCTCACTGGTCCAAGCTCTACTGTTTCAAGCCGGCGGCGCAGCTGAATGCGACGCCAAAGGCCGAGGCAGCATCCGCACCGGGACAGTAAAAAGGCCGCCTTCGGGCGGCCTTTTCCGTTTCGTCTTCTCCGCGATCGCGGTGTGCGATTGTTTCCGTTTATTGCTTGGTCGCATCGTCGCCGGTCGCGGCGGCGCCGCCGGACTTGGTTTTCGATTTCTTTGCGGTCTTCTTCGCTTTCTTCTTTGGCGCCATCTTGGTCGCCTCGCCCTTGGCCGCCGTGTCGCCGCTTTGCGCGGCGGGGGCGGTGGTGCCGCCTGCCTTGTCCTGCGCGAGTGCGGCGGACGAGACGAAGGCGAGGGCGGTGGCGGCGAGGATCAGTGTTCGCATCGGATGGTTCTCCCAAGTTGGTTTCCGGCGCCCCTCAACGGGACAGAATGTCGCAGGTTCCGCGACGCCGATCAGCAGTCCGTGAGCTCAGCGTGAACGGCGCGACCGGTTGCGATGTGGGCGGAACCTGGAACCGGGAACTGCGTTATGCCGCTGGGCAGGAGTTCCGAGGAGAGACGCCATGCGCTGGCGGTCAATGACGGAAACCACCAACACGGTGCTCGACACCGCCCCGGAGAACACATTCTACGCGGTGGGCTGGACGGTCAGCGGCGTGGCGACGCTCGCCACCATCGTGGCGGTGTGGATGTTCGGGATCTGAGGGCGAATGATCGCCGCGGGCAACCGGTTTGCCACCGCCGGCGGAGAGCTGGGCTCGCGCCCAGGCGCCTACTTTCGCAGGATGACCAGCGCTTCCCGATAGAGCTGCGAGAAACACACCAGGAGCGCGCTCGACAACACGAACATGGCCATGCTGTCGTAATCGGCGGCGGTCGGCCAGGCGAACTCGAAATAGGGCGGCATGAACGCCCACCAGACGATCGGAAGCGTGATGATCGTGGCGAAGGCGCCGGCCGGCGCGCCGCCCATCAGGCCGGCGATCAGGATCGCCGGCACGAAGCCCGCGAAATAGAATTGCATGCCGAAGCTTGCGAACATTTCCTGCGTCGCGCTGGCGAGCACCACGGCGAGCAGCGCGACGACGAACGTCGGCAAGGACCAGGGCCGCAGCTTCAGAATGTAGTCGTTGCCCTTGCGCATCGAGACTTCCCGGCCTCCGCGAGTTCCGGGAAGGTAGCCGAGGAGGCCTGCAAACAAAACCCCGTAGGACTCCGAGGAGGGGGTGTTCTGTTCGATACAGTGAAAAGGAACCGGCCCGGTCAAGCCCCTGCCGCATTGTCGCGCTTATTGCACCGCGGCAGAGTGATTGTGGGACAGCACAATGCTGGAATTTCTGATTGTCGTTCTCGTCACCGGGATCGGGTTCGTAGCCGGGTACGGCGTCCGCGAGCTGATCTCGCGCCGGAGACGGCGGTCGCCTCCGCGCGTGCGCGCGCCGCGGCTTCGGGCCGCGAATGACGACGTGTCCGCCCGCGGCTGGTATCGACCAACCGGCCCACAACCCGCCGATCACGCCACCCCGCCATCCGACGAACTCGACGGCGCCGTGCGCGACCTGCTCGGCGAACTCAGCCGACGCACCGCCAACCCGTCACCCGCCCCGCACCGCCGCCGCCAGTAAGCCGGAATGCCGGCCGCATCGCACGCGCATCGGCCACTTTGCATGGGGTTGTTTTCGACATTTTGGATGAGGCGGTCCCGAAGGGCGCCTGAATGTCGACAATCGTCCGCACCCGGCGATTCAGGAAGGGGAATGGTGGACGCACAAGGGATCGAACCTTGGACCTCTCCCGTGTGAACCACAATCCGTAGATCCACACTGATCCCACCCGGCCATAGTGTTGTCGAAATAATTCAATCTATTACAGTGTCTTATGGTCGTTTTGACCTCAAGGGACCATAAGCGGCCATACTGCATTTTGTGTGCCCCCGTTGTGCCCGCCGCAGATTTTCCCTTGGGGCACACAAATCGGGGGAGGGTCTGTGCCCCCTCTGTTCTCGAAGGGCCGTCCTTCCACGCTGGTGTGCCCCGAGGCGGGAAAAGCGAAGGAAAGTCAATGCGGCTTTCCCGTCGCTTGGATGATCCGGGCGACTGCGGGGGCACACTGCGACGACAAGGAGCGTAGGGACCATGCCGGAGCCGAGCAACCAACTGACACTTACCGACGCGGTGATCCGCAGCGCTGTGTTGCCGCCGGGCAAGGCGCAGCATTATCTCCATGACGACAAGCTGCCCGGCCTCGCCCTGCGCATGCGCGCCACCGGTGGCCGGACCTGGGTCTACCTCTTCACCAAGCCGGGAGTGAGAGGGACCCAACGCAAGACCCTCGGTCCGTGGCCCAAGTATAATGAGAAGGCTGCGCGCAAGGCCGCCACCATCGCCGCAGGCGAGGTATTCAAGGGCATGGACCCCAACGATGCGAAACGCGAGGCGAGGCGGCAACAGGCAGCCGAAAAGCAGCGCACTACCTTGGCGGACTTGGTCGTCGAAGATGGTCCCTACCAGACGTCCTTGACCGGTCGTCAGGTCGTCAACTGGAAGCCGGCCATGTCGGCGTTGCGGCGCGGGCTCACGGATCACGCCGATAGCGGCGTCGGGGACCTGACTCGGCGGCAAATCATGGCAGCGGTCGACAAGATTGCCAAGACCGGCAAGCGGGGCGCGGCCAAGGACCTACGCAAGCACACCCATACGTTCCTCGAATGGTGCGTTGGCGAGGGTTATGTCGACCACAACGTGCTGGCGGGATATCGCGAGCCCAAGGAAACCCGCGCGCAAAGGGTCGGACGCCGAACGAAGGGCCGTGCACTCACCGATGAAGAAATCATCAAGGTCTGGCATGCATCCGGCAAGCTCGGCACCTTTGGGCTCCTGGTGAGGACGTGCCTGCTCGGTGGCCCGCGCCGGAGTGAGCCAACCATGATCGAATGGCAAAAGCACGTCATGGACGACCGCATCACCTTCGATGCGGCTTGGACCAAGATGGGCTTGCACCACGATGTGCCGCGCACTCACCTTATTGATGAGGTGCTCGCGGCCGCGAAGCATTTCCAGCGCGCAACGTCCGACTATGTCTTCCCGTCACCGAAGACCGGTGGTCAGATGTCCGGCTTCACCAAGATGGTCAACCGGCTGGTCAAGGAAGCGGGTGTTGCCAGGTTCACCATGCATGATTTGAGGCGCAGTCTGCGCACCATCATGTCGCGCTGTGGCTACGACAACGAGATCCAGCGGCTCTGTGTCGGGCAAAAGCCAAGCGGAATCGATCAGGTCTACAATCACGACGAACAGTGGATCATCCGCAAGATGGCGTTCGAAGCGGCTCATGATTACATCGCGGAGCTGGTCGGCGCGATACGGATTGGCAAGGTCGTGCGCCTGCAGCGGACGAATCCGCTCGATCCGATCAAGGCCGAGCTGCTCGGCCGTCTCCGCGAGCACTATGCGGCTGAGACGGCTTAGGAGCCTTATCGCATTTGGCCAGGTAGTCCCGCACAGCATCGACACGATAGAGCGGGCGGCCGTCGACGTAGCGCCATTTCAGCGGGTGGTTCGGATCGCGTCGCCACTGCTCCAGCGCCCCGGGTGTGCGCCGGATGACCGCGGCCGTTTCCAATGCCGTCAAATTGGAGCCGCCTGGCAGCGTATCGATATCGAACGTCGCGGGCGGCGGCATGCCACGGTTCTTGCGGCGGCGCTTCGTGACCGAAGGCATTTTCCTACTACCTGCCACCCCAAATGCCTCGATACCGAATCTTTTCGTCCTCGCCACGCATGCTCCCGTCCCGCACCATGGTCGTTCTGCGGCAGTAAGAGCGTATGCTGATCCGGCAAGAAAGAACTAAAGTGCCTAGGTATGATTGCTGGGTGGCTGTAGCGTACAAATAGGACGAACCGATTAAATTCGCCTTTGACACGCCCGGGGGCGCTTGTTGCTTTCATTCCGATCTTTGGCCTCAACCCCTGAAGGCCACGGGTTCAAATCCATCGCCCGTCTCATCGATCGGCAGATAGCTAGCCAACAGTTCGAACGCCGGCACTGGCCAATGCCATGATTGCGCTCGTAGCCGCCTCTCTCCAGTGTCCACATGACGTACCCCGCGACTATTCACGTGCTATCTTAGTCCTCCCGCCAGACGCCACAAGGCCATCACGCGGCCTTAACTGTTCGCGCTCCCCGCCGCGGGCTGTTGATGTCAGGTTCTGGCCCAGGCCGTGTGAAAACTCCGCCTCCGCTATTATTCTCAAATGAAGCGGCGGGGACGAGCGATGATAGGCTTCGTGGCAGGGGTTGTCCTGACACCGAACCGAGACTGCGTTCGCTCTCGCGGAAGCCGACCGGCGCATAACGACGACCATTTCCTCGAGCGCGCCAGCCGCCGCTTGTCTGGTCAAGATTGGACTAAAGGCGAAGAAATCGCTCAAAATGGACCCGTAGTGGCACGGGGGAGCTAACTAAACTCTTGCGCGTGTCGCCAAATCTCGGGATCCTAACCGCTTTCAGATAGATCTTTGCGGGTAGGCATATGGGAATTTCAGCGAAGGTTTCAGCGCGTATATCAAGCCAACTCAAGAAATACCAAAAAGTGCTCGCTGCAGCGAAGCAGCGAGATATCGGTGAAGCCGATACGGTCACAATTATTACCGATTTTCTTTCAGACGCCTTGGGCTACGACAAATACAAAGAAGTCTCGAGCGAACACGCAATCCGCGGTACTTATGTTGACCGCGTCGTAACAGTCGGTGGCAAGAAGCGCTTCTTGATCGAGGCAAAAGCGATTGGTGTTGAGCTTAAGGACGCTCACGTCAAGCAAGCCATCGACTACGCGGCGAATGAGGGGGTTTCCTGGGTAGTTCTCTCAAATGGCGCGATGTGGCGCCTGTACAATTTGAGATTCGGGAAGCCGATCGAAAAGACGCTGGTGTTCGAGATCGACGTTTTAGCTTGCGATTGCAAGAGTGGCGATATCACCGGCTGCTTCGGTAGCCTTAGTTCCGAAGGTTATTCGAAGGATACATTGACCGAGTTGCTCAACGAAAAGCAGACGAGCAGCAAATATACTGTCGCAGCCGTGCTGCGAACCGACAAAATGGTGGAAGCCATCCGTAAGGAGGTTCGTCGGTTATCTGGCATTAGGCTGGACCCGGAATATCTATCTTCGCTGTTAGAAAACGAAATCGTGAAGCGCGAACTGATCGACAGCGAGGAGGCTGCAGCCGCGGCGGCGTACGTCAAGAAGCTTCAGAAAACGGCTGAACGAGAGAAGCTTGATGATGCGGCCAAAACGGCCGACGCCGCTCCAACAGTCCTCGCCACGGAAGCGCCGCCTGCCGTTTAGGTGCGAATACGATATGCAATCACTCTCGCTAAGGCGACGGCTTGGCGGGCGGGCTGATAGGGGGGCGCGAAACCGCGGACGAGGAAACTCACCGTGACCGATTTCACAGTCGCGAGCAGCGTGTGCTCGGGCTCCGGCAGCGGTTTGCGCTTGCGTCTTCGTTCCTCTTTCGTCACGTCCTCGCTCCCTCCAACTCATGGATGATCCTGACTGTCGACGATGGCATAGAGGTCGATGATCGATGCGGATGATATGGGAGCAAGCCGGACTCGATTATCGCATGGAGAGTCAAGTCTGAGGCTTCAAGCCCTTGATCGTTCGAGACGGAAGAATGGGCTCCCTTGTTTGGAAATGGGGACGGGCGACGCTAACCGAGCAAGACTGGAATTCAATTCAGTCGAATGCCTAACGCCGGGGGCAGATTCTTCTGATATTCCTGGATAGATCTGTAGTGAAAGGTTGAGCCCTCACGAAACGTGAAAAGGATCCCCCGATCTGGCCAGGGCAAATGCTCAAAACAGAAGCGCACAACCTCAAGCAACCGCGCGCCCAATATTTGGTCTCGGGTATCCTCCTCAACAAGAACTGCGATAAATCAATCATCATTTGCCGGCGTCGCCCGCCTTCTTGGCGATAAATTCATTCATGCACGCTGCAAGGGCTCCTCGCCGCGCCTTCAAGAAGGCTCTATAATTCTCGAGCTTGAGAAGATCAGGATCGCTTGGCACGTGTTGCGCGTCGAGCGACTCCTGCCCTTGCTTCGCAATAATGCCCGGAAGGTAAGTTGTCGGTTCCTTATTACTTAAACGACGATTGGTCTGGCCAGTAATAAAGGCCATGTTGGCGATCTCGTTGATCTCGCCAGTCTCATATTGCCGGTCCTTAAGCAGAGACTTCGGAAAGATATGGTGCCACTGAATGAAGTGCAGCTTGGCTTGATGGGTCAGCGAAAGGCCGAGACCGCTGAACCAATCCTTCGCGCCAGCGTCCTTGAGCGCGAGATAAGCCAGTGAGAAGAGCGGGCTGTTCACGCCACGTCCCGCCAGATCGTCTGCCTCGATATGGAGCCTCCCGAATTGCCGCTTGACGGGATCAATCAAGGCCGCGACGTCGCCGCTGCGGAAGATGATGGCCAAGTCTTCATTCAATAGCGTTTCGGTCGAGCCTCGCGAATACCGGCCGCGGGCATTTGCGGTAAGCAGCCAATAAGGCAGGGCGCGGCTTTCTTCTTTTGTCAGCTTGTTGTCCTTAACGCGGCTCACCGCGGCGAGGGCGATCACGAACATCGGGGATGACAGCAGGCTTTCGTCTTCGATGCCGGCGTTGTCCGCAAAAAGTTAATGGCGAAGCGCAAGCCCTCTTTCGCTTCCTCCCAACCCTCCTTCAGACGCGCAACGGGCGTCGCGCCGACGATCCGGAAGAGACCCTGCTTGGTAGCGAACACAACAATGGCGCGCACGAGAAGGCCGAGATCGAGCGTGAACCCGTTCTCCTCGCATTCATCAAACGTTGTTAAACACGACCGCAATTTTCGCCGCCATACCAACGAGCCAATGACGCCGCCGGAGTTGGTACCCTTCGGACAATCGAAGCATCGCGATTACAAGGCGCATTCTGTACGTCAGGTACACACCTATTGCTTTAATTGATCACCGATTCGACTAATGCTCATGCCGCAATTCCTGCGTAAGCACTCGGCATCTTGCCCCTTTCCTGCGCTGTAGCCGACAGGACGAGGTAATGCTGCGGGCTCCCCCATAAGAACGCGCGACACGAACGCTAGGGTGGGCCTAGTATTTTGTCTCCTCATCGAGCCCACGGCGGGACTGCTGCTTTCTTCAGCGCGCAATCGAGGGTGTTCATGCGCAATCGTGATCTCGTCTCCGACAGCTTCCTGGCATTGACCGCGGCCGGTTTCGTGCTGCTCTGCTCGAGCCTGCTCGCCTTTGCCTTCACCTGACGCGTACGCGCTGGTTATGTTTCACGCTTTTGAGCATGACCTTTTCGGAAGACCATATCGAGATCATGCCTAATCTTCGCGGGAGCGGTGGGATGAGCAATTTCAACCAGGAACGCGTGCTAAGCTCCATGACTGGAGCGACAATCTTTTCAGCTTCACCACCACACGGAATCCGTCGTTCCACTTCCGTAGCGGCGAATTCACTATGATCGGGCTCAAGGTCGGCGAAAAGTCGCTGATGCGTGGCTACAGCCTCGCGAGCGCCCATTACGAGGACCGGCTGGAATTCTGCTCGATCGAGGTGCCGGACGGCCTCTTAACATCGCGTCTGCAGCATCTGACGGAGGGTGACGAGATCATCATCAGCAGCAAGGCAACCGGGACGCTGGTTATCGATAATCTCGAGGACGGGCGCAATCTCTATCTGATCGGCACCGGCGCTGGGCTTGCTCCGTTTCTGAGCGTGATCAAGGATCCCGAAACGTATCTGCGTTTCAAGAATATTGTGCTGCTGCACGGCTGCCGCCGCGTCGCCGAGCTTGCCTTTGGAGAAATGATTACGGAGAAGCTAACGAGAGACGAGTTGCTCGGCGATTTTGTACGCTACCCGCTGATTTATCATCCGACCGTGACGCGCGATCAATTTCGCAATCGCGGCCGAATCACCGACCTCATCGCGTCAGGCAAGTTGTTTTCCGACGTCGAGCTGCTGGAACTCGATCCGCAGCACGACCGTCTCATGATTTGCGGCAGCTCGGAACTGGTGCGCGATACTCGCGAGCTATTGGTAGGGAAGGGCTTTGTCGAAGGCAATCACGGCGAACCGGCGCAATTCGTGATCGAAAAGGCGTTTGCCGAGCGGCTGGCGCTTGATTGTGCGAGATCGAGCGAGGCTCCGGACTATCGCAGTCACCTTGAGCGCCAGTGAGACTCCGAGCGTTGGCGCTACTGCAATCGTACGGTGTTACCATTCGCATTTTGCAGTTGCGCCCTATCGCTCTTTTACATCTAATTTCTTCTATGCGGGAGCAGACGCTTCAGCTCGCGGGCGCGTGTTCGGAGTTCTTTGTTGAGTGCACAATCAAGTGTGTTGAATTTCAGTGCAGTACCCCGAAACAGTAGATTTGAACTTCTGGTGAAATCGCCGTTCTGCCCGCCGAGTGGAGATGCCCGGGGATGCCCGACCTCAGGGTGTGCGCGGTGACGCCCCGCGGCACAACTGGAAACCGCCTTCTTGCGGGAATACCTGCGGCGGATCTCGATCTGCTGCTGCCAGACCTGGAGACGATCGCGCTCGACCAGGACGTTGTCCTTTCGCGCGCGGGCGATGAGGTCGATCACGTGTTCTTCCCCCCATAGCGGCGCCATCTCGCTGATGATCGACATGGCAGACGGACATACGGTCGCCACCGCCGTCGTCGGACACGAGGGAGCGGTTGGCATTCTGTCGGCGCTTGGGCCAGCTGCTTCGGCCATTACCGCGGTGGTTCGCGTGGCGGGCACAGCCTCGCGCGTTTCCGCATCTCGATTCCACGCCGCTTTCAGCCGGTGTCCCGCGATCCGGCGCGCCGTCCAGAACCACGTGAGGGCAATGCTGATGCAGCTCCAGCGCGGTTCGGCCTGCAATGCGCTGCACCCGGTCGAAGCGCGTATGGCGCGCTGGCTGCTCCAGTTTCGCGACCGCATCGATCATGACATACTCCCGCTCACGCAGCAGACGTTGTCCGAAATAGTCGGTGTGCGGCGAACCACGGTGACGCTCCTGATGCGCAAGCTCCGCGCGCGCGGAGCCATCAGGTCCGACCAACGAGGGCGGATCGAGATCGACGGACCCCGGCTCGAGGCAGCCGCGTGCGAGTGTCGCGACATCATTCGTCTCGAAGTCGAAGAGGTCTATCGGTCGGGTGGCCCCACCCCAAGAACCGTAACGGGCGACGCCATCTGACCCCGGTGCCGGATAGGGATTTTCACCTCGAGCTTCGTAAGCTCGTGCGCTCGTGCAGGAGTTTGGCCGTCTCGTCCAGCTCGTTGCGCGCGGTCGTCGCGCTCAAGCACCTTGGCATTTCATAGGTCCTTGAGCTCACCATCCGCGGCTCTTGTACGAAACACTCCAATTTGAGGCCGAGTCGAATCACTCAGGTGAGAAACGACGTTCGTTACGGCTGTTGGGTGTGCGCGAGGAGCGCCGGACGTTTGCGCTGGATGAATTTCAATCATCCCGCACACTGCTATGGCCTATGCCCCAACGGTCGAGTTGGCGGTAGCGGGGCGCACCTTCGGGCGTAGCCTTGACGGGACAGCATGGTGGAGACTGCGGAGCGCCGCAATGCGCCATTCCGTGCTGCTCGGAATCAAGAACGCTGCTTCACGGCAGGTCGCCCGTAGTGATCCACCCTGGAGGAACTGGTGACCGCCTCCTGGCAGCATTGCCAGCCGCGGATGTCGGCTTGCTAGCTCGGTCATCGGGGCGCGCGCAAACCGCATCGGTCGGAGGAAAGATGCTGTCATATATCGCGCGGGCTTCGCGAATTAAGCAAATCCGCTCGAGTTCGGATTTCGAGACAAATCCTACGATCTCGCCCACCTGCAACTCCCTCAGGCGCAGCAAGCTCGAAGCCTTGCCTTAGCAGGTCTCTTGGCAGGTCACGTCCGATGAAAACCAGCCGTGTCTGGCGAGGCTCCTGCTCCTTCCAGAGACGCTGACTTCCGCCTTCAATGAGCATGTGGACGCTCTGAACGACAAACCGCCGGTCATCATCCTCTATGGATGCGATGCCTTTCATGCGCAGGATATCCGTCCCGTAGCGCTGGGTGACTTCCTGAATCCAGGATACGAATCTGTTGGGCTTCATCGGTCGGTCGGCGACCAGGGACAGGCTGCCGATCCCGTCGTCGTGTTCGTGCTCGTGTTCTTCAATGAGGAAACCCGGTTCGACTTCGAGGACGCGCTCGAGACTGAAGGCGTCTCGTCCCAACACCTGAGCGAGATCGATACCACAGCGCTCTGTTCGATGAAGCTTGGCGTATGGGTTGATCTTCCGAATACGACGTTCGACCATCGCGAGGCCGTCCGGATTGACAAGATCGACCTTGTTGACGAGCACGATGTCGGCAAACGCGAGTTGTTCCTCGGCTTCCGGCGCGCGGCCGATCTGTTCGAGGAGATGCCTGGCATCCGCGACGGTGATGATGGCGTCGAGCTTCGTCTTGCGGCGAACGTCTTCATCGACAAAGAACGTCTGCGCCACCGGCGCGGGATCGGCGAGCCCCGTCGTCTCGACGACAATGCCGTCGAAGGCTCTGCTGCGCCGCATCAGCCCTGAGATGATACGAATGAGGTCGCCCCGGACCGTGCAGCAGATACAGCCGTTGTTCATTTCGAAAATCTCTTCGTCCGCGTTGACGATGAGATCGTTGTCGATGCCGACCTCTCCGAATTCGTTCACGATCACGGCAAACCGCTTGCCATGCGTCTCGGAGAGAATGCGGTTTAGCAATGTCGTCTTCCCAGAGCCGAGATAGCCAGTCAGAACGGTGACAGGAATCTGCATCGCAAGGTCGGGCATTGGGACTATTTCCTTTTCCGGTCACAGACTGGATTCGTGGCTCGCTGCGTCCGTCTCCACATTCGTCGCGCGTGCAGGGCGCTTGCAGCTCGCGATATGTAATGTTATAACATTACATATCGGCTGAGGCAAGAAAGAACTCGAGAACAAGCCTCCTCCGCTTGATTGGGCGCAGAATTACAGCGGGCTCAAGCGCGCTGCAGCGTTACAGTTTTGGGCTGTCAGTGGGAGATTGAGAGTGAGTCACCTTCAGAATAGGCGCGAAGATGGCAGGCAGCGAAGCGTGCCGGCCAATGGGGTAGATCGCGAGGCGGTTGAGGCTCGTGCTCGCGTCTACGCCGCGTCGAAGGGCGTGCCCCCGACGCCAACGCGACAACACGTTCTCGCAGTGCTGGGGACGTCGGACAAACCGTTGACCGCCTACGAGATTGCTGGAGAGATAAGCGACAAGCGAAAAGTTCATGGCGTCGAGGTTTATCGAGCGCTCGAATTCCTACAGGCGGCTGGCTGCATCCATCGGCTGGCCTCGTGGTCGTCATGCTTTGCTTGTGACCATCTTCACGGCGAGGGAGACGCGCCGTTGCTTTCATGGTCTGCCAGGAGTGCGGTGCCGTCCATGAAATGGGATCGAAATTGGTTACACGCGGATTGAAAGGTGCAGCGAAAACTATCGGCTTCAGAGCGGCACATTCGATTGTCGAGGTGGAGGGCGAATGTGCGAAGTGTGCCACCGCGCATCCGATCTGACCAAAGCTTCGTTCCATGATCTTGGACCTGGGCGCGTCCCTTGGACGCTGATGGAAGGCCCATTTCAGTCGTTGCTGCCTTGTCACAACACGGAATATTCGAGTCTCGGTCATATCTCCCAATTGACCAAGTTGCCTGCTAAAGTACTGTTTGATCGGCGAAACACAGTAACCAACTGATGCTCTGGTTTCGGAAACACCTCATGCATGGTTCATGGCTTGCGCTCATCGCGCTCGTCATCAACCTGGCGCTGGCCTTCGGTCACGTTCACGCCATCGGGGGGAAGACGCCCGAGCGCTCCGGCGTGCTCGTGACCGCCATCTCCGGCGGAGATGGTGGTCAGAATCGCCACCACCCGTCAGACAGCCATCCCGACTATCTCTGCCCGATCTGCATGGCCACTGCGGTCATGGGTAACGGCCTCACGCCCACCCCGCCGGCGCTGCAGGTGGAATTTGCCGAAGCGAGGATCGATCAGCCGATCGATCATTTCCGCTTCTTGCTACAGCTGCCGCGGGCCGCGTTTGAATCACGCGGACCTCCGATCTCCTGACATCGCTGCTTCGATCCGCCGCTGGCGTCGCGCCGTGGGCGCGCCGCTAGCCATGGTGCCGAAGCTCCTTGGGGACCACGATGCCTTTGTATCGTGGGCAAGCATTCAGTCAGGAAAACATTTGTCATGGACAGTCCATCTTTCTTTCGTACTTTCCGCCGGATTTTGCTGTCGGCATCGTCGCTCACGCTGGTGGTAGCATCAGGCGCACCCGCGCTTGCCCAGGCCCCCAGCACCCCGGAGGCGACCTCGACGCCGCAGCCAAGCGCCTCTCGGTCGGCTCAGCCTTCGTCGCAGCCGGAAAGCTCGACCACGCCGACGCCGTCAGAGTCACCGGCCACTTCGCCCACTCCGCAATCAACGCCGGCCGTGCAGGCCGCGCCTCCGGGAACCAACGTTTTGCCCGAAACCCGCGTCGCCGCGCCGGTCGAGCGGCGGCAGCCGCGAACGTCGCCGCCAAGGCAGGTCGTGCGCAATCCGACACCGACAGCGCCCGCTGTGCCAAGTGCAGAACAGGCCCAGGCTGCAGCCAATCGCCAGGTCGTGCAGCAGACCCAGACCTTCGACCAGCGGCGTGACAGCGTCATCATGCCCAAGGTTGGCACCACAAACTATCAACTTAGCCAGAAGGATATCGAGAACCTCCCGCAGGGAAACGCCGCCCAGCTCAGCGATATCGTGCTGCAATTTCCTGGCGTCTACCAGGACTCGACGAGCTCGGGCGATTTTCACGTGCGCAACGAGCACGCCAACGTTCAGTACCGGATCAACGGGATTCTGCTGCCCGATGGTGTGTCCGGCTTCTCGCAACTTCTGGAGACCTCCTTCATCGGCAGCATTGGCCTGATCACGGGCGCGCTGCCGGCGCAATATGGCCTGCGTACGGCCGGCGTCCTCGACATCACGACCAAGAGCGGAGCGGCGCTGTCCGGCGCAGCGTCAGCGTCTATGGCGGCAGCCGGCAGACCATCACGCCCAGCTTTGAATATGGCGGGGTCGAGGGGAAGACCGATTACTATGTCACCGGTCGTTATCTCAGCACCGGGCTCGGCCTCGAGAACCCCATAGCGACGCTCAACGCCATTCACGACCATTCCGAACAGGGCAGGTTCTTCGCCTACACGTCCACGGTGCTCGATCCAACCGCGCGGCTGGTCACCATTTCCGGGTTCGGTACGACCCGTTATCAGATTCCCAACAATCCCGGGCAGCCTGGCAACGTGGGCGGCTTTTGCGGCGGCCCATTCGACCCCGCGAACCCTTGCGTCAACCCGGATGGCACCCCGAACCCGAATGCTCCCGCCTATACGGCATTCGGCAAGAGCGGATTCGATTCGGCCACCCTCAATCAAAACCAATACGAGAAAAACGCCTACAACGTCGTTGCCTGGCAAAAGTCGGAAGGCAATTTCGATGCGCAGCTCGCGTATTATTCGCGTTACAGCGATCTTCATTTTGTTCCCGATCCGGTAGGCGATCTGTTTATCAACAACGTCGCATCCGATGTTTATCGTAGCTCGTTCCTGAACGGCGTGTCCGGCGATTTCTCCTACCGTTTGAACGACGCGCACACTCTTCGCGCAGGCTTCTACACCAACGGCGAACAGACCCGGATCGCGACCGTAAGCACGGTACAACCGCTCGACCCGAACGATCCAAGTGGCCTGACGGCTATCGACGCGCCATTCAACATTCTCGACGCCAACAAAAAGTTTGGCTGGCAGCTTGGCGCCTATGCCCAGGACGAGTGGCGGTTGACCCAGCAACTGACGTTCAACTACGGCCTGCGGTTCGACCAGATCTACCAATATGTCGATGCCAACCAACTCAGTCCGCGCGCGAGCCTAACCTATAAGCCATGGGGGTCGACGGTCCTGCACATAGGCTACATGCGAACGTTCGAACCGCCACAACAAGTGCTTGGTCGAACGATTCCAACCCAGATCTTCAATGGCACCACCGCGGGCACCCCGATCATCACCCCCGATCAGGCCGCCGTGCTGCCCGGTCAGGTTGCGGGCCAGCCTCTCCAGAACGTCGGCGCAATCCAACCTGAGCGGGCCAACGTGTATGACGCCGGCTTCACGCAGCAACTGCTGCCGCAATGTCCGACGACACCAGGGGCAACGCCCAGCAAAGCGCCCGTCGCAGCAGCAAACTGTCCGAGCCTCGAGCTCGGCGGCAGCATCTATTACAAGACCGCGAGGGACCTGCTTGACGACGGGCAGTTCGGCCAGGCGTACGTGCTAACTGCGTTCAACTATGACAAAGCCGAGAATTACGGCGCCGAACTGAAACTCAGGTTCAGGTACGGCGGCTTCTCCGCTGACACCAGTTGGGCGTGGGGGGTCCAGCACGCACACACTGTTGTGTCAAACCAGACCCTGTTTTCTCCGGACGACCTCGTCTACATCCAGAACAATTGGATCCACACCGATCATGACCAGACCTATACGGGTTCAGGCAGGGTCGCATACCGGTGGACAGACAGCGGGTATAGCTGGTTGGACGGCGCCACGGCCAGCGCGAGCTTCATCTACGGCAGCGGCCTGCGGACGACCCCGGCGGGCGTAGTCTGCCCCAACTGCGACCACCTCCCATCCTATTGGCAGGTCAACACGGGTGTGTCGCACGAGTTTGCCAACGGCTGGAACGGACTGCCGGTTACGGTCCGGTTCGACGTGGTCAACGTGGCCGACTACATCTACCAGATCCGCAACGGCAGCGGCATCGGCGTGTTCGCCCCGCAATACGGACCGCGCCGAGGATATTACTTTGGCATATCGCAGAAGCTCGGGGCGCCGGAGAAGACCGCAGGTGTCTTGCCCGCTTTCTACACCAAAGCCGCAGCCCCGATCGCCTACCATTGGGCCGGCGCCTATGCCGGCGCCAATTTCGGCGGCGCGTTCAGCGCGGGCGAGCACGTCCTCACGCCGATTGGACCCGACAGAACCAATCCGGCTGGTGCCCTGGGTGGCCTGCAGTTCGGCTACAATTATCTTGCCGCACCGAATTGGCTGGTCGGGGTCGAGGCCGAACTCGGCTGGACATCGGCTCAGGGCAAGGCCAACTTCGTTGATCCTGCGGGCACCGCGTCGCTCTCGATGACCAGCGACCACAACTGGTACGACACCGTGACCGGCAGGGTCGGCTATGTCATGGGACCGCTGATGCTCTATGCGAAAGGCGGCGCGGCGTGGATGAACGCCGACTATCGCATGGAAGTGAACAGTGCACTCGATGGTTTCACCCAGACCAACACAACCCGGCCAGGATGGACCACCGGCGGCGGTTTTGAGTACATGCTGGGGTCACATTGGTCCGCAAAGCTTGAATATGATCATCTGGCTTTCGGCAACAAAGCTTTGCCGTTTGTGGATCCGTTCGGCAATAGCGTGACCGTGCAGTCGGCAGTCAACCAAGTCAAAGCTGGCGTGAACTATCACCTCGAAGGTTTGCTTTAGTAGCTACTTCGCGAGGAGCTCTTCGCAGAACACACGAGGTGCGGGGAAACGATCGGGGGGCCGATCGAGAAAAGAAAGAAAGAGATGATACATAGCGGAAAGAAGCCTCTGCTCGGATGCTGGCTCCGGCCTGTGCCGGGTGTCCTCGGTCTTCTGGTAGCCCTTGCGGTCGACCTGCCGCCCGCATTCGCCCAAGTTCCGGATTCCCTGCTGCCGCGCAATCTGTCGCCGTGGGGAATGTTCCTTAATGCCGACATCGTCGTGAAGGCTGTCATGATCGGGCTGGCCTTCGCCTCGCTCGTCACCTGGACGATCTGGCTCGCCAAGACCATCGAGCTACGCGTCTCGAGGAGCCGCGCGCTTCGACGGGTCAGGATGCTGGAGCAAGGCGGCAGCCTGGCGGATGCGGTCCACGAATGCGATGGCGATCGCGATGCTGTCGCACAACTGATCCTCTCGACGGCGCGCGAGGCGGAGCTGTCCGACGGTATCGTCGATGATGGCTTCAAGGAGCGTGTTGCGCTTCGGCTGGAACGTGTGGAAGCGGCGATGACGCGACAGATTTCGCGCGGCGCCGGCATTCTTGCTACCATCGGCGCGACCGCCCCCTTTGTCGGCCTGTTTGGCACCGTGTGGGGCATCATGAACTCCTTCATCGGAATTTCGGAGTCCCACACCACCAACCTCGCGGTGGTTGCGCCCGGCATCGCCGAGGCGCTGCTTGCCACCGCGCTCGGGCTCGTGGCAGCCATCCCCGCGGTCGTGATCTACAACCACCTCGCTCGTGTGATCGCTGGTTACCGAGCGCTTTTGGGCGATGCCTCGGTGCAGCTCCTGCTCCTGATCAGCCGTGGGCAGCGCAATCACGGCGTGATCCTGCCACGTGCTGCGGAGTGACCGCCATGGCTGTACGTCTCGGTTCTCGTTCGACTGGTGATGATCTCGAAATTCAGCATGAGATCAACGTCACACCGTTCATAGACGTCATTTTGGTGCTGCTTATCATCTTCATGGTCGCTGCGCCGCTTGCCACCGTGGACATCGGTGTCAACCTTCCCGCGTCGACCGCGCCGGAGCAGCCCCGGCCAGACAAGCCGATCTTCGTCACGATCAAGCCGGATCAGACCATTGCAGTCGGCGAAACCGTCGTGGCTCGCGATTCACTTTCGGCCACCCTCGATGCCGCTACCAACAACCACAAGGACGAGACGATCTTCGTTCGCGCCGACAAATCGCTGAGCTATGGCGATCTGATGCAGGTGTTGAACACGTTGCGGGACGGCGGATATCTGAAGCTCGCATTAGTGGGGCTGGAAACACCGGCCGCAAAGCAATGACCGCGTATACACTGCATCTGCCGGAGCGCCCCGGCATCTCGCGCTGGACGCTGGCAGCGCTCGCGATCCTGATGGCCCATGTGGCAATCGTCGCATCGGTCGCACTGTGGTATGCGCGCAAGCCCGTCGAGCCCAACATCATTCCGGCGATCAGCGTGACGCTCGCACCGGTCGACGCGAGTTCGCCCGAAATCCAGAACCAGGACATCGCGGTCGGCCCGACCATGCAACAGGCGGAGGAGAGGCCCAAGGAGCAGCCCAAGCAGGAGCAGCCAGTCGAGAAGGTCGAGCAGCCGCCTCCGCCTCAGGCGCAAGCGGAGGTCACCCTGCCACAAGAGACGCCCAAACAAATTGAAGAGCCAAAGCCTCAGGTGCAGCCGCCCGCGCCCGAAACGCGCGCGCCTCCGAAGACCGAGCATGTCGGCCGGTTCTCACAGGCAAGCGCAAACGCCTACAACGCGCTGGTGTTCGGTCATCTGCAGCGCTTCAAACGTTATCCGGCGGCGGCGCATGGTGCCTCAGGTACGACGGTGGTGCGATTTGAGTTGAATCGTGCGGGTGACGTCATCGCGAGCGAGGTATCGAAGTCGTCCGGCAATACAGTACTCGACCGGGAGGCGCTCGAGCTCCTCCACCGCGCCAGTCCCTTTCCGCCGTTCCCGGCCGAGAAGCCCGGGGCCGATGACAGCTACCTCGCGCCGGTCGCTTTCGCGCGCTGATGCGTTCGACGAGACCCGCAGTTGGGATAAGGATTCTATATTATATAGGCCGAGCACAGGCGATCCGGGGAGCGATAGGCCGCACGGTCAGGGTACTAGACCAGCAGAGTACCTTTCGACGCCAAGGCGACCAAGGGGAAGGCTGCATGTGTTGTTAGAGCCGTTCAAGTAAGGCGTGTCCAATGGCAATGCGCACCTCATTGTCGGTTCTTTTTCTTCTACTTTGCAGTGTGGTGGCGGCTGACGCTAAGGGCAGCGCCGTCACCAAGAATGATCCATGGAATCCTCATCATATCGACGATCTGCCCGCTGAAATCCGACAGTATATCGCTGAAATCTGCAAGGGACCTCCCAGCGCTCAGAATGATTTTGCAACCTACTCTCCGCAAGAGAAGCGCTGGCGGATAAATCTCGAATGCCTTCGATGCGACGGTTTGGGCGAATATCGTCGGGGAAATCAATATCTGGATGTGGACTTTGTTGCTGTCGGCTCGCGTTTCCGGCTCGCCAGAAAGGACTACAGAGACTGTGGCTTCTAAATCTCGGTGGGGTAAGACTCCATTCCTAGCGACGAGGCGCCATAGTGACGCGCGGGCCGATGGCGCGTAGCGGCCAAGGTGGACTTTGACGAGGCACCAGGATGATGTCGCCGTTTGGAGCTGGAATCGTATTCCGACCGTTCCCCCTGACTTTGACGGCTCGATCCCGCTAGGGAGTGGTGACATGCCAGGCTCCGTTCAGCTTGCATTTTCGGCATGGCGTGCGCCAGCGGGTTTCCGGCTTCGGCGGCTGAAAGTCGGGTCTCGCATCTGAGAGGATTTCACGGAGCTGGGGGGCGGATCGGCTGGCTCCAGCGCGGCGAGCCTGTTCAGCCCGAGCCGGTGCAGGATGCGGCTGACGGTCGCTACCGATACCCCGACCTCAGTGGCGATCTGCTTGCCTGTGTAGCGCTGTCGGCGCAACGCCTCGACGGCGGCACACGCGGCCGCTGGGGTTTGGCTCGGCAATGAATGAGGCCGTGAGGAACGATCCCGCAAACCCATCCACACCTTCTGTGCGGAAACGGTTGACCCATTTGGCAACCGTCTTTGGCGTCACGTTGAATTGGCGCGCGGCAGCCGCCTTGCTCAGCCCCTCCTTCAACAACGCTTCGCACCAGGGCCTCTCGACCTTTGGGCGTCAGAGGCGCATTCTTGTGAGTGTCCATTCGGTCCCCCGAGAATCACTGTGTGTTTGGCGACATCAGGTTCACGGTCGGGGCCGAGTGGACAACCTCCTGAAAGTTCACAACTAGCTAATGCCTGCAATGGAGACCGTCGCGCTTGATCATGCGCCACGAAGGCGAGGAGATCTTCGCGATGAGGAAGGCTCAA
>NZ_LFLZ01000043.1 GCF_001189845.1 Bradyrhizobium tropiciagri
CCCTTGCCGCCGACTTCCTTGGCGAAGGTGTCGCGCAGGCCGATGGTGCGGTTGAACACGAGCTTGTCCGGCCTCGAATCCGCGTCACGCACGAAATAGCCCTGCCGCTCGAACTGCATCGCGTCAGGCGAGTTGCCCTCGGCGATCGCAGGCTCGACCCGCGCATCCGTCAGCACTTCCAGCGATTGCGGGTTGAGGTCGGCGGCGAAATTGGCGGCGTTCGGGCTAGGGTTCGCGAACAGCTGATTGTAGATCCGGATCTCCGCCGGCTTCGACTGGGCTGCCGGCAGCCAGTGCATCGTCGCCTTCACCTTGCGGCCGTCGGGCGCATTGCCGCCCTTGGTCGCCGGATCATAGGTCGCGCGGAGCTCTGTGATCTCGCCGGCGGCGTCCTTGATCACGCCCGTGCACTTGATGAAGTAAGCATAGCGCAGCCGCACCTCGTTGCCGGGCGAGAGGCGGAAGAACCTCTTCGGCGGGTTCTCCATGAAGTCGTCGCGCTCGATGTAGAGCTCGCGGCCGAACGCGATCTTGCGGGTGCCGGCTTCCGGATTGTCGGGATGGTTGATCGCCTCGATCTCCTCGACCTGCCCTTCCGGATAGTTCTCGATCACGACCTTGAGCGGCCGCAGCACCGCCATGCGGCGCAGCGCGGTGCGGTTCAGTTCCTCTCGGATGCAGAATTCGAGCATGCCGACATCGACCACGCTGTTGGCCTTGGCGACGCCGATGCGCTTGATGAACTCGCGCACCGCGGCCGGCGGCACGCCGCGCCGCTTCAGGCCGGCGATGGTCGGCATGCGCGGATCGTCCCATCCCGAGACATGCCCGTCACGGACGAGCTGGGTCAGGACGCGCTTCGACAGCAGCGTGTAGGTCAGGTTCAGCCGCGCCATTTCGTACTGGCGCGGCTTCGACGGCACCGGCAGCTTGTCGAGCAGCCACTCATAGAGCGGGCGGTGGTCCTCGAACTCCAGCGTGCAGATCGAATGGGTGATGCCCTCGATCGCGTCCGACTGGCCGTGCGCGTAGTCGTAGCTCGGATAGATCGACCACTTGTCGCCGGTGCGCGGATGATGGGCGTGCAGGATGCGGTACAGCACGGGGTCGCGCAAATTGATGTTGCCGGCGGCCATGTCGATCTTGGCGCGCAGCACGCGGGCGCCGTTGGAGAACTCGCCGGCCTTCATGCGGCGGAACAGGTCGAGGTTCTCCTCGACCGAACGGTCGCGGAACGGCGAGTTCTTGCCGGGCTCGGTCAGCGTGCCGCGGGACGTGCGGATCTCCTCCTGCGACTGATCGTCGACATAGGCATAGCCGGCCTTGATCAGGCCCTCGGCCCAATCGTACAGGCGCTCGAAATAGTCCGAGGCGAAGAAGAGGTTCTTGCCCCAGTCGTAGCCGAGCCAGTGGACGTCAGCCTGGATGGAGTCGATGTACTCCTGCTCCTCTTTTGTCGGATTGGTGTCGTCGAAGCGCAAATTGCACTGGCCGCCGAACTCCTGCGCGATGCCGAAGTTCAGCGCGATCGACTTGGCGTGACCGATATGCAGGTAGCCGTTCGGCTCCGGCGGGAAGCGGGTCACGATCCGGTTGTGCTTGTGGGAGGAGAGATCGGCCTGGACGATGTCGCGGATGAAGTCGCGCCCTGCCTCTGCCGTCGTGTCAGTCGTCATCAAAGGGTTCCCTGGAGGATTAAGCTCAACCTTCTGCCAAATTCGCGCCGTCCGGCCAAGTCCGGTGTCGGGCCGGTTTCAAGTCCGGTTTGACGGGCAAAAGGTCAACCGAGGCTTTAGTTATGTCCTGTTCCTGCTATACACCACCGCCCGTTCCAGCATACGTCTCGCTCGATCATGACCAATCCCGTCGTTACCCGCTTCGCCCCCTCACCGACCGGCTTCCTCCATATCGGAGGTGCCCGCACCGCGCTGTTCAACTGGCTCTATGCCCGGAAGCTCGGCGGCAAGATGCTGCTCCGGATCGAGGACACCGACCGCGAACGCTCCACCAAGGAGGCGATCGACGCCATCCTCGACGGCCTGAAATGGCTGGAGCTCGATTGGGACGGCGACGTCATCTACCAGTTCAGCCGCGCCGCCCGCCATCGCGAGGTCGCCGAGGGCCTGCTCGCCGCCGGGCGCGCCTATTACTGCTACGCCACGCCCGAGGAGTTGGCCGCGATGCGCGAGAGGGCACGCGCCGAGGGCCGCACCCGGCTCTATGACGGCATGTGGCGTGACCGTGATCCGGCCACCGCGCCCTCGGACGTCAAGCCGACCATCCGCCTGAAAGCGCCGCAGACCGGCGAGACCGTGATCGAGGACCAGGTCCAGGGCCGCGTGGTCTGGCAGAACGAGAACCTCGACGACCTCGTCCTGCTGCGCGGCGACGGCACCCCGACCTACATGCTCGCGGTCGTGGTCGACGACCACGACATGGGCGTCACCCACATCATTCGCGGCGACGACCACCTGATCAACGCCGCGCGCCAGAAGCAGATCTACGACGCGCTGGAGTGGGAGCTGCCGAGCATGTCCCACATTCCGCTGATCCACGGCCCCGACGGCTCGAAACTGTCGAAGCGCCATGGCGCGCTCGGCGTCGATGCCTACCGCGCGCTCGGCTATCTGCCGGCCGCCCTGCGCAACTACCTCGTCCGGCTCGGCTGGAGCCATGGCGACCAGGAGATCTTCTCGACCCAGGAGATGATCGACGCGTTCGACCTCCCGGGCATCGGCCGCTCGGCGGCGCGGTTCGATTTCGCCAAGCTGGAGAACCTCAACGGTCACTATATCCGGCAGAGCGACGATCAATCCCTCGTGACCCAGTTCGAGAGCGTGCTGGACTATGTTCCTGAAGGCGCCGCGCTGAAGGCCAAGCTCAACGACGCCACCCGCGCGCAGTTGTTGCGCGCAATGCCGAGCCTGAAGGAGCGCGCCAAGACGCTGATCGAGCTGATCGCGGGCGCCTACTTCATTTTCGCCGATCGGCCGCTCGAGCTCGATCCGAAAGCTGTGGCGCTACTCACGCCGGAAACGCGCGCATTGATCGGCCGGCTGCGTACCGCGCTGGAAGCCGTGAATGAATGGACGGCGGAAACCACCGAGTCCGCCATGCGGAATTTCGCCGAGCAGAACAATCTGAAACTCGGCGCCGTCGCCCAGCCGCTGCGGGTGGCGCTGACCGGGCGCACAACGTCGCCGGGCATCTTCGACGTGCTGGCCGTCCTGGGACGCCAGGAGTGCCTGGCCCGCCTCGCCGATCAGGCGGCGTAATCCTGCATGGACCCCCTCCAGGGTCCATCTTGCAGCGCACATTGCAATGAGCTACCCATCCCCGGACGCTTTCTCAACAAGCCGTTCCGCCCGGCCATGGGCCGCACATTAGCGACTGGGCATGGTCGGTTTTCGCAACGAATTCATCGGGGATATCGCGATGGACGCAAAATCCAGCAAGACAGCCACACTCACCATCGGCAACAAGAACTACGATTTCCCGATCCTGAGCGGCACGGTTGGGCCTGATGTCATCGACATCGCCAAGCTCTACGGCCAGGCCGGGGTGTTCACCTACGACCCCGGCTTCACCTCGACCGGCAGCTGCCAGTCGAAGATCACCTATATCGACGGCGACGCCGGCGTTCTCGAATACCGCGGCTATCCGATCGAGCAGCTCGCCGAGCACGGCGACTTCCTCGAGACCTGCTACCTGCTGCTCTACGGGGAGCTTCCGACCCCGGCGCAGAAGAAGGACTTCGACCATCGCGTGATCCATCACACGATGGTGCATGAGCAGATGGCCCGCTTCTTCCAGGGCTTCCGCCGCGACGCTCATCCGATGGCGATCATGGTGGCGGCCGTCGGCGCGCTGGCTGCGTTCTACCACGACTCCACCGACATCAACGATCCGCGGCAGCGCATGATCGCCTCGATGCGGATGATCGCGAAGGTGCCGACGCTGGCGGCGATGGCCTACAAGTACACCATCGGCCAGCCCTTCATCTATCCGAAGAACTCGCTCTCGTTTGCCGAGAACTTCCTCAACATGTGCTTCGCGGTGCCCTGCGAGGAATACAAGATCAATCCGGTGCTGGCTGACGCACTCGACAAGATCTTCATCCTGCATGCCGACCACGAGCAGAACGCCTCGACCTCGACGGTGCGCATTGCCGGCTCCTCGGGCGCCAACCCGTTCGCTTGCATCGCGGCCGGCATCGCCTGCCTGTGGGGCCCGGCGCATGGCGGCGCCAACGAGGCCGCGCTCAACATGCTCTACGGCATCGGCAAGGTCGAAAACATTCCGGACTTCATCGCCAAGGTGAAGGACAAGAACAGCGAAGTCCGCCTGATGGGCTTCGGCCACCGCGTCTACAAGAACTACGACCCGCGCGCCAAGATCATGCAGAAGATGTGTCACGCGGTGCTCAAGGAGACCGGCCACGGCGACGATCCGATGCTCAAGGTCGCGATGGAGCTCGAGAAGATCGCGCTCAGCGATCCCTACTTCATCGATCGCAAGCTCTACCCGAACGTCGACTTCTATTCGGGCATCACGCTGAAGGCGATGGGCTTCCCGGTCTCGATGTTCACCGTGCTGTTCGCCGTCGCCCGCACCGTCGGCTGGATCAGCCAGTGGAGCGAGATGATCGAGGATCCGCAGCAGAAGATCGGCCGTCCGCGCCAGCTCTACACCGGCGTCGCGCGCCGCGACTATGTGCAGATCGACAAGCGCACGTAAGCTGCATTCCTGAGTGAGTCCGAGACGGCGCCATCATTCCCGATGGCGCCGTTTTCGTTTGCCGCGCGCGACTTCGGTCGCGAGCGCATCGAGGCGCGGCAGCCAGAACGCCCTGAAGCGATCGAGCCAGTCGTCGACCTCGCGCAGCCGCCGCGGCTCCACCGCGTAGATGCGGCGGGTGCCGTCGGCGCGCACCGACGCGAAACCGGCGTCGCGCAGGATCCGCAGCTGCTGCGAGACCGCCGACTGGGTGATACCGAATTCGCGCTGCACGACGGCGACGACATCACCCGAACTGTGCTCGCCAGTCGCCAGCAGTTCCAGGATGCGCCGGCGAACGGGATCGCCGAGGATGTCGAAGGCGTGCACGGTTACGAGCCTCCACCCGGCTCGGGCTCGCCGCAATAGAACGCCGTGGTGTTGGCCCCGGCCCGGCGCGCGGCGGCCTCGTCCGTGCCAGCCTTGATCGAGGCCGTGCACCAGTCTGCGCTGCTGCGGCGGATGAACTCCCTGCCGTCATCGGAGCCGGGCCACGCCTCCGCGGCCGCGCGATCGAACTGCGCACCGGGGCCCGAGGCGATGTAGAGCGCGAGCCCGATCAAGGCGAGGTCCCAGCCGACGCCAACCGCGCCGGGTCCATAGCGATCCCAGAAATCGCCCTCGATCAGCGAGAGATGCTCGAGTTCCAGGCGCGTGCCGCCGGCGCCATCGTCAGCCAGGGTGACGGCGAGCCAGCTGACGGTGCCCATCGCCTCCCAGGTCACGGCAAGCCGGCGCGGCGGCTCGCACGTTGTGATCTCGCCGCCGGCCTGGCCCTGGAACTGGTAGCGGCCGCCGAGCTTCAGATCGCCCGAGACGGGTAAGAACCAGCGCGGAATGCGCTCGGGATTGGTCAGCGCGTCCCAGAGATCGGCGATGTCGGTGTCGTAGCTGCGCGTTGCAATCACTGCCCGCGCCGGTTTGCCGTCGCGTTCCCGGACGGCAACTTCGCGAACGACCGCTCCGACATAGGCGACAGGATCGATCTTCATGGAGGGCTCCGCATTAATATTAGACCACGCTAATATTAGCGCAGTCTAAATATCAGAGGCAAGCGGAACCGTTGCGACCGGATGTCGCCGCAGAGCGCAGCATGAGTGAACGACTAGGCCGAACGCCGGCCCAATTCCGCCAGCACGATGTCGGCGGCGCGGACGCTCGGCGGCTGGTCGCCGGTCGACATCTTGCCGTCCATCGTCGCGAACGCCACAAGCTGCCGCAGGCGCTCAGGTGAATCCTTGATCACCTCGACCAGCGCCTGCGCAAGCTTGTCCGGCGTGCAGTTCTCCTGCAGGAACTCGGGAATGATATCGCTGCCGATCACGAGATTGGCGAGGATCACCGACGACACCCGGATTGCGCGGCGCAGGATGAACGCCTCGGCGGCGCCGACGCGATAGGCCGTTACCATCGGAATCCCTGACAGCGCGAGCTCCAGCGTCACTGTGCCCGACTTCGCGAGCGCGGCGCGGGCGACGCGGAATGCGGCGCGCTTCTCGGTCTCGCCGATCGCAAGCCGCGGCGCCACGGGCCACGAGGCGACGCCTTCGCGCACCATCGCCTCGAGATGCGGCATGGTGGGAAGCACGAGCTCGAACGGCGTTTGCTGGTTGAGCTGGCCGAGCGCGGCGCCAAACAGCGCCAGATGATGCTTGATCTCGCTGCGCCGGCTTCCGGGCAGAACCAGCAGGACCGGCGGTTGCGCGTCGCGCCGCTTCTGCTCCTCCTCGTTCGGCCGCAGCGAGGCGAGTTGCTCGGTCAGGGGATGGCCGACATAGCTGCATGGCGGTCCCTGCAGCTTGCGATATTCTTCCGGCTCGAACGGCAGCAGCGCGAGCACATGATCGACATAGCTTCGCATCGCGCGTGCCCTGCCCGGCCGCCAGGCCCAGACCGACGGTGACACGTAATCGATGATCGGAATATTCGGATTGCGTGCACGGACCCGGCGCGCGACGCGATGGGTGAAGTCCGGGCTGTCGATGATGACGAGCATGTCGGGCGCGTCGGCGAGCACTGCGTCGGCGGTGCGGCTGATCAACCGCAGGATTTTCGGCAATTGCTTCACGACCGCGGAAAGGCCGACGATCGAGAGCTCCTCGATCGGAAATAGCGGGTCGATGCCCTCACCCGTCATCTGCCGGCCGCCGACGCCGGCAAATTGCACGTTATCGCCGAGCCGCTGGCGCAGCACCTGCATCAGTGCCGCGCCGAGGCGGTCACCGGATTCCTCGGTCGCGATGAGGAAGATCTTGCGGCCGGTGCTGGGACTGCGCGCCTGCATCAGCCTGCCAACCCGATGACGAACAGCCCCTTGGCGTCGGCGGCCTCGATCAGGGCCTGCGGTTCGGCGGCGAGCGTATTGCCCGCGATCACGGCGATCCCGGCAATCCCCGCCGCGGCCGCACCCTCGACCGTCCGCGGGCCGATGGTCGGCAGATCGAAGCGCAGATCCTGCTTGCTCTTCGGCGCCTTCACCAGCACGCCGCGGCCGCTTTGGCGCGGATCCGGCCCTCGGCGCGCAGCCGCGCCACGCGCGCGAGCAGCCCGTCGGTGCCTTCGATGTCTTCGACCGCAACCACGTGACCGTCGACCACCACGGCCGCCTGTCCGATGTCGAACGGCCCGAGCGCGTCGAGCACGCCGCGGCCGCGCGCGATATCGGCGAGCGCTGCGCTGTCCGGCGTCGCGCGCGTCACGGCGCCCTCGGGCATCAGGAGATCGGGCGCGACGTCCTTGATCCCGACCATGCGAAATCCCTGCTGCTCGAGGATGCGGCCGACGCTCGACAGCAAATGATCGTCGCCGCCACGGAACGCGCGCACGACATGGCCGAGCAGGCGCAGCGTCCCCCAGTCGAGCCGGATCTCCGACAGCGCCGGGCGGACCAGGGTGCCGATGAAGATCAGGTCGCGGCAGCCTTCATCGCGAAACAACCGTGTCGCCCGCCCAAGCTGGCCGACCGAGATCCAGCGATGACGAAACTTCTGCAAGCGCGCGGGATCGCAGGCGCCGCGCAGTGCGAACAGCACCGGCGTGATGCCGCGCGCGGCGAGCTGATCCGCAACCGCGAACGGCATGGCGCCGCCGCCGGCGATCACGCCGACCGGCGAGGAAAGCGAGGGAGCCGCTGACGTCATGCTGGCGGCCATCCCCTGCTCAATTGGTATCGGCGGGAAGACAGAGCGGTCGCAGCTTGCCGCCCTCGATGAAGGTGAGGATCTCCGCGATCGCGGGATCCTCGCTTGCCAGCGGCTGCACCGAAGCCAGCCGCTCGGCGAAGATGCCGGGGCCGTGGAACAGTTTTTGGTAGAACGCACGCACGGTTGCGAGCCGCGCCTTGGTGAACTGGCGGCGCCGCATACCGATGATGTTGAGGCCTTCGAGCACCGCGTACTGGCCGTTGGCGAGCCCGAACGGGATGATGTCGCCGCGCACGCCGCAGACGCCGCCAATCATCACCTGCGAACCGACGCGGGTGAACTGGTGCACCGCCGACAGGCCGCCGATATAGACGAAGTCGCCGATCTCGCAGTGACCGCCCAGCGTCGCCGACGTCGCGAAGATCACGCCGTTGCCGACCATGCAGTCATGGCCGACGTGGCTGTTATTCATGAAGAAGCCGCGATCGCCGACGCGGGTGAGCCCGCCGCCCTTGATCGTGCCGACATTCATCGTCACGCCCTCGCGGATCGTGCAGGCTTCGCCGACTTCGAGACGGGTCGGCTCGCCGCGATAGCTGAGATCCTGCGGCGGCCCGCCGAGCGCGGCAAACGGCGAGATGACGCAGCCGGCGCCAATCCTGGTATGTCCGCTGACCGTGACATGCGCGATCAGCTTGCAGTTCTCACCGAGCACGACATTGGGGCCGATGATGCAGTACGGACCGATCTCGGTGCCGGCCCCGATCACAGCGCCATCCGCAATCCGCGCAGTGGGGTCGATCATGCTCATGAAGTTTCGATCCGGAATTCGTTAATCGCGCCAAGGTGCTATCAAGGCGCCATGCTGTCGATTTGGCTGGTCGTTAGCGCGACTTTGACCGCCCTGTCCAGTGACGTATCATGACGGCCTGTTGCAAACGAGAAGGTCGCAACCGATCCATGGTCCGGGCCGCCGCGCTGATCCTCAGCCTGCTCTCTGCGCCGATCGGCACCGAGATCGTCGACCTCGGCAACAGCACGGCTGTCGATCTCTCGCGCTTCGACTGCCGCGACATCAATCGCAGCACGATCGTCCAGCGGGTCTGCTACAGCGCGGGCGAGCAGACATTGCTGGTCGCGGTCAGGGGCAGCTACCAGCACTATTGCGGCGTGCGTACTGAAACCTACGACGCGCTGATGATCGCACCATCGATGGGCGTCTTTCTCAACCGCGTCCTGCGCATCGCAGGCGCGGACGGCCGATACGCCTGCCGGACGTCGTGAGCCCTGCAGCGCGAAAGCGCTTTAGTCCGTCAGCATCGCGCCGACATCGGCTTCAGCGACCACCTGGCCGTTGACCTTGGCATCGCCGTGAAACCACCACATCGTCTTGCGGCGGCCGAGCGAGCGCATGTGGTATTCGATGGTGTCGCCCGGCATCACCGGCTTCCTGAACTTGCACTTGTCGATGGTGAGGAAATACACCGCGCGCGGCTTCTCGGTGCCCTCGACCGACTTGATGCCGATCACACCGGCGGTCTGGGCCATCGCCTCGATCATCATCACGCCGGGATAAACCGGGCGCTCCGGGAAATGTCCCTGGAACGGCGGCTCGTTGAATGTGACGTTCTTGATGCCGATACCGCTGTAGTCGGTGCGGATATTGATCACGCGGTCGATCAGCAACATCGGAAAGCGATGCGGGAGCGTCTTCAGGATATCGTTGATATCCACCAGCTCGAATTTGACCGGTGCCTCCTCCATCACTCCTGTTCCTTGCCCTTGGCTTCGTTGTCGCGCACCAGGCGCTCCACTGCGATAATTTCCCTGAACCACTGCTTGGTCGGCTTGGCGAAATGCCCGCCCCAGCGGCCATTGGCCGGGATGTCGTCCTTGACCGCGCTCATCGCCGTCACCTGGGCGCCGTCGCCGATCTTGAGGTGGTTGTTGATGCCCACCTTGGCGCCGAGCGCGACATTGTCGCCGATCGTCAGACTGCCGGCGAGCCCGATCTGGGCCGCGAGCAGACAGTGCCGGCCGATGGTGACATTGTGGCCGATCTGGACCTGATTGTCGATTTTGGTGCCCTCACCGATCACGGTGTCGCGGAGGGAACCGCGGTCGATGGTCGAGGCGGCGCCGACCTCGACATTGTTCTGGATCACCACGCGACCGGTCTGCGGCACCTTCACGTGGCCCTTGGGCCCGAAGAAGATGAAGCCGTAGCCGTCCTGGCCGATATTGCAGCCGGGATGGATCAGGACGTTGTTGCCGATCAGCGCGAACTGAATGGTGGTCTTGGCGCCGACATTGCAGTCGCGGCCGATCTTGACGTCGGCGCCGATCACCGCGCCGGCGCCAACGATGGTGCCCGAGCCGATCTCGACCCGCGGGCCGATCACGACCAGCGGATCGACGATGACACCATCCTCGAGGCGCGCGGTCGGATCGATGATCGCCGACGGGGCGATCCCCTCGGTATCGAACCAGGATTGCGGCCGCAGCGCATCGGCGTGCCATTCGCGGGCAAGCTCGACGAACACCTGGAACGGCTTTGCGGCCCGCAGCACGGCGGTGCCCTTCGGCACCTGCGCCTCGAAGCGCGGGCTGACCAGGCAGGCGCCGGCCTTGGTCGCGGCAAGCTGGTCGGCGTATTTGAGATTGTCGAAAAACGCGAGATGCATCGGACCGGCCTCGTCGAGCGAGGCCAGCCCCCTGATCTTGTGCGCGCCCCTTTCGGGGTCGACCAGTTGCGCCTTCGTCAGCGCGGCTATTTCAGCCAGCGATGACGAAGGAGGACTTTTGAAGAAGATCGGCTGCGCCATTCCATCCGTCGCAGTCCGGTCGGGTCGCGGTGTTAGAAAGTCGTACCGCCACCAAACCGGAATTCTTGCACGCGGTCATACGCACCCTTGGTCAGCGGCACGGCGTAGTCGAAGCGCAGCGGACCAAACGGCGACTGCCAGATCAGACCGACACCGACCGAACTACGGACAACCTTGCTGTCGTCGAACTGCAGGCCAAGGCAGGTGCCCGGAGACGCCGGGTTGTTCGTCGGCTTGACGCAGCCGGGCACATTGACTTCGCCGGTTCTCGCCCACGATGTCGGGCCCTGATAGTCATACAGCCCGCCAGCGTCGGCATAGACCGCGCCCTTGAGCCCGACTTCCTTCGGCAGGAACCAGAACGGCATCTGCAGTTCCGCCGACACGCCCCAGTACTTGGTGCCGCCGATGGCGTCCATCGTGCCGTACGGGTTGATGTCACGCGGACCGATACCGTTCGGCGCGAAGCCGCGGACCAGGTTCGGGCCCATCTGGAAGTGATCCAGCATACGCAGTTCGTCGCTGCCGAGCTTGTTCAGGATGCCGCCCTGCGCGTGGATCACGCCGACGATGTCCGACACCAGCGGGGTGTAGTACTTCGCGTCGATCGCGCTCTTGATGTAGCTGACGTCGCCGCCGACGCCGGCGAAGTCCTGCTTGAAGTCGATGATCAGACCGTCGGTCGGGTTCTTGTTGTTGTCGAGCGTGTTGTAGTTGAGCGTATAGCCCAGCGCCGAGGTCAGGGTCTTGCCGCCATACAGTTCCTTGCGGACCGGCAGCGAGGCTTCACCGTCGGAGAAGCAGCCCAGACCATTGGTCGACACCAGGCTGATCCCGTTCAGGTTGGCATAGGCGGGGCTCGGATTGAACGCGGGATTCGGCGTTCCGTCCGGCAGCAGCGGCACGTTGTTACAGTTGTTGAGCGTCGACGGCAGCGTGATTTCCTGCTGATAGATCGAGTAGCGCAGCTGCAGCGACAGATCTTCCCGCAGGCTGAAGCCGAGCCGCGGGCTGAAGCCCAGCGTCTTGGTGCCGTAGGCGATGTAACTGTTGGACAGCTGCTGGCGCTGGTAGAAATCGAGGCCGAGCGCGACGCGGTAGTCGAGCAGATAGGGCTCGACGAACGACAGCGAGTAGCCGCGGGCGTACTGGCCGTAGGTCACCGAGGCCTTCGCGAACAGGCCGCGGCCGAGCAGGTTGCGCTCGGAGACGCTGACTTCGGCCAGCGCGCCGTCGGTGGTCGAATAGCCGCCCGACACCGAGAAGTCGCCGGTCGACTTCTCCTCGAGATCGACGATCAGGATGACGCGATCGCTGGAGGACCCGGGCTCGGTGGTGATTTTCACGGTCTTGAAGAAGTCGAGGTTCTTCAGCCGGCGCTCGGCACGGTCGACCAGCGCACGGTTGTAGGCGTCGCCTTCGGAGATATCGAACTCGCGGCGGATGACGTAGTCGCGCGTGCGGCTGTTGCCGCGGATGTTGATGCGCTCGATATAGGTACGCGGACCTTCATCGATCGCGAAGGTGATCGACACCGTGTGACTGTCGAAATTGCGATCGCCGCGCGGCCGGACCACCGCGAACGCGTAGCCGCGGCGGGACGCCTCGATCTGCATCTCCTCGACCGACTTCTCCAGCGCCTCGGCGTTGTAGAGCGAGCCGACATTGACGCGCGAGAACGAGCGCAGCGCGTTCGGATCGAGCGTGTTGATCGACGACGTGAAGTTGACGGATGCGACGCGGTACTGCTGGCCCTCCTCGATCTTGAAGGTAACCAGGAAGCCCTTCTTGTCGGGATCGTATTCGGTCAGCGCGGCCACGACCTGCACGTCGGCATAGCCGTTCTTGAGGTAGAAGCGGCGCAGCAGGTCACGGTCGGCCTCGACCCGGTCGGGGTCGTAGACGTCGTTACCGCCGAGGAAGCTCAGGATGTTCGATTCGCGGGTCTTGATGACATCGCGCAGGCGCGACGCCGAATAGGCATTGTTGCCGACGAACTCGATCGACCGCACGCCGGTCTTCACGCCTTCATTGACCTCGAAGATCAGGTCGACGCGGTTATTCGGCTGCTCGATGATCTGCGGATTGACCCGCACGTCGTAGCGGCCGGAGCGGCGGTAAATTTCCGCGATTCGCAGGGCATCCGACTGCACCATGGACGCGAGAAGGTGCCGCGCGGCTTGGACTGGACTTCGGCGGTGAGCTGCTCGTCCTTGACCTTCTTGTTGCTTCGAAGGCAACGCGGCCAATCACCGGGTTCTCGACCACGACCACGACGAGGCGTCCGCCCCGCTGGTCGATATGGACGTCCTGGAACAGGCCGGTCTCGATCAGCGCCTTCAGGCCGTCGTCGATCTGGGCCTGGCCCAGCCGACCGCCCGGTCCGGGATGGAAATAAGAGCGGATGGTTTCGAGCTCGACGCGGCGGTTCCCCTCCACCGTGATCGAATCAACCGTCTGCGCATACGCAGGCGCAGACACAGCTACGGCCGACAGAGTGGCCGCCACCGGCGCGGCGAACATGACCAAGGCGGCGAACAAGCCCCCCTCACTCGCATTCCAAACATCATGCGCAACGCGCCCTTATCTTAACAGTGCCAAGTCGTTCCCCAACGACCCGACAGATTCCCAACCTGCCGCTCAGCTTGTAGCCAAATTTGCCAAGGGGGCAAACTTACTAGAGCTGAACATTTCCATTTTCGTTCCAAGACGTTGCCCATTGGCAACGTCACAGAAAAGCCCCGTTTCAGGACCCGGCGATCCTGAGGATGTCGTTATACGTCGCAAACACCATCAACATCAGAACCAAACCCAGACCGATTCGGAAACCCACCTCTTGCGTCCGCTCGGAAAGCGGGCGTCCACGGAGCGCCTCAGCGCTGTAGAACAGCAGGTGTCCGCCATCCAGAAGCGGGATCGGGAACAGGTTCAACAGACCGATCGAGACCGACAGGATGGCGCAAAGATTGACCACGAACTGGAACCCGGCGCTCGCCGCCTGGCCCGAAAGCTTCGCGATTCCAATGACTCCGCTCACCTCGGCCGGATTGCCGGTCCCGACGAACAGCGACCCCAGGAACTTGAACGTGCTGGCAATGATGTACCAGACCTGCTCGACGCCGATCTTCATGGCCTCGAAGACGCCAACCGGCGCGCTGGAGGCTTCGCCGACCTGAGCCTTGTGCTCGATTCCGAGCACGCCGATCTTGTGCGCGTTGCCGAAGGGATCCTTGACCTCCTTCAATGCCGGCGTCGCCTTGAGCGCGACGACCGCGCCATCCCGCTTCACCTTGAAGCCAAGCTCTGAACCAGCATTCGATGCTACGATCCGCTGCATGTCAGCAAAGCTCTGGATGGCGCTGCCGTCGATATCCACGACGACGTCGCCGACCTTGAAGCCCGCATTCGCGGCGACGCTCTCGGCGACCAGGCCGTCGACCCGGGCGATCGTGCTGGGCTTGCCGTAATAGAGTGCCATGCCGGCAAAGATCAGGGCACCAAGAATGAAGTTCGCGATCGGGCCGGCCGCGACGATGGCGGTGCGCTTGCCGACCGACTTGTGGTGGAAGCTGCCCTCGCGCTCTTCCGCCGTCATGGCGGCGAGCGTCTCCGTCGACGGCGTCGACGCCTCGCTGTCGTCACCGAAGAACTTGACGTAGCCGCCGAGCGGAATCGCCGAGATCTTCCAGCGCGTGCCATGCCGGTCATTGAAGCCGGCAAGCTCCGGCCCGAAGCCCAGCGAGAAGGTCAGCACCTTCACGCCAGCCCAGCGCGCGACCAGGAAATGGCCAAGCTCGTGGAAGAAAACGACGATGGTCAGGACGAAGAGAAACGGAACGATATAGCCGAGAAGCCCATGACTCAACGCATCGATACTATGAAGAAAATACTCGGGCATCCGAATTCCCCTCGACAAGAGCGATTAAGCTCCGTCCCCAACCCTCTAGGTTGCCTTTAAGGCAATTTGAGGCAATAGGGCGGCAGCTTTATTTCGCGCGATATGGTCAACGGAAATCGCATCATCCGCCGAATGCAGTGGTGGCTGATTCCCCGACCTGATCCAATCATTCATCGTCGCCTCGACCAGCCGGGCGATCGCACCGAACTTGATCTTGCCAGCGATAAACGCGGCGACCGCGATCTCGTTCGCGGCATTATAGACCGTCGTCGCGCCGTACCCCATCCGCAGCGCCTCGTAAGCCAGCCGCAGCCCCGGGAAACGCTCGAAGTCCGGCGCCTCGAAGGTGAGCTGTCCGATCTTGGCGAGATCGAGCTTGGCCGATGGGCCGACGACGCGGTCGGGCCAGCCGAGGCAATGCGCGATCGGGATCCGCATGTCGGGTGTGCCGAGCTGGGCCACCACCGAGCGATCCGAGAACTCGACCATGCCGTGGATGATCGACTGCGGGTGCACCAGCACGTCGATCTCGTCGGGCGCCAGGGCGAACAGATAGGACGCCTCGATCACCTCGAGGCCCTTGTTCATCATCGAGGCGGAATCGATCGTGATCTTCTGCCCCATGCTCCAGTTCGGATGCTTCAGCGCCTGTTCCAGCGTCGCCTGCTCGATGTCGGCCGGAGCCCAGGTGCGGAACGGCCCGCCGGATGCGGTGATGATCACCCGCGTCAGTTCCTCGCGATTGCCGGAGGCGAGCGCCTGGAACAGCGCATTGTGTTCGGAGTCCGCCGGCAGGATGCAGGCGCCGGCCTTCTTGGCCCGCTCCATGAAGATGTCCCCGGCGCAGACCAGGCACTCCTTGTTGGCGAGCGCGACGGTTGCGCCGCGATCGACCGCGGCAAGCGCCGGCTTCAATCCGGCAGCACCGCTGACCGCCGCCATCACCCAATCCGCCGGCCGTGCGGCGGCCTCGATGATGGCGCTCTCCCCGCCCCCGCATTCGATCCGGGTTCCAGCCAGTGCGTCCTTCAGCTCGGAAAGCTTCGCCGGATCGGCAATGGCGGCGAACCGCGCACCGAACTCCCTGGCGAGCTTGGCAAGACCCTCGACATTGCTGTTCGCGGTCAGCGCCTCGACCTGGTAGCGGTCGCGCGCGCCACGCAGCAGATCCATCGTGCTGTCGCCGATTGAGCCGGTGGCACCGAGGACAGTCACGGTCCGCACGGCGGATGCCGCCGCGGCCTTGTTGTTACGCAACGGAACTGCGCTCATCTCATCACCAAACCATAAGACCGCGTCCGACGCCATCGGCGCCACCACGGAGAAAGCCGAAAATCGCCGCCACAATGACGGCCGCGACAAATCCGTCCAGGCGATCCAGCAGGCCGCCATGGCCGGGAATGATGTGGCTCGAATCCTTCACCCCGAACCGCCGCTTCACCGCGGATTCGAAGAGATCGCCGAGTTGCGAGACCACCGACAACACGGCTCCGAGCATCAACAACGGCCCTGTCGTCCCGATCTCGAAGGCGGCAAAGCCGGCCGCAACAACCAGGCTCGCCACGAAACCGCCGATCGCGCCAGCCCATGTCTTCTTCGGGCTGACCCGCACCCAGAGCTTCGGCCCGCCGATGCTGCGGCCTGCGAAATAGCCGCCGATATCGGTGACCCACACGACCAGCAGCACGAACATCAGCGCGGCGAAGCCGTTCGCCGGATCGAGACGCAGCACGACCGCTGCGATCTCGGCGGCCGCCGCATAGAGCAATCCCGCAATTGCCCAGCCGCGCCGCTCGCCCGACGTCAACGCCACCGCGACCACACCGACCACGAGCACGTCCAGCGCCGCATCGATGCGGCCGACCATCAAACAAAGTCCGATCAGCAGCAGCGCTAAGGCACCGGGCACCACGACGCGGAGTTCGCGTCCGAACCCGGTTACAGCAAGCCATTCCACAAACAAGCCGACCGCCGCCAGCGTCACCAACAGCGACCAGGCGATACCGCCCAGATAGGCCAGTGCGATCGCGACCGGCGCCAGCACCAGCGCCGCAACCACGCGCATCGCGAGGTTGCGCGCCCCCTGATCGCCTGCTGCCTCAGGCGGCTGCTCGCTTGCTGCCGCCGGCGCGGCTTCGCCCTCGCTCACGAGCCGGTTTTCGCGGCGAGGCCGCCGAACCGGCGCTCGCGTTTGCCGTATTCCGCAATCGCGCCCTCGAGCGCCGCCTTGTCGAAATCCGGCCAGTGAATCGGCACGAACACCAGCTCGCTATAGGCCGCCTGCCACATCAGGAAGTTCGACAGACGCTGCTCGCCGCTGGTGCGGATGATCAGATCCGGATCCGGAATGTCGGGCGCATCGAGGTAGTGCCCGAGCGTGTCGGCATCGATCGAGTTGGCGTCGCGCTTGCCTTCGGCAACCTCGCGCGCAAGGCGCCGCGCGGCGGCGGCGATCTCCGCCCGCGAACCGTAGTTGAAGGCGACAACAAGGTTGAGCTTGGTATTGTTCCTCGTGAGCTCTTCGGCCTCGTTGAGCAGCGCGCAGATGTCGCCGTCGAGCCCGTCGCGCTCGCCGATCACGCGCACCCGCACCCCGTCGCGGTGCAGCGTCGCCAGATCGTTGCGGATGAAGCGGCGCAGCAGGCCGAACAGATCGCCGATCTCGCTGGCGGGTCGCGACCAGTTTTCCGAGCTGAACGAAAAGATCGTAAGGTAGACGATGCCGAGTTCATGAGCTGCCCGCACCACGCGGCGCAGCGCCTCGACGCCGCGGCGATGGCCCTCGACGCGCGGCAGGCCGCGCGACGCGGCCCAGCGCCCGTTGCCGTCCATGATGATCGCCACATGCAACGGACCGCCGGAGCGATCCGGTCCGTCAGTTGCTGGGGCGGCGGCGTTCGACATCTGCTGTTCCTGTACCGTCTCAGACCGTCAGGATTTCCTTCTCCTTGGCGGCAAGCAGCTGATCGATTTCGACGATCATGCCGTCGGTCGCCTTCTGCACCTCGTTCGACAGGCGCTCCTGATCGTCCTCGGAGATCTCGTGATTCTTCTCGAGCTTCTTGATCACGTCGAGGCCGTCGCGGCGCACATGGCGCACCGCGACCTTGGCCGCTTCGGCGTATTTGTGCGCGACCTTGACGAGCTCCTTGCGGCGCTCCTCGTTGAGCTCGGGAATGCGCAGCCGCAGCACCTGACCTTCGGTCGCCGGCGACAGGCCGAGATTGGAATCGACGATCGCCTTTTCGACCGCCTTCACCATCGTCTTGTCCCAGACCTGCACCGAGAGCAGGCGCGGCTCGGGCACGCTGATGGTTGCAACCTGGTTGAGCGGCATATGCGAGCCGTAGGCCTCGACCTGGACCGGCTCCAGCATGGAGGCCGCGGCGCGGCCGGTACGCAGACCGCCGAGTTCGTGCTTGAGCGATTGTGTGGCGCCCTGCATGCGGCGCTTCACGTCGTTGATGTCAAAACCAGGTGCGGCCATGACGTTCTCCCTTTCACTAGAAACCGGCTGTCGACGCCCTCGGGTCCAAAATCCGGACCCGGAGGCGCGGCAATCAGCCGGCGACGACCGTGCCGTGTCCAGACCCGCGCAGAATCGCACCGATCGAACCGGGCTCCGCGATCGAGAACACGATGATAGGCAGCGACGTCTCGCGGGCAAGCGCGAAAGCAGTCGCGTCCATGACCTTGTAGCCGCCCTCGATCGCCTGCGAATGGGTGAGACGGTCGAAGCGCTTGGCTTTGGGGTCCTTCTTCGGATCGGCGTTGTAGACGCCGTCGACATTGGTGGCTTTCAGCACCGCCTGCGCGCCGATCTCGGCCGCGCGGAGCACGGCCGTGGTATCGGTGGTGAAGAACGGGTTGCCGGTTCCACCGCCGAGCAGGACGATGCGTCCCTCGGCGAGATATTTGTGCGCCGCACCACGGGTGAACAGCTCGGAAATCTCCGGCATCACGAATGCCGACAAGGTCCGCGCCGGGGCCCCCTTGCGCTCGATCGCCGCCTCGAGCGCGAGGCAGTTCATCATGGTGGCAAGCATGCCCATGGTGTCGCCGGTCGGCCGCGACACGCCGCGCGAGGACACCTCGACGCCGCGGACGATGTTGCCGCCGCCGATCACGACGGCGACCTCGATGCCGAGCTTGCGGGCCGCGATCAGGTCGTCGGCGACGCGGTCGACCGTCGGTTGATCGATACCGAACCCGTGGGAGCCGGCCAGATATTCGCCGGACAGCTTGATCACCACGCGACGATAGATCGGCTCAGCCATGATGCGATCGCTTTCTCATCCCGCGCAGGCAGGCCTCCGGCGCAAAGCGCCGGACGCCCGGTGTCAGCGGTTACTTCTTGCCGCTGGCGGCCGCGACTTCGGCGGCGAAGTCGCTTTCCTGCTTCTCGATTCCCTCACCGAGAGCATAGTTCACAAAGCCAGCGATTTTGATCGGCCCGCCGACCTTACCCTCAGCTTCCTTCACCGCCTGGGCAACCGACTTGCCGCTGTCGTGGATGAAGGCCTGATCGAGGAGGCAGACCTCCTTGTAGTAGGTCTTCAGGCCGGAATCGACGATCTTCTCGATGACGTTCTCCGGCTTGCCCTGCTGGCGGTACTTGTCGGCCAGCACGTCCTTCTCGCGCTTGACGGTCTCCGGATCGAGTCCGGCCGGGTCGAGCGCCAGGGGCTTTGCCGCCGCGACATGCATGGCGAGCTGGCGGCCGAGTACCGCGAGCTCGTCGGTCTTGCCGGTGGACTCCAGCGCCACGATCACGCCGATCTTGCCGGCGCCTTCGATGACGGCGTTGTGGACATAGCTCGACACCACGCCCTGGCTCACCTCGAGCGAGGCGGCGCGGCGCAGCGACATGTTTTCGCCGATGGTCGCGATCGCGTCCGAGATCGCCCGCTCCACCGTGAAGTCGCCAACCTTGGCGGCCTTGATAGCCTCGACGTCGGAGCCGTGCTTCAGCGCGACCTGAGCAATCATCTTGACCAGCCCCTGGAACTGCTCGTTGCGCGCGACGAAGTCGGTCTCCGAATTGACCTCGACCAGCACGCCCTTGGTGCCCGCGGTCAGCGCACCGATCAGGCCCTCGGCTGCAACGCGGCCGGCCTTCTTGGCGGCCTTGGAGAGGCCCTTCTTGCGCAGCCAATCCTGCGCCGCCGTCATGTCGCCGTCGGTCTCGGTCAGCGCCGCCTTGCAATCCATCATGCCCGCGCCGGTCGACTCGCGGAGTTCCTTGACCATCGCTGCAGAGATCGTTGCCATCGTTCCATGTCCTTCTTGCCTGTACAGAAACCGCGGCGCCCGATGGCGCCGCTGTCAGCAACAGGAAAATCGTTGTTCGTGGAATAGAAGCGGCGGCCGGGCAGACCCCGGCCACGCCGCGTAACTGTTATTCCGCTTCGGCGAGCGTCTTGGCCTGAGCAACCCACGCGTCGGCACGGCTCGGCAGACCGACTTCTTCGCCGATCTTGTGCGCGGTGTCGTGATCGAGCTCGGCGAGCTGCCAGTAGTGGAAGATGCCGAGGTCGTTGAGCTTCTTCTCGATCGCACCGGACACGCCGGTGAGCTTCTTGAGATTGTCGGCAGTGCCGCGCGGGCCGGCGAGCCCCTGGAAGCCGGACGGCGCCGCCGCCGGAAGGTCTTCCTGGATCGGAGCGGCCGACGCACCGATATCGATTCCGGAATCGCCCTGAGCGCGCGAGATGCCGTCGATGGCGGCGCGCGCCACGAGGTCGCAATACAGCGAGATCGCGCGGCCGGCGTCGTCATTGCCCGGCACCACGTAGGTGATGCCCTTCGGATCCGAATTGGTGTCGACGATCGCGGCAACCGGGATGTTGAGCCGCTGGGCTTCCTGGATCGCGATGTCTTCCTTGTTGGTGTCGATCACGAAGATCATGTCGGGAAGACCGCCCATGTCCTTGATGCCGCCGAGCGAACGGTCGAGCTTGTCGCGCTCGCGCTGCAGCGTCAGCCGCTCCTTCTTGGTGTAGGAGTTGGCTTCGCCCGACGAGAGCACGTCGTCGAGATGGCGCAGGCGCTTGATCGAGGCCGAGATCGTCTTCCAGTTGGTCAGCGTGCCGCCGAGCCAGCGCGAGTTGACGAAGTACTGCGCCGAACGCTTGGCCGCATCGGCAACGCCGTCCTGGGCCGAGCGCTTGGTGCCGACGAACAGGATGCGGCCGCCCTTGGCGACGGTATCGCTGACCGCCTGCAGGGCACGGTGCAGCATCGGCACGGTCTGCGCGAGGTCGATGATGTGGATGTTGTTGCGGGCGCCGAAGATGTAATCCTGCATCTTCGGATTCCAGCGGTGGGCCTGGTGGCCAAAGTGAACGCCAGCTTCAAGCAGCTGACGCATAGAAAAATCGGGTAGCGACATAGTGATAATTCTCCGGTTGGTTCCTCCGGAAACGTGTGAGCAGACGAGCCTTATGGCCCGGCTGCCACCGGACGGCCTTTTGAGCCATGTTTCCGTGTGAGATGGCGCGCTATATAGCCTGATTTGCGCCAGAAGCAAGGAAATATGGCCGGTTTGACCGGCGCTTTCGCCACTTTTGGCCCCAAAATGAACCGTTTTACCCCGGATTGGGCGGATCCGGACGCCTGCGCCCGCCGCGACCCAACCGGACCCGGCCCTACCGCACCAGTTGCAACTCCGCGAGCGTCGTGCGGGCGGTCGGCTCGTCGAGCGCCACGAAATCCGCCGGCCCCGGATTACCCGCGTTCGCGGTCGCGGCCGACGCGATGAAGCCGCCAACCAGGCCACCCACCATCGACACGCCCGCGACCGAATCGTGCCGCTCGCTGGATTTGACCAGGAAGAAGTAGGTGCGGCCCGGCTCGATTACGAAATTATGCGTCGTATCGCCGGGAAACATCAGCTCGCTTGCGATCAGCTGGTGCCGGCCCGCGGGCCGGTCGGCGAACGCGTAGCTGCCGACGATCACCTTGCCGATCGGCTCGCCGTCGAGCTTCACGTCGCAGGCGCAGAACGCCATGCTGAGCCCCTTGCGCTTCTCCTGCAGCACGACAATGCGAGAATGCCCCGGCTTCGGCGGCCCGAACCTCTGCGAGACCGCCGCATAATTGGTCCCGACGCCATCGCTCACGCAGCCCGACAGCACAAAGTACCGGCCAGCACGGCCGCTCCACGCCCAATCATCCCGCCCCCAAACGATTCCCAGCGGGGCGACGATAGAGAAGCACGGTGTAGTTGCAAGGCCGCGCGAGGTCGCGTCGGCAGCTTTCCACGGCTGCAAAAATCGCCGCTACAGCGTCTGCACGTCGACCACGCCCGCGACGGCCTTGATCGCGCCGGCAATCTGCGGCGAGACCTTGTAGCGGCCGGGCAGCTTCATCTCCACCTCGGTTTCGAGGTCCAGCATCATCACTAGCGAGACGTCGCCATCGGCGCCGACCGCGGCCGGCGGTGCGGCAGCCGGCTTCAGCACCGGAGCCTTTGCGGGAGCGCCCGGCGCAGGCGCGGCCTCCGGCATGTTGAGCCGGCGAGCGATCGACTCCAGCGGCTTGGTGTCGCGCACGAAGATCCGCAGGCCCTTTTGCGTCTTGGCCGCGGCATGATCGAGCGGTTCGGCGTGCAGCACCCTCGCCCGCACATCCTCGCCCTGCAGCTCGGCGCCGAGTTGCAGCAGCACGGCCGCGCCCGGCTCGAGCACATCGCGGTACTGCGCCAATCCTTCAGAGAACAGCACTGCCTCGAAATGGCCGGTCGGATCCGACAGGCCCATGATGCCCATCTTGTTGCCGGTCTTGGTGCGCCGCTCCATGCGCGACACCACGGTTGCCGCGACCTTGCCCGCGGTGGCGCCGGTCTTCACCGCGCGCGAGAACTCCGCCCAGGATTGCACGCGCAGCCGCTTCAGCGCGGTCGCGTAATCGTCAAGCGGATGGCCGGACAGAAAGAAGCCGATCGCATCATATTCGCGTCGCAGCCGGTCCGCGGGCAGCCACGGCTCTACCTGCGGCAGCGTGATGCTGGGCGCATCCGGCGCGCTGCCGAACATGTCGTTCTGGCCCGAGGTTGCCGCCTCGTGGCTGCGCTGGCACGCCGCGAGGATCGCATCGGCGCCGGCGAACACGCGGGCCCGGTTCGGGTCCAGCGTGTCGAAGGCGCCGGCGGCCGCAAGGCTCTCGATGATCCGCTTGTTGACGGCGCGCGGGCTGACCCGCGCAGCGAAATCGGCGAGCGAGGTGAAAGCGCCCTTCTTGTTGCGCTCCTCGATGATCTGCTCCACCGCCTGGATACCGACGCCCTTCAGCGCGGCGAGCGCGTAGTAGATCGTGTTGCCGCTGACCTCGAAGGTCGGGCCGGAGCGGTTGATGTTGGGCGCCTCGACCTTGATGCCGAGCCGCTGCGCCTCGGAGCGGAATTCGGACAGCTTGTCGGTGTTGTTGAGCTCCAGCGTCATCGACGCCGCGAGGAACTCGACCGGGTAATGCGCCTTCATGTAGGCGGTGTGGTACGACACCAGCGCATAGGCCGCCGCGTGGCTCTTGTTGAAGCCGTAGTCGGCGAACTTGGCGAGCAGCTCGAAGATCGTCTCGGCCTGGCCCTTGCCCACGCCGTTCTTCATCGCGCCGGCGACGAAGATGTCGCGCTGCTTGTCCATCTCGGCGCGGATCTTCTTGCCCATCGCGCGGCGCAGCAGGTCGGCCTGGCCGAGCGAGTAGCCCGCCATCTGCTGTGCGATCTGCATCACCTGTTCCTGGTAGATGATGACACCGAAGGTCTCCTTCAGGATCGGCTCCAGGATCGGATGCAGATATTCCGACTCCTCGTCGCCGTGCTTGCGCGCGCAATAGGTCGGGATGTTCGCCATCGGGCCTGGGCGATACAAAGCCACCAGCGCGATGATGTCCTCGAAGCGGTCCGGCCGCATGTCGATCAGCGCGCGCCGCATGCCCTGGCTTTCCACCTGGAACACGCCGACCACATCGCCGCGCGCCAGCATCTGGTAGCTCGGCGCATCGTCGATCGGCAGCGTCGCAAGGTCGACATGGACGTCGCGCTGCTTGAGCAGCTTGACCGCGACGTCGAGCACCGTCAGCGTCTTGAGGCCGAGGAAGTCGAACTTCACGAGCCCCGCCGGCTCGACCCATTTCATGTTGAACTGGGTGACCGGCATATCCGATTTCGGATCGCGGTACATCGGCACCAGCTCGCTCAGCGGCCGATCACCGATCACGATACCCGCGGCGTGGGTCGAGGCGTGGCGCGTCAGACCTTCGAGCCGCTGCGCGATGTCGAAGGCACGCGCCACCACCGGATCCTCGTCGCGGAACGCCTGCAGCTTCGGCTCGCCTTCGATCGCCTGCGCCAGCGTCACCGGCGCGGCGGGATTTTGCGGCACCAGCTTGGTCAGCTTGTCGACCTGCCCGTACGGCATCTGCAGCACGCGCCCGACGTCGCGCAACACGCCGCGCGCCTGCAACGTACCGAAGGTGATGATCTGGGCCACCTGGTCGCGGCCGTAGCGCTCCTGGACGTACTGGATCACCTCGCCGCGGCGGTCCTGGCAGAAGTCGATGTCGAAGTCCGGCATCGAGACGCGTTCGGGATTGAGGAAGCGCTCGAACAGCAGCGCGAACCGCATCGGATCGAGGTCGGTGATGGTGAGCACCCATGCGACCAGCGAGCCCGCGCCGGAGCCGCGGCCCGGTCCGACCGGGATGCCCTGCGCCTTCGCCCATTTGATGAAGTCGGACACGATCAGGAAGTAGCCCGCGTATTTCATGCGCGTGATGACGTCGAGCTCGAAGGCCAGCCGCTTGCTGTAGTCCTCCTCCGTCATGCCCGGCGAGAGACCGTGCACCCGCAGGCGGTTGGCGAGCCCCTCCTCGGCCTGGCGCTTCAGCTCGGCGGCCTCATCGGCCGCGGCATCAGAACTCTGCGCGGCACCGACCGTGAAGAACGGCAGGATCGGCTTGCGGGTCTTCGGACGGAACGAGCAGCGCTCGGCGATCTCGACCGTCGAGGCCAGCGCCTCCGGGATGTCGGCGAACAGCACCGCCATTTCCGCCCGGGTCTTGAAGCGGTGATCCGGGGTCAACTGCTCGCGGTTGGTCTCGGCGATCAGATGGCCGCCGGCGATGCACAGCAGCGCATCATGCGATTCGTAGTCATCGCTACTGGCGAAATACGGCTCGTTGGTCGCAACCAGCGGCAGGCCCTTCGCATAGGCGAGGTCGATCAGGCCGCCTTCGGTGCGGCGCTCCTTGTCGATGCCGTGGCGTTGCAATTCGATGTAGAGGCGATCGCCGAACAGGCTGGCTAGGCGTTCGCAGCGCGTAGCCGCCAGCGCCGCCTGCTCGGCGCGCAGCGCCAGCGCGATCGGCCCGTCGGGACCGCCGGTGAGCGCGATCAGATCCTCGGCGGCGTCAGTGAGCCAATCGAGCTTGATGTGCGGCGTCTGGTTGACCGGCGTCTCCAGGAACGCCCGCGAGTTCAACCGCATCAGGTTCTGGTAGCCGCGCTCGCGTGCCGCCAGCAGCACGATTCGCGTAGGTCCGGTCGTCGCCAGGATGCTCCGCGTATTGGGGTCGACATCGCCGAAATCCACCGCAACCTCGCAGCCGACGATCGGCTGGATGCCGTAGCCGGCCATCTTGTCGGAGAATTCCAGCGCCCCGAACATGTTGTCGGTATCGGTGAGCGCCAGCGCCGGCTGGCGGTCGGCCTTCGCGAGCTCGCCGAGCTTGGCGATCTTGATCGAGCCCTTCAGCAGCGAATAGGCGGAATGAACGTGAAGATGAACGAATCCGGCATTCGGCATGGCTGCTTACGGGATCTCTTGCGTCAGGGATGGAGCGAGTGCCAAAGCCGGAGCTCGGAAGCGTCAGACCCGACTCGCATCCCCATCGTGGGGCCTTCACCCTGCCAAGTCCACGCCGAACGCGGCGTGGCGTCGGGTCCTCCCGCTTTTCCCCAGGGGGACATTGGAGGGGTCACCAAAGGCGAGCTATGCCCCTGCCCCCACGAGGACATTTTCAGAACTGGGTGATCAGCTGAGCCCAAACCGCGATCATCCCGACGAACAGCGTGATCGATGCCAGCGCTGCAGCTTCCTGCACGAAAATCTTCAACATGGCCGCTCTCCCTGAACTGGAACGTACGCAGAACATTGTTCCTTTTTTGTTCTAGGAGTCAAGCAGGGCTAGTGGGTCAATTTGAAAACTGACCCCGAAAGAATTCCCTTGGTTAATCATGGCGGGAGCTGTCACCCACCCCGCTAAAAAATCCAGGCTAATGGGGAAAGAAGCTCTAAACGTGTGGAGCGATACCATATCACCAGCACAACTTTGGGATGGCCAGTGGCCGACAAGATCGCCTTCTATTTCTTTATGGGCCTATGGTACCTCTTCGAAGCCATCAATGCGGCCGTGCGCTTCGTATACTTTTATGGCCCGGCGATATTGGTTTCTTGTCTCCTAATCGGCGCTGGGATCGGGGTCTATTTGGCCGCAACCAGCAAGTCCCAAAAGAAATTCTTTTAGAGGCCGCCTCAGCGCGTCATGCTCGCTGTCGAAGCCAAGGATGGGTAGTGGGTCAGTTTGAAAACTGCCCTCGAAACAATTCGCTTGGTTAATTCGGCCGATTAAGCGGACAGACCACGCTGAGAAGTGACGGGGCCGCACTCTAATCCCAAGGCATCACGATGCAGGACCAGCCGTAAGGCTGGTGTCAGCCAGAAATGTTTAGATATGCCCACTGCAACATGGAGAGAACAGTTACCGCCCGGCAGCCTCCCGGTTGCCGGGCGTTGTTCATTTGTCTCCGACAAATTCAGAAACAAAAGTTCCGCTCGTCAGCCTCGCGTAAGCCGGCGCAGCTAAGCGTTGAGCCGCGCTGGGTTCTCAGCTCAGCGAAAAGCATGCCCTTGCTTGGGAGCCTCATCCGTTGGCAACAACGGGTGAGGCTTTTTCCATGCGTCCGAATTTGCCGCGTCGGGTGTCCTGGCTGGGATAAGCCCCGAACAGTTGCCGCCGGTGCCCGGGCGTTCTTCCAACCGTGATCCTGATGGTTAGTCGCGGGGTGGCCGGTGCAGTCCGGATGAGAACGCTCATCCGGATGAGGCGGTCCCAAGGCTCATGACATTCCCCCCGTACGATTCCGGTACTCCCTGTGAGCAGCAGAAAGCGCCCGCGCCAGGCCTAGGATCGCGCGGCTGAGTGCTCCGGCCTCAGCGTAAGGTCTCAATCAAACAATCTCGGGGGAGCGTCGTGATGCCTCGTATCTCCACCATTCCTGCCGCAAGACTTCCTGTCAGTGTCCTCGCGATAATGCTGCTGACCTTGGCGCCCGCCAGCGCGGAAAAGATGTCCAAGCGACAGCAGGCCGTCGTCAAGCACATCAAGGCCGAATGCAAGGCGAAGGCGGCGGAGCAAGCCAAGGGCTACGGCTTCGTCGAAAGGTGGCGCGCATACTCGGATTGCGTCCACGATGCAGCCAAGGCCAATAGCGGGCTCGACTTCGCCGATTTCGATTGATGGTCCAGGCTCGGTCATTGCTCAGGTAGGAGGATCCGCCAAGCCAATAAAAAACCCCGGGCCGAAGCCCGGGGTTTTCGTTGCCGCTTGGATCAAGCGAGCAAGCGGTATCAGTACTTGGCGATGATCGGGCCACCGAACTTGTAGTTCAGACGGCCGAGGACCATGTCGGTGTCGCCACCGGTGTGGAAGCCAGCAACAGCAACACCGGCCGGGGTGACGAAGGTCGCGCCGTGGGTGTCTTCGAAGATGTGGTTGTATTCCACGCCGAGCGACCAGCCCTGCGAGAAGGCGAATTCGAGGCCAACACCGACCGTCGGGCTCCAACGGGTGTCGAAGCCGGTCGAGGACGCCAGGGCGCCGCCCGGTGCCAGGAACTGGTAGTTGCGATCGGTGACCGCAGCACCGCCCTTGGCGTACAGCAGGACGTTGTTCCAGGCGTAGCCGATCTGACCGGTGAACAGGCCGAACGCATCCGTCTTCGAGCGAACGGTGCCGCCCGGGACGAGCAGGTTGCCGGTGCTGCCGGTGAAGTCAGCCCAGTTGCCCTGAGCTTCCAGACCCCAGACCCAGCCGCCGGTCTGCCAGCGGTAGCCGATCTGGCCACCGACGGTGCCGCCGTTGGCGTCGTAGCTGCCGACGCTGCCAACACCATCGACCGAACGGTTGTCGTGGCTCTGGCCCCAACCACCGTTGATACCGATGTAGAAGCCGGTCCAATCATACACAGCGGCAACCATGGGCGGCGGAGCCTTGGTGTAAGGGCGAGCCGCGAGGTCAGCCGCGGAAGCAGCCGTCGCGCTGAGCGCAATCATGCTGGCGGTGACAAGCAAAATCTTTTTCATTTTCCCGTTCCAACTTTTTCTACAGGCCCCCAAGGCCGCGAGACACCGTCATAGCAGCCCCCGACGGAATTGCTGTAACTTCGCTGCAACAGACAGGCCCAAACGACTTCGCTCAAATTTGAAGTTAATACTGTATTACAGGGACTTCTTGGAACTTTTGCCACATAGCTGCCGTACAATTTTCACAATTCAAGCCTGCCTGCGCAGCTGCTCGTAAGATCGTGTTGACCGGAACCGGCTTGTCCGATTTGGATCGCAGCCGAGATCGAATCTTCGCAGCGATAAGGAATGCACATGCGGACGATGATTCTGGCTGCAGCGGCGTCTGCGGTCGCGCTCGCAACGCTTGGTCCGGCGCCCTCGCATGCGGTCGGCGTGCGCTACCCGTTCTGCATCCAGGGCGACCGCTATCCCGGCCTGAGCAACTGCTCCTATCCGTCCTATGAGGCGTGCCTGGCCACGGCCTCGGGCATCGGGCAGAACTGCATCGCCAACCCCTATTATGCCGGCGACAACGACCCGCGCTCCTATCTGCACATCCCCCCGCGAGACCGTCGCGAGGGCAATTTCTTCGACCTGTTCTTCACTGACCGCTGATGCGGCCGAGATCAGCGCGGGAAAGTGAGTTGATGCGCCCCCGCGCAACTGTCTATTCGCACGCACGCTCAGCATGAGCGTGACCGGCACGTGATCGACGGGGAGATTCTGATGCGCAGCTTGATTCTGGCACTCTTGGCCCTGGGCACCGTCGCCAGCGCGCCAGCCAGCGCCCAGAAATACGATTCGACCTCGCCAGTTTGCAAAACCAACTATCGATGGGGCGGCGAGGATACCGATTGCGGCTACACGTCGATCGAGCAGTGCCGCGCCTCGGCGTCCGGCCTGGCGGCTATCTGCATCAACAACCCCTACTATGCCGGGCCGCCGATCGACCGCCGACCGAGTGAGGCCGGCAGACGGCGCCGCCCAGCCAATTGAGGGCCACGGCCGTTCCGTTCCGATTGAGGCGGAACGGAAAAGCCTTCCAGCACATGATCTTGACGTCCGTTCTTCACGCGAACCATCAACCGCTTCGCGTGTGAAGGCCGCGACCTACTCGAGCTCGACGACCTGCCCGTTCGACAGCGACACCCGGCGATCCATCCGCGCGGCGAGCTCCATGTTGTGGGTCGCGATCAGCATCGCGACCCGGGTCGCCTTCACCAATTGCATCAGCGCGTTGAAGACGTGATCGGCGGTTGCAGGATCCAGATTTCCGGTCGGCTCGTCCGCAAACAGCACCCGCGGTGCATTGGCAACCGCGCGCGCGATCGCCACGCGTTGCTGCTCGCCGCCCGACAGCTCGGCCGGACGATGGGTGATGCGGTCGCCAAGTCCGAGATAGGCGAGGATCTCGGTCGCCCGTTTCACGGTTTCGGAGCGCTTCAGGCCACGAATCATCTGCGGCAGCATGACGTTCTCGAGCGCCGAGAACTCCGGTAGAAGCCGGTGTGATTGATAGACGAAACCGATATCGGAGCGGCGAATCTGCGTGCGGTCGACGTCGGACATCTGCGAGGTCGGCGTACCCGCGACATAGACCTCGCCGTCATCAGGGCTTTCGAGCAGGCCGGCGATATGCAGCAGCGTCGACTTGCCGGATCCCGAAGGCGCCACCAGCGCCACCGACTGGCCGGGCCACAGCGCCAGCTTGGCGCCGTTCAGGACCGTCAGCGTCGCCTCGCCCTGCCTGTATTCCCGCTTGATATCATGAAGATAGACGACCGGTACGTCTTCCGCCCCCTCCGCCATGTGGGCTCCTTATTCGTACCGGAGCGCTTCGACCGGGTCGAGGCGCGCGGCGCGCCACGACGGGTAGAGCGTCGCAAGGAAGGACAGCGTCAGAGCCATGATCACGACGGCGAGCGTCTCGCCGAAATCGACCTCAGCCGGAAGCTTGGAGAGGAAATACAGTTCGGGCGAGAACAGCTCGGTGTTGGTGAGCCATGACAGGAACTGCCTGATCGATTCGATGTTCAGGCAGATCAGCATGCCGACCGCAAAGCCGGTCAGCGTACCGACCACGCCGATCGAGGCACCGGTGATCAGGAATATCCGCATGATCGAGCCTTGCGAGGCACCCATGGTGCGCAGGATCGCGATGTCCTGGCCCTTGTCCTTCACCAGCATGATCAATCCGGAGACGATGTTGAGCGCCGCGACCAGCACGATCATGGTCAGGATCAGGAACATCACGTTGCGCTCGACCTGCAACGCGTTGAAGAACGTCGAATTGCGCTGCCGCCAGTCGACCAGGAAGACCGGCCGCCCGGCCGCCTCCGTCACCAGCTTGCGGTAGGTGTCGATCTTGTCCGGATTGGTGGTGAACACCTCGATCGAGGACACATCGTTGTTGCGGTTGAAATAGGCCTGCGCTTCGGCGAGCGGCATGAACACGAAGGTCGAGTCATATTCCGACATGCCGATCTCGAACACCGCGGTGATCTTGTACGGCTTGATGCGCGGCGTGGTGCCCATCGGCGTCACCGCGCCCTTCGGCGAAACCAGTGTGATCATGTCGCCGGCATGCAGCGAGAGCTGATCGGCAAGTCGGCGGCCGATCGCAACCCCCTGCCCCTCGTCAAAACCCTCGAGCGTGCCCTGCTTGATGTTCTTGGCGATCGAGGTGAGGTTGTTGAGATCGTCGGCGCGGATGCCGCGGATGAAGACGCCGGCCGCGTTGAACGGCGACGATCCGAGCCCCTGCCCGTCGACGACCGGTGCGGCGAGGCGAATGCCCTGCACCTGGCTGATGCGGTCGGCAACGTCCTTCCAGTCCGTCAGTGGCGATTCCAGCGGCTGCACCAGAAGGTGGCCGTTGAGCCCAAGGATCTTGTCCAGCAATTCCTTGCGAAAGCCGTTCATGACGGCCATCACCACGATCAGCGTGGCAACGCCGAGCATGATGCCGAGGAACGAAAAGCCGGCGATAACCGAAATGAAGCCTTCCTTGCGGCGCGCGCGCAGGTAGCGTCCGGACAGCAGCCATTCGAATGCGCAAAAGGCGGGGGTACGGACTGGCTCGCTCATGGTCTCATCCATCTCTCGATAATCCCATGATTCGGGCCAAATGTGGCCGGATTACCCCGCCGAACACGCGGCGTGAATAAACTTTAACCCGCGAGCTTCGCGACGACGTCGGCCGGGCTCATATTGTCGCGTGAACCGTCGCTGCGGCGCTTCACCTCGACCTTGCCCTCGGCAAGCCCCTTCGGCCCGACCAGAATCTGCCAGGGGATGCCGATCAGGTCGGCCGCGGCGAACTTGGCGCCGGCACGCTGATCGGTGTCGTCGTAGAGCACGTCGACGCCCTTCGCCGAGAGCTCGCGGTAGAGTTGCTCACAGGCGCCGTCGACCGCGGCATCGCCCTGCTTGAGGTTGAGGATCGCGGCGCGGAACGGCGCAACCGCTTCGGGCCACTTGATGCCGGCGTCATCGTGGCAGGCCTCGATGATCGCGCCGACCAGACGCGACACGCCGACACCGTAGGAGCCGCCATGGATCGGCACGTCGACGCCATCGGGCCCGGCCACCATCGCCTTCATGGTGTCGGAATATTTGGTGCCGAAATAGAAGATCTGGCCGACCTCGATACCGCGGGTGTTGAGCCGCTTCGCTTCGGGCACTTCCTGCTCGAAGCGCGCAGCCTCGTGAACGTCCTCGGTCGCAGCATAGACCGAGGTCCACTGCTTGATGATCGGCGTGAGATCGCCGTCGTAATCGACGTCCTCGCCCGGCACCGGCAGATCGAGCACATCGCGATTGATGTAGACGCCGGACTCGCCGGTGTCCGCGAGCACGATGAATTCATGGCTGAGGTCGCCGCCGATCGGGCCGGTCTCGGCCCGCATCGGGATCGCCTTCAGGCCCATCCGCGCAAAGGTGCGCAAATACGCAACGAACATCTTGTTGTAGGAACGCCGCGCGCCGGCCTCGTCGAGGTCGAACGAATAGGCGTCCTTCATCAGGAATTCGCGGCCGCGCATCACGCCGAAGCGCGGACGCTGCTCGTCGCGGAACTTCCACTGGATGTGGTAGAGGTTGAGCGGCAGGTTCTTGTAGGACTTGACGTAGGAGCGGAAGATCTCCGTGATCATTTCCTCGTTGGTCGGCCCGTACAGCAGCTCGCGCTTGTGACGATCGAGGATGCGCAGCATCTCCGGGCCGTAGGCATCGTAGCGGCCGCTTTCACGCCAGAGATCGGCGAGCTGCAGCGTCGGCATCAAGAGTTCGAGCGCACCGGCGCGATCCTGCTCTTCGCGAACGATCTGCTCGATCTTCTTCAGCACCCGGAAGCCGAGCGGCAGCCAGGCATAGATGCCGGCCGCCTCCTGCCGCATCATGCCCGCGCGCAGCATCAGCCGATGCGAGACGATCTCCGCCTCTTTCGGGTTTTCTTTCAGGATGGGCAGGAAAAACCGCGACAATCGCATGGCGTTACTCGGGAATCAGGAAAGCATGGGAAGAGCTGCAGTGAAACCGGATCGGCTGTGAAAACACAAGGCCGCCGAATGACAAAAACCCTTCAAATCAGGCGATTTTCGGCCATTTGAACGAATTGCGTCCCGCCGACGTGCCCAGCGCACTGATCGTGCGTTTACCTGACCTCGAAATCGTCTTCCAGTGTCACTTTCTTGAAATCGGACACCAGAGCGTCGATCTGCATGTGCCAGCGGCCCGGGACCGGCAACGGCACCTTCTTCACGTGCCAATAGCCGTCGGATCCGCGCGCCGCGGCGCGTTCCAACGGCTCGATGCCGCGATCCGGCAAGCTCAGTGTCAGCGTCGCCTCCTTGGCCGCAAACGGGCTGGCATCGCCGTTCATCAACTGCAGCACGAAATCGTTCTGCCCGACCTTGCCCGGCGCGATCAGCACCTGGAACATCGCGGAATCGGAGTGGATGTGGACCGCGAGCGGAACATCGTCCGACATCGCCAGCACGCGCGGCGGCGGCGTGAAGCGCCAGAGTGCAACGAGGCCGAGGATCGCAATCATGAGCAGGAACTCGAGCGCGATCGAGCGCTGCAGCGGCCGCGTCCGGTGAAATTCGCGCGCGATGGCCGGCGTGAACACCAGCCGATTCAGCGCGGCGAGCCCGAGCAGCAGCGCGACAAGCACAAGTTTCGCCAGCAGGATGTTGCCGTATTCCGTGTCGATCAACGCGCCAAAGCTTTCGAGTTGGACGATCGCGAGCGCCAGGCCTGACAGGACAATCAACGCGACGACCGGCACCGCCAGCATCGAGAAGCGGCGGAGCACACGGAGCAGTGAATCCTTGCGTTGCCAGGCAAGCACGGCCAGCGGCGCGAGCGCGCCCATCCAGAACGCGAGGCCGACGCCATGGATGAACAGCGCGGTCCGCGTCAGCCATTGCGGAGAGGCGGTCGCGGCGTGGCCACTGACGGCAAACGACAGTCCGACGCAGATCATTGCGACCGCAGTGCGGATAAAGGCTGCGCTGAACGACGGGCTGCGCCATGCAATCGCTGCGATCAGCATCGCGGCGATCGCGAGCAGCAGGGCGGGAAACAGGCTGGTGCCGGCGGCACTGGCCCACGCCGCCCATGTCAGGACGCCCGTGATCGGCAGGTTCAGCAGGTCGACGCCCTGCAGGCCAAGCGAGGCGATCGCGCCGATGAGGCCGATCTTGAGCGACCACATGATCAGCCGCTCGCCGGCCGGGCCCTGCCCGATCCAGGCAGCAAAGAACACGCCGCCGACCCCGGCAAACAGCCCCAGATAGAGCCCGAGCCGCGCCAGCCAGATCAGCGCATGAAGCGCGCCGTCGCCTGACGGCGCCGCCGAGCCGGTGACGACGCCGATCGAGAACAGCAACGAGCCCGCGACCGGATGGCCATCCTGCGACACCACGCGATAGCTGACCACCTGCGTGCCCTGTGGCAGGCCGGCCGGCAGCGTCACCGTCACCGATTGATCGACAGCGCGGAACGCGACGTCGCGCGGCTTGCCTGCGGCGTCGAGCAGGCTGATCGCAGTTGGCGCCACCGCTTCGTTGAAACGGAGCACCACCGTCTTCGGTGCTTCCGCCACCACGCTGCCATCCGCCGGCTCGGCGCCGATCAGGACGGCATGCGCGTAGGCTGGGGTCGCAAGACACAGCGTCAGGAACAGCGCCGCGAGCCGCGCGGCGAGACTCCCGACAACATGACCTGCGAACAGCCGCACGGTTTACGGCTTCGGCAGCAGCTTGACGCCGGGCGCCGGCGTCTTGCTGCCGTGGTCGTGCCCGCCGCCCTGCCCCTCGGCCGGAATATCGATCCAGCGGCTGACGCCCTGCTCGCATTCCTGTACGACCGGGAAATACAGCACGGTATTCGGCTTCAGCGTATCGGTGAGGAACGTCTGCATCACGAACTCATCGTAGTTCTTGTCGGCAAGCTTGCCACCGCTCCAGGCGACTTCCTTGACGCCTTCGGAAAGCTTGGCGCCGTGATAGTCGTATTCGGCGGCGTATTTTCCGGTGACCGTATCGAGAGTCCAGCCGGGCTTCGGCATCGGCTTCACCCCGATCACGCCTTCCGGAATCTGCACGCGGATCTTGATCGTCGCCGATCCTGCACAACCGTGCGGCACGGCGAACACCGCCTTGTAGTACGAACCGACCGGCGCCTGCTTTCCTTCAAGCGTGATATGGGCGATCGCCGGCGACGCTGCGAGCAGCGCCGCTGTTGCGACGAGGAGCGTGGGTGATCGCATGGCGCCCTCACATCTTCTTCATGTCCATGTGACCGGAATGGTCGCCATGGCCGGAGTGATCGCCGCCACCCGGCGCCTGCGCGCCGACGGCCTGCACGTCGAGCGAGACCGCGACCTTGCCGGCCTTCTCGAATTCGAGCGTGACCGGCACCTTGTCGCCCTGCTTGAGCGGGCTCTTCAGGTCGAACATCATCAGATGGAAGCCGCCGGGCGCGAGCTTCACGGTCTTGCCCGGCTCGATGGCCAGTCCCTTGTCGAGCGCGCGCATCTTCATCACGCCATTGTCCATCGACATCTCGTGGACTTCGACCTTGCCGGCGACGTCGGCTGAGCCTGAAACCAGACGGTCGGGCGATGTCCCCTTGTTCTCGATCGTCAGGTAGCCGCCGCCGATCTTGGCGCCGTTCGGCGTCGCGCGCGTCCACGCCTGCGTGATCACGAGGTCGCCGGCCTTGACGTCCTCGGCGCGCGCGGACGTGGACATAACAGCAGCAGTCAGCGCCGCGAGAGCGAGGATACGAGAGAGCGTCTTCATGGCGACGGATTCCTTTCAGGTTGAAGTCGTGGTGTTATCGGGTTGCTGCGGCCTGGGCGTCAGACCATTTGTTCAAATCGGCGATTTCGGCCGATCCTTCGATTGTCGTGATTGTGCCGTCCCGGGCGATCAGCATGGTTCGCGGGATATCGCCCTGCCAAGCCGGATCAATCTCAAATCTCAATCGTTCGGCAAAACCATCGCCGAAAATCCAGTTCTCCGCTGATGCGAGCCCCGCGTTATCCAGCATCGATCGCGTTGCCTCCGGCAGGTTTGGAACCAAATCCGCGCTGATCGTCACGACGTCGATACCAGGATGATCCTTCATGAACCGGCCGAGCTGCGGCAGCTCGACCTTGCATGGTCCGCAAGTCACGCCCCAGAAATGCACCAGGGTCGGATGGCCGGCATGCGCATGCAGCAGCTTTTGCCAGCTGCCGCGTTCGAACGGCTTGGGCGCGCCCTCGCCTGCCGCGAGTGCGGACGGCAGCGTTGCGAGCAGGATCAGAACAGCGAGAAAACGGCGTTTCATGGTTCGCCCTCGATCACCTGAAAATGGTAGCCCTCCGCCTTCGTCATCCACGACAGGTAGGTTTGCCGCCCGTCTGTCACGAGCAACGGGTGGTCGGAGCTGTCTGTCGTATCCGCGGCAACAGTGGGTTTCGACCAGGTCGCTCCGTCGTCGTGCGATGTCATCAGATTGATCGACGTCTTTTGCCCATCGAATTCCTTCCAGGCCATCACGAGTCCCTGCGGGCCCGCGATCACCTGCGGCCGTGACGGGCTTCGGCTCGGCTCGCCAATCGGAAGCGGATCGGAGAAGGTTTTGCCGCCATCGCGCGACCGTGCGTAGAACAGCCCCTTGCGCGCCTTGCCGTTGGTGTACCAGGTCACATGATAGGTACCTTCGGGCGAAATGGTCAGGCTGGGACCGTGATGCGGACATGCCGCGATCTGCCAATCGTCGCGGCTCACGCGATGCAACTCGCCTGATGTGGCCAGGTCGGTGAACGTCACGATCGCATGGTCGCGTACACCGCCGTCGAAGATGTTGCGGAACACCACCACGGGATGGCCTGCGCCATCGAACGCCAAAGCGAGACGGCAACACTCGCAGGTGTTGTCGGCCGCCATCCGCGCATCGGAATAGGTCGCGCCATTGTCGTTCGACGAAGCGAAGAACAATCCGGCGCCATCATATTTCTCGCCGCGCTGCTGCGCCGGCACACGATTGCGCTTGTCGAGCCAGACCGCGAACACGGCGCCGGCAGGATCGAAGCCGATCGCCTCGAACCTCTGGCTCTCGTTGTTTGCGGTGATCGGCTTCGGGGGATCGAAGCTGCGTCCGCCATCGGTCGAACGCGTGGTCAGCACCTGGCCGTTGAAGGCCTGATCGCGGAAGATCGAGAAGGCCAGCGCGATGTCTCCCTTGGCATCGATCGCAAGCTTCGGCCGCGCGTCCGGCCCCCAATCCAGGTTGAGCCGGTCCCGCGTCACCTGCACCGGCGCGGAAAAGCTCTTGCCCTGATTCTTCGAGCTCGCGACGGAAATCTGACCTCCGGCCATCCACGCCAGCCAGAGCGTCCCGTCCGGCGCGAAGGCCGGAGTGACCTTGCTCGCGCAACGCAGGACGGTCTCCTCGCACGCCGCTTCCGAAGCGTGCTGATGGCTCATCTGCGCCTTGCAGAGGTTCGGAAAGGCCGCGAGCATGGCTGCAGCGAGCAGTATCCGAGCCGCAGGTTTGCGAGAGATCATCGATGCGCTCCTCATTTGAACGCAATCTTCATGCCCGCGACAAACGCCCGCGGCGAACCGGCATAAATCGAGTTGGGGTTGTTCGCCAGTATGCTCGCAGGATTTTGAACGCCTGCCACTGTCACCGAGTTGGCAATATTGTTCGCGGAGGCGATGTAGGTTCGATCGAACACATTCCGCACCTCGAGATACAGATTCAGCGACTTGAAATAGTCGGAGATCAGATCCGTCGTGTAGTGAACGTTGAGATTGACCAGCTCGTAACCCGGCGCACGCAGCAGATTGGCGTTGTCCATGTAGAAGCCATCCTTCCACTGGACCTCGACGAACCCGCCAAGCCCCTGGAACGGACCCGACAACTGGTCGTAGCCCAACCGCGTTGTGAGCTCGTTCGGCGAAATGCCGGGGATCTTGTTGCCGGCGCGATTGAAGCTGAAGACCGCGCCATTGGTGATGTTCTCGACATATTCTGTGTAGACCTCGTCGAGATAGGTATAGGCAGCCGAGAACCGCCAGCCCGGCAGGAACTTCCAGTCGGCGGCCAGCTCGACACCGCGATGCTCCGACCGCGGCGCGTTGAAGGTGTAAGAGACACCCGCGAGTGGTGTTGCCTGGGAGACCAGCTCGTCCTTGAAGAACTCGTAGAACCCGGTGACGCTGACCTTGACCGCGTTGTTGGGCGTCCAATCCGCTCCGAGGTCGTAACCGAGATTCTTTTGCGTCCGCAGCTGGGTGTTATTGCCGGACGCACCGCTCGGCAGGATGAAGAGATTGCTCACTTGCGGAGTGCCATAACCGGTTGCCACTCGCCCGCGCAGTTGCCACTCGCTGTTCAGGCGATAGAGCAGCGCGAGTTCGGGCGCCGTGTTCTGGAATTGCCGGTCCGCCGTCGTGATGGCCGTGGTAGTCGCCCCGGCCGCGCCGGTATAGGTATAGCCGGTGTTTCGCCCCGTGAGATTGGTGGTCTCCCAACCAATGCCGGCGACAGCCGTCAAGTCAGACGTGAGCTTCAGTTCCTCGCGCGCGCGAAGGCCGTAATTCGTCGTCGTGCTGAACAGGTTGCTGGACAGGCTGCCGAGCGTCGCATTCCCGCCCGGCATCACGTTGCGCGTATCGCTCGAGGCCGTGAGCGTGTTGTAGAAGCCACCAAAATAGGCCGTCGAATCCATCCCGAAGATATCGCCGCGCCTGACGATATCGCTCATGTAGTTGTAGGACGGGAAATCGCCGATCGCGCTCGTCGATCCCGTCGGCTGGCTGATGTTGCGATCGTCGAACACAAACTGGTTGCGCCAGGTGGTCTGGTTGTCGAAATCGTGCTCCCAGCGACCGCCAACGATGGTGCGGCGGTCGTCGCGCCCGAGGCCCGCCTGGACCGCGGTCTCCTTGTCGGTGCCTGCCGCCGAATTGAAACCGTTGTTGAACAGGGTCACGGTTCCGCATCCCGGCGCGGCGGTGGCTCCGGTCGTGCAGCCCTGCTGGAACGGGTTCTGGTTGAACTGGTTGAGCGACGAGCGGATCGGCAGGCGTGTCGTCAGGTCGTTGTTGATCAGCTTGAACGTGAAACGGTCGTCCGGTGTCGCCTGAAGCGTGCCGAGGAAGTTGACGGTCTGGGTGTTGAACCAGCTGTTGCCGATGTAACCATCGCCGCGGGTGTCGCTCGCGAACAGCGCCCCCTCGAAATTGCCGATCTTCTTGCCTGCGGCCAGATAGTTGTTGAGATAGCCGAAGCTGCCGCCATCGACGCCATATTCGACGCCGTCGATCGTGCCGCCCGGCCGGGTCCGGAAATTCAGCGCACCGCCGGTCGCGTAATTGCCGTAGAGCGCCGATGACGGGCCGCGGACCACGTCGATCGCGCCATAGGCATGCGGATCGATCAGATCGCTACGCGACAGACCGTCCGGCTGGGTGACCGGGAACCCGTCATCGAAGATGACGAGGTTGCGGATGCCGAAGCCATTACGGGCATTCGAGCCGCGGATCGAGATCCCGAAGTCACGCGGACCATTGCCCTGCTTGATCGAGATGCCCGGACTGTCCCGCAGCACATCGGCGACGGAGAACGACGGCCGGTTGTCGAACTGGCTGCGGTCGATGGTAGTCTGCGTCTGGCCGGCCGGCGCCTGGTTCAGACCGTTCCGGGCCGCTGCAGCGGTCTCTCCCGGCCTCGCGGCGCGTGTTGTATCCGCGGCCACCGTCGGTGCCGCGCGCGGCTTGGGCGGTCGCCGGACCGATGCCGCGCGAACGCGGGGCTTCTGCGCAACCGGCTTGGTTCGCGCCGCCGTCTGCGGCGCCTCGACCGTGACGGAGGGCAGTGTCGTCTGGGCCTTCGCCCAACAATTGATCGTGGAAAGGGCCGCACCGAGCATCAGCGCACTTGCCCTGCCCCGCGGTTGAAACCGAAACATGGATGAATCCTGACAACCGGCTCTCTGGCCGGCTTGCTCAAGGGCACTCGCCGGCGCGGGACGCGCACCGGCAGCAACAATCTCGTCAGGAAAACAGCGGCGGCGCGCGGGCCTGCGCGGCAAGGTGTGCCCGCGAACGATCGAACTCGCTGGCGAAATCGAGCCAGACGATCCGGCTTGGCACGCGCGGGGCGGCCTGCGCTGCGACTTGCGGGTTATCAACGGGCGCACCGGTCTGCAGCACGCTGCACGCCGAGCAGCAGCCGTCATGGGCGTCATGACCGGTCTGGTCACCCTGCCCGCCGCCTGAGCCGGCATCGCCGTGGCAGATGGTCGCCACCGCGAGCGGATCGGACGCGGCAAGGCTCGCCGCCCAGCAGGCCCCGATCGGCGCAAAAATCTGCACCAGCAGGGCAATCAGGACTATGGGCAAAAAATTCTTCAGCCGCCGGCGCATCGCAAAACCCATCCGGGACGGAACTAACCACCAAGGGCGTCGAAAGTCGAGATCGCGGACACACCCGGCTTCTTCCAGCCGACGGAATTTGCTCAACGTGACGTTGGCGCTGCGACTGCCTCGCAATTGGTCGTATCTCCTTACCCCGTCACGGGTTTTCACACGAATGTCACAACCGGCGGTGGCACTATCCCAATCATTTCGCAAACTGCTCGAAATTTGAACAATCGTTGCCGAAAATGATGACAAGGCTGGAAAGATAGTCTACCAATTCGGGCGCAGGTCAGCCGCGAGGTGTGTCCTGGTGGTCCAAGTCTCGGGAGGAGCCCGACGCGCACAAGCAGCGTCACCCCATCAATCAAGATCAAATCGAATTTTTGGGGCAAATAGGGTCGACACAATTTTTGGAGCAGGGCTTGGAGCCCTGCTCTTTTTTTGTGTGATGATCGCATCAAGCAATGACCTCATCATCGAATCCAATCGAACGTAGTTTCGAACTCGCGGCAGCAGCTTGCGATGATCTGACGCCGCACGTGTACCAACGGTTGTTTCGCGAGCATCCCGAGGCGCAGACGATGTTTCGCACTGAAGGCAGCGAGCCGGTGAAGGGCTCGATGCTGGCGTTGACCATCGAAGCCATCCTCGATTTCGCGGGCAAACGCCGCGGACATTTTCGCCTGATCGAATCGGAGGTGTTCTCGCACGACGCCTACGGAACGCCGCGCGAACTGTTCGTCGCTTTCTTTGCGGTGATTAGGGACTGCCTGCTCGACATTCTCGGCGAGCAATGGTCGCAAGAGATCGATGCTGCGTGGCACAAGCTGCTCCGCGACATCGAGGCCATCGTGCTGCAGCAGACACATCTCGTGGACGCGAAGGCGTAGCGTCACCGTTCCGATTGTGACACACTCCCTTTATCCGCGGCGCGTGCAACTGACGCCGACGGTCAGAAAAACGAAGAGGGAGCAAACAATGCCAGGCACCGACAAGGGGATGGACAAGGCGTCGACGACGCGGCGCGACCTTCTGCAAATGGCGGCGGCAGGCGGAGCCGGCCTGCTCGGCGGAATGGGCGTGACGACGGCGGCGCTCGCAGCCGAAATGGGACGTTCGGAAAAGCCGCTGAAGGCCGCATTCTCCAACGCCGGACTGCAGGCGACGTGGTGCGCACAGGGCAAGCAGGCCGCCGAGTTCTGGGGCAAGCTGTTCAACGTCGAGGTCACCTGGTTCGACGGCCAGCTCGACGCCGTCAAGCAGCGCGCCGCGATCGACAACATGGCCTCGCAGAAATGGGACTTCGTCGCGATCCAGGCATTCGGCATCGGCACGCTGACCCAGCCGGTGCAGAAAATGATCGACGCCGGGACCCCCGTGATCGACATGGACACGCTGATTGCTCCTCTCGATCAGATCAATGTCCATTCGTTCCTCGCGCCCGACAACGAGTTCATGGGCGCCTCGGTGACGCAGGCGCTGTGCAACGCGATCGGCGGCAAGGGCAAGGTCATCATGACCCAGGGCGCGCTCGGCCACACCGGCGCACAGGGCCGCGCCAAGGGCTTCAACTCGGTCGTGAAGCAGTTCCCGAACATCGAGGTGCTGGACACCCAGCCCGCCGACTGGGACGTCTCCAAGACTGCCCGGCTCTGGGAAACCTATCTGACGAAGTATTCGCAGATCGACGCGGCGTTCTTCCATAACGACGACATGGCGCTCGCGGCCTACAACATCATGAAGGCGCGCAACCGCACCAACATCCTGATCGGCGGCGTCGACGCCATGCCGCCGGCGATCCAGGCGGTCAGCGAGGGCCGCATGTTCGCGACCGTCCGCAATCCGTCCTGCCGCATCCATGGCGGCGCGATCGTCGCTGGCGTCGCCGCCGTTGTCGGTGGCGAGAAGAGCGGCCAGGGCATTCCGAAGAACGTCGTGACCGACGGTCCCGTCGTGACCAAGGCCAATGCCGCCGGCATGCAATGGATGGAGGATCACTTCCTGATCTGAGCGGGCCTCATGTCGCAGGGACGCTCCCCGATCCTCGAGTTGAACCAGATCACGAAGGCCTTCGGCGGCGTCGAAGCCCTTCGTGGGGTCGACTTCGCGCTGCACGCCGGCGAGATCCATGGTCTCGTCGGCGAGAACGGCGCCGGGAAAAGCACGCTGATGAAGATCATCGCCGGCGTGCACCCGGAATTCTCCGGCCGCTTCATGCTCGACGGCAAGGAGACCCGCTTCCGCTCCACTCGCGACGCCCATGCTGCCGGCATCGGCATGGTGCATCAGGAGCTCAGCGTCGCGCCTGATCTCACCGTCGCCGAGAACGTCTTCCTCGGCAATCAGCCGACCAACCGCCTCGGCTTCGTGCAATGGCGGCGGATGGCACGCGAGGCCGGCGAGCAGCTGTCCCGGTTCGGCATCGACGTCGATCCGATGACGCGACTCGGCGACCTGCCGATCGGCTTGCAGCAGCTGATCGAGATCGCCCGCGTGCTGTTCTCCGGCGCGCGCATCATCATCCTGGACGAGCCGACCTCGGCCCTCTCTCCGCCCGAGGTCGAACGCCTGTTCGCGACCTTGCAAAAGCTTCGGGACGAAGGCACCAGCATCGTCTTCATCTCGCATTTCATCGAGGACATCCTGCGGGTCTCCGACGTCGTGACCGTGTTCCGCAACGGCCGCAAGATCGCCGAGACCGCGTCCGCCGACACCACCAAGGGCGCGCTGATCGAGGCCATGATCGGCCGCGGCGGCGAGGCACTGGAGCACAGCTATACCGACGACCTGATGCTCCCGCAATCGGGCACCGGCCCGGCGGTGCTGAAGGTCGATCAGCTCTCGCTTCGCCGCAGCCTGCAAGACGTCTCGTTCGAGGCCCGCGCGGGCGAGGTGCTCGGCATCTATGGCTTCATGGGCTGCGGGCAGTTGGAGCTGTCGCGCATCCTGTTCGGCAAGCTGCGGCCCGACGGCGGCACGCTTGCGGTCGACGGCACCGCGAGGACCTTCCGCAGCACGGCCGCCGCGCGGCGGGCCGGCGTCGCGCTGGTGCCGGAGAGCCGGCGCGCGATGCTGTTCCACCAGGAGCCGGTCTACAAGAACATCTCGATCAGCGTCCTCGAGCGGATCTCGGCGGTGCTGCTCAAGCCGGTGCGCGAGCGCGCCATCGCCCAGCGCCAGGTCGAGCAGTTGCAGATCAGGCCGCCGGTGGTCGGCCTCGATCTCGGCATGCTCTCCGGCGGCAACCAGCAGAAGGTGGCGCTGGCGAAATGGCTGACCTACCCACCGCGCCTGCTGGTGCTGTGCGAGCCGACCCGCGGCATGGATGTCGGCGCCAAGAACGACGTGATCAACATCGTGCGGGACCTCCGCGCCAAGGGACTGGCGATCATCGTGCTCTCGACCGAGCCGGAGACGGTGCTGTCGCTGGCCGACCGTATTTTGGTGCTGAAGCGCGGCGCGTGGTGCGCGAATTCGCTGGCGAGGCGGTCAGCAAGGATCGGCTGCTAGAGGCGGCCTAATGGAGTAGCATGATGGCAAGCAGTGACAGCGCGACAGCGCCAGCGGATCACAAGCGGCCGCGCGGGCTGGCGTCCTTCCTGCGCTCGCAGATGCGGAACATCGCGCCGTTCCTGACGCTGATCTTCCTCAGCGCCTTCTTCGCGATCGCGAGCCCGTCGTTTGCGACCATCGACAATGTCGGCAACATCCTGACCCAGGTGTCGGTCACCGGCATCATCGCGGTCGGCCTCACCTTCGTGATCCTGTGCGCCGAGATCGATCTGTCGATCGCCAGCATCGCCAATGTCACCGGCATCGCTGTCGCTTATTTCACGCTGCAGGAATCCTACGTCAACATCGCCAACGTCCCGATGCCGGGGATCGTCGCGATCCTGCTGGCGCTGGCGCTGTGCGCGCTGCTCGGCCTCGTCAACGCGCTGGGGCTGACCATGATCGGCATCCCCTCCTTCATCATGACGCTCGCCATGATGCAGATCGCGGCCGGCGTCTCGGCGCTGCTGGTGCGCGGCCAGATCGCCTACAAGGTGCCGGACCTGATCACGACGCTTGGCTCGGGCTCGATCGGCGGCATCCCCTGGATCGTGATCGTCGCGGCGGTGATGCTGCTCGGCGGGCACCTGATGCTGACCTACACGCGGTTCGGCCGCTACGTCTACATGGTCGGCGGCAACCGCGAAGCGGCGGAATTCGCCGGCCTCAACGTCAAGCTCATCCTCGGCAGCGTGATGGTGATCTCGGCGGTCTGCTCGGGGATCGGCGGCATGCTCGGCGTCGCGCATTTCGGGAGCGCGCAGCAGAACGAGTTCGACACGTATCTCCTGGATTCGATCGCGGCCGTGGTGGTCGGCGGCACCAGCCTGTTCGGCGGCCGCGGCGGCATCGGCAACACCATCGTCGGCCTGTTCGTGCTCGGCGTGCTCAACAACGGCCTCGACCACGTCAACATCGACAGCTTCCTGAAGATCCTGATCCGCGGCCTGATCCTGCTCGCGGCGCTGATCATCAACGTCTACGCGCAGCGGCTGCGGGAGCAAGCGGCAGACTGAGGACACCAGAGTCATCGCGAGAAGCGACAGCCGCAATCAGGTTCTCGGTGTCCCCCCCCCCCGCGAAGGCGGGTAATATTTCTGCTGCTGGGGCTTGCGCGGTCGGACAAGCCAGTGCCAGGGCCGTCGGTTCAAGAGGCCCTGAAGCTAGCCAAGCCGATCGCCGTGGAGGTCGGATGCGAGCCACTGGCGGACATTGGCCCGCGCAGCTAGACTTGCGGCTTGCGCCCCAGCGCACCTCTACCCTTGATCCGGCATGACTGACCGTCTGACGCGTATTGCACCCGGATTGATAAAGCTCTTGTCCTACAGTTTTGCCGATGACTTTCGGCACGATCTGTTGGCAGGAATCTCCGTTGCCGCAGTGGCCTTGCCGGTTGCGATCGCCTACGCGCAGCTGGCAGGCTTCGATCCGGTGGTGGGCTTATATTCGAGCATTCTGCCGATGGTCGCGTACGCCATCTTCGGCACTTCGCGGCAAATGATCGTGAATCCCGATGCAGCCGTTTGCGCTATGGTCGCTGCCGCAGTCGCTCCGCTGGCGGGCGGCAATGTCGAACTGTACTGGTCACTGTCGGTCGCAGTTGCGTTTCTGGCAGGCATATTCTGCATTGCAGCGAGTTTCATGCGGCTCGGCGCGCTGGCGGAATTTCTCTCCAAGCCAATCCTTGTTGGACTTTTGAACGGGGTCGCAATCTCCATTTGCCTGGGGCAAATCGGCAAGCTGTTTGGCTTTTCCATCGAATCCAAAAGGATCATTCCGCAACTATTCGAAATCTTCGCCAAGCTTCCTCAGACGCAGGTTCCGACGTTGATCGTAGGAGCGGCAAGCTTGGCGATATTGTTTGGGCTGGCGCGCTGGGTGCCGCGACTTCCGACTGCACCAATCATTTTGATCGCCGCCGGCGCCGCGGTCGCACTGTTCGGGTTGGACCGTCACGGAGTAGCGATTCTGGGACCGGTTCCTGGAGGTCTGCCGCCGCTGCGATTGCCTAGATTTCCGACGGCCGACATACCATCGCTGCTCGGCAGCGCCGCCGGCCTGGCTCTCGTGCTGTTTTCGAGTGGCATGTTGACGGCGCGCAGCTTTGCGTCGAAGGGCGGCTACGAGATCGACGCTGACCGCGAGTTGGCGGCATTTGGAGCGGCTAATCTCGCCTCCGCCCTATCTCAGGGGTTCGCCGTGACCGGCGCAGACTCGCGCACGGCGGTGGCCGCGGCTGCTGGCGGTCGCACCCAGGTGACGGGACTGGTGGCTGCTGCGACGATCGCCGCTGTGCTGCTGTTCTTGACCGGGCCAATGCGGTATGTGCCGATTGCTGCGTTGGGCGCATTGCTCGTGTTCGCTTCGCTTTCGCTGTTTGATACGCGAACGCTGCGCGAAATCTGGAGCATTGATCGGGGCGAGGTCGTCCTCGCCGTGGTCACCACGCTGGGAGTCGTTGCGCTGGGCGCCATCAACGGGATCCTTATCGCGGTCGGATTGGCTCTGATCCGCTTCGTCAAATTGACCGCGCGGCCCAGGGACGAAATCCTGGGAGCGGTCGACGGACTTCCCGGTCTGCATTCGATCGAGCGGCATCCAAACGCCAGGACGTTTCCAGGTCTCGTACTCTACCGCTTCGATGGCCCGCTTACCTTCTTCAATTCCGATTACTTCAAGACACGGGCGCTTGCGGCAGCTGAAGCCGCGGGCCCGGAACTTCGATGGTTCGTGATTGATGCAATACCAGTGAGCCAGATCGACACGACCGGGCTGTATGCACTTCGCGACTTGCGGGAACGGCTCGAAGCGCGCGGTGCGTCCCTGATGCTAGCTGGGCGCAAGGCCGAGTTGCTCGAGTGGTTTCGGGAAGCCGGTCTCTATCGGCCGGAGCATGAAACATGGATCCTGCCGACACTACGCCAGGCCCTGAAAGCCTATCTGCGAGCGGCGCAACCCATCGCGCCGCCCCCTAACCAGGACGATCTGTGAACGTGACGGCACATCGGGAGACAGGCAGGAGGTTCGGCAGGACAATCGCCGTTGCAGTCGGACTTGCTCTCAGCCAGGCCGCGGTAGCAGCACCGCCCGATAACCCCAATCCCGCGCTTGCCCCATGGTTTGAGAGCCTGAAGCAACCGGGCACCGGTGCGTCGTGCTGCTCGATCGCGGATTGCCGAACGGTCGAGTTCCGGCAGGACCGGGACGGCTACGAGGTGTTGATCGATAGTCGCTGGAAGCTGTCGTCTCCATTTTGGCTGCGGGTCCCGCCGAACAGGATCATCAACAGAACCGACAACCCGACGAACCGCGCCGTGGTCTGTTTCACGCCTGAGGCCGGCATTCTCTGTTTCGTGCGTCCGGCCGAAAGCTAGTCCATGCCGCTGCGGCTGACACGACTATCGGTAGTTCCCGTTCATCTGGCAAAATCCGGCTGCCAGTGGCGCAACTCGCGCGCGGCGTAAGTGACCGCGCCGATCGTTGTGTAGGACGGCGCCTCAAGCATCATGTTGCGCGCGAGCTTGAGGCTGCGCGCCTCGCAGATCGCGCGCAGCTTCTCGTCCGCGATCCACTCGAAATCGATGTTGTGCGCGAGGCCGAGGATGCGCCGGATGGTCTTGGCCGCGGCGAAACCGACCGTGTCCTGGAATAGCCGCGCCATGTAGGCCTGCCGTTCCGCCTCCAGCCGCGCGGCACCCGCCTCGCTGTCGAACAGCGACACCGGATAACCGTCTCCCCTCGCCTCGTTTCGCCACAGCTCAAGGAATTTTCGAGAAAACCCGCTCCAGACGCCCTCGATGGTTTCCAGAAGCCAGGCCTCGAACGAGGCGCGCTCGCCTTGTGCGCGCTCGTGGCCGGCGGAGGCCAGATAGGCCATCAGCAGGTTGCCGATCACGGCGCCGATATCGAAACCCATCGGGCCGAAGAAGGCGAATTCGGGATCAATCACCCTGGTCTCGGTTTCGGTGACCATGATCGAGCCGGTGTGCAGGTCGCCGTGCAGCAGCGCCTCCGGGCTCGCCATGAACTTCAGCTTCAGCCTGGAGATCGCGACATGGAGGTCGAGGTCCTCGCGGAACGCCGCCGCGGTCGCGTCGAGATACGGCGCGGTCCAGCGGTTCTGCTCGGCGATCCGGTACGGATCGGTGAAGATCAGGTCCTCGGTGATCTTGCAGAGCGCATGGTTGCCGGCAAACGCCGCGATCCCGTCCTTCTTCTCTGCCGCCGACGATGCGAGATCGGACGACAAGAACAGCGTCTGCGCCAGGAAGGTCGAGATATCCTCGACAAAGCGCGGATAGCGCGTGGCGCCGATCAGCCCCTTGCGCATGATGATGTGCGGCTCGAGCAGTTCCATCGCGGTGAGCGCAAGCGGCGCGTCGTGATGCAGCACCGCCGGCACCAGCCTTGGCGCCAGCCGCGCCTGATGCACCAGCGCCAGATGTTCGTAGTGCGCCCGCGACAGCGGCAGCGGCCAGCTCTCTCCGACCAGCCGCACGTAGGGCAGCGCCTGCTTGACGGCGATACCGCCGCTCCTGCCCTTGACGATGAAGACGAGGTTGAGATTGCCGTCGCCGACCTCGCTGATCGACCAGTCGGCCGGCGCGCCGCCGAGTTGGGTCACGATGGCCGGAAGCCCCGCGAGATAGTCCCGCAGATCGGCCTCGCGCAGGATTCGATATTGACTGGCCTCGGTGGAGCCCGGTTGCGCCTGCAGGTTCATGATGGCCCCTCCTTCGATTGCCTCGGGGCAAGGTTGATCCTCGCTCCCGTTCCAGGATGTTCGCGCCGATGGCGGCCTTTCACCTGGCTGGATCATAGTTGCAGCAAATGCGGGCGGCGACCAGCGCATAGCTCGCGATGACGGTGTCCCCGTCGGGTCCGAGCAGGATCAAGCCGATCGTCGCGGATCGCTTGCCACCGTCCATTTCAGGACAAACAGCCGCCACTTATTTCTGAAACTTGATGTCAATGTTTCCTGCAGTCCGCAGGGGATGGGATTTGCGTCCCGTCAAGCTGGATGTAACCTGCCGCTATCGAAACTTGTCGATCCGCGGCACAGGCATCGACCGCTAGCAGTTCGCACGATGACCGACGACACCGAGACCATTTCACTGCGCCACACCATGGTCGACGGCGTCCAGCAGGACGACGACTACGAGGTGATCTGGCGCGGCCTCCCGGTGGGGAGGATCATGCGGCAGCATGACAGCCGGCAATGGTGGTGGGGCTGCAACGTCTATGGCCGGCCGCCGACAAACGGCGACAGAGGTCCTGCGATCGATTTCAGGGACGGTCAGGTCCGCTTCAAGCTTGCCTGGGGGCGGCTCAGGCCGACCCTGACCGACGAGGAGATCGCCGTCGCGACACGCCACGCGGAAGGACTGCAGAAGCAAACGGCCGGACAAGCCGCGGCGGCCAAGGCGGATGTGGTTCAGGTGATGCAAAACAGCCGCGGGGCACTCCGGCATCGCGTGCTCAAGTCCGGCACCATCGAATTCAACGGCGGCGCCATCGACTGCGTGATCCGAAACATCTCGGAGACCGGCGCAGCGCTCGAGGTCACCAGCCCGGTCGGCATCCCCGAGACCTTCAACCTGGTGCTTCCCGGCGATCACACCACACGTCAATGCCGGGTCGCCTGGCGCAGGGAGCGCCGGATCGGGGTCAGGTTCACGTAGTCCTCGGGCCGGGGAAACTGTTCCCGCATGCCGCTTCGCTCATGTAGGTTACTTCGCAACTCGGCCTGCAGGTTCAGCCATGTTCGTCGCCGTGTTCTCGATCTTCGCCGCCAGTCGCAAGGATCCGCTTGTCGACATGGTCGAGCGCGTGCACGCCGGCTTCCTTGCCGCCGGTTTGGGTGAGCCGACGGTACGGTTCAGACTGTCCGATCCCCCGCTCAGCGCCGAGATCGCGGCCGTGCAAGCCGTTGCGGGGACGAAGCGCGTTTCAAGCATCGCCAGGGTGCTGAAGCGCTGGCCCGAATTGGAGCGCTTCGCGCGCACAACCGGCTCGGTTGGTCCCGGCAGGGCGGAAGTCCGCGCGATGTCGAACGTGACCGAGGCCGGCGCCATCGAGGCGGTCGACTTCGCGATCCTCAAGGAGATCGCAGCAGGCGTCCCGAAGTCATTTCCATGCCACGCCATCGACCTGCACTTCTCGGTGCCCGCCTTTTCGGATGGCCCGCAGCTGCCCGCTACGCCCGACCTTCAGACTCTTCGCGGCCTGATGCACGCCGGCGTCGACATCGGCGCCGGACATCCGACCTCGCCCGGCATCAGCGTGCACGACAAGTGGTGGGTGAACGGGCGGCAGCGGTCGGTCGCCGCGCTGCGCATCGTCGAAGCCGATCCGCAGGCGAAGAAATTGCCGGAGCCGCCGGCCGATGTCGCAGCCCTGCTTGCGCCTGCGGCAAGGTGCGAAAGACGGTGCAGGTGCCGATGGTCGCGGCCCCCGCCGCTGCGGCGCCGGCTGCCGCCCCACTTCCCGGCGGCTTACCTCAGCCGGTGGATGATGCCATCCGCACGGTCGTGCGTGAGCATCGGGCGGGGATGCGCGAGCTGCTCGAGACCCTTCCGCACGATCTGCCCCATCAGATCGAGAGCGTGGCTGCGACGGCCTCCGGCGAGAGCCCGGGCGCCGGCCCCAAGAAGCCCGATCTGGTTCGCGCCTTTGCGCCGCTCGGCTACGATTGCCGCGGCGAGAGCGGATCATTCCGGCTGCATCGGCGCACGCCGGGCAATCTCACCGTCAGGCTTCAGGTCGATGTCGGCAGCTGGGGCAGTTCGGTCACCGCCTTCATGCAGGTGATCGGCATGGTGAACGGGCATGCCTTCAAGGCGACGCTGCCGCTCCATGCCTCGCGCCGCGCGGTCCGCGGCGACGTGAGAGGGGTCGAGTTGCCGAGCCAATTCCCGATCGGCGACGCCCAGCGATGGCGGCAAATAACCGACAATCTGGCAACGCTCGTCGTAGCGCTTGATCGCAGCTTCGTGCCTGAGATCGAGGCGATCTCCGGCCCCTCGCCCGAGTGGTTCCGGCCGGAGCAGACCTGAGTTCGGCGCTCACCCGTCAGCACGACACGCCGCTCATGCGGGCGACTTGGCTGCCTCAGTTATGAAACTCCGGCATCCCCATCAGTTTCGACAGCCGCTCGATCGAGAGATAGCCGGAATAATACGCCCACATCGCGATCGCGAAGATCACCGCCGAGATCAGCGTGGTCCACGACAGCTTGCGGCCCATCCGTGCCAGGATCGGCGCGCCGGGGTCGGTGCCGGGCGCACCGACGCCGTCCTCGTGCTGGCTGCGCACACCGAACGGCAGCGTCAGGAACAGCACGAGCCACCAAAGGACAAAGTAGATCGCAAGCCCGGTGGTGATTTGGTACGCCATATGGCCTCAGGCCTGTTCGATCTCGACCAAGGCACCGGAAAAGTCCTTGGGGTGGAAGAACAGCACCGGCTTGCCGTGCGCGCCGATCTTCGGCTGGCCGTCGCCCAGCACCCGGGCGCCCTCGGCGATCATGCGGTCACGCGCCGCGATGATGTCGGGCACGTCGTAGCAGACATGGTGGATGCCGCCGTCGGCGTTGCGCTCGACAAATTTTGCGATCGGCGAGGCCTCGCCGAGCGGCTCGATGAACTCGATCTTGGTGTTCGGCAGCGTCACGAACACGGTGATGACGCCATGCTCCGGCAGCGGCACCGCGGCGGAAATCTCGGCGTTGAAGGCGGTGCCGTAGATCTTGGCGGCCTGCTTGGCGTCCTTGACCGCGATGGCGACGTGATTGAGCCGGCCCAGCATCTCTTTCTCCCTTGTGTCGTTGCGCGCGTTTCGAAACCGCGCGTCAAACCGTCAGTACGTGCACGACGCAGATCGGCTTCTTGCCCCATTGCTCGTTCAATGCCGCCCGCACCGCGCGGCGCACCGATTCCCCGAGCGCGTCCGGATCACGCCGCCGCGGCTTCGGCAAACCCTCGATCGTCGAGACCACCACGTCGAACACGATGTCGTCGAGCAGTTCGCCGGCCGCATTGTTCTCCGGCATGCCGACGAGATCAACCTCGGGATCGTCGACCATTTCGCCCTGCTGGGTCATCGCGATGGCGACGAAGGCGCAGCCGGCAAAGCCCATCCGCCGCCGCTCGACCACCGCGCGCGACTTGGAATCCTCCAGGATGGTGCCGTCCTTGTAGAGCCGGCCCGCTGGCACTTCGCCGATGATGCCGGGCTCGCCGGGCCCGAGCTTGACCAGGTCGCCATTGCGGCAGGTCAGGACCTTGGGGACGCCTGCGGCACGCGCCAGCTTGGCGTGCTCGGCAAGATGCAGCGCCTCGCCGTGCACCGGTATCAGGAGCTGCGGCCGCACCCAGGAGATCATGTCGCGCAGCTCGTCGCGGCGCGGATGGCCGGAGACGTGCACCAGATGCTCGCGGTCGGTGATGATCTCGACGCCCTGCGTCACCAGCCCGTTGATGATGCCGCCGACCGCCTTCTCGTTGCCGGGAATGGTGCGGGAGGAGAAGATCACGGTGTCGCCCTTGTTCAGGGTCACCAGCGGATGATCGTTGTTGGCGATCCGGGCCAGCGCGGCGCGGGGTTCGCCCTGGCTGCCGGTGCAGAGCGCCAGCACCTTGTCAGGCGGGAAATGTCCGTAATAGTCGGTGCTGCGGAATTTGTGCGAGCCGTCGAGATAGCCGCATTCACGCGCAACCTGCACCACGCGCTCCATCGCGCGGCCGACCACCACGACCTCGCGATCGGCGGCGTTGGCAGCATCCGCTACCGCCCTCACCCGAGCGACGTTGGAGGCGAAGGTCGTGACCGCGACCCGGCCCTTGGCCGCCTTGACCAGCTTCTTGATCGTGGCGGCAACCTCGGTCTCGGAGGGCGAGCGCCCGTCGCGCACCGCGTTGGTGGAATCGCCGACCAGCGCCAGCACGCCTTCGTCGCCGAGTTCGCGCAGCCGCCGCTCGTCGGTCGGCTGGCCAATGATGGGGGTCGGGTCGATCTTCCAGTCCCCAGTGTGCAGCACGGTGCCGATATCGGTCTTGATCGCCAGCGCGTGCGATTCCGGAATCGAATGCGCGACCGGGATGAACTCGACATTGAAGGGGCCGATATCGACCCGGCCGCCCGACGGGATCACGGTGACCGGGATTTTTGGCGGATTGCGCTCGGCGGCGCATTTGGCCTCGAACAGCGCCGCAGAGAACTGCGTCGCGTAGATCTTGCAGCCGAGTTTCGGCCAGAGGTCGATGATCGCGCCGAAATGGTCCTCATGGGCGTGCGTCAGCACGAGGCCCATCAGGTTGTTGCGCTCCTTCTCCAGGAAGCGGACATCAGGCATGATCAGGTCGATGCCGGGCAGATGCTCCTCGTCGCCGAAGGAGACGCCGAGATCGACCGCGAGGAAGGAGCGCTGGTGGCGGTTGCCGAGGCCGTAGATCGACAAATTCATGCCGATCTCGCCGACGCCGCCGAGCGGTGCAAAGGTGAGCTCGTCGGGTCGCGCCATCAGTTCGCCCTCGCCGAGGCTGCGGTGCCGAAATAGACCTCACCGGCCGTCACGGGCATGCGCTGTCCATCGGCAGTGCGGACGATCAGGCAGCCGGTATCATCGATCGTATCAAAGATGCCTTCGAGGGTCGCCGAGCCGGTCTGGACCGCGACCTTGTCGCCGAGCCCGGCAGCACGCTCCAGCCACAGCCTGCGGATCTCAGGAAAGCCGCGGCCATCGTCCCAGATGCCGCGAAACTCGACCCAGGCGTCGGACAACGCGGTGAACAGCTCCTCCGCGCCGATCTGGATGCCGAGTGCGGCGAGCGAAACCGCCGGCGTCGGCGTTCCCTCGGGCGCGGCGATGACGTTGGTGCCGATGCCGACGACGACCGCCAGCCGGTTTCCGATGGCCTCAGCTTCAAGCAGGATGCCCGACAGCTTCTTGTCGTTGGCGAGCACGTCGTTCGGCCATTTCAGGGTGAACTTCGGGCTGTCAGGCCCGAGCCGCAGCGCCGCCTCGATGCCGACTTTCTGCAGCGCGGCTTCGAGCGACAGCCCGGCGGCAAAGCCGAGCGTTGCCGCGACGGCCGGCTGGACGTCGGTCACTTCGAGGATGCTGCTGGCAAGATTGCCGCGCGGTGCGACCCAGACCCGCTGGCGCCGGCCACGGCCGGCGGTCTGCTCCGGCGTCACGAACCACATCGGCCCCTGCTCGCCGTCACGGGCGCGCAGCATCGCCTCGGCATTGGTCGAGCCGATCTGGTCGAAGGCGGCGAGCTTGGTGCCCGCCGCGATGGCCCGGGGTCCGAGCGTGAAGGTCATATCGAATCTATGCGCATGATCCGTTCCGAAAGCCAGCGTCCTGTTCCGGAACCGAGCGCGTTAAAATAGCGATTTCGCCGCCGCCGTCGCCACGCTCACCAGCGGGCCCGGATAGGCGAAGAAGAAGATGTTGAAGATGCCTGCGACCGCCAGCACGGTGCGCAGCTCGACGCGGACCGGATCGAGCTTGCCGAGCGGCTGGTCGAAATACATCACCTTGACGATCGACAGATAGTAGAACGCGCCCACCACGCTGGTCAGCACGCCGATCACCGCGAGCGTGAACAGGTTGGCCTTGATCGCGGCGACGAACACGTACCACTTGCCGAAAAATCCGGCGAGCGGCGGGACGCCGGCCAGCGAGAACAGCAGCATCGCGAAGATGAAGGCGATCAGCGGGTTGGTGCGGGACAGGCCGGCGAAATCGCTGATCTGCTCCAGCGCCTGGCCGTTGCGCTTCATCGCCAGGATGATGCTGAAGGAGCCGAGCGTCATCGCGACATAGATCGCGATGTAGATCAAGACGCCCTGCGCGCCCTCGACCGTGCCGGAGGCAAGGCCGACCAGGGCAAAGCCCATATGGCCGATCGAGGAATAGGCCATCAGCCGCTTGATGTTGGTCTGGCCGATCGCGGCGAACGAGCCCAGCGCCATCGAGGCGATCGCGACGAACACCAGGATCTGCTGCCACTGCGAGACGATGCCGGGGAACGCGGTCAGCGTCGCCCGCGTGAACACGGCGAGCGCCGCGACCTTCGGGGCGGATGCGAAGAACGCCGTCACCGGCGTCGGCGCACCCTCATAGACGTCGGGCGTCCACATGTGGAACGGCACCGCCGAGACCTTGAAGCAGAGGCCGGCGAGCAGGAACACCAGGCCGAACACGATGCCGATGCTGCCGGTGGTGGCCGCCGCCGCGATGCCGGCGAAGCTGACCGTGCCGGTGAAGCCGTAGATCAGCGAGGCGCCGTACAGCAGCATGCCCGACGACAGCGCGCCGAGCACGAAGTACTTGAGGCCGGCTTCGCTCGACTTGGCATTGTCGCGCTGGCTGGCAGCGACGACATAGAGCGCAAGGCTCATCAGCTCGAGACCGAGATAGAGCGAAATCAGGTCGCCGGCCGAGATCAGGACCATCATGCCGAGCGTCGACAACAGCACCAGGATCGAGAACTCGAAGGTGCGGCTCGACGGCTGCGACAGATATTCGGTCGACAGGATCAGCGTCGCCGCCGAGGCGATCAGCGCGAGCACCTTCAGGAAGCGGGCGAAGTCGTCGACGATGAAGCTGCCGCCGAAGGTCACGAGCTTGCCGGCCGGCAGCCAGAGCTCCAGCACGCCGGTTACGACCAGCAGCAGCACCGCGAGCGTGGTGACGAGGCGCGTCGTCCCCTGCCCGCGATAGGCTCCGATCATCAACAGCACCATGGCGCCGACCGCGAGCACCAGCTCCGGCAGCACCGGCTGCAACTGATAACCTGCACTGGAAAAGCTCATGGGCTAAGGCCTTACTGGACGGTCAGCGCGGCTGCCTTCACGGCAGTCACGGCGGTTTGGTAGTTGTTGACGAGCTGCTGCACCGAGGCGGCCGACATGTCGAGCACCGGCTTCGGATAGACGCCGAACAGGATGGTCAGCGCGATCAGCGGGAACAGCGTCACGCATTCGCGGAAGGTGAGATCCTTGATCGACATCAAGGACGGCTTGACGAGCGCGCCGAACACCACCTTGCGGTAGAGCCAGAGCGCGTAGCAGGCAGACAGGATCACGCCCGTGGTGGCGAAGAACGCCGTCGGCAGCGAGATCTTGAAGGTGCCGAGCAGCGTCATGAACTCTCCGACGAATCCGCTCGTGCCGGGCAGACCGACATTGGCCATGGTGAAGACCATGAAGGTCATCGCGTAGAGCGGCATCCGGTTGACGAGGCCGCCATAGGCCGCGATCTCGCGGGTGTGCATGCGGTCGTAGACGATGCCGACGCAGAGGAACAGCGCGCCGGAGACGATGCCGTGCGAGACCATCTGGAACATGCCGCCGGCAACGCCCTGGGTGGTCACCGCGAAGATGCCCATGGTGACGAAGCCCATATGCGCGACCGAGGAGTACGCGATCAGCTTCTTCATGTCCTCCTGCATCATCGCGACCAGCGAGGTGTAGATGATGGCGATGACGGACAGCGTGAACACGAACGGCGCGAAGTCGTGGCTGGCCAGCGGGAACATCGGCAGCGAGAAGCGCAGGAAGCCGTAGCCGCCCATCTTCAGGAGGATCGCGGCCAGGATCACCGAGCCCGCCGTCGGCGCCTCGACATGCGCGTCAGGCAGCCAGGTGTGTACCGGCCACATCGGCATCTTCACCGCGAACGAGGCAAAGAAGGCGATCCACGCCCAGGTCTGCATGCCGCGCGGCACCGCGGTGTGCATCAGGGTCGGGATGTCGGTGGTGCCGGCGTTCCAGTACAGCGCCATGATGGCGAGCAGCATCAGCACCGAGCCGAGGAACGTGTAGAGGAAGAACTTGAACGACGCGTAGACCCGGCGCGGACCGCCCCAGACGCCGATGATCAGGAACATCGGGATCAGGCCGCCCTCGAAGAACAGGTAGAACAGCACGAGGTCGAGCGCCGAGAAGGTGCCGATCATCAGCGTTTCCAGGATCAGGAACGCCATCATGTATTCGCCGACGCGCTGCGTCACCGACCGCCAGCTCGCGATGATGCAGAGCGGCATGATCGCGGTGGTCAGGATGAGCAGCGGCAGCGAGATGCCGTCGACGCCCATGTGGTAGGTGATGCCGGTGGCGAGCCAGGACGCCTTCTCGACGAACTGGAAGTCGGTCGAGGCGGGATCGAAGCGCGCCACCAGGATCAGCGACACCGCGAAGGTGATCAGCGTGGTCCACAGCGCGATCCAGCGCGCCGTGCGGTTGGCGCTCTCGTCGCCGCCCCGCGCCAAGAGATAGACCAGGATCGCGCCGACCGCCGGCAGGAAGGTCGTGACCGAAAGGATGGGCCAGGTTGTCATTTACTGGCCTCCCAAGCCGAACATGAACCAGGTGATCAATCCGGCCGCCCCGATCAGCATCGCGAACGCGTAGTGATAGAGGTAGCCGGTCTGCAATTTTACGACGTTGCGGGTGACGTCGAGCACCCGGGCCGAGACGCCATCGGGACCGAAGCCGTCGATGATGAAGCCATCGCCCTTCTTCCACAGCGTGTAGCCGAGCCACTTCGCCGGACGCACGAAGATCCAGTCGTACAACTCGTCGAAGTACCATTTGTTGAGCAGGAACTGGTACAGCATCGGCTGCTGGTTCGCGAGCTCGACCGGCAGATACGGCCTGCGGATGTAGAACAGATACGAGACGAACAGGCCGAGCGCCATCATCACGGTGGGCAGCGGCGCGAGCCAGCTCGGCATGTGCTCCATGTCCTCGAGGATGTGCGGGTTCATCTTCACGGATTCGCGGAAGAATTCCTCGACGCCATGCGGGCTGGCGAACACTTCCTTGAACGGCAGGCCGGCCAGGATCGAGCCGGCGGCGAGCACGCCGATCGGCACCAGCATCCAGACCGGGCTCTCATGCGCCGCCTCGTAATGCTTCTGGTCGTGAGGCTCGCCGAAGAACGTCTTGAAGATCAGACGCCAGGAGTAGAACGAGGTCAGGCCGGCGGCCACGATGGTCAGCAGATAGGCGTAGGTCGCGAACGGATTGTGCGCGGCATAGGCCGACTCGATGATCGCGTCCTTGGAGAAGTAGCCGGCGAACAGCGGGAAGCCGGTCAGCGCCAGGGTGCCGATGCACATCACCGCGAAGGTGTACGGGATCTTGCGCCACAGGCCGCCCATGTTGCGGATGTCCTGCTCGTGGTGCATCGCGTAGATCACCGAGCCGGAGCCCAAGAACAGCAGCGCCTTGAAGAAGGCGTGCGTGAACAGATGGAACATGCCGACCGAATAGGCTCCTGCTCCCATCGCCACGAACATGTAGCCGAGCTGCGAACAGGTCGAGTACGCGACGATGCGCTTGATGTCGTTCTGCACGAGGCCGATCGTAGCGGCGAAGAACGCCGTGGTCGCACCGAAGAACATCACCACCGCCTGCGCGGTCGGCGACAGCTCGAACAGCGGCGACAGCCGCGCCACCATGAAGACGCCGGCGGTGACCATGGTCGCGGCGTGGATCAGCGCCGACACCGGCGTCGGGCCTTCCATGGCGTCCGGCAACCAGGTGTGCAGCAGGAACTGGGCCGATTTGCCCATCGCGCCCATGAACAGCAGCAGGCAGGTCAGCGTCAGCGCATTCACCTGCCAGCCGAAGAAGTCGGTGGTCTTGCTGGTCAGCCCCGGCGCGGCGTGGAAGATGGTCTCGAAATCGGTCGAGCCGACCAGCGCGAAGATCGCGAAGATGCCGAGCGCGAAGCCGAAGTCGCCGACGCGGTTGACCACGAAGGCCTTGATCGCCGCCGCATTGGCCGACGGCTTCTGGTACCAGAACCCGATCAGGAGGTAGCTCGCGAGACCGACGCCCTCCCAGCCGAAGAACAGCTGCACGAGGTTATCGGAGGTCACCAGCATCAGCATCGCGAAGGTGAACAGCGAGAGATAGCCGAAGAAGCGCGGCCGGTTCGGATCCTCGTCCATGTAGCCGATGGAATAGAGGTGGACGAGCGCGGACACGGTGTTGACCACGACCAGCATCACCGCGGTCAGGGTGTCGACCCGCAGCGACCAGGCCACCTGGAGGTCGCCGGAGGTGATCCAGGGCAGCAGCACGACGCGGGCGTCATGGTGCATGAAGCCGACATCGACCAGCGTGAACCAGGACAGCGCCGCCGAGACGAACAGGAGGCCGGTGGTGATCAGCTCGGCCAGCCGGGAGCCTGCGGCCGCCGGCTCGGAGACGTGGTGGTCATCATGGCCATGATCGTCTTGGCCGTGGTCGTCGTGGGCCGCCGAGGCATGAGCGTCGGAAGCATGGGCATCGCCATGCGCGTCGTCGTGATGGTCGACGGTGTCGCCGCTCGGGCAGCGCGCATGCGCGCCAACCAGCGAGATAATTCCCGCAAGGATGGCGCCGAGCAGCGGCAGGAAAACGATAGCCTGAACCATGACCGCGCCTAGCCCTTCATCAGATTGACGTCTTCAACCGCGATCGAACCGCGGTTGCGGAAATACACCACCAGCACAGCGAGGCCGATCGCGGCCTCGGCGGCGGCCACCGTCAGCACCAGCAGCGCGAACACCTGGCCGACGATGTCGCCGAGGAAGGTCGAGAACGCCACCAGGTTGATATTGACCGACAGCAGGATCAGCTCGATCGACATCAGGATGACGATGATGTTCTTGCGGTTGAGGAAGATGCCGAGGATCCCGAGCGTGAACAGGATCGCGGCGACCGCGAGATAGTGCCCCAGCCCGATCGTCATTTCACCCACTCCGCCGCATCGGCATCCTGCAGGCCCTGCCCCGACGCCACCTTGCGCATCGCCATCGCCATCTCGGGCGTGCGCGCGTTCTGCACGTTGATGTTCTGCCGCTTGACGTTGGCCTTGTGGCGCAGCGTCAGCACGATGGCTCCGATCATCGCGACCAGCAGCACCATGCCGGCGAGCTGGAAGTAATGGATGTACTTCGTATAGAGCACGAGGCCGAGCGCCTCGGTGTTGGTGACATTGGTCGGAATAGCCGCGGTGATCGTCTTGGTCACCTGCGGGTTGATCACCCAGGCGCCGACCACCAGCAGCAGCTCGAACAGGAAGATGCCGCCGATCACGATGCCGATCGGCAGATATTGGATGAAGCCTTCGCGCAACTCGACGAAATCGACGTCGAGCATCATGATCACGAACAGGAACAGCACCGCGACCGCGCCGACATAGACGACGATCAGCATCATCCCGAGGAACTCGGCGCCCATCAGGATGAACAGCCCGGCCGCGTTGACGAAGGCCAGGATCAGGAACAGCACGGAGTGCACGGGATTGCGCGAGACAATCACCATGACCGCCGAGGCCACGCAGACCGCGGCAAACAGATAGAAGAACAGCGCCGGAAGGATCATGCCCTCACCTCACCGGTACGGCGCGTCGAGCGCGATCGACTTCGCAATCTCGCGCTCCCAGCGGTCGCCATTGGCGAGCAGCTTCGCCTTGTCATAGTAGAGTTCCTCGCGGGTCTCGGTCGCGAATTCGAAATTCGGTCCCTCGACGATGGCGTCGACCGGGCATGCCTCCTGGCACAGGCCGCAATAGATGCACTTCACCATGTCGATGTCGTAGCGCACCGTGCGGCGGGTGCCGTCGTTGCGGCGCGGGCCAGCCTCGATCGTGATCGCCTGCGCCGGGCAGATCGCCTCGCACAGCTTGCAGGCGATGCAGCGTTCCTCGCCGTTCGGATAGCGGCGCAGCGCGTGCTCGCCGCGGAAGCGCGGCGAGATCGGCCCCTTCTCGAACGGATAGTTCAGCGTCGGCTTCGGCTGGAAGAAATAGCGCATCGCCAGGAAGAACGCCGAGACGAATTCCGACAGCAGAAGCGAGCGGGCTGTTGCGTTGACATTGACACTCATGACGGCCTCACTTCGGCGCGATGCCGGCGAACTGCAGCACGCCGGCCACGATCACCACCATCGCCAGCGACAGCGGCAGGAACACCTTCCAGCCGAGCCGCATCAGTTGATCGTAGCGGTAGCGCGGCACGATCGCCTTCGCCATCGCGAACATGAAGAACATGAAGAACACCTTCAGGGCGAACCAGACGATGCCCGGAATCCAGGTGAACGGCGGCAGGTTGACCGGCGGCAGCCAGCCGCCCAGGAACAGGATCGACGCCAGCGCGCACATCGTGGTGATCGCGACATACTCGCCGAGCATGAACAACAGATACGGGGTCGAGCCGTACTCGGTCATAAAGCCGGCGACCAGTTCGGATTCGGCTTCGACCAGGTCGAACGGCGGACGGTTGGTTTCCGCCAGCGCCGAGACGTAGAACACCACGAACATCGGGAACAGCGGCCACACATACCAGTTCAGGATGGTGAGCTGCGGCAGGCCGATCAGGTGCGCGAGCCCGCGGGTGTTCTGCGCCTCGACCACCGCCGAGAGGTTCAGCGAGCCGACGCAAAGCAGCACGGTGATGATCACGAAGCCGATCGAGACCTCGTAGGACACCATCTGCGCCGCGGAACGCAGCGCGGCCAGGAACGGATACTTCGAGTTCGACGACCAGCCGGCCATGATGATGCCGTAGATCGACAGCGACGAGATCGCGAAGATGTAGAGAATACCGACATTGATGTCGGAGATCACCCAGCCGAGATCGAACGGGATCACGGCCCAGGCGGCCAGCGCCAGGATGCACGAAACCAGCGGCGCCAGCAGGAACACGCCCTTGTTGGAGCCGGACGGAATCACCGGCTCCTTCAGCACGAACTTCAAGAGGTCGGCGAAGGATTGCAGCAATCCGAACGGGCCGACCACGTTGGGACCGCGGCGGATCTGCACCGCCGCCCAGATCTTGCGGTCGGCGAGCAGGATGTAGGCAATCGCGATCAGCAGCACGACGAGCAGCAACAGGCTTTCCGCGACCATGATGATCAGCGGCCAGAGGAAGCCGGTCCAGAACGAGCTTGCGAAGAATTCAGCCATCAGGTCACGCTCACTCCGCTGCCGTCAGCATTCGGCCCGACGCCAGCCGCGAGCATTCCGCCATCACGGCAGAGGCCCGCGCGATCGGGTTGGTCAGATAGAAATCCTCGACGGTCGGCTTGAAGGCCGCCTTGTCGACGGCACCGCCCTTGCCCGCCAGCGCCTTGACGTCGTCGGCCTTGCCGGCCTCGATCTGGTCGAGCCGCATCAGATGCGGCGAGTCTTGAACATCGCCTGGCGCAGCGCCTGCAGCGAGTCGAACGGCAGCTTCTTGCCGAGCACGTCGGACAGCGCGCGGATGATCGCCCAGTCCTCGCGGGCTTCGCCCGGCGGGAACGCAGCGCGGTTGGCGATCTGCGCCCGGCCCTCGGTGTTGACGTAGATGCCGGACTTCTCGGTATAGGCCGCGCCCGGCAGGATGACGTCGGCGCGATGCGCGCCCTGGTCACCATGGGTGCCGATATAGACCACGAAGGTGCCGTCCGGCACCTTGATCTCGTCGGCGCCGAGCAGGAACAGCACGTCGAGCGTGCCGAAGGTCGTCATCTGCGCCGTGGTCAGGCCACCGGCCGAAGGCGAGAAGCCGATATCGAGCGCACCGGCGCGCGAGGCCGTATCCTGCAACACAGCAAAGCCGTTCCAGCCGTCCTTCAGCGCGCCGACGTCGACGGCGAGCTTGGCGGCCTGCGCCAGCACCGCGGCGCCATCATGCCGGGTGTAGGCGCCGGGGCCGACCAGGATGATCGGGTGCTGCGCGTTCTTGAGCACGTCGGCAAACGAGTGCTTGCCGGCAGCGAGATCGGCGAGCGTGTCGGTGCCCGCGCCGAGATATTCATGATCGTAGGTGAAATCGGACTTGGCGCCGATCATGCCGACCTTGAGGCCGCCGGTGCGCCAGCGCTTGCGGATCCGCGCGTTCAGCACGGCGGCTTCCTTGCGCGGATGCGAACCGATGATCAGGATCGCGTCGGCCTGGTCGATGCCGGCAATGGTCGGGTTGAAGATGTAGGAGCCGCGGCCCGCCTTGGCGTCGAACGCGTCGCCGCCCTGCACGGCCAGATTGACCGAGCCGAACTTCGCGAGCAGCTCCTTCAGCGCATACATTTCATCGACCGCGGCGAGATCGCCCGCGATCGCGCCGATCCGCTTGCCGTCGGTGCGGCCGGCCTTGGCGGCGATGGCGGCAAAGGCTTCCTGCCAGGTCGCAGGCTTAAGCTGGCCGTTCTCGCGCACATAGGGACGGTCGAGGCGCTGCGTGCGCAGGCCGTCGACGACGTGGCGGGTCTTGTCGGAGATCCACTCTTCGTTCACAGCCTCGTTGATACGCGGCAGGATGCGCATCACCTCGCGGCCGCGGGTGTCGACGCGGATCGCCGAGCCGACGCCGTCCATGACGTCGACCGACTGCGTCTTGCCGAGCTCCCAGGGCCGCGCCGCGAACGCATAAGGCTTCGAGGTCAGCGCGCCGACCGGGCAGATATCGACGAGATTGCCCTGCAGCTCCGAGCTCAGCGCATGCTCGAGATAGGTGGTGATCTCCATGTCCTCGCCGCGGCCGGTCGCGCCCATTTCCGGGGCGCCGCAGACTTCGGCGGAGAAGCGGACGCACCGCGTGCACTGGATGCAGCGGTTCATCGAGGTCTTGACCAGCGCGCCGAGATATTTGTCCTCGACCGCGCGCTTGTTCTCGGCGAAACGGCTGGTGTCGACGCCGTAGCCCATCGCCTGGTCCTGCAGGTCACACTCGCCGCCCTGATCGCAGATCGGGCAGTCCAGCGGATGGTTGATCAGCAGGAACTCCATCACGCCTTCGCGCGCCTTCTTGACCATCGGCGAACGGGTCGAGATCTCCGGTGGCTCGCCCTTCGGGCCCGGACGGCAGTCGCGCACGGCCCAGGCGCAGCTCGCGACCGGCTTCGGTCCGCCCTTCACCTCGACCAGGCACATCCGGCAATTGCGGCGATCGACAGCCGCTCGTGATAGCAGAAGCGCGGAATCTCGGCGCCGGCCGCCTCGCACGCCTGCAGCAGCGTGTACTCCGGCGGCACATCGATCTCTTTGCCATCGACGATGATCTTGCTCATGTCTCTTCTCTACTCCGCCGCGACCATGTGGACGGGATCACGAACGCCCTGATCGTCGAGATCGGCCTTGTGCGAATACTGATCGATGCGCTCTTCGATCTCGTGACGGAAGTGCGCAATCAGACCCTGGATCGGCCACGCCGCGGCGTCGCCGAGCGCGCAGATCGTGTGACCTTCGACCTGCTTGGTGACCTCGAGCAGCATGTCGATTTCGCGCTTGTGGGCGCGGCCGTCGGCCATGCGGGTCAGCACGCGCCACATCCACCCGGTGCCCTCACGGCACGGCGTGCACTGGCCGCAGCTTTCGTGCTTGTAGAAATACGAGATGCGCGCGATCGCCCGGATCAGGTCGGTCGACTTGTCCATCACGATCACGGCCGCGGTGCCGAGGCCCGAGCGCAGCTTGCTCAAGCTGTCGAAATCCATCGGCGTGTCGATGATCTGCTCGGCCGGCACCATGCGCACCGACGAGCCGCCGGGGATCACGGCCTTCAGATTGTCCCAGCCGCCGCGGATGCCGCCGCAGTGCTTCTCGATCAGTTCGCGGAACGGGATGCCCATCGCCTCTTCGACGTTGCAGGGCCGCTCGACGTGACCGGAGATGCAGAACAACTTGGTGCCGACATTGTTCGGCCGGCCGATGCCGGCGAACCAGGCAGCGCCGCGGCGCAGGATGTCGGGCGCGACCGCGATCGACTCGACGTTGTTGACGGTGGTCGGGCAGCCATAAAGGCCGACATTGGCCGGGAACGGCGGCTTCAGGCGCGGCTGGCCCTTCTTGCCTTCGAGGCTCTCGAGCAGCGCGGTTTCCTCGCCGCAGATATAGGCGCCGGCGCCGTGCGCGACATAGATGTCGAACGGCCAGCCGTTGATGTTGTCCTTGCCGACCAGCTTGGCCTCATAGGCCTGGTCGATCGCGGCCTGCAGGCGCTCCCGCTCGCGGATGAACTCGCCGCGGATATAGACGTAACAGGCATGCGCGCCCATCGCGAAGCTCGCGAGCAGGCAGCCCTCGACCAAAAGATGCGGATCGTGCCGCATGATCTCGCGGTCCTTGCAGGTGCCGGGCTCGGACTCGTCCGCGTTGACGACGAGATAGCTCGGACGGCCGTCCTTGGATTCCTTCGGCATGAAGGACCACTTCATGCCGGTCGGGAAGCCCGCGCCGCCGCGGCCGCGCAGCCCGGACGCCTTCATCTCGTTGATGATCCAGTCGCGGCCCTTGTCGATGATCCCCTTGGTGCCATCCCAGGCGCCCCGGCGGCGCGCGCCCTCGAGGCCCCAATCATGGAGGCCGTAGAGGTTCTTGAAGATGCGGTCCTTGTCGTCGAGCATGCTCAAAACTTTCCGAACATCACCGATTGGCTTGCGAATAAGCGAGCCCGGCGGCGCAGCCGCCGAACACGATGGCCCACAACAGGCTGGATTCCAGCGTGGCACTCAGGCCGTAACGTTGCAGCAGGAACATGAAGCCGGCCGCGACGACGGTATGCAGCGCGATCTTGCGCCAGGCCATCATCGAAGCCGCCCTCCCCATCCCCACTGCCTGCACCTGAAAGCCCCGCATCAGGTGGTTTCCTTCAGCGTCGTCGGCCCGCCTGCGGGCGCCGAGAACTGACGGTCGATCTGCGGGCCCGGCTTCGGCGGATTGCCGGCGGCAAAGCCGTCGAGCACCTTGCCGAAGCTTTCCTTGGTCAGGTCCTCATAGGTGTCCTTCCAGATCAGCACCATCGGCGCGTTCACGCAGGCGCCGAGGCACTCGACCTCTTCCCAGGAGAAGTTGCCGTCCTTCGACAGTTGGAAGGGATCGTGATGGATGCGATGCTGGCAGACCTCGATCAGGTCGGCGGCACCGCGCAGCCGGCACGGCGTGGTGCCGCAGACCTGGACATGCGCTTTCTTGCCGACCGGCGAGAGCTGGAACATGGTGTAGAAGGTCGCGATCTCCAGCATGCGGATATGCGGCATCTCGAGCAGGTCGGCGACGGCGCGGATCGCCGCTTCCGAGACCCAGCCATCATGCTGCTCCTGCACGCGCCACAGGATCGCGATCGCTGCCGAAGCCTGGCGGCCCGGCGGATATTTCTCGATCTGCTTCTTGGCCCAGGCCAGATTCTCGTCCGTGAACGTGAAGCTCGCGGGCTGCAATTCCTTCGGGGCAAGGCGGCGGACGGACATCGATCAAACTCTCAATTAGCGCGCGGTGCGGATGCGGACATCATCACCGGTCGACCTCGCCGAACACGATGTCCAGCGAGCCAAGGATGGCGGAAACGTCGGCCAGCAAATGGCCCTTGCAGATGTGATCCATCGCCTGCAGATGGGCGAAGCCAGGCGCGCGGATCTTGCACTTGTAAGGCTTGTTGGTGCCGTCGGCGACCAGATAGACGCCGAACTCGCCCTTCGGCGCCTCGACCGCGGCGTAGACCTCGCCGGCCGGCACGTGGACGCCTTCGGTGTAGAGCTTGAAGTGATGGATCAGCGCTTCCATCGAGCGCTTCATCTCACCGCGGCGCGGCGGCGCGATCTTGTTGTCCTCGACCACGACCGGGCCCTGCCCGTCGGCCGCCTTCAGCTTCTGGATGCACTGCTTCATGATGCGCACCGACTGGCGCATCTCTTCCATGCGGATCAGGTAGCGATCGTAGCAGTCGCCGTTCTTGCCGATCGGAATGTCGAAATCCATCTCGGCGTAGCACTCGTAAGGCTGCGATTTACGCAGGTCCCAGGCCGCGCCCGAGCCGCGCACCATCACGCCGGAGAAGCCCCACTCCCAGGCCTCCTTCAGCGGCACCACGCCGATATCGACGTTGCGCTGCTTGAAGATGCGGTTGCCGGTCAGCAGCCGATCGAGGTCGTCGACGACCTTGAGGAACGGATCGCACCACGCCTCGATGTCGTCGATCAGCTTCGGCGGCAGGTCCTGGTGCACGCCGCCGACGCGGAAGAACGCCGCGTGCATGCGCGATCCCGAGGCGCGTTCGTAGAACACCATCAGCTTTTCGCGCTCTTCGAAGCCCCACAGCGGCGGGGTCAGCGCGCCGACGTCCATCGCCTGCGTGGTGACGTTGAGGAGATGCGACAGGATGCGGCCGATCTCGCAATAGAGCACGCGGATCAACTGACCGCGGCGCGGCACGGTGATGCCGAGCAGCTTTTCCGCCGCGAGGCAGAACGCGTGCTCCTGGTTCATCGGCGCGACGTAATCGAGCCGGTCGAAATACGGAATCGCCTGCAGATAGGTCTTGTGCTCGATCAGCTTCTCGGTGCCGCGGTGAAGCAGGCCGATATGCGGATCGACGCGCTCGACGACTTCGCCGTCGAGTTCCAGCACGAGGCGAAGCACACCGTGCGCCGCCGGATGCTGCGGACCGAAATTGATGGTGAAGTTACGGAGGTTTTGCGGTTGCTCGTTCATGGCTTCGGCTCCGCCTTGGCCTTCTCGTCACCGGGCAGCGGATAGTCCGCGCCTTCCCAGGGCGAAAGGAAATCGAACTTGCGGAATTCCTGGTTGAGCCGGACCGGCTCGTACAGCACCCGCTTCTCCTGGTCGTCGTAGCGAACCTCGACGAAGCCGGTGAGCGGGAAATCCTTGCGCAGCGGATGGCCGTCGAAGCCGTAATCCGTCAGCAGGCGGCGCATGTCGGGATGGCCGGTGAAGATCACGCCGTAGAGATCGTAGGTCTCGCGCTCGAACCAGTCGGCGCCCGGGAACACGCCGATGATCGACGGCACCTGCGTGGTCTCGTCGGCCTGCCCGCGCACACGAATGCGCACATTCAGCGTCGGCGACAGCAGATGGTAGACCACATCGAAGCGCTTCTCGCGGCTCGGATAGTCGACCGCGGTGACGTCGGTGATGTTGACGAAGCGGCAGTTCGGATCGTCACGCAGAAAAGTGACGACGTCCACGATTCTGCCAATCTCGACGTCGATAGTGAGTTGATTGAACGCGACCGAGTGCGCCGTGGCGGCGCCCGGAAGCGCGCTCACGATCGTCTGCCCAAGGGCGTCGAGCTTGCCGTCGTCCATGCCTGAAACCTTAGCGTTCGATGGTGCCGATACGGCGAATCTTCTTCTGCAGCAGCAGCACGCCGTAAAGCAGCGCTTCCGCCGTGGGCGGGCAGCCCGGCACGTAGATGTCGATCGGCACGATGCGGTCGCAGCCACGCACCACCGAGTAGGAGTAGTGGTAGTAGCCGCCACCATTGGCGCAGGAGCCCATCGAGATGACGTAGCGCGGCTCCGGCATCTGGTCGTAGACCTTGCGCAGCGCCGGCGCCATCTTGTTGGTCAGCGTGCCTGCGACGATCATCACATCGGACTGCCGCGGCGAAGCGCGGGGCGCGAAGCCGAAGCGCTCGACGTCGTAGCGCGGCATCGAGACCTGCATCATCTCGACCGCGCAGCAGGCGAGACCGAAGGTCATCCACATCAAGGAGCCGGTGCGCGCCCAGGTGATCAGGTCATCGGCCGCGGCGACGAAGAAGCCCTTGTCGGACAGCTCGTGGTTGACCTCGAGGAAAAACGGATCATTGGCGCCAACCGGCTTGCCGGTCGACGGATCGAGAATGCCTTTCGGAGCCTGCGCTATCGCCGGCTGCGAGGATGCGGCGGTGGGGCTCAATCCCATTCGAGCGCGCCTTTCTTCCATTCATATGCGAACCCGACCGTCAGCACGGCCAGGAACACCATCATCGACCAGAAACCGGTTGCGCCGAGCTTTCCGAACGCCACCGCCCAGGGGAACAGGAACGCCACTTCGAGATCGAAGATGATGAAGAGGATCGCCACCAGATAGAAGCGGACGTCGAACTTCATGCGGGCGTCGTCAAAAGCGTTGAATCCGCATTCATAGGCGGACAGCTTTTCCGGATCCGGCGATTGGAACGCGACCAGGAACGGCGCGATCAGGAGCGCAAGACCGATCAGGCTCGCAACTCCGATAAAGACCACAAGTGGGAGATAATTCTGCAGGATGCCGGTCATCGGCGAGGCCTTCTTGCTGCGGTTTCGGACGTGCCGCAGATTCGTTGATTGGAATTGTTCTTGAGGCTTTAGCGCAGCGCAACAGGGGGCGCAAGACAAGCTATTTTGACGCTTTTACCGTCCTTGCGGCGGGCTCTTTGCCGCATCGGGCGGATACGCTTGCCTCAATTGGCAACGCCGCGGCGGCCATTCGGTGCCCTGCGCGCATCCCCATATCAGCCCAGCTCCCGCTCGGCGGCGAGCATCTCGGCGGCCGTCGCGGTCAATCGGTCAATATGTCCAAGCAGCAGCTCAAGCTCCTGTGGATCGAGCTGTTCCAGCAGGCGCCGGTTTCGCTCCTGGGCGCCGGCCACAATGGCGTCATGGGCGGCGAGCCCGGCCCTGGTGAGGGAGACCAGTGTTTCACGGTTGTCACGCGGGTTGGCGGCCTTGGCCACCAGCTTGCGCGCGACGAGCTCGGCGAGCGCCCGGCTGATCTGCCCCTTGTCCATGCCGACGGCTTCGGCCAGCCGCACCACGCTCATCGGCGGCCGCCGGCCGAGCGAAGCGACCAAGCCGAACTCGACCGAGGACAGGCCGGTCAGGCGCTTGTAGCGCAGCAGCGCCCCACGCCTGAGCAGGTTGGCCAGCACCATCAGCCGCGACGACATCATCGCGGTGATCGGCGCGAGCTCCGCATCGACAACCGCCTCCGGCGGCAAGTTCCTCTCGGTCCTGAGCTTCTCGGTCATCGCCAACCTCTGCCAACAAAGCCGGTCGCTGCCAAGCTAGACGAGATCGTTGACAATGTCATCGATCTATCGTTGACTTGGTCAACGACAACACAGCCGCGGGCGACTGACCGGCGGCCGGAGGAAACACATGACGATCACCCAACGGGACCGCGATCTCGGCACGGCCTATGCGATGAAGCCGTCCGCCACCCGGACCGAGCTCACCTCGGTCGTCCGCGGCACGCCAATGGGCGAACTGCTGCGCCGCTATTGGCACCCGGTCGGCCTCACCGGCGACGCCACCGATATCCCCAGGAAAGTCCGCGCGCTCGGCGAGGACCTGATCCTGTTTCGCGACAAACATGGCCGGATCGGCCTGCTGCATGCCCGGTGCTGCCATCGCGGCACCACGCTCTATTATGGCAAGGTCGAGGATGACGGCATCCGCTGCTGCTATCACGGCTGGAAGTTCGACACCGAGGGCCGCTGCCTCGAACAACCCTGCGAGCCCGAAGGCGGCCTGTTCAAGGACAAGGTGCGCCAGCCCTGGTATCCGGTGCAGGAGCGCTACGGCCTGATCTTCGCCTATATGGGCCCGGCCGAGAAGAAGCCTGTGCTGCCGCGCTACGAGTGCCTGGAGACCATGGACGACGGCGAGTTCGTCGAGGCCGACGATTCCTCGATCGGCGGCGGCGGCCCGGCCGTGATCCCCTGCAACTGGCTGCAGCATTTCGAGAACGTCGCCGACCCCTACCACGTGCCGGTGCTGCATGGCTCGTTCTCGGGGCCGCAATTCACCACCATGATGGCCTCGATGCCTGAGGTGAAGTTCGAGATGTCGCCGCGCGGCGTCGCGGTGCGCTCGATCCGCAAACAGGACGACGGCAAGGTGTTCTACCGCGTCACCGAGGCCGCCCTGCCCACGCTCCGCGTCGTGCCCAATCCGCGGGTCGCGCAGTTCGCCCGCGTCGAATCGATCGGCTGGACCTTGCCGATCGACGACACCTCGTTCCGGATCTATGTCGCCGGCCGGGTCAAGAACGCAGGCGACATCGGCCGCATGCGCTCGAAGTTCAACGGCAAGTTCTGGTGGGACATGACCGAGCAGGAGCACCAGCAGTTCCCCGGCGACTACGAGGCCCAGGTCGGCCAGGGTCCGGTGACGATCCATTCCGAAGAGCATTTCGGCCAAAGCGACCGCGGCATCCTGATGGTGCGCCGGATGCTCTCTGACCAGCTCGAGGCGGTGGCCGCCGGCCGCGACCCGATCGGCGTGTCGTTCGATGCCGATGCCGGGCCGGTCGAATTCGAAGCCGGGAATTACATTCGCGAGGCCTGAAGCCCGCGCAAGCAACAAAAAGACGATCGGGGAGGAAGTCATGGTCGATGTCGCACCGCAGGCGGCGGCGCCAACGCAAGCTGCGGCCGCGTCCTCCGCGCGCCGCTATTACGTCCTTGCTCTGCTCACGATCATCTACGCGCTCAACTTTCTCGACCGCACGATCTTCAACGTGCTGATCGAGCCGATCAAGAAGGAGTTTTTGCTCAGCGACTCCACGATGGGCCTGCTCGCCGGGTTCGGCTTTGTGCTGTTCTATTCGCTGCTCGGCATTCCCATCGCGCGGATGGCCGATCGCCTGAACCGCCGCAACATCGTGGCGATCGCCTTCGCGTTCTGGAGCGCGATGACGTATCTGTGCGGCCTGGCCTCCAGCGTCACGTCGCTGGCACTGGCGCGGATCGGCGTCGGCATCGGGGAATCCGCCGGTACGCCGGCCTCGCAGTCGATGATCGCCGATCTCTTCGACAAGAACGAGCGGCCGCGCGCACTCGGCATCTACGCGATCGGCACCTATCTCGGCGTCTTCCTCGGCTATTTCATCGGCGGCTATGTCAACCAGCACTATGGCTGGCGGATGGCCTTCTTCACCGCCGGCCTGCCCGGCATCGCACTCGCCGCCGTGTTGTGGCTGACGATATCAGAGCCCAAGCGCGGGGCGATGGCCGAGACCTTCAAGGCCGAGCCGATCGGGCCGACGCTGGGCTTTCTGATTTCACAGCCGAGCTTCGTCATCGTGCTGATCGGCTTTTGTCTGACGACCTACACCAACTACGCCACAGCGGTGTGGATCCCGCCCTTCCTGGCCCGCATCCATCATCTCACCAGCGCCGAGATCGGCACCTATGCCGGCACCTTCAAGGGTCTCGCCGGCATGTCGGGCACGCTGATCGGCGGCCTCGTGGTGGCGCAGATCGGCCGGCGCGACGACCGCTGGAAGCTGTGGGCGCCCGCGATCATGTCCGGCCTCGCCGGTCCCGTGTTCGCGCTGTGCATGCTGACGCAAAGCTTCACGCTGATGGTTGCAACCCTGGCGCTGACCTCGTTCATGGTCGGCTTCCATCTCGGCCCGATCTTCGCGATCGCGCAGACGGTGGCAAAGCCCAGCATGCGCGCGCTGGCCTCGGCGATCGTGCTGCTCACCGCCACCTGCTTCGGCCAGGGCGTCGGTCCCCTCGCCGTCGGCATGATCAACGACGCCCTCAAGGGCGCCTACGGTGTCGATGCGGTTCGCTACTCGCTGTTGTCGGCAGCGGTGACGACGACGCTCGGCGCGCTGCTGTTCGTTTGGGCGGCGCGCTCGATCCGGTCGGATATTGCCCGCGCCAGTTAAGCGTCCATGAAAGCAAACAGATCGGACATCAGGCGCGCGCTGTGCGTCAGCGGCAATGCGTGCGGCGCGCCTTCATAGACCGCGAGCTTGCTTGCCTTGATCAGCCCTGCCGTCTTCGCTCCGGTCAACTGGAGCGGCGCGCTGGCATCCTTGTCGCCATGCACGATCAGCGTCGGGCGATTGATTCCCTTGGCCGCCGCGCGAAGATCGGCAAAGGAGATGGTCTTGCGGCAGGCCAGCGCCACCGGCAGCGGCACGCTCAACATCATCTCCCTGATCCAGGCCCGCGTGATCTCGGGCGTGTCGGGCATGAAGAACGGCGCCTCGTTCTCGCCCATCCATTTCGGGAAGTCCTGCGCAATCGCTGCATTCTGCGCATCGACCATCGCCCGCGGCACCGCGTCCGGATTGTCCTCGGTCTGCACGATGAACGGCGTGGTCGGCGCCACCAGGACCAGCCGCGCGACGCGCTCCGCGCCGTGACGCGCCAGATAGTTTACCGCCTCGATCGATCCCATCGAATGCGCGACGATCGTGACGTCACGGAGATCGTGCTGCTCGATGACGGCGGCGACATCGTCGGTCAGCGTGTCGAGATCGTATCCCGTCATCGGCATGTCGGAGCGGCCATGGCCGCGCCGGTCCGGCGCGACGCAGCGATAGCCTTTTGCATTCAAGGCGACGATCTGGCTGCCCCAGACGCTGGAATTGAACGTCCAGGCCGCGAGCAACAGCACCGGCCGGCCCGAGCCCCAATCCTGCACGAACAATTTCGTGCCGTCCTTGGCGGTCGCGTGAAGCGGTTGGCTCACCATGAAGTATCTCCCTGTGCGGATCGACCGGCGCCATCGCCGCCGATGTGCCGAGCATCGCAAAGGGGGATCGCTTGCGCGATTACGCCTCAGGTAATCACGCGCGTGATGTCAGGCTGTCCGAAGCGGAAACGATCTCACCACTGATACCGCACCACGCCCTTGCCGGCGTAGCTCGAGGTGACGTTGGAGAACTCGCCCTCGAACGTCGCCGAAGCCGACCAGCCGTTTCGCCAGTTCATCTCGAGCGAGGCCGTGGTCAGTGCGGAGTCGCTCGACTGCGCCGCGCCGTTGACGACGAAGCTGGTGCCGGGCAGCGCCTGGAAGGTCGCCCCAGCCAAGCGGTTGGGATTGTAGTCATGCGCCCAGGCAAACCGCGTGCGCAGCGTCAGGATGCCGTCCTGCACCGGGAAGAACTTGTCGGTGCGAAGGCCGAGTTCGCTGCGCGGGTCGGTCACGCTCTTACCGGCATAGGTCAGCGCAAAGGTCGGCAGACCCGAGATCACCTGTTCGGCATAGGCCGGCAGCTCGAAGCTTGTGAACTGGCCCGCGGCATAAGGCGTGATGCCGACGCCGCCGATCCAAGGCGCAACGAAACGATAGCCGCCCTCGAGCCGTCCCGACCAGGCGTTGACATTGAACTCGGCGCGGAGCTGATCGATGCCGCCGGCGGTGACGGTGCGGTTGGTGGTGATGTCCTGCCAGCCATAGGCGAGCGCGGCGGAGAGATAGGCCGGGCCTTCGGTGTGGCGGAGATAGGCGCCGGCCTGGAACAGGTCGGATCGGCCGCTGCCACTGTTGACCACGGAGAAGTTGGTGCCGCCGCCGGCGATCGCAAAGCCCGCAATGGTGTTCGGCGAGACCAGATAGTCGGCGCCGACCGCGGTGCCATAAACGCTGCTGGTGGTGTTATTCGACCCGACGATGGCGTTACCGCTGGTCGATTGCGAACCGCCGAAGCCCGCGGCCCACACGTTCCAGCGCGGCACGAACGGCACCGGCGGCGCCTTGGTGAACATCGCGAACGCATCGGTCCTCTTCGTTGCGGCATAGGCGCTCGCCTCGCCCTCCTCCGCATAGCCCGGTGCTCCCGGCATCGGACCCGCTCCGCCCCCGCGATTCATGAAGGGATCGGTGAGCAGTCCCATGAACAGGTTCATGGCATTGAACGTCGTCTGCTGCGACCCGGTCGCGAGTTCGCCGGATGCCTGCGTCAGGCCCGCCGGAGCGAGCGTGCCGAACGCCGTCTGAATGCCGCCCGTCGCGTTGAAATAGTTGACCAGCGTGTTGGCGACGTTCTGCTGGTTGATGGACAGGCCAGCGCCGAAATTGGGCGGTGGCGCGAAGCCCAGCGTCAGATTGAGATAGGCGTGGGTGGCGTCATAGCTCAGCGTGTCGCTGAAATTTTGCGGCAGGTTTGTATTGTTGATGCTCGCGAACGTGCCGGACACTCCACCGGCCGCGGTCAGGATCGTATACTGCTTGGAGATGTAGCTGCCGTTGGCGAAGGTTGCATTGACAGTGGCGCCGCCAAGCGTCGCGGTCCCGCCGACATTGGTCGACGCCGCAGCGGTCGGCGTGACCTGCACCAGGTAGATCGCGCCGGACTGGAAGGCGAGATTGCCGTTGACCGTCAGTGTGCCGGTCGGGTTGGCGGCACTGCCGGGCGCGAGCGTGCCCCCGCTCATGATGGAAGTGGTCGCCGGATCGACGATGCCGCTCGAGGGGGCGGAGGCAGCGATGGTCGGGCGTCTCAGCAGACCGCCGGTGATGCCAGTGATGATGGGGCCACTGAAACCGGTGTCTACCAACGTGAACGTGCTACCACCCCCAAGGATGAAGGTTGTGGGACCGACGGGGATGGTCGCGGGACCGACAACGCCGGTGCCACTCAAGGTGCCACCGGAATTGACCGTCACTTTCGACGAGCTGGCGATCGAGCCGTCCACTTCAAGCGTGCCACGGCTAACGGTGGTGGCGCCGGTATAGGTGTTGATGCCGGTCAGGATTTCCTTGCCGCCGGTGATCGCCACGCCGCCCCCCGCACCGCCATCCCGGATGGCACCGGCAAAGACGCCGTTCGCATTGGTGAAGGTCAGCGTATTGGCACCGAGGTTCACGGCGCCGAAGATGCTGGTCCCGGAAAGACTATTGATCGAGACGCCGCCACCCGAGCGCGAGATATCGAAGGTGCCGTCGTTGATCACGGCCTTCGAGGACGCGATGCTGCCGCCGCTGATCAGGTCGAGCTGGCCGCCGCCGTTGATCGTAGTTAGGCCGGTATAGGTGTTGACGCCGCCGAAGGTCGCGAGGCCACCATAGGCGATCGTCACATTGCCGCCGGTGCCGCCACCAATGCCGCCGTCCTGGATGACGCCGTTGTAGGGGCCCACCTGGCTGGTGATGGTCAGCGTCTTGGCGCCGAGAGACACGACGCTTTGGCCGGTCGAGTCACTCAGGCCTCTGACGCTGGCACCGCTGTTGGTTTGCGAAATGTCGAATGTGCCGATCCCCGCGCCCGGAGCGAAGAATGCGACCGCGAGCGAATTGGCGATCGAGCCGTTTCCCTTGAGCGCCAGCGTCGCGCCGGCATCGATCTGAGTAAAGTCGACGTAGCCGTTGACACCGGACAGGGTCTGCGTGCCGCTGACGATTTCGAGGTATCCTGCGCCCGCGCCGTTGATCGCGCCGGAAAACTCCGTCGAGCCGGCGGTAATCACCAATGCGTTGCCTCCGAGCACGACCGATCCACTGCCTGCGAGTGTCGTGATCCTGTTGGCTGACATCGGCCCCGCCGAAATATCGAACGTACCATTGACCGTCACGACGCTCGAGTTCGAGATGCTGCCGCCAGCCGACAGCGCCAGCGTTGCACCGGAATTGATCGTTGTCGCGCCGGAGTAGCTTTCCGCTGCCGTGAAGATCAGCGCACCGCCGCTCCCGGAGTTCGCGATCGTCACGCCGCCGGTGCCGGTGAGCGCCGTCCCGAGCGTCACGGCATTGTCATTATAGTCGAGCGTCGTACCGCCGGAGCCGATCGCATTCAGCTTGCCGGAGATGTCGGCCGTGTTGCCGCTGGCCCATTGCAGGCCACCGCCGTTGAGAGTGATGTTGCCCGAGCCGAAATTGCTCGCCGCGTTGAAGTTGATCAGGCCGCCGCTCACGGTCGTGCCGCCCGAGTAAGTATTTGCGGCCGTCAGTGTCAGCGTGCCGGCGCCGGTCTTGGCGAGGCCCCAACTGCCGGCAGTGACACCGGTGCCGCCGCTGCCGGTCTGGTCGGCGATGACATCGGAGACGGTCTGGTTCTGGCCGGCCGCAGGGTTGAAGGTCAGCGTTCCGTTACCCTGCAGGAACATACCCGCGCCGAGCGCGGAGCCATTGCCGGCACCGACGCCGCCGACCCCGCCACTGACGCTGCTGCCGTTGACGGTAAAGGCACCGGCAACAACGAGGTTCCCGCCACCCTGGACGAACACCGCGCCACCCGCACCAAGCCCCCCGCCCGCGCCGCCTTGGGAATCGTTGCCGCCATTGCCGGCGCCGAAACCGCCGATATTCCCGCAGCTGCCGCCGTCATTGCCGCTGGCGCCGCCACCACCGCCACCAAAGCCGCCCTTCCCCGCACTGAGATAGC
>NZ_LFLZ01000044.1 GCF_001189845.1 Bradyrhizobium tropiciagri
GGCTCTCTCCCACACAATGACTCATCCGGATTCCGTGGCCAAAACCCCCACCCCGGCCTCCCCCGCAAGCGGGAGAGGGAGCGCAGTCCCGCGGTGGACGTAGGTCGGCTCTTCGTCATTACACGTTGCTCACGCTCGGCATGCTGGGCGTGGTGCTGCTGAGCGCGCTCGCGATCTGGCAGGTCGAACGCAGGGCCTGGAAGCTGGCGCTGATCGAACGGGTCGAGCAGCGCATGCATGCGGCACCGGTCGCACCGCCGCCGCCCTCGTCATGGCCTGAAGTTACCGCCGCGAGCGACGAATACCGCCGCGTCACCGTCGACGGCACCTTCCTGAACACCGACGAGACGCTGGTACAGGCGGTGACGAACGAAGGCCCCGGCTTCTGGGTGCTGACGCCGCTGCGGATGGCCGACGGAACCACTGTGCTGGTCAATCGCGGCTTTGTTCCGCCTGACCGGCGCGATCCCGCGACGCGGCGCGACGGCAACCCGCAAGGCCCGGTCAGCGTCACTGGACTGTTGCGGATGTCTGAACCGAAGGGTGGCTTCCTGCGCAGCAACGACGCTTCGGCCGGCCGCTGGTACTCCCGCGACGTCGCGGCGATCGCCGCCGTGTGCGGATTGTCGCAGGTGGCTCCGTTCTTCATCGATGCCGACGCGACGCCGAATCCGGGTGGCATCCCGGTCGGCGGGCTCACGATCGTACGGTTTCCAAACAACCATTTGATTTACGCGCTGACATGGTTCGCGCTGGCCCTTATGCTGGCGGGCGCGCTCCTGCGCATCGTCAGCGCCAGGAGCCGCGCCGGCGCCTCCGATCCAAGGTGGAGTTCAAGGCGCGCCGCCGTGCGCCGCCTGATCGGCGCAGCCCGCAATCTGTCTCGCGACACAGGCCCAGATGCTCGAGCGCACATCGGATCTGCATGAGGAGAACGCCGCAACCGGCACGGCCGTGATGCCGTCCGCCGTGAGCGCGGCCGCCCGCATGCCGTACGATCTCGCAGCCCCCGCCGACATCGCGACCAATCGCAAGAACATGGCCCTGCTGGTCCAGCTGCGCTGGATCGCCGTGATCGGCCAGATTGTCACCATCGGCTTCGTGCAGTTCTGGATGGGCGTCGCCTTGCCGCTGCTGCCTTTGGCGGCCGTGATCTCGGGGCTGGGGGCACTCAATGTCGTCAGCCTCTTGTGGCTTCGCTACCGCGCCGACATCAACAACCGCGAGCTCCTGGTCGCGCTGGCGCTCGACGTCGCGGCACTGACCGCCCTGCTCTATCTCAGCGGCGGCGCCACCAATCCCTTCACCTCGCTCTATCTGCTGCAGGTGACGCTTGGCGCGGTGCTGCTCGATGCGCCATCGACCTGGTCGCTGGTGGCGCTGGTCTGCATGAACTTCGCCTGGCTGACCAGCTACTACCGCCCGCTGGAGCTGCCGCAGCAGGGCTTTGCCGACGCCTTCAATCTCTACATCGCCGGCACCTTCATCGGCCTCGTGCTCGACGCCGTGCTGCTCGTGGTGTTCATGACCCGGATCAACCGCAATCTGCGCGACCGCGACCTGCGCCTCGCGGCGCTGCGCCAGCACGCCGCCGAGCAGGACCACATCGTCCGGATCGGACTGTTGGCCTCCGGCGCCGCGCACGAGCTCGGCACCCCGCTCGCCTCGCTCTCGGTCATCCTGGGCGACTGGCGCCGGATGCCCGCCCTCGCCTCCGACCCCGAATTGTCGCAGGACCTCGGCGAGATGGAAATCTCGGTGCAGCGCTGCAAGTCGATCGTCACGGGCATTCTGCTGTCTGCCGGCGAGGCCCGCGGCGAAGGCTCCTCGCCGACCACGGTGGCGGCGTTCCTGACCGCGCTCGTCGAGGAATGGCGGACCACGCGGCCGTCGGCCACGCTGTATTTCCGCAACGCCTTCGGCACCGACCTTGCGATCGTCTCCGACATCGCGCTCAAGCAGGCGATCTTCAACGTGCTCGACAATGCCGCCGAGGTCTCGCGCGACTGGATCGAGCTGATGGCCGAGCGCAATGCCGATACGCTGCTGCTGTCGGTGACCGATCGCGGCCCCGGCTTCTCGCGCGAGATGCTGGCGCATATCGGCAAGCCGTATCAGTCCACCAAGGGCAGCCCCGGCAGCGGCCTCGGCCTGTTCCTGGTCGTCAACGTCGTGCGCAAGCTCGGCGGCGTGGTGACGGCGCGCAACCGGCCGGACATCGGCGCCGCGGTCAGGCTCGAGCTGCCGCTCTCGACGCTCGCGATCGGAGACCATCTTGACGGATGAACGCCAGCTTCTGATCGTCGAGGACGATTCAGGCTTTGCCCGCACCTTGAAGCGCTCGTTCGAACGCCGCGGTTACTGCGTCGCCGTGTCGGCCTCGCTCGACGAGGTCCGCGCGCTGCTCGAGCAGCAATCGCCCGGCTATGCCGTCGTCGACCTCAAGCTCGCCGGCGGCGCGTCGGGCCTCGCCTGCGTCGAAGCGCTGCACGCCCATGACCCCGAGATGCTGATCGTGGTGCTGACCGGCTTTGCCAGCATCGCGACCGCGGTCGAGGCCATCAAGCTCGGCGCCTGCCATTATCTGGCCAAGCCGTCGAACACCGACGACATCGAGGCCGCGTTCCTTAAAGCGCAAGGCAACGCCGCCATCGAGGTCGGCGCACGGCCGACCTCGATCAAGACGCTGGAATGGGAGCGCATCCACCAGACGCTGATGGAGACCGACTTCAACATCTCCGAAGCCGCCCGCCGCCTCGGCATGCACCGCCGGACATTGGCGCGGAAGCTCGAGAAGCAGCGGGTGAAGTAGCGGCGCGCAGCACGCGTTACGAAGCAGCCCATGAAGCGTGCCGCACCGTCACCCTGAGGAGCGCGCAGCGCGTCTCGAAGGGTCGACGGCCACCAGCGGGGCCGCGCATCCTTCGAGGCTCGCTCCGCTCGCACCTCTAGCGACAAAGGCGAAGCCTTTGCGCGGGGATGACGGGGCTACGTCCTGCAGTGCGCGTAGCCCGGATGAAGCGCAGCGGAATCCGGGATCGGCCTTTCCACGTGTAGCCCCGGATTTCGCTTCGCTGCATCCGGGCTACGAATGCCGTCCGCGCACTCGCGCTGCCTCTCCCCTTGTGGGAGAGGCCGGACTGCATGAAGCGCAGCGGAATGCGGTCCGGGTGAGGGGTTGCGGTCTATCGAGGGACGCCAACTCGCGGAGAGGCCGTATCCCTCACCCGGATTGCATCTGACGATGCAATCCGACCTCTCCCACAAGGGGAGAGGTGAAGCGTGCCTCACGGAGACGCCTCAACAAAACAAAAAGCCCGGTCTTGCGACCGGGCTTTTGTTTTCAACCCGTCGAACCCTTTCAGGCGGCTTCGTCCTCGACGGCGGTGTCGTCGCCGTCGTTGTCGAGATCCTCACCGTCGGCATCGCCTTCAGCGGATTCGGCCTTGGCGCCGCGGCGCGGGCTCTTGGCGAGCTGGCCTTCGATCTCCTTGATCGCCTCGGTCTCGGTCGAGTGCTGCACCACGGCGATCTCGCGCGACAGGCGGTCGAGCGCGGCTTCATAGAGCTGGCGTTCCGAGTAGGACTGCTCGGGCTGCGATTCCGAACGATAGAGGTCGCGGACCACCTCGGCGATCGCGACGATGTCGCCCGAATTGATCTTCGCTTCGTATTCCTGGGCGCGGCGCGACCACATGGTGCGCTTGACGCGGGCGCGGCCCTTCAGCGTCTCCAGCGCCTTCTTGACCAGCGCCGGCTCCGACAGCTTGCGCATGCCGACATTGGCGACCTTTGCCGTCGGGACGCGCAGCGTCATCTTGTCCTTCATGAAATTGATCACGAACAGCTCGAGCTTGGCGCCCGCGATCTCCTGCTCCTCGATCGCCAGGATCTGGCCGACACCGTGAGCGGGATAGACGACGAATTCATTGGCCTTGAAGCCCTGACGCTGGGTCACGACCTTCTTCTCTTCCGGGCGGGCCGGAGCGGCCGGCTTGGCGGCAACCTTCGGAGCAGCGGCGGGGACGGCAGCCTTCGGGGCGGCCGGCTTCGGCGCGGCAGCAGCAGTCTTGGGAGCGACCTTCGCAACAGCGGGCTTCGCAGCTGCCGCTTTCGCGGCAGTCTTGGCAGTCTTTTCTGGCATCACGCTTCTTTTGTTCTTTGAGGACTTTGCAGCCGCCGCCTTCTTGGCCCCCTTCACGGACGCTTGGCACGGCCCTTGGTTGCGCTGCGAGCAACGACAGCGGCTTTTTTCGTCGTCTTTGAAGCACTCTTTTTACGCGTTTTCTGTGACACAGTTTGCGCGCGGAAACTGCCACGCCCCTGTTCGATGTTTGCGGGAACCTCGAAGCCACAAGGTACGCATGGCAGGGGGTTCTTGGCCTGTAATGTGCTCAATATAGCACATTTTCCGCAAAAATCAATGGTTTACGCCCGATTCCGGGCATAACGGGGGCCGCTCAGGTCATATGTCCGTCATTAGGGTTAAATAGGCGGCCGAACGGAGGGCCGCGACGGGCCGGAGCCCGCCCTTATCGGGGTAGTCCCCGGTAACTGCTGACGAATCAGTCGCCGCTGCCCGGATTCGCAGAAAAATATTTCTCGAACTTGCCTTCCTTGCCTTCCCACTCCTTAGCGTCTTCGGGCGAGTCCTTCTTCTGGGTGATGTTCGGCCAGGTCTTGGCGTAGTCCCGGTTGACCTCGAGCCACTTTTCCAGGCCCGGCTCGGTGTCCGGCTTGATGGCGTCCGCCGGGCATTCCGGCTCGCACACGCCGCAATCGATGCATTCGTCCGGATGGATGACCAGCATGTTCTCACCCTCGTAGAAGCAATCGACGGGGCAGACCTCGACGCAGTCGGTATATTTGCACTTGATGCAGGCTTCAGTGACGACGTAGGTCATCCAAAACTCCGAAACGATCCACTTTTTCTGGCGTTGCGTAGCGCAGGAATACCGGAGCCGCAAGGGAAGCCGGCTCCGAAAAACACCTGCGTTCTGGCGACCCTGCCAGCCGGTTTTGTTGGGAGCATGATCCTATCGCCAGTCCGGCCCCACACATCCGGATCATGCTCCGGTCGAAATAACAAACGTGAGATAACTACTCCTTACCGGCTTGCAAATCGCCGGCCTGCAAATCCTCGTACAGCTCGCGCGCCGAGCTGGCGTCGCCGCGCCGCTCGGCAAAGCCGATCACCTTGAGCACCCGGACGCTGTTGTCGAGCGCGACGGTGACCACATCGCCCATCTTCACCGCATGGCCCGGCGATTTCTCGCGCGTGCCGTTGAGGCGGACATGACCTGATGCGACGAGTTCAGCCGCGCTGGTGCGAGCCTTCACCACCGCGCGTGCCACAGCCATTTGTCGAGCCGCTGTCGATCCAAGCTTCAGACCAAGGGTTGGACTATTCCTTCCGGCCGGCGAGCTGTTCTTTCAGGGCAGCGAGCTTGGCGAATGGCGAATTCGGATCGATCGGACGGTCGCGCTCGCGCGGCGCGCTCGAGGCATAGGGCCGGTGCGACGGGCCGCTCTCGCGCTTGTCGCGGCCGCCCTTGCCGAAGTCGCGGCCACCGCGGTCACGGTCACCGCGCTCGCCCTTGCGATCGCCGCCACCGCCAAACTTGTTGTCGCGACGACGCTCGTTGTTGTCGCGATCGCGACCCTTGCCTTCGAAGCGCTCGCGGCGCTGGCCGCGGTCGTCACGATTATCCTGGCGATTGTCGCGCGCCGGTGCGCCGTCGGCAGGCGCGGCTGCGACTGCCGTCGCATCGGCCGGCGCGCCGGGACGCGGCGTGCGGAAATCCTGATGGCGGCGCGGACGGCGATGATGCTCGCGCTTCTCGCCCTCGCCGCCGCCTTCGCTGGCCTGCGCGCCCTCGGCGGGCTTGCCCTGATGTCGGCCGCGGTTGCGGTCGTGACCGCCGCGATGATGCGGACGGCGCTCGTCGGAGCGGCCGCCGGGCCGCCAGACTTCGACCAGCTGCGGCTCGGCCGGCGTCTCCGCAGCGGCGGGAGCGGCTTCGGCAGTGGCGGCTTCGGCGGGTGCAGCATCGGCGCTCGCGGTCTCCGCAGGCGCTTCGGCGGTGGCCTCGGACGTCGTCTCCGCAGCGGCTTCCGCGGCAAGCGCGGGCTCGGCTGCGACGTCGGCAGCGGGCGCCTCTGGGGCGGATTCTGCGGCGGCAGCGGCAGGCTCCGCGGCAACCTCGGCCACCGGCTCGGGCCTGGTCTCGACGACCACGGGCGTCGTCTCGATGACCACGGGGGTCGCTTCGCTGGACGCCACCTCGGCAAAGCCGACATCGGGCAGCAGCGCGGCGGATGGTGCGGGATCGCCGGACACCAGCTGATCGGTGGCAGCCTCGGGCGCGTCGGCCACGACCTCGGGGGAGGCATCAACCGGCGGGTCGACGGCGACATCGGACGTCGCCTCGACCGGCGGCGTCTCGGCTGCGACCGTCTCGGTCGTCTCGGCGGGCACGGCCTCGACCGGCGCGGCCTCGACAGGCTTCGGCGGCAACGGCGGACGGCGGTCCATGCGGTAGCCGAGCGCGCGCAGGATCGAGGCAAAGTCCTCACCGGCCGAGCCGGTCAGCGACGTCATTGCCTGGGTCACGACAAAGCCGCGGCCATCGAACGCGCCGGCCGGCTTCTCGCCCGGCGAGGTCTCGCGCCAGGCCAGCGCCGGGCGGATCAGGTCGGCAAGCCGCTCCAGGATGTCGACGCGCACCGCGCGCTCGCCGCACTGGCGATAGCCGAGCACGCGATAGCCATCGCGCGGCAACGTCTTGTCGACCGGGAACGAGGTGCGGCCGCTACTCGCCAGATGCTGCACGTTCGACAGCGCAGCCATGTCGACATTGCTCTGCTTCTCGGCCCACAGCAGCGAGGCCAGCGAGCGCGCCGCGGGCTTCAAAAGCTGCGGGAAATAGATGTGGTAGGCGCCGAACCGCACGCCGTATTTGCGCAGCGCCGCGCGCGAGGGCTGGTCGAGATCCTTCATCTCGGCCGCGATCTTGGTGCGCTCGAGCACGCCGAGCGCCTCGACGAGCTGGAAGGCGATGCCGCGGGCGATGCCCTGCAGATCCTCAGCCTTGGACAGTTCGAACAGCGGCCCGAGCAGCTTTTCGATATGCGTCTTGAGCCAGAGATCGAGCCTCGTCTGCACGGCCTCGCGCGAGGCGCCGGTCAGCCGCTCGTCGGAAATGATGCGCAGCCGCGGATGCAGCGCGTCGTCGGCCGCGACCAGCTTGGCGACCGCATCGCCGGTCCAGCGGATGGTGCCGTCGGAGGTCAGCACGAACTGCTCGTCGGGGGCGGCGCCCAGTTTCTCGGCCCGCGCATCGATCTCGCGCGCCAGCACCTGCTGGGCAGCGGCTTGCAGCGCCTTGGCGTCGCTGCCGGCCTCGGCCGCATCAGGTGCGAAGGTGAAACCATCGAGCCGGCCGATCACATGGCCTTCCACGATCACTTCACCGGTCTTGCCAATTTCCGTATTCAAAACTGAGTTCTCCCGCAGGCGGCGCATCAATACACTGGTCCGCCTGTCAACGAAACGCTCCGTGAGCCGTTCATGCAGCGCATCGGATAATTTATTTTCGAGCTCGCGCGTGATCCCCTGCCAGTGGTCCGGGTCGTAGAGCCAGTCCGGCCGGTTGGCAACGAAGGTCCAGGTCCGGATCTGCGCGATCCGGCCCGATAGCGTGTCGATATCGCCGTCGGTCCGGTTGGCCTGGTCGACCTGGGCGGCAAACCATGCGTCAGGGATACGCCCCTTTTGCATCAGGAAGCCATACAGCGTGGTCACGAGTTCGGCATGGGCGGCTGGCGACAGCTTCCGGTAGTCCGGAACCTGGCAGGCCTCCCACAGCCGCTCCACGGCCTTAGGCCCATGCGCCCATTGGCGCACCTCGGCGTCGCGCGCAACATGCTCGAGCACGCGCATGTCCTCGGCGACCGGCGCCCGCGTCAGTGCCTCATGATTGGGCGACAGCGCCAGCGACACCTGCAACGCGCCGAGCGAGGAGAAATCCAGCTTCGCATTGCGCCATTGCAGCATCTTGACGCTGTCGAAGGTGTGGTTCTGCAGCGCATTGACGAGCTCCGGCTCGAACGGCGCGCAGCGGCCCGTGGTACCGAATGTGCCGTTGCGCGTCGCGCGGCCGGCGCGGCCCGCGATCTGCGCGAATTCGGCCGGTGTCAGCCGGCGGAACTGGTAGCCGTCATACTTCCGGTCGGAGGCGAAGGCGACGTGATCGACGTCGAGATTGAGCCCCATGCCGACCGCGTCGGTGGCGACGAGATAATCGACGTCGCCGTTCTGGAACATCGCGACCTGCGCATTGCGCGTGCGGGGCGAGAGCGAGCCCAGCACCACGGCCGCGCCACCGTGCTGGCGGCGGATCAATTCGGCAATCGCGTAGACTTCGTCCGCGGAGAACGCGACGATCGCGGTGCGTCGCGGCTGCCGCGTGATCTTGCGGTCGCCGGCGAATTCGAGCTGCGACAGCCTGGGCCGCGTGATGATCGAGGCGCCGGGCAGCAGCCGCTCGATCATGGGGCGCATCGTCGCAGCGCCCAGCAGCAGCGTCTCGTCGCGGCCACGGCGATTGAGGATGCGGTCGGTGAAGACATGCCCGCGCTCAAGATCGGCCGCGATCTGGATCTCGTCGACCGCGAGAAAGGACACATCGAGATCGCGCGGCATCGCCTCGACCGTCGAGACCCAGAAGCGCGGCGCCTTCGGCTTGATCTTCTCCTCGCCGGTCACCAGCGCGACATTGTCGACGCCGGCGCGGTCCGCGATCTTGTTGTAGACCTCGCGTGCCAGAAGCCGCAGCGGCAGGCCGATCAAGCCCGACGAATGCGCCAGCATGCGCTCGATGGCCAGATGCGTCTTGCCGGTATTGGTCGGCCCCAGCACCGCGGTGACGCCTGCACCGGGCGCGCGGTCATTTCCGAACGAAGTTGAGAAAGCCATATTTTGCAGGTGTTTCTTGAACTGTTGGCGGAACGCTCAATCCGTCATCCTGAGGAGCGCGTCAGCGCGTCTCGAAGGATGCACGGCCGAGATTTCCACACGTGGCGATCCGCTAGCCGAGACAGGTGGGCCGCCGCCCTTCGAGACGGCCGCTGCGCGGCCTCCTCAGGGTGACGGGGAGAGTTGGGAGCCGTGAGCCTCACTCCTGCACGTATCCTTTCGCAAAATCTGTCTCACAATGCGACGCTTTCTGCGCCCCGCTTAAGCTTCGGAACGAGTCTAGAACGAATCGCGGCCGAATCGCTGACTCCATTCCAGGCTCGAAACGTTCACCGCAACATCTCGGGTAGGCTGACGGCGGCGGCACTAGATCAAGTTTGAGAGGGCTCCACAAGCAGGGGATATGCGGACTGAATTCCTTAAGTTCCAGGGGTGGCGGAGTCGAATCAGAACCGGGCAAGAGTCAACTGGATTCCATGATGTTTGTTGCATGCCTTGCGCTCAAGAACTGCCCGACCCGTCATCCCCGCGCAAAGGCCCCGCCTTTGTCGCTGGAGGTGCGAGCGGAGCGAGCCTCGAAGGATGCACGGCCCCCGCCGGTGGCCGTCGACCCTTCGAGACGCGCTACGCGCTCCTCAGGGTGACGGTCAGGCAGTGACGTAATCCTACTGCGTCTTCGCCACGCGCGGCGGCGCGGCGGTGGTGACGAACGAGGTGGCTTCCAGCATGGCCTGGCCGAGCGGGGTCGGGATCGTCATGCGGAACGGCACCAGCAGGCGGGTGCCCGCGATCGGCACGAAGGCGATCTCGATGTTGCGTTGGGCGGCGAGGTATTTGATCACGGGGCGATCCGGGATGTAGCCCGAGACCGGCACGAAATAGAGCGCGCAGACCAGCGCCGGGCCGTGATAGCCGCGCTCGGCCTTGACGATCTCGACCCGCTTGAAATCCAGCTTGAGGTCGTAGCGCATCCGGCCGTCGAACACGCCGGCGCCGGTGCGGCAGACGTCCGGGCTCATCAGTTCGGCATTGCCGGGCGCGCGCAGGAACGAGCCGGTCATCGGATCGAACACGTTCTTCTTCTGCGCCTCGGTCACCGGCAGGCGGTCGGCATCGACCGGCGGCTCCGGCTCGATCGCGGATTCCTTGATGCCGCCATTGGCGAGCACCATCCGGATCGTCTCCGACTTCTTCGAGGTGGTGGTGGTCGCGGTGTAGGACGAGGCCGCGAGCGAACCGTTGACGACGCGGCCCTGCGAGGCGCCCGCGCCGGTGCCGCCGGAAAACGCCTTCAAGAGGCCCGCGGTGCCGCCCTGGGCTGCGGCCGAGAAGGTGTCGTCGCCGATTTCGATGGTCCAGCTGCCCTTGCCGACCGGGATACCGGCGAGCGTCGCCTCATATTGGGCGTCGAGCCGCCCCTGCGCGCTGGCGCGTTCGGCACAAAACAGCAGCAAGGCGCCCGCGCACAGGCCGAGGAGCCGGCCGAGCGGGGGCAAAATGGCAATGGCGGTGGTCACTTAACCTACCTGACGGTCCTGCTATCGGCGCTCTGTTCGTTGTCCGTTTGGTCCTTCAATTCGGCCGGACAATTTGCGCGTCTCTTATGGAACCAAGACTTGCAGCCGAATACGCCCTTTATATGGTTGCCATTTCAGCTGTTAAGTGGCTGGAACGGCTTATGAACCGGCATTCCCCGGTAGCGCCATGCGGCGATATAATCTTGACGCTTGGGCGATCTGCCCCTATACACCCGCGGTTCCTGGAAAATGGACGCGAATTCAAAACCCCCGCGCGGGCCGTGCGAATGCACGCCTGACAGAGAGGCGGGGATGGAAAAGGATTTTGTAAGATGTCCCGGCGCTGCGAACTGACGGCCAAGGGCCCCCAGACGGGCCACAAGGTGAGCCACTCCAACATCAAGACCAAGCGGCGCTTCCTGCCGAACCTGGCCAACGTGACCTTCATCTCGGATGCGCTCGGCCGCAACGTGCGCCTGCGCGTCTCGACCAACGCACTGAAGAGCGTCGACCACAATGGCGGCCTCGACGCCTACCTGCTCAAGGCCAAGGCCGACGTGCTCTCGCCCCGCGCCCTCGAACTGAAGCGCGCGATCGAGAAGAAGGTCGGCAAGCCGGCGCCGGTGAAGAAGGCGAGCTGAGCGAAGCCGCAAGAGCGGAATTCGCGAAGAGAGTTTTGAACGGCCGGGTCGATGACCCGGCCGTTTTTGTTTTGGGGGTGCATCGAACTCAAACAAACTTCGCCTCGCTCGAACTGGCGGCCCTTTGTTTAGTTCTTCGGCTCTTCGGTCGTCGTTGCCTTCTCGGCTGGCTTGGCCGTCAATCGCTTCATCACTTCAGCCGGTATGAACGCACGGCCGGTCTGGTAGGTGCCGGATTCCGTCTGGGACGGCGGACTGGGTGTCGGGAAGACGCGGTTTCCGCTGGCAGTATCGGGTGGTGTGGCTGAGACCGGCGGCACGGCGATCGCCGCATTGCTTGCCGCGGCGGGCGCCGGCGGTGCCGCGCTCGCGGCTGGCTGGTTGCCGCTCGCTGGATTGTTCACTGGCGCCCGCGGCGTGTAGAGCCGCGTCACCACCTTTTCGCGCACCAGCTCTTCATTGTCGGGGTACCACATGCCGCTCGGCGGCATCTTCATAGCGCGCTCGGCGAAGCCGCGACTGATACCGAAGCTTTGCAGGCGCGCGATCTCGCGTTCGATCGAGCTTCGGCGATCGGCTGCGGTCATGCCGCGAAACGAGGCCTGGTGAAATCCGAGCTTGCCGCCGCCTGTGAACAGCCCGCGCTCCTTGCCGCCGAGGAACACCACCGTGCAGGCGGAGACGCAGCTGTCCTTCACGAAGGTCGCAAGCCCGCGCGCCTTGATCAGGTCGGCCATCTTCTGCGCCTCATTCATGCGCCCGCCGATCGAATTGAGCCGGACCAGCTTCAGGTCACTCATCGCGTTCAGGAAGCCCTCAAGCTCCTTGGCGACACCGAAGGTGATGCCGCCGGAGAATTCCAGCATCTGGCCGTTCAACAGCACGCGGAACTGGTGCGGCCCGAGGCGGGCGTCGCCTGAGACGATCTCGTAGACGCCGGCGATCTGCGGCGCCGCGACGAACAGGCAGCTATAGGCGAGGTAGGCGACGCCGAGCGCCGTGGCGAGTTTGGCCGCGCCGCCCCAGAACGACTTGCCGAGCGCCCGGTAATGCGTCGCCGCGCGCCAGACGCCGACGGTGACCCAGATCCGCAACAGCACGATCGACACCCAGATCGCGATCATCGAGACCAGCCACAGCGCCGGATATTCGCTGCCGCGCTCGTTGAGCAGGTGGCTGACCACGACGATCACAACGCCGAGGCCGGCGCCGAGCACGGTGCCGTTGACCCAATAGGAGACCGGCAGCGACAGCTCGCCGCGCCAGTGCCGCACGAAATAATTGGCCCGCCGCGGCAAGGGCGGCGGCAGCACGATGGATGGCGGCGGCGCAGCGGCGCTCGCCTGTGCGACGCCCAATGCGTCGGCAACGGCTCGCTCGGCCTGATCAGCCCCATCGAACAGAGCAGGTTCGACTTGACCAGGCGCGACGCCGGGCAACGGCGGCGGCGGCAGCGGTCGCACGGCAACTAACGGCACCGCCGCACTGGCGCCATCGATCCGCAGCACGCCGGTCTGCGCAAACGAATCGTAGAAGGCATCCTTGCGATAGATCACGTGATGCAGCGCGATCAGCGCGCCGATGCCGCCGCAGACCGTGGGCAAGATCATCGCCATCCACCAGGCCTCGCCGAGCGGTGTGATACGCACCCCGAGCAGGGACAGCAGCAGCGGCCCGGCGACGTAGGGTGCAAGCGGCAACGCCTGCATCAGGTAGCGGCGCAGCACTGCCGATGATGGCGGCGGATGCAGCCCGCTTGCGGCGTCAGCGAGACGAAGGCCGAGCAGCCGGCGGCCCGGCGTGCCGCCCCGGCGATCGGACAAGAGGCGCAGCACGAAGAACAGCGGCAGCCAGAACAGGCCGAGGATCGGCTCCGCGACCGGCTTGCCCTCGGCATCGCGCAGGTAAGTGATCTGCTTTCGCGTGGTGAAGGCGCCGTTTTGCGTGACCCGCACCAGGTTCAGCGCACGTGCCGACGTCAGCTGAAACAGGCCTTGCCGGCAATCGACGATCGTGGTGGGGACGAAATCCGCCGGGACGTCGAAGCCTTCGGGAACGGCCTTGAGCTGATCGCAATAGAGCAGCATGAAGCCGCCGGGAAACTGCACGCGCCCGCCGGTCGCGGGATACAAGGCAAACGCCAGCACCTGGAGCAACAGCGTTGCGATGGCGATGTCGACCGCGAACGCCGTTACGCGGCGCCAGAAGCCACCGCGTTCGCGCGCCACGCCCTCCACGATCTGAAGCGGGGAATCGGTCGTAAGGTCACTCAAGACAAACTGCCAAACAAAATCGGCTCACCCGGAGCCGCCCGCGATCCCACAACCTGCCGGGCCGCACAGCGGAGGCATGGTGCCGAAGTTCGGTTGCCGTGGCAAGCTGTTGCAACTCCCGTGAGTTAACGGTGCGCCGGCGCGCAGACGGCGCGCGCGAGAACGCGAATTTCACCAGCCTTTTCAAGGTGACACACCCTGTCCAGTCCTCGCAAAGAAAATATTCCTCTTGCCCGACCCCCAACTCACCGGTCCAAGCAGCGCGTCCCGCCTCCTCTGAGAGGGGCGTATCGCGATCGTCACGGACGTTGAGGCGGGATGCGGTGGACGCTTGAGGGCGCGCGCGACGAGACGCGAGCGGATTCTTCTCTACGCGATGAAGCGCGAAGTAGAATCATCCACCACGTCGCGCGAGGAGAGATGGATTGTCTTTCGTCCACGCCGAAGGCTTCGGCGCGACACGTCCCGCAATGACGGAGCTTATCATCGCCAGCTGCTGCCAATGACAGCGGTGTCATCGCTCGTCGCAACGCGCGAATCCATGTCGATGCGCTGCTGGTGCGTGAAGAAAGGCTTAACGCACGCGCCTTGCCCCGTTCAGAAACCCTATAAAATAAGGCAAAGCGGGCTTCACGGGCGGACGTTAATCACAAACTCATTCGCATCATCACGAGCGCATGAGGCGCATGCAAAACGCCACGATCTCTTCCAACTCATGGTGTGCAAACAAGCCGTCCGACACGGTTTCGATTCGACGCGGCTAAGTCGCGCGGCTCGAAAACCGTGAGGGACATCACGGCCGGTACAACTGATTGTGAGGCATGTATGCCGCACTCTTGGGAAGAAGCCTGGCCGTTCTTATGTCGCGTCCAAAGAACGATCCCGATAAAGGAATTGATCAATGCAAGTTCGCGCAGCCGATACGCGCGGAAGACTGGTGCCTGCGCTCGCAACCGCCGCCGTGGCGGTGCTGGCGACCGCCGCCCTCGTCATCCTCGAATTCAACCCGCCCCGCAATGTGCTGAAGGGCGAGCCCGGCATGATCACCTCCGCCGCCGCCAACCGCGCCGGCGCCACCGTGCTGCCGACCGATCCGGTGACCACCGGCAGCGTACGCTACCGTTGAGGGCTCCGCTCTCTCCTCTTGGTCGTCCCGGCGAAGGCCGGGACCCATTACCCCGGCTGTCTATTTGGTGCGACGCTGGGGCAACATTCCGTGTAACGGCAAACATTAGTGGTTATGGGTCCCGGCTTTCGCCGGGACGACGGCGGTAATTGCGGCCTGCCGCATTTTCGCATCCCTGCTCCGGCGTCTCGCCACAAGCCTGCCTCCCCCGACCTGCGTAAGCTCTCCTCGCGAACAAAACAGAAAAGCCACAGGGAGGCTCACGATGATCTGGAAGGCCATCACGGCAGCGCTCACGCTTGCGCTCGCATCACAAGTGTACGCCGCCGAGAAGAAATATGGCGCGGGCGCCAGCGACACCGAGATCAAGCTCGGACAGACCTCGCCGTTCTCCGGCGCGGCGTCGGCCTACAGCGTGATCGCGAAGACGCAGGCCGCCTACTTCAAGATGATCAACGACAAGGGCGGCGTGAACGGGCGCAAGATCAACCTGATCACGCTCGACGACGGCTACTCGCCGCCGAAGACGGTGGAGCAGACCCGCAAGCTGGTGGAGCAGGAGGAGGTCGCCGCGATCCTCAATCCGCTGGGCACGCCGACCGGCCTTGCCGTGCGCAAATATCTCAACGACAAGAAAGTGCCGCAGTTGTTCGTCGGCGCGGGCGCCACGCTGTGGGGCGACTATGCGCATTATCCGTGGTCGATCGGCTTTCAGCCGTCATACCAGGCCGAGACCGCGGTCTATGCCAAATATGTGCTGACCCAGAAGCCGGACGCCAAGATCGCGCTGTTCTACCAGAACGACGATGCCGGCAAGGATTACGGCAACGGCTTCAAGAAGGGACTGGGCGCAGAGAACACCGCCAGGATGGTGGTGGCGGAGACGACCTATGAATCGACCGATCCGACGGTCGACAGCCAGATCGTGAAGCTGAAAGCCTCCGGCGCCAACGTGCTGTTCATGCACGCGATCCCCAAGCAGGCGGCGCAGGCGATCAAGAAGATCGGCGAGATCGGCTGGAAGCCGGACCTGTTCTTCCTCGCGGCGACCTCGACGTCGGTGTCCTCGGTGCTGAAGCCGGCCGGCTTCGAATATTCCAAGGACATCATCTCGTCGTACTCGCTGAAGGACCCGAACGATCCGCAATGGAAGACGGATCCGGACGTGATCGCCTGGCAGGACTTCATGAAGAGCTACTTTCCGGACGGCAATCTGCAGGACCAACTGATCGTCTACGGCTATGTGGTGGCGGAGGCGACGGTGCAGGTGCTGAAGCAATGCGGCGACGACCTCACCCACGAAAACATCATGAAGCAGGCCGCCAACCTCGACATCGCGCTGCCGATGTTCCTGCCCGGCATCAAGGTGAAGACCTCGCCGACCGATTATTTCCCGGTCGAGGCGATGCGGCTGCAGAAGTTCAACGGCGAGACCTGGCAGCTGTTCGGCGACACCATCGGCAATGATTGAGGGGTGAGAGAGATGTGTTGAGGGGAAGTTGTCGAACGCGCCCCCTCCACATCGTCGTCCCGGCGCAGGCCGGGACCCATTACCCCGACCGGGCGATGTGACGCGACGCTGGGGCCACAGCCTGCTGCAACAACAGGCTGCGGTGGTTATGGGTCCCGGCCTTCGCCGGGACGACGGGAGGTTAGACTCCCCGCTCCAGCAGCACCCTGAAATCGGCCCGCGCGCGCTGCGCCTCGGCGCGTGCGGCATCCGACGCATCGCCGAGGCCGAAATAGCCGTGAATGAGGCCCTCGCCCGCGTGATACGTCACCGGCACCCCGGCCGCCTGCAACGCCTTGGCGTAGGCATGGCCCTCGTCGCGCAGCGGGTCGAACCAGGCTGTCGTGACGACCGCCGGCGCGGCACCCTTGAGGCTCGTCGCGCGCAGCGGCGAGACGCGCCAGTCGGCGCCCTGCGCAGGGTTCGCGAGATAGTGCCCGCAGAACCATTCCATCACCGCGCGCGACAGGAAGTAGCCCTCCGCATTCTCGGCGCGCGACGGGAACTTCGCGTTCTCCGCCGGGTCGGCGAAATTGCCGACGACGTCGGTGACGGGATAGACCAGCAATTGCCCGGCGAGCGCGATGCCGGTGTCGCGGCACGCGAGCGCCGTGGTCGCGGCGAGATTGCCGCCCGCGGAATCGCCGGCGACGCCGACGCGGGAGAGATCGCCGCCGAATTCACCGATGCGCGCGACCACGTCGCGGACCGCGGCGAACGCATCCTCGAACGCGCCGGGAAAGCGCGTTTCCGGCGGTCGGCGATAATCGACCGAGATCACCACTGCGCCGGTCTCGATCACGAGGTTGCGGGCCTGGCGGTCATGGGTCTCGAGATCGCCGGCAACCCAGCCGCCGCCATGGAAGAAGATCACGGTCGGCGCCGTGCCGCTGCCGTTGCGATAGAGCCGCGCGGCGAGCTTGCCGCCGGCGCCCTGCACCTCGATGTCGCTGAAAACATCGACCGGCGGTGGCGGCACTGCCTTGCGCGCCTCGGCCAGCGCGCGCAGTGAATCGCGCGCGCTCTGCGGCGTCATGGTGGCAGGGTCGCGCAGCGGCAGCAGCGGGATGATGTTGGCAATGATGGCATCGAGCGGGAGCGGCATGGGAGTCCTTCAGGTCAGTGCTTGCAGTTCAAGTGCTTGGAGAGCGTGCCGGCCTCGATCGCTGCGACCTGCAGCGCGATGAAGCGGCTGTAGATGCGGGCCTGCGAGAACGCGCCGCCGGTGAACCAGAGGCCGGGCTGCGGCGTGCGCGTCCACATGTTGCGCAGCTCCTGCGTCGCATCGTCAAAGCCCCAGACCCGGCCGACGCGCGCGGCGACATCCTCGCCGAACAGCTTGCCGACGAGATGGTCGGGGCCCTTGTAACCGGTGGCGAGCACGAACAGCTCGGCGGCGAGCGACGTGCCGTCCTTCAGCGCGAGGCCGGTTGCGGTGAAATCAACGATGTCGGCAGCCTGGATCAGGCGAATCTTGCCGTCGGCGATCAGCTCGGAGCAGCCGACGTTGAAATAGTAGCCGCCGCCGCGGGAGCGAAACTTGAGCGGCCAACCGGTGCCGTTCTCGCCGAATTCGAGACGGACGCCGGCGCGCTCGAGCCGCGACAGCAGGGGCGCATCGAGCCGCTTCACCTCGTCGGTGATGATCTTGTGCGCGATCTTCATCACCGGCAGCGGCACGCCGGAATTGAGAATGTCGCGCACATCGATCGGCGGGCCGTCGCCCAGATAAGTCTTGTCGTAGAGCTGCGCCGGCTCGACATTGACCACCATGGTCGGGCTGCGCTGCACCATTGTGACGTCAGCACCGGCCGCATGCAGCTCCTGGCAGATGTCATGCGCGCTGGTGCCGGTGCCGAACACGCTCACCGAGCGGCCTGCCCATTGCCGCCCCGCCGCGAATTGGCTCGAATGCAGGACCTTGCCCTTGAAGTGCTCGATGCCGGGAATGGTCGGAATGTTCGGCGTGCCGCTGACGCTGGTTGCGAGCACGATGTGCTTCGGATGCAGCGTGCGCGGACCATCGCTTTGTTGCAGCGTCACTGTCCAGCGTTGCGCCGTGTCGTCATAGCGCGCGGCTTCGAACGAGGTCTCGGTCCAGAAGTCGAGCTCCATGATGTCGACATAGCTCTCCAGCCAATTCGCGATCTTGTCCTTCGGGATGTAGTCCGGGAAGGTCGGCGGGAACGGCAGGTAACGAAACAGGTTGACCGGCGTCTTGTTGTGCAGCTTCAGGCCGCGATAGCGCAGCCGCCAATTGTCGCCGATGCGCTGCTCGCGATCGACGATCAGTGCATCGAGCCCGATCCGCTTGCACTCGACCGCGGCCGCGATGCCGGCATGGCCGCCGCCGACAACAAGCACATCGGGTTCGCGGTCGGCATAGGCGCGCGAGACCTGGCGCTGCTCCAGCCAGTCGGGTGCGGCGAAATCGCGCGCATGGGATTGCTCCGCGGCTTGATCTCCGCGCGCGTCGCAGATGCGATTGAAATCGAGCATGGTGGAGAACGTCCATGCCGCGGAATTTCCGCCCGCGTCGTGCAGCAGGCGGACCGCACCGGTGCCCGGTCCATTCGACGTGTCGAAGGTGAAGACAGCCTCGATCACGTCGCGTCCGGCCACTGCGGCGCGTCGCGGGTTCAAGGCACGATCATCAAGGCGAAATCCGCGCGCGTTGACCGCGGCAGCGCGTTCCAGCAGCTCGGCAACGACGCGCTGCCGCCAGCTGAACGTCGCAAAGTGCCAGGAAATGCCGAAGATGTTGCGCCAGTGGCTCTCGGGCGCAAACAGCCCGGCAAGGGCCTCAGCGGAGCGGCCGGCAAGCGCCGCATCGAGCGCGCCGATCCAGCGCTCGGCGATGAGTTCAGGCGCGTCCTCTGTAGCCGGGTTCAGTTTGTCCAGCATGATCGTGCTTTCTCGGGAGCAGTTGCCGTCTATCTGACAACATGCTCCCGAAAAGCACAACCATCATGCCAAGACTCATGCCAGGACTCATGCAACGTGTTGCTGCAGCGACTGCGGCTCGGCCTCACCCTCCTCGCTCGCGGGCTCGGCCTTCGCTGCGGGCGCGGCGGCGAGTTCCGCCGCTATTTCCTTGGCCAGTGCAGTCGCACCGACATAGTCGGTCTTGCCGGTGCCGAGCAGCGGCACCTTGTCGACGATGCGGATGTCGGCGGGCACCGCGAGCTCGGAGGCGCCGACGCTCTTGGCCTGGCGCTGCATCGCGGCGCGGTCGGCGTCCTTCTGCGTGGTGAGCAGCACGATGCGCTCGCCCTTGCGCGCATCGGGCAGCGTGACCGCAACCGACATCGCCTGCGGCCACAGCGCCGATGCCATCGTCTCGACCGCCGACAGCGAGACCATCTCGCCTGCGATCTTGGCAAAGCGCTTGGCGCGGCCCTTGATCGCGATGAAGCCCTGCGCATCGACGGTGACGATGTCGCCGGTGTCGTGCCAGCCTTCAGGCAGCGGCTCGAGCACGCCGGGATTCTCGGCACGCAGGTAGCCGAGCATCACGTTCGGCCCCTTCACAGACAGGCGTCCGCCTTCCTCGATGCCCGGGACCGGATCGAGGCGGTACTCCATCAGCGGCGAGATCCGGCCGACGGTGCCCTGGCGGTTCGCCATCGGCGTGTTCATCGCCAGCACCGGCGCGGTCTCGGTGACGCCGTAGCCCTCGAGGATGCGGATGCCGTAGCGCTCCATGTAGACCTGCCGCGTGCGCTCCTTCACCGCTTCCGCGCCGGCGATGACGAGCCGCAGCGTGCGGAAATCATAGGCGTGCGCCGAGCGAGCGTAGCCGGTGAGGAAGGTATCGGTGCCGAACAGGATGGTCGCGCCGGTCTGGTAGATCAGCTCGGGCACGATCCGGTAATGCAGCGGCGACGGATACATGAAGATCGGAATGCCGCCGAGGATCGGCATCATCATGCCGCCGGTCAAACCAAACGAATGGAACACCGGCAGGACGTTGAACACCTTGTCGTTGGCATTGGCATCGACCCGCGCCAGCGCCTGCGCCGCGTTGGCGAGGATGTTCCGGTGGGACAGCACGACACCCTTCGGCGTGCCTTCCGAGCCCGAGGTGAACAGGATGACCGCGGGATCATTCGCATGTCGCGCAACCCGCGGCGCGATGCCAGCGCGGAAACCCGCGATCTTGTCAGTGAGGCTGATGCCGGCCCTGACGTCCTCGAGATAGATCACGCGCGCCTGGCCGGCCATTGCCGCGATCAGCTTGTCGAGCTTGCCCTTCTCGATAAAGGCCTGCGAGGTCAGCACGGTCTTGACCTGCGCCGCCTTCATCGCGGCCAGCACGTTGACCGGGCCCGCCGAGAAGTTGAGCATCGCCGGCACGCGGCCGATGGTCTGCAGCGCCATGAACACGACGGCGACGCCGGCCGAATTCGGTAGCAGCACGCCGACATTCTCACCGACAACGGTGCCCTGCTCGAGCTTGCGGCTCAGCACCTGCGCGCCGAGGATCAGCTTGCGATAGGTCAGCTTGGTACCGAGCGCGTCCTCGATGATCGGCTTGCCGGTGTCGCGGTCGCGATAGGCGTGGCCGAGGCCCTCGAACAGGGTCTGGTCGAGCATCGCGTTCTGGACCATGGCGTTGATCATGACGTCCTGCAGCGCGGCGCCGGCGGCGTTGCGGCGCGCCTTGCCCTTCAGTGCCTGATCGACCGGCAGCTTTACCGGCGGCAGGATCGAGATCGTCACCTTGGGGAACCAGGAGCGCTTGATCTCGCCATTCTTCAGATAGCTGAGATGCGAACGCTGCGCGCCCTCGATGCGGACCGGGACGACCACAGCATCGGCCTTGTCGGCGATCATCGCAGTGCCGTCATAGACCTTCATCAGCGAGCCGGAGACCGTGATGCGGCCTCGGGGAAGATCACGACCGGCTCGCCGGCGGCAACCAGCTTGATCAGGTCGCGCGCGGCCAGCGGCTTCGACGGATCCATCGTGTAGTGCTTGATCATCTTCAGGAACGGCTTGGCCCACCACGCCTTGGCGATGCCGGTGTCGACGGCGAAGCTGGCATCGATCGGCAGCATCGCATGTAGCAACGGACCATCGACCAGGCTGACATGGTTGGGCGCGATCAGCATCCGGGTGCCGGCGGGCGGCAGGTTCTCCATGCCGCGCACCTCGAGACGAAACAGCGCGCGGAACAGCAGCGCGCCGAAATCGCGCACGCCCTCCTTGCCCCACTTGGTCAACACGAACCAGACGGTGCCGAAGCTCGCGATCGCAAGGCCGAAGAAGATCCAGGCGATCGGCAGGCCGGTAGCCTGCAGCGCGCCGACGAACACCGCGCCGGCGACCATGAAGCCGGCCTGCAGGATGTTGCCGGCGGCGATGATGCGGGCGCGCTCGGACGGCGCGGTCCAGGCCTGCACGGCGGCGAACGACGGCACCACGAACAGGCCGCCGCCGAACGCGAACAGGAAGAAGTCGGCCAGCATGCGGAAGCCACCGAACGAGGTCGCGAACGCAGCCGCGGTGACGTCCTTGCCGAGCGAGGTGGTGGCAATCGCCCAGGCGAGGTCGAGGCCGACCACGCCCATGACGATGGCGCCGATCGGCACCAGTGCAAGATTCGGCCTGATATGGCTGAGCTGCGCGGCGAACAGCGAACCGGCGGCGATGCCGATCGCAAACACGGCGAGGCACAGCGTGACCACGCCCTCGGTGCCGCCGACGCCTTCCTTGATCAGCGCGGGCAGCAGCGACAGCACGATCGCGCCGACCATCCAGAACCAGGACACGATCACCATGCCGTCCCACAGCCGCGGCTCGGCATAGAGCGACTTCAACAGGCGCACGGTCGAGGTCCAGGGATTCTTGGTGATCGGCAGGTCGGGCGCGGAGGGCTGCGTCACCGGAATGCGCGACGCAAATCCCCAGGACAGCACCGACAGGCCGACCACGGCGGCACAGATCCAGCCCATGTGGCTGGCGCCGGCGACGAACATCCCGCCCGCGATGGTGCCGATCAGGATCGCCATGAAGGTCGCGCCCTCGACCAGCGCATTACCGGTCGCGAGTTCGGACACCGAGAGCTGGTCGGGCAGCACCGCGTACTTCACCGGGCCGAACAGCGCGGCCACGATGCCGAACAACGCCAGCGCGATAAACAGCAGCGGGATCGAATGGGTGAAGAAGCCGGCCGCGGCGAAGGCGGCGGCGAAGATCTCGAAGAACTTCAGCCGGCGCGCGACGACGGACTTGATGTAGCGGTCCGCGAGCTCGCCGCCGAGCGCCGACAGCACGAAGAACGGAGCGATGAAGACCGCACCCGCGAGTTGCACCAATGCCGGCCCCTGCTCGTTGGCGACGCCATACAGCAGCATGATGACCAGCGCGTTCTTCAGCACGTTGTCATTCAAGGCCGAGCAGAACTGCGACCAGAACAGCGGCGCGAAGCGGCGGGACGTCATCAATTCCTTGATCATGACCGGTTCCTTGGGTTAGCGCGCACGGCGCTGGCAGGTCTGCAAATTCGGGTGGCGGAGAATGGGGGGCGTGGTGAAAATGACTGATATCCCGCAGCCTTTAGTCTTTTCCGCAATGGTTCGGTTCGAACCGGCGCACATCCGCAAGCGCCGGGCCGCGGGGACATTGCCCGCCAGAGATGTACGAGACCTTATCCAGACCTGGGGTTGATCGATCTCGAGATCGGGTCGCAAGGACATGGTGAGCGCTTTGTTGAGGTTTCGGCGACAATTGCGGGCTGAGCGCTTCAGGTCAGTTCACTCAGGCCGCGGAACGGCGACCATCGGCAGTTGCGTGATTTGCAGCCGCCGCCACGCTGTGCCGCCGGGCGCTTGGCGCGCCGATCGGCGCGCCGCTGCTCCAGGACGCCTGCGACGTCGCAGGCGCGTGCGATCCGCTCGATCGGCGCCATCGCCAGGGAGAGGATGGCGCGGCCAAAGCCCTTCACGAGCTCGATCGCGTCATCGACGAAGGTGGTGGTCAATTGAAGTGCTAGGGTCTGCATGTGAGTGGCCTCCTATACCATCTTGAGCAACGCTCAAATTAGTAGCTCAAAAATGAACATTGTTCAAGAAGAATCGCGACGAGACCGGAAAAAACTTCAGCGGCGAGCTCTGCTGATCGAGATCGCACGCCGCTATATCGCCACTAAAGGCTTGAGATCATTGAAAGTTCGTGATGTCGCCGAGGCCGCCGGCTGCTCCATCGGCAGCGTCTATAACGAGTTCGGCGACTTCGACGGCCTGATCCTGACCGTGAACCGGGAGACCGTTCAGGCCCTGACCGCGCGGCTCAAGGCCGTCCCGGCCGACGATCCCCTGCGCCAGCTGCACGGGCTTGCGGACGCCTATCTCGGCTTCGCTACCGAGCACGCCAATCTGCTGCGCTCACTGTTCGAGCACCGGATGGAGGACGACCGGCCGTTTCCGGAAGATATCCTGGCGATGGTGATGGATGCGTTCGTGCTGATGCATGCGCCGCTGGTGAGGCTGTTGCCCGATCGCGATCTCGACGACGTCGCGCTGCTGTCGCGGATGATGTTCTCCGCGGTTCACGGCATCATCTCGCTGGGGCTCGAGGAGCGCATGGTCGCGGTGCCGCCGGAAAAGCTGCGCGAGCGGCTCGCGCAGTTCGTCGACACGCACCTCGCAGGATTGGGCCTCACGCGCAAGGCGTAGTCAGACGCGCGTGCGGACGATCGTGCCGGCGACTAGTTCGGCACGATGCCGTGATCCTGCGGTGCAAGCCAGCTCGCCAATTCCGCCAGGGGATGCCACATCCCGTTGGCAATCGACGGCACGACGGCAAGAACCGCGAAGACGGTCAGCGACACGCCGGCGACAAGCAACCATCGGGGAAGCGCGGCCAAGCGTGCTGCGACGCGCCAAGTCGACGCCCGGCGCGGAGCGTTGTGCGGTTCATGATCGTCGGAGGGCGGAATCGGTTCAGCATCGAGGCGATAGCCCCGTCGCGTCACCGTCTTGATGATGCGATGGTCGTCATCCCGCAGCTTCAGGCGCAGCTCGCGGATACATTGGACCAGTGAATCGTCAGAGACCGCGACGTTGCCCCAGACTGCCGCATGCAGATCCTGCTTGGAGATCAACCGACCGGCGTTGCTGGCGAGATGGCGGAGCACCGCGAATGACTTCGGCCTGAGATCAAGGTCGACGCCGTTCACGCGCACGACGCCGCGGGCGAGGTCCAATACAAATGAATCAAATGCCAAAACAGAATCAGTTGCCGGGTCCATAGAGGTCACTCCATGCCCACAGACGGCACCAATCCGGCAAATTTAGCAGGAATTTCGTCGTTCTGTCACTTCTTGATCAGGACTTCCCCGCGGCGAAGCCGATAGTCGCGAACTGGCCGACGTCATTTTCGGGCCCGCGGGAGGTTGACCATGTCAAGGACACCGTTTGCGGTGTTGGCCGGGGCTATGCTGGCGCTCGCGGCGGTGCAACCGGCACCCGCCCGGGCGCAAGACGCCCTAAGGATCGGGCTGGTGATGCCGTTGACCGGCGTGCTGGGGCCGGTCGGCAAGCAAGCGGTCGCCGGGGCGCGGCTCTACATGGCGCAGCACGGCGACATGGTCGCCGGTCGCAAGATCGAATTGATCGTCCGGGACGATGCCAGCGTACCTGATAACGCCAAGCGCATTGCGCAGGAGCTGATCGTCAACGACAAGGCCGAGATCCTCGGCGGCGGGCTGACGCCGAGCGTGCTGGCACTCGCGCCGTTGGTCACCGAGAGCAAGACGGCAACAGTCGTCATGATATCGGGCACATCGATCGTGACCGAAAGGTCGCCCTACTTCGTGCGCACCAGCTGGACGCATGCCCAGCAGGCCAGCGTGCTGGCGGATTGGGCGGCCAGAAACGGATCGAAGCGGGCCACCATCATCGCGTCCGACTGGGCTCCCGGGCGTGAAGCCGCCGGGGTATTTTCGGCGACCTTCACCGCGGCGGGCGGATCGGTCGTCGAAGCGCTGAAAGTGCCGCTGGCCAATCCCGACTTCGCGCCGTTCCTGCAGCGCGCGCGGGACGGCAATCCCGACACGCTGTTCATTTTCGTCCCGACAAGCCAAGCCGGTATCCTGGCCAAGCAATTTGTCGAGCGTGGGCTGGACAAGAGCGGGATCAAGCTGATCGGCCCCGGCGACCTCGCCGACGACGAGGACCTGCCGGGGATGAGCGATGCCATGATCGGCACGATCACGGCGGGATTCTATTCCGCGGCGCATCCCTCCGATCTGAACCGCGACTATGTCGCAGCGTTCCGCAAGGCCAATGCAAACGTCCGCCCGAACTTCATCAGCGTCAGCGCCTATGACGGCATGCATCTGATCTACGCGGCGTTGGAAGCGACCGGCGGCAAGACCAATGGCGACGCGCTGATCGAAGCCATGAAGGGCATGGCCTGGGAAAGCCCGCGCGGCCCGATGTCGATCGACCCGAAGACGCGCGAGGTGGTCCACGACATCTACATTCGCAAGGTCGAGAAAGTCGGCGGCGAGCTCTACAGCGTCGAGCACGAGACGTTCAAGGCGGTCAAGGACCCCAGCAAGATCGCGAACAAATGAGCCAGGCGAGGCGGAGCGAGGCCGGCCAGGCCTTCGCGCCGCTCCGACGTTTCAGACGCGGGTGCGAGCGATCGTGCCGGCGACGATCTGCATGGCGACGCCGAGCACCCAGCCGGCCATGATCGCCGCGGTCCAGGCGATGTCCGGCTCGCTGCGCAGCACCACGACACCAACCGAGAAGAACGCCACCATGGTCGCGAGGAAAGTACCGATCGCGCTGAGCAGTTCCGCCGTGTCGATCTTGCGCGTCGAGGCGCCGTCCTTCGGATGGAAGAGCTTTGGCGGCGTATCGATGCCGACATAGAAGCCGATCGCGCCGCTCAGCATCATGATCAGCAGGAACGCCTGCGAGGTCAGCGCCGACACGCTCGAGCCGACATGGATGGCGACGAACAATCCGCTTGCGGCGCCCGCCAGGGCAAGGCCGAAGCGCTCCAGGACATGGGCAAATTTTCTGACGCGGCTGCGCATCGCTATGCCTCATCAATGAATTGCGCCGCCAATCAAGCTAGGCCTTTTCGACACGTCGCGAAAGTCGTCACGTCTCAAATGGCCGCGACCTCGTGACGCTTTTGTGCGCCAGTTCACACCTATCGCGGCATGGAATGATTATTGATCGATCCAAGGTAGCAATCGATCCGGCTGCTGCTCTACGCTGCGTCGTCCGCCTCATGCATTTCAGCGAGCGTCTTTCAATGCCGAGTCCGAAGATCACCGGGCGGGGCCACGACGTGAAACGCGGGGCAGCGTTGCCGCTGTCCCGCGTGATCTCATCCTCCTACGCCGCGCGGCTGACAGAGGCGTCGAGATGCTTCAGCCGCGGCAGCACTTCCTGCTTCAGGAGCCGCAGCGAATTGTGCCAGGCTCCGGCTTGTGCTTGTAGTCGAAGCCGAACACCAGGAGCACGCCGAAGCCGCCGACTTCCTGGTAGATCTGCTCGATCTTCTCGGTGACCGTCGCGGGCGAGCCGACGATCCAGTTGTTGCGCGCGCAATATTCCACCGTGACGTCGCTGTCGGGCACGTCGGGCGAGGCCTTCAGATAATCCTTGAAGCCGAAGTGGCCGAGCAGCGGCAGGAAATACTCGCCCATCATCCGGCCCATCATGTCGCCGGTCGAGAGCTTCCAGGCCTCCGCGTCGGTGTCGGCCACGAACACTTCGCGCACCATCCGCCAGTCCTTGCGGCTCGGCTTGCGGCCGGTCTTGGCGGCGCCGGCCTCGACCGAATCCCAGTGGCTGCCGACATAGGCCGGGTTGAGATTGAGGCTCATCGGAATGAAGCCGCGCTCGCCGGCGAGCTTCAGCGTGTCCGAATTCTTCGACAATCCCGCGACGCCGATCGGCGGATGCGGCGCTTGTTGAGGCTTGATGTGGGGTTTCAGGAAATCGAACATCGTGTCCGGCTTGGTGACCGTCCAGAACCTGCCTTTATGAGTCCACGGACCCGGCTCGGTCCACATCTTCAGGATGATCTCGAGCGCCTCGCGGGTCATGTCGCGGTTTTGGCCGGACATGCCGTCGACATTGAACATCGCCCAGTCGCTCGGCAGGCCCGAGGCGGCGACGCCGAAGTTCAACCGGCCGTTCGAGATGTGATCGAGCATCGCGACGCGGTTGGCGAGCTCGGCCGGGTGATGATACGGCAGCAGGAAGCCACCGGGGCCGATGCGGATGTTCTTGGTCTGCAGCAGCGCCTGGGCGACCAACAGATCCGGCGACGGATGCGGCTCCCAAGGCGCGGTATGGTGCTCGCCGATCCAGGCTTCCTGATAGCCGAGCTCGTCGAGCCAGCGCAGCACCTGCAGGTCCCAGTCGTGGCCCTCCTTCAATCCGCACTCCGGCGGATGCGACGGCATCGCGAAGTATCCGAGTTCCATGGGTTTCCTCTGTTTGTTTCGATGCGTATCTTGCGCACGCGCTGCAGAGAGTAGCTGCCGAGGCTGCGGCAGGACAATGGCTCAATGGATCACATCGTCATTCCCTGGCCATGCGCAGAGGTAGCCCGGATGGCGCGAAGTGCGATCCGAGACAGTTCTGTGCAGGTTGCGAGATCCCCGGATTTCGCTTCGCTCCATCCGGGCTACGGGCTCGTGCGCTCGATCCGGGCGACAGTCCTACCGCGCGCCGAACGTGGTCTTGCCGAACAGCGCCTTCTGGGTCGAGGGCTGCGAGCGCCAATATTGCGGCGGCGCGCTCACCTCGCCGCCGAGCTCTGCGGCGGCATGCCAGCCCCAGCGCGGGTCGTAGAGCATGCCACGGGCGAGCGCGACCATGTCGGCCTTCCCGGTCGCGACGATCTCCTCCGCCTGCTTCGCTTCCGTAATCAGGCCGACCGCCATCGTGGTGACGCCGGTCGCTTCCCTCACCGCCTGCGCCGCCGGCACCTGATAGCCCGGCCCGAGCGGGATCTTCTGCAGCGGCGACACGCCGCCCGAGGAGACATCCATCCAGTCGACGCCGCGCTTCTTCAGCTCCTTGGCAAACTCGATGGTCTGCGCGAGGTCCCAGGCGCCCTCGACCCAGTCGGTCGCCGACACCCGCATGCCGATCGGCTTGTGATCCGGAAATACGGCGCGCACCGCGTCGAACACTTCCAGCGGGAAGCGCATCCGGTTTTCCAGCGAGCCGCCGTAGCGGTCGGTGCGCTTGTTGGCGATTGGCGACAGGAACTGGTGCAGCAGATAGCCGTGCGCGCCGTGCAGTTCGAGCGCGTCGATGCCGAGCCGGTCGGCGCGCTTCGCCGACGCAACAAAGGCCTCGCGAATGCGCTTCAGGCCGGCGTCGTCGAGCGCCACCGGCGCTGCCTCGCTTTCCTTGTGGGGCACCGCGGACGGTCCAACCGTCTGCCAGCCGCCCTCCGCAATTGGAATGAGCTGCCCGCCCTCCCAGGGCCGCTGGCTCGACGCCTTGCGGCCCGCATGGGCGAGCTGCATCGCGACCGCCGCCTTCGAATGCTTGCGCACCGAGGCCAGGATCGGCTTCAGCGCCGCTTCATTGGCATCGCTGTAAAGGCCGAGGCAGCCCGGCGTGATCCGCCCGATATCCTCGACATGGGTGGCCTCGATGCAGAACATCGCGGCGCCCGATAGCGCCAGCATGTTGATGTGGGTGAAGTGCCAATCAGTGGCCGAGCCGTCGACGGCCGAATACTGGCACATCGGCGAGACCATGATGCGATTAGAGAGCTTGAGGCTGCGCAGTTCGATCGGGGAAAACAGGGTGCTCATGCGGGATATCCGGATCGGGGAAGGGCGCGCTTAAGATAGAGACCGCGGCTGCGATCACCAACAGGCGGGAGCGGCAGACAGGCCAGGACGCAGACCAGCAATGCGGATACGGCGTCCGTTCACCCTCCCCTGGAGGGGGAGGGTCGTATCGCATCGCGCGCAGCAAGATGCGATACGGGGTGGGGTGACAGTCCCTCCACTCGATCACTGTCCGTGTTGAGAGATCACCCCACCCCGTCTCGCATTCGCTTCGCTCATTGCGAGCCGACCCTCCCCCTCCAGGGGAGGGTGAAGAGGAGAAACCTCACTCGACCAGCGTGAATTGCAGCAGCAGGTTGCGCTGGATCAGGGAGAAATTGTCGTCGGAGATCATGGTCAGCACGGTCTCGCCTTCGGCGGTGACATGGGCGTCGATGCCTTCCATGTTGTCGATCTCGTTGCCGAGATCGGCATTGAAGATCGCCGGGCCATCGACGACGGCGCCGGGCGCGATGTCGGAGAGCGCGAGGCGGCGGATGCGGATGCCGACGCCGCCGAGCCAGGAGAATTTCCGCTCCAGGATCAACAGATCGCCCGACGGCAGCAGCACCGCGTCGCTGATATCGAAATTCTCGGTGCGGCGGACGCTGAACTGGCCCGGCGTCTTGCCGCCGACCAGGAAGGCGATCAAATTGCCGCTCGCATCGAGCCCGCGTTCCGACATCGCAATCAGCGTGCCGGCCAGCGCCTGCGCTTTGGGCAGATCCTTGGACATGGCCTTCGGCACGAAGACCAGCGCCTCGAGCCCCTTGTTGATGGGCAGCTTGCGCGCCGCCGGCGGCAGCGGCACCACCTCGCCGCGCGAGCGGGTGAAGCCCTTGGCGAAATCGTAGCGCAACACCTGGTTGACCCGCTCGAGCCCGACATAGGCAATGGAGCCGTCGAGCGCGAGCGATTCCGAATCATACCAGCCGCGGGTCGCCGTGATCGGCCGGCCGTCAGCCGCGAGCAGCGGCGCCGCCTCGACATCGTCGAGCCCGATCATGTCGCGGCCACGATGGACGATGCGGCCGGTGAACCAGGTGCCCTGGTCGCTGACCGCGATGAAGCGTTCGCCCCTGGCGTCGAGCCTGAGCGCAGAGAGGCCGCCGAAGCCGGAGAACGACGAGGTCAGAATGAGACCGCTGCGATATTCCAGTGCGCCGAACCGCATCTTTGCGCGATCGCGGATGTCGAACGACGGCAGCGGCCGTGCGTTGACTTCGACCGCGACCGGTTCATCGACGCGGTGACGGCCCGGCCGCCCCGGCGGTCCCGGCGTCAGCGCCGGCTGGCTCGCGCCTTCTGCCTGCGCGAGCCGCGGCACTGCTGCGGCCGACAGCCCCGCCGCCACATCTCTCAGGAAATGGCGGCGGCTAAAAAGTGAGCGCATGTCTCACGAGTGGAGGCGGCGCCGGGTGCCCGGTGCGGGCGTCGAGCCGTGGGTCTCGCTGAACAGCTCGGCGAGCTTTTCGGTGATGGCACCGCCAAGCTCTTCGGCATCCACGATGGTGACGGCGCGGCGATAGTAGCGCGTCACGTCGTGACCGATGCCGATCGCGATCAGCTCGACCGGCGAGCGGGTCTCGATCTCCTCGATGATGTGGCGCAGATGCCGCTCGAGATAGTTGCCGGGATTGACCGATAGCGTGGAGTCGTCGACCGGCGCGCCGTCGGAGATCATCATCAGGATGCGGCGCTGCTCGGGACGCGCAAGCAGGCGCTTGTGCGCCCAGTCGAGCGCCTCGCCGTCGATGTTCTCCTTCAGGAGGCCTTCGCGCATCATCAGGCCGAGATTCTTCCGCGCACGACGCCACGGGGCGTCGGCCGACTTGTAGATGATGTGCCTGAGATCGTTGAGGCGGCCGGGATTGGCCGGCTTGCCGGCGGCAAGCCAGGACTCGCGCGACTGCCCGCCCTTCCAGGCGCGGGTGGTGAAGCCGAGGATCTCGACCTTGACGCCGCAACGCTCCAGCGTCCGTGCCAGGATGTCGGCGCAGGTGGCGGCAACCGTGATCGGTCGGCCGCGCATCGAGCCGGAGTTATCCAGCAGCAACGTCACCACGGTGTCGCGGAACGTCGCCTCCTTCTCGTGCATGAAGGACAGCGGATGATAGGGATCGGTGACGACGCGCGACAGCCGCGCCGGATCGAGGATGCCTTCCTCGAGATCGAAATCCCAGGCGCGGTTCTGCTGCGCCATCAGGCGGCGCTGCAGGCGGTTGGCGAGCCTCGCCACGATGCCCTGCAGATGCGCAAGCTGCTTGTCGAGATAGGAGCGCAGCCGCTCGAGCTCGTCGTGGTCGCAGAGGTCTTCGGCCGCGATCACCTCGTCGAACCTCGGCGCAAACGCATGATATTCCGGGCCGCGCGGCTCGTTCTGGCCGCGCGAATTCGGCCGCGTCGCCTCGCCCGGCGTCTCGTCGTCGCCGAGCTCGCCGTCGTCGAACGTGTCTGACGTCGAGGCCTGCGCGCTCTCCATCGCGCTTTCGCTCATCTCGTCGGCGGTGGTCTGGGCCTGGTCGGCGCTCATCTCCTGCGCGGCGTCGGAATCGGGCGAGCCCTCGGCGCCGGACTGATCGCTCTCGCCGTCCTGGTTCTCGTCCTGATCCTCGTCGTCGTCGGAATCCATGTTGCGATCGTCGCCGAGATCGAGCGCCGACAGCAGGTCATGGACGAGATCGCCGAACCTCGCCTGGTCCTCGGTGAAACGGCTGAGCTGATCGAGCCGCGAGCCGATCTTGTCCTCCAGCGTGGGACGCCAGAGATCGACCATCTTCTTGGCGGCCGCGGGCGGCGCCATGCCGGTGAGCCGCTCGCGCACCAGCATCGCCAGCGCATCCGACAGCGGCGCATCGGCGCGGTCGGTGATCTCGTCATACTTGCCGCGGTGGAAATGATCGTCGAGCATCGCGGTGAGGTTCTTCGCAACGCCGGCCATCCGGCGCGAGCCGATCGCCTCGACACGGGCCTGCTCGACCGCCTCGAACACGCCGCGCGCCTGCGGATTGCCCGGCATCAGCTTGCGATGCACCTTGGGATCGTGACAGGCGATCTTGAGCGCGATCGAATCGGCGTGGCCGCGCACGATCGCCGCATCGCGCTTGGTCATCTTGCGCGCCGGCTCCGGCAGCCGCGCCTTGCCGGGCGCGAGCCCGGGCCGCTCGGCGGCGAAAGAGACCTCGAGCTCCGGCTTCTTGGCGATCGCCTTCAGGCACGCCGACACCGAGCGCTTGAACGGCTCGGTCGGCGCTTCCTTCGACCCGGGACGGAATTTGATATTGGAGGTTGTCATAGCGATTTCGTAAACCAGTGGCGCGTGACGCCGCCGGGATACCCCTCAATCGAACCGAACTCTTTATATCCGTTGGCGCGGTAGAAGCCCGGCGCCTGGAAGCTCATCGTATCCAGATAGGATTGCGTGGCTCCGAAGCGCCGCGCCTCGTCTTCGATCGCCTTGATCAGCTTCGCGCCAAAGCCCTTGTTGCGAAACTTCCGCTCCATCCAGAACAATTGAATGAACAACACCGCGGTCCAGACCTCGCCGACGATGCCGCCGACGATCTCGTCGCCTTGCCGCAGCGAGATGGCGAAGCGCTTGTACTTCTGCTTCCCCATCTTCTCGTTGTTGTAGCGGAGCAATCCGCCGAGCACCGCCTTCTTCGTCTGTGTGACTGTGCGCTCGACGGAGATTTTCGGCATGGACTAGCTGAGCGCCACGTTGACCGAGGATTCCGGCAGCTCGACGTTGAAGCAGCGCTGGTAGAACTCGGCGACCAGCGGCCGCTCCAGCTCGTCACACTTGTTGAGAAAGGTGACGCGGAACGCGAAGCCGATGTCGTTGAAGATGTCCGCGTTCTCGGCCCAGGTGATCACCGTGCGCGGGCTCATCACCGTCGACAGGTCGCCATTGGCGAACGCGTTGCGGGTGAGATCGGCAAGCCGAACCATCTTGTTGACGATGTCGCGGCCTTCCTGCGTGCGGTAATGGCGCGCCTTGGCCAGCACGATCTCCACTTCCTCGTCATGGGCGAGGTAGTTCAGCGTGGTGACGATCGACCAGCGGTCCATCTGGCCCTGGTTGATCTGCTGGGTGCCGTGATAGAGGCCCGAGGTATCGCCGAGGCCGACCGTGTTGGCGGTCGAGAACAGGCGGAACGCCGGATGCGGCTTGATCACCTTGTTCTGGTCGAGCAGCGTCAGGCGGCCGGAGACTTCCAGCACGCGCTGGATCACGAACATCACGTCCGGACGGCCGGCGTCGTATTCGTCGAACACCAGTGCAATGTTGTGCTGCAGCGCCCAAGGCAGGATGCCGTCGCGGAATTCGGTGACCTGCTTGCCGTCCTTGACCACGATGGCGTCCTTGCCGACGAGATCGATACGGCTGATGTGGCTGTCGAGGTTGACGCGCACGCAGGGCCAGTTGAGGCGGGCCGCGACCTGCTCGATGTGAGTCGACTTGCCGGTGCCGTGATAGCCGGTGACCATCACGCGGCGGTTCTTGGCAAAGCCGGCGAGGATCGCGAGCGTGGTGGCGCGGTCGAAGCGATAGTCGCTGTCGACTTCCGGCACATGCGGATCGACTTCGGAATAGGCGGGAACTTCCAGATCGCTATCGATCCCGAAGACCTGCCGAACCGAAACCTTCATGTCGGGCAAGCCGACGGGTTCTTGCTCTTTGGTCTGGACGGCGGTCGTCATTCATCCTCCGAGGTCCCGGGCATTCCCGAAACCAGATTTAAGGTCATTTGGCTGCGGATGGGGTGCTACGCACAAGCCTAGCAGAGAGCATCGGCCGGCAGAAGCCCACGGGCAAATCAAAGTTCCGTCGTTGTATCATAAAGATAGGCGCGAAACTCGGTTTTTGGAAGGCTGCTCTGCAAATCCCGCCGTACTTTCGCCGCAGCGCCACGGCGGCCTGTCCGGGCCGGGCACTTTTCAGCCCGGCGCGGAGTTGTTAGCTCTCGAACCTGTTTCTTCACCACCCAGGGATTCTGTGACTTCATTCCTTGACCCCTTGATCGCATTCGTTTCGGCCCATGCCTGGCTCGCTTACCTGACGCTGTTTCTGGCCGCGCTGCTGGAAGCCGTTCCGGTGGTCGGCTCGCTGGTGCCGGGCTCGACCATCATCCTGGCGCTGAGCGCGCTGGTCCCGGGCGGCGAATTGAAGCTCGTGCCGGTGCTGGCCGCGGCCGCCGCCGGCGCGATGCTCGGCGACGGCACCGCTTATCTGATCGGCTACCGCAGCCAGCGCGAGATCCTGTCGGCCTGGCCGCTCTCCAACTACCCGCGTGTGGTCGCGCAGAGCGAGGCCTTCTTCAACCGCTGGGGCGTGCTCGCGGTGTTCTTCGCCCGCTTCGTGCCGCCGATTCGCGCCTTCGTGCCGATCACCGCCGGTGCGCTCGACATGCCGCCGGCGCGCTTCTACGCGGTCAACATCCCAGCCATCCTGCTCTGGGCGCCAGCCCACGTGTTGCCCGGGGTGCTCGCCGTCACCGCGCTGCACGACTATGCCGGCCTGCCGCATCATCAACATGTCGGCAAGCATCTATGGATGTTCGCGGTGGCGGGCGGCGCGGTCATCCTGACGCTCGCGATCTGGACCATCCGCCGCCGCCATGGCGGCGGGATCATCGAACCGGCCAACCCGGCAAAATAGGCTTTACTTGAGCATGATCTCCATCATGCTCTAGATGCTGTTCGTCGTGCCGGCCCGCCCGGGTGCCGGGCCGACATAGCGCGCGCGAGGCCGAATCAATTTGCCGAGCTGAAGCTGCTCGCTGGCATGCGCGATCCAGCCGACGCTGCGCGCCATCGCGAACAGCGCAAGCTCGCTGCCTGCGGGCATCCGCAGCGCATGCACCAGCACCGCCAGCGCGTAATCGATGTTGACGAACTCGCCGGTTGCCTCGGCGATTCTATCCGGCACTTCCCTGGTGAATTTGCGCGGCGCGCCGGCCCGCGTCAGCGCCTCGAGCAACGAGATCGCGCGCGGATCGCCCTTCTTGTAGACGCCGTGACCGAAGCCGGCGAAACGCTCGCCGAGCGCCACACGTTCGCGGACCACGGGCGCGACGTCATGGTCGATCATCGTCTTGACGAGGCGCGAGGCGAGCACGCCGGCGCCGCCATGCATCGGCCCTTTCAGCGCGACGAGACCCGCAATCACGGCATCGTACAGGTTGAGGCCGGTCGATGCCGCGCAGCGCGCGGTGAAGGTGGACGCATTCAGCTCATGATCGGCGAGCAACACCAGCGCGCGGCGAATCAGGTCGGGCGCGTGCTTGTTGTCGGGCGTCCAGACCCGCGCCACCTGCTCATGCAGCGGCTCGGCCGACGGCACAGCGTTCAGCATGGTCGCGACCAGCAGCCGCAAGATGCGCCCGCCGACCATCGCGCGGCCATCGGGCGCGCGGGTGAAGGCGCCGGGATCGGCACTCGCCGCCAGCGCCAGCACGGCGACCGTGCGGTCGATCGGCTGGGCGCGCCGCGCGGCTTCGGCGATCGCACGCATTTCATCGGAGACATGCGGGCAATTGTCCGGCGCGAACGGATCGACGCCGGTGACGTCCCACAGCAGCGTCGCGGTGTGCTCCAGCGTGTCGCGCTGGGAGAGATCGACGCAGTTGACGCCGCGATAGATCGGCCCCTGCTCGGTGATGGTTGCGATCGCCGAATCCATCACCGGCAAATCGGCATCGAAATTGCGGAAGCCGCGCGGCTCCGGTGACGGCACGCGGCGCTCCTTCAGACCCCTGATGTCCTCCGCGCGGTAGCGGTGGCTGCGTGAATCCGGCGACGGCTCGGAGCGGATCAGGCCACGGCTGACATAGGCGTAGAGGGTCGCGGCGAGATCGCGAGCTCGGCGGCGGCCTCCCGGGCGGAGAGGTACAGCTCAGCGGATTTTTTCATATTGATTTATATAATCAAGATTGATCAACTCGTCGAGAGGTCCGACCTTGAAGAGGTGAAGCAAGGAGATCGGGCCATGAACATGATTCTCACCAAGAGCCAGATCGGTCTGGACGGCGTTCCCGCCGCCGAGACCGTGTTGAGCCATGTCGACGGCGAGCGCGGCGAACTCATCATCGCCGGCGAGCACGTCGCCAACCTCGCCGGCAAATCGAGCTTCGAGGGCGTCACCGCGCGGCTGTGGAACGGCGCCACCGGCAAGACGCTGAGCGAGGCCAATGTCCGCGCCAGCCTCGGCGCCGCCCGCGAGCGCGCCTTCGCACGGCTGCCGGACCTGCTGCCGGCAACGCGCGGCATGTCGATCGTCGACGGCTTCCGCGCCGCGATCGCGGGCCTGCGCGGCGAGAACGGGCTGGAGCACGAGGCGACCATTGTCGGCGCCTTCCCGGTAATCGCCGGCGCCTGGTGCAGCAAGCCAAGGGACAGGCGCCGATCGCGCCCGATCCGAATGTCAGCCACGCCGCCGACACACTGCATATGCTGCTGGGCCGCAAGGCGGCGCCGCGTGAGGTCGCGGCGCTCGACGCCTATCTCGTCACGGTCTGCGACCACGGCATGAACGCGTCGACCTTCACCACGCGGGTGATCGCCTCGACCCAGGCCGATTTGTTCGCGGCCATCACCGGCGGCTATTGCGCGCTGACGGGCCCGCTGCATGGCGGCGCGCCCGAGCCGGTGCTCGAGATGCTGGATGCGATCGGCACAAGCGAGCGGATCAAGCCCTGGGTCGACGGCGCGCTGGCGCATGGCGAACGGCTGATGGGCTTCGGCCACCGCGTCTATCGGGGTGCGCGATCCGCGCGCCGACGTGTTGAAGGTCGCAATCGAGCGCCTGGAGGCCAGTGGTGCCGACCTGCCGTTTGCCGGCGAGGTCGAAGCCTATATCCGCGAGGCGTTGCGGAAGAAGAATCCGGAGCGGCCGCTCGAGACCAATGTCGAGTTCTTCACCGCGATCCTGCTCGATGGCCTGGAGATCCCGCGGCAGGCGTTCACGCCGATCTTCGCCGTGGCCCGCGCCGCAGGCTGGACCGCGCATGCGCTGGAGCAGCGCCGCACCGGCCGGCTGATCCGGCCGAGCTCGTCCTATGTCGGGGCGGTGCCGAAGGATTGAGACTGCAGAATGCATCCGACGGCGGGGCCACAAATCCCGCCGTCGTCCCTGCGAAAGCGTTCGCAGGGGCGACAACGGCGAGAGTTACGCCTCGCGCACCACGGTCTTCAGATAATTATACGCCTTGATGATCTCGATCAGGCGATCCTCGGTGGAGCGGTCGCCGCCATTGGCGTCGGGGTGGTGCTGCTTCACCAGCGCCTTGTACTTCGACTTGACGTCTTCCAGCGTCGCCTCGGCCCCCAATCCCATCACCAGCAGCGCCTTGCGCTCGGCGTTCATGACCTTGCGGGTCTCGGGCTTGGGCTCCGCGCCGCCCGGCCCGGGGCGCCAGCGGCCGCGGCCGTTGAGCTCGGAGAACACGTGGAACGGATCGGAGGCGGCATCGAGACCGCTCTCCTTCTTGCCGTTGTTGGCGCCCATCTTCCAGGTTGGACGATGACCGGTCAGCGCGTCCTTCTGGTAGCGCGCGACGTCGTCAGGATTCATGCCCTGGAAGAAATTGTAGGACTGGTTGTACTCGCGGACGTGATCGAGACAGAAGTGCCAATACTCGCGCGAATTCTCGCGGCCCTTCGGAGCGCGGTGCGCGCCCTTGTTCTGGCAACCCGCCCACTCGCAGGTCACGGCCTGCTCGCCGGCCTGCGCCTGGCGCTTCGCACTCACCTTGGTCGGCTTGATGCGAATGGAGTCGAAGAATTTTGATGAATCGATCGGCATGATCTCTTTGACTACGCAATGCACAAATCTTCAAGTCTTGACATTGCGCAGACCTCGTTTCCCGCTTGCACCATTGACGAAAAGCCGTCGCGAACCTAACTCCGCCGCCATGAGCACCAAAGACGCTATCATAAACAAGTTGCGTGAAGCTTTCTTGCCCGAAAGCCTCGACGTCGTCGATGAGTCACATCTGCATGAGGGCCACGCCGGCCACAGGCCAGGCGGGGAGACGCATTTCAGGGTATATATTGTGTCTCCGGCCTTCGAAGGGAAGAGCCGGATCGAACGCCATCGCATGATAAATGCGACGCTGGCGCAGGAACTCGCCGGCTCGGTGCATGCGCTGGCGATCCACGCGCACGGCCCCGGGGAAAAGCCGCGCTAGCTCGCGCTTGCCTCAAGACGAAGCAGCGGTTTTCCGTTATGAGAATAGCACCTCCGCGCTTTAGATGGGGCCATTGATGATCCCTTGCTGGCCACGTTTCCGGTCGATCGTCACCGCCGCCGGCCTGCTCCTGATCTGCGCGATACGCCCGGCCGCGGCGCTGGATATGCCGAGCCCGTTCGTCCAGGAGGTGCTGATCAAGAGCATCCTGGTGTCGCTCAACGACGCGGTGGCCTCGAATAATTTCAGCGTGTTTCACGCCAAGATCTCGAAGCCGTTCCGCGACCAGTTTCCGCCCGACAAGCTGCAGACCATCTTCAAGGACCTGGTCGACAAGCACGCCGTGTTCGACGCCGTGGTCGCCAAGCCGATCGTGCTCGATGAGGACGCCAAGATCGACGACAAGGGCGTGCTGCGGCTGAAGGGCCATTTCGACACCACGCCCAAGCAGGTGAAGTATCAGCTCGGCTTCATCCCTTCCGACGGCGCATGGAAACTGTCGGGCATCTCGATCGATATCGAGTAGGCCGCTCCTTCGACTATCAGACCCGTCATCCTGAGGTGCGAGCGGAGCGAGCCTCGAAGGATGAATCGGCCACCAGCCGGGCCGTCGACCCTTCGAGGCTCGCTCCGCTCGCACCTCAGGGTGACGGTGATGGGCTTGAGCCAATCGTCTAGCGCTAGAACGCCGTGCCCGCCCGCTTCGGCTTCTTCTCGTCGAGCTCGGCCTCGCGCGGCACAGCGACGATGCGCAGCGCGGTGATGCGGTTGCGCTCGCGGCGGAGCACGCGGAAACGGAAGCCGTGGAAGGTGAAGCTCTGGCCGCGCTCCGGGATCGAGCGCGCCTCGTGGATCACGAGGCCGGCGACCGTGGTCGCCTCCTCGTCCGGCAGGCGCCAGTCCATCGCGCGGTTGAGGTCGCGGATCGGCACCGAGCCGTCGACCACGACCGAGCCGTCCGGCTGCGCCCGCACGCCGGCGACGACGACGTCGTGCTCGTCGGAGATGTCGCCGACGATCTCCTCCAGGATGTCCTCCAGCGTCACCATGCCTTCGACCTCGCCATACTCGTCGACCACGAGGGCGAAGTGGGTCTTGCGGCGGCGGAACGCCTTCAGCTGTTCGGAGACCGGGCGCATCTCCGGCACGAACCAGGGCGGCAGCGCGATCGCGGAGGCATCGATCGCGGACATGTCGCCCTCATTGGCGCGGATCGCGCGCAGCAGATCCTTGGCGTGCAGCACGCGACGATGTTCTCCGGCTTCTCCCGCCACAGCGGGATCCGGGTGTATTCGCTCGCCAGCACCTCGCGCACCAGTTCTTCCGGCGGCAGGTCGGCGTTGACCATGGTCATCTCGGTGCGATGGACCATGACGTCGGAGACCTGCAGCTCGCTGAGGTCCAAGAGCCCGCCGAGCATGTCGCGGTCCTGCTTCTCGACCTTGCCTTCGTGATGCAACAGATCGACCGCGCCGCGCAGGCGCTCGGTCGGCGACAGCACCGCCTGATGGGCGCCAACCTTGATGCCGAGCAGCTTCATCAGCGCCAGCACGATGGTCTCGATCACGGTGAGCAGCGGCCCCAGCACGAAGATGGTCAGCCGCATCGGCCGCGCCACCAGCAGCGAGATGCGGTCGGGCGCGTTGATGGCGATGGTCTTCGGCAGCACCTCGGCGAACACCACGACCATCACGGTCATGACCGCGGTGGCGTAGAGCACGCCGACATCGCCGAACCAGGCGGTGAACACCCCGGTCGCCAGCGCCGAGGCGCCGATATTGGCGATATTGTTGCCGAGCAGCAGCGCGCCGATCATCCGCTCGCGCATGTTGATCAGCCTTGAGACCACGCTGGCCTCGCTGTTGCCCTGCTTCGACAACCGCAGCATGCTGGCGCGCGAGGCGCCGGTCAGCGCCGTCTCACTCGCCGCGAAGAACGCGGAGATCAAGAGACAGAGCAGCACGATCGAGAAGGTCAACCATCCCACTGAAATGATCCGTGGCTTTAAGCCTTCAGCTTGGCTTGCAGGAAGTCGCGCACCGGCTGCGGCTCGATATTGTTGGCAATCACGGCGCGGCCGACCGCCTCCAGCAGGATGAAGGTCAGCTTGCCGCGCTTGACCTTCTTGTCCTGCGCCATCAGCGCCAGCAGCGCGTCGGCATCGGCGAGACCTTCCTGCGTGAAGCCTGCGATATCCTGCAGGCGCGTCGGCAGTCCTACCGCGGAAAGATGACGGGCGATGCGGGCCGCATCGTCAGGTGAAATCATGCCGAGCTGCGCCGAGAATTCGGCGGCGAGCACCATGCCGACCGAGACACCCTCGCCGTGGAACAGGCGGTCGGAGAAGCCGGTCGCGGCTTCCAGCGCGTGGCCGAAGGTGTGGCCGAGATTGAGCAACGCACGCTCGCCGGTCTCGCGCTCGTCGCGGGAGACGACGCCGGCCTTGGCGCGGCAGGAGGTGGCGATGGCGTGCTCGCGCCCGGCCCCGCCCGAGAAGATGTCGGTGTGGTTCGTCTCCAGCCAGGCGAAGAACGCCTCGTCGCCCAGAATGCCGTATTTCGCGACCTCGGCATAGCCGGCGCGGAACTGGCGCGGCGACAGCGTGTCGAGCACGGACGTATCGGCGATCACCAGCACCGGCTGGTGGAAGGCGCCGATCAGGTTCTTGCCCTGCGGCGAGTTGATGCCGGTCTTGCCGCCGACCGAAGAATCGACCTGCGCCAGCAGCGAGGTCGGCACCTGCACGAAATCGACGCCGCGGCGCAGGATCGCAGCCGCAAAGCCCGCGAGGTCGCCGACCACGCCGCCGCCGAGCGCGATGACGAGATCATTGCGCTCGATCTTCGCTGAGATCAGCGCTTCGCTGACCTGTGTCAGCGTCGCGTAGCTCTTCGAGCCCTCGCCCTCCTCGACGACGATCCGCGACGTCGGCACGCCCGCGGCCGCGAGCGACGCCTCGGTCGGCTCCAGCCAATGCTTGGCGACGGTGCGGTCGGTGACGATGGCGGTGCGCACGCCGGGCCGCAGCGCCGCGACGCGTTCGCCGAGCGAGGCCAGCACGTCGCGGCCGATGACGATGTCATAGGCGCGGTCGCCGAGCGCGACGTCGACGGTAACGGAGGCGGAATGTTTCAGGGGCGCAGTCATGAGGTCGCGTTCAATCCATCAGGTGGTGGCTCGCAGGCCGGCCGCGCGCCGCACAGATGCGCATGCAGGGCCTCGAGGCACTCGTCGACGATGCGGTCATGCGGCACGTCGCGCGAGGCGATCGTCAGGTCGGCGGTACGGTAGACCGGCTCGCGCTCGCTGAGCAGGCGGTTGACCGTCGCCTCGGGGTCGGCGGTCTGCAGCAGCGGCCGATCGGCGCGGCGGCGGACCCGGCGCATGATGATATCACTGTCGGCCTTGAGCCAGATCGAGATCGCGCGGTCGCGGATCCGGCTCCGGGTCTCCTCGCGCATGAAGGCGCCGCCGCCGGTCGCAAGCACGATCGGGCCGCTGTCGAGGATCCGGGCGATCACCCGCGCCTCGCCGTCGCGGAAATAGGCCTCGCCATGGGTCTCGAAGATCTCGGGGATCGTCATGTCGGCCGCCGTCTCGATCTCGGTGTCGGCATCGGTGAACGGCAGCTTGAGCCGCGCCGCCATCCGCCGGCCGATGGTCGACTTGCCGGCCCCCATCATGCCGACCAGCACGATCGACCGCGGCCCCAGCGCGGCCGCGATGTCGACCTCCAGGGTCGGGTGGGTGGGCGCCGGTACGGCTGCGTCGGACATCAAAAAGCTCGGATATTGGGACGAATTGTTTGGAATTCGAGCCACCTATACTACCCCCGGCGACACCGTTACCAGCGACTCTTGCAACCGCGCGGGGAACATGTTGGATGATTTCATTGGTTAATTCGCCGCCCGAGTCGCCTCCATGCCCAGCCTGTTCCGCTTCCTGACGGTCGTCGCCGTGATTTTCGGGATCGGCTACGGCATCGTCTTCGCGCTGGCGAATTTCGTGCACCCGAAACCCCGGGAAATGACCGTAACCATCCCGCCGGATAAGTTCCTCAAGAAATAGGCGCTATGAGTCTTGGCATGACCGCTCTCGCCAAGATCACCAAGACATCCGCCAAGGCCACCACCAAGGCTCCGGCTAAATCCTCCGACGCCAAGCTGACCGCGTTGTTCCTCGACATGCTCGCGGCGGAACAGGGCGCAGGCCGCAACACGCTCGACGCCTACCGGCGCGACCTCACGGATTTTTCCGACTACCTCGCCCATGCCGGCGCCGACTTCACCAGCGCCGACACCGAGGCGCTGCGCGGCTACCTTGCCGACCTCGACACGCGCGGCTTCAAGTCGACCAGCGTGGCGCGGCGGCTGTCGGCAATGCGGCATCTCTATCGTTTTCTGCTCAACGAGCGGGTCCGCACCGACGATCCGGCCGCGATCCTGTCCGGCCCGAAGCGCGGCCGCGGCCTGCCCAAGGTGCTGTCGATCCAGGATGTCGACCGCATGCTGACCCGCGCCAAGGAGCTGACCCAGACCGACGCCTCGCCGGCGCAGCGGCTGCGCGCGCTGCGGCTGTATTGCCTGCTCGAGGTGCTCTACGCCACCGGCCTGCGCGTCTCCGAGCTCGTGTCATTGCCGGTCGCCGCGGCGCGGCGCGATGCGCGGATGATCGTGGTGCGCGGGAAGGGCAACAAGGAACGGCTGGTGCCGCTGAACGACGCCTCGCGCCAGGCGATGGCCGATTACCTCGCCGCGATGGAAGTGATGCAGCCGAAGGCGAAGAAGGCGGCGCCGTCGAAATGGCTGTTTCCCTCCTCCGGCGAGAGCGGCCATCTGACCCGGCAGCATTTCGCCCGCGACCTGAAGGAGCTTGCGGTTGCCTCCGGCCTGGCGTCGCGGCTGGTCTCCCCGCACGTGCTGCGCCACGCGTTCGCCAGCCATTTGCTGCACAATGGCGCGGACCTGCGCATCGTACAGACCCTGCTGGGCCACACCGACATCTCGACCACCCAGATCTACACCCATGTGGTCGAGGAGCGGCTGAAGAGCCTGGTCCGCGACCTGCATCCGCTGGCGGAGAAGTAAGTCCAGCGCCCGCCGGACATCGATACCTTCACCTGATCCGCCTTGACTTCCGCACCATCTCCGCAGAAAGAGCGTCACCTGCCTGCGATCCCGAAGCGTGCATTCCGCCAGAATGCGCGTTAACCGATTGAAGTTACGAAACTTCTCTTGCCACTGCCAAAACCGCTTCGCCCCTCGCACCGTTCCTCCCTATATTGAGTTGATGCCCGATCCGATGCGCAGCTATCTCGACTTCGAAAAACCCGTCGCCGAGCTTGAATCCAAGATCGACGAGTTGCGTGCGCTTGCCGCGAGCGGCAGCGACATCGGCGACGAGGTCGCGCGGATCGAGGACAAGGCGGCGCAGGCGCTCACCGACCTCTATGCCAATCTGACGCCGTGGCAGAAGACGCTGGTGGCGCGGCATCCGCAGCGGCCGCACTTCACTGATTTCATCGGCGGCCTGATCACCGAATTCACCCCGATGGCCGGCGACCGCAAATTCGCCGACGACGAGGCGCTGATCGGCGGCTTCGGCCGTTTCCGCGGCGAGAGCATCTGCGTGGTCGGCCAGGAGAAGGGCGCCACCACCGACAGCCGCATCAAGCACAATTTCGGCATGGCGCGCCCCGAAGGCTACCGCAAGGCGGTGCGCCTGATGGAGATGGCCGACCGTTTCGGCATTCCGGTGCTGTCGATCGTCGATTCCGCCGGCGCCTATCCCGGCATCGGCGCCGAGGAGCGCGGCCAAGCCGAGGCGATCGCGCGCTCGACCGACGCCTGCCTGTCGCTCGGCGTGCCCAATGTTGCGATCGTCACCGGCGAAGGCATGTCGGGCGGCGCCATCGCCATCACCACCGCCAACCGCGTGCTGATGATGGAGCACGCGATCTACAGTGTGATCTCGCCGGAAGCGGCATCCTCGATCCTATGGCGCGACGGCACCAAGGCGCAGGAAGCCGCCAACAGCATGAAGATCACCGCGCAGGACATGCTGCGCTTCGGCGTGATCGACCAGATCCTCAAGGAACCCTCCGGCGGCGCGCATCGCGACCCCGCCGCGATGATCGCGACCACGGGCGATGCCATCGCCCAGGCCCTCAACGACCTACGAAATCTTGATCCGGACGCGATTCGCAAACAGCGGCGCCAGAAGTTCCTCGATATCGGCCGCAAGCTGGCCTGAGCCAGCTAAATAGCCCGATTTTTCGACCAAATCGGCCGATTTTGCCGTAATTGGGCCCCGAGCCGGGTCTTTAACGTTCCTTGAACCATGCCTGCTACCGTGAAGGCTGTCAGCCCCGGTTCAGGTTGCGAGCAGGGGTGGTCGAAGGCTAATATTTTACACAATGGCTTCAGGGCATATTCGCCGTGTTGGGGTCGCGAAAATCGCCCGGTGGGTGTGGAGCTCGGACTTGACTCATCGCACGCTCGTACGCGCGCTTCTGACTTCGGCGGTGCTCGCCGCAGGCGTCATGCTCGCCGGTTGTGACAGCGACCAGATCTCGCTCGCCCAGAACGCCAAGGCCAACCAGCCGGTCCCGCCAAAGCTCGTCGCCGCCATGGCTGAGAAGGACATGGACCTGCAGTCGCCGATCCTGGTGCGGCTGTTCAAGCAGGAGGCCGAGCTCGAGGTCTGGAAGCAGACCCGCTCCGGCCAGTTCGCCCTGCTCAAGACCTATCCGATCTGCCGCTGGTCGGGCGATCTCGGCCCGAAGGTCCGCGAAGGCGACCGCCAGGCGCCGGAAGGGTTCTATTCGATCAACCCCAGCCAGATGAATCCGCAGTCCGCCTATTATCTGTCGTTCAACACCGGCTATCCCAACGCCTTCGATAAGTCGCTCGGCCGCACCGGTTCGGAGCTGATGGTGCATGGCGACTGCTCGTCGCGCGGCTGTTACGCGATGACCGACGAGCAGATCGCGGAGATCTATTCGCTCGGCCGCGAATCCTTCTTCGGTGGCCAGAAGGCGTTCCAGTTTCAGGCCTATCCGTTCCGGATGACCGCGGTGAACATGGCCAAGCACCGCAACAATCCGAACATGCCGTTCTGGAAGATGATCAAGGTCGGCTATGATCATTTCGAGGTGACGAAGCAGGAGCCGAAGGTCGACTTCTGCGAGAAGAAATACGTCTTCGACGCGGCGAAGCCGGCGGACGCCGTGCGCGATCCGGTGTTCAATGCATCGGCGAAGTGCCCGGCCTATGTGATCCCCGACGAGATCGCGAGTGCGGTGCGCGAGAAGGAGCAGCGCGACGACGCCGAGATGGCCAAGCTGGCCGCCAAGGGCACGCCGGTGGCGCGCCTCAACACCGGCATCGACGGCGGCATGAACGCGATCTTCGCCTCGAAGATTCCGGAAGGAAACACCGGTCTGTCCGAAGGCGGTGACAGCCAGGCGCTGGCATCGATGTCGCTGGCGCGCGCGCCCGGCACCATCCCCGGCACGGTCAATCCGCCGCGGCCAAATCTCGCGGTTCAGCAAGAAGAGCCTGTGGTCGCGACGACGTCGTCGACCTCGGTCGCGACAGCGTCGTCGACCACGCCGCCGGCCACCACCCGTGTGGCGTCGGCGAATGCGTCCGACAAGTCCGAAGGCTTCTTCTCCAGCTTTGCCCGCAAGGTCGGCATCGGTGGCGCCACCGCCGACGCCAGCAAGCCGGCCGCGCCGGCGGCTGCCGCTCCAGCCAAGCCGAAGGTTGCCGAAGCCAAGCCGCAATCGGTTGTGCGCGTCGCACCGAAGGCCGAGCCGAAGCCGGCCGCCAAGCCCGCGCCGAAGCCGCAAGTCGCCGACACCGCCGCAGCCGCGCCGGCGGCGACATCGTCGACCCAACTCGCCGGCTCCGCACCTGTCGTGCAGACCAACTCGTTCGACACCCGCTTCTCCGCGGTGAAGTAAGCGCGGCATCGCTCCGTTATCCCGACGACGGACTGCCACCCTCCCCTGGAGGGGGAGGATGAATCCGAGCATCCACCCGTCATTCCGGGGCGGCCCGAAGGGCCGAGCCCGGAATCCATCAAGCCGCAAAACGAGTGGTCGAATGGATTCCGGGCTCTCGCTTCGCGAGCCCCGGTATGACGACGGAAAGACCGCACTCGTTTTCGTGAACACGTTCCCCTTGCACCCATGCGCAGACCATCGCGAAATGACACGCGGGGCACAACCGGGAGGTTGCGATGAACGATCAAGCCGTGCGGGCGGCCCTCCAGCGCCATTGGGACGCGTCGGATGCCAGCGACTTCGAGCGCGAGCATGACATCTACGCCACGGATGCCGTGCTCGATTATCCGCAATCGGGCGAGCGGATCCGCGGCCGGCACAACATTCAGCAGAGCCGGACGGTGCAGCCGAACAAGAAGCGCTTCGCGATCCGGCGCATCCTCGGTGGCGGCGATCTATGGATCACCGAGTACATCCTGACCTATGACGACAGGCCATCCTACGTGGTGAGCATCATGGAATTCCGCGACGGGCTAGTCGTCCACGAAACTCAGTATTTCGCCGAGCGATTCGACCCTTCGCCTTCACGGGCACATCTCGTCGAGCGCATTGACGAAACGTCGCCGCGCTAGACCGACCAGGAGTTGCCGCTGCGACCGTCAGCGACGGCTACATGCCGTGGCTCTCGAACACCTTCTTGCAGCTTCGGCTCAGGCTATCGCGATTGGTCTGAAGGCAGTTCTGCACGGCGCCGTCATTGCCGAGGTCCTTGCGGCAGAAGCGCTGTGCATCGCGCGAGCAGGCGGATTGTTCCGACTTGGTGCCGGCATGCTGAGCCAATGCGGCACCGCTGCTCATGACGGCAACAGCTAAAGCAGCAGCAATTGAAAAATAGCGCATCGTGAATTCCTCCCGCGGCCCAACGGCAGCGGAAGCGCTTCGTTCCCAAAGGAGCCGGAGGGAACCCTTGGATTCTACGGCGCGAGATACCGCAGCAGTTCCGGATCGCTGCGCACATCGCTGGCGCCGCCCTGCAGCGCGACGCGGCCGCGGTCCAGCACATAGGCGTAGTCGGCGACGCGCAGCGCGAGGTCGAGATGCTGCTCGACGATCACGACCGCGATGCTCTTGGCGAGCTCGATCAGCCGCTCGGTGATCTCCTCGATCACGCCGATCCAGACGCCCTCGGTCGGCTCGTCCAAGAGCAGCAGCTTCGGATTGCCGAGCATGGCGCGGCCGATCGCCAACATCTTGCGCTCGCCGCCGGACAGCGTGCCGGCCGGCTGGTCGAGGCGTTGGCCGAGCTTCGGGAAGATCTCGAGCACGCGATCGACCGCGCTCGCATCGGAATTGGTCAGCGAGCCGACCGCGAGGTTGTCGCGCACTGACAGGCGGGCGAATACCGAATGCTCCTGCGGCACATAGCCGATGCCGGAGCGCACGCGCTCCTCGGTGCGGCGCCGCGTGATGTCGCGGCCATCGAAGAAAAGTTCGCCCTGCGAGCTCGTGAGCTCGCCGACGATGGTCTTCATCAGCGTGGTCTTGCCGGCGCCGTTACGGCCGAGCACGGCGACGCCGCCGCGCCAGGGAATGCCGATGTTGACATCGAACAGGACCTGGCTGCGGCCATAACCGGCATCGAGATGCCTGATATCGAGGAAGGTTTGCTCAGGCACGGCGAAGATAAATCTCCTGGACGTTCTTGTTGGCCTGGATTTCCGCGACCGTCCCCGACGCCAGCACCTTGCCCTGGTCGAGCACGGTGAGGCGGTCGCAGATGTCGCGGATGAAATCGAGATCGTGCTCGACGATGACGAGCGAGCAATGCTGCTTGATCGGCTGCAATAATTCGCCGGTGACGCGGCGCTCCTCGAGGCTCATGCCGCCGGTCGGCTCGTCCAGCAGCAGAAGCCGCGGTCGGCCTGCGAGCGCCATCGCGATCTCGAGCCATTGCTGCTGGCCGTGCGACAAGGCCGCTGCGGCATCATGCGCCCGATCGGCAAGCCGGAACTGGGTCAACATCGTCATCACCTGATCGTGCAGTTTCCTGCGGGTGCGCGAGAGCACCAGATCGAACAGCGAGCAATGCGCCTGCAGCGCCAGCAGGATGTTGTCGTACAACGTCAGCGTCGGCAGCACCGAGGTGATCTGGAATTTCAGGCTCATGCCGGCGCGGGCACGCTCGGTCGGCGTGAACGCCGTGATGTCGGTGTTGATAAAGCTGACCTTGCCCGTGGTCGGCACCTCGGCGCCGGCGACGCATTTCATCAGCGTGCTCTTGCCCGAGCCGTTCGGGCCGATCAGGCCGTGAAACTCGTTCTCGCCGACAGTTAGCGCCGCACCGTCGAGCGCGGTGAGCTTGCCGAACACCTTGCTGATCCCTGACGCCTCAAGGAGCGGCATTACCGGGCTCCTTGCTGGGCGCTTTGCCGAAACTACCGACCCGCTCGCGCTCGCCGAGCACGAAGGAGATCAGCCCGAGCGGGCGGAACATGATGACGAGCAGCAGCAGCACGCCGAGGATGATCGGCCAGATGTCGCGATAATTGTCCGACAGCCAGAACGAGACGCCCTCGATGATCACGGTGCCGATCACGGCGCCGATCAAGGTGCCGGAGCCGCCGAACAACACGTAGAGCACGACCTGGGTCGAGAACACGACGCCCAGCATGTTGGGCCAGACGAATCCCTCGTGGAAGGCATAGAGGCTGCCGGCGAGCCCGGCGATGGTGCCGCCGACCGCGAAGATGATCGCCTTGAGATGCTGCGCCTTGTAGCCGAAGAAGGCGATGCGCTGCTCGTTCTCGCGCAGGCCGGCGAGCGCGAGGCCGAATTGCGAACGGACCAGGAAGCGGCAGAGCAGATAGACCACGACCAGGATGCCGAGCACCATGTAGTAGTAGACCGGCCCCTCCTCGAACTCGTAGCTGCCGAGGGTGAGCGGCGGGATCGACGGGATGCCGTTCTGGCCGCCGAGATAGTACCAGCCGCGCGCCAGCCGGTCCGCGGCATAGGAACCGGTCAACGTGCCGAGCGAGACGAAGATCACGCTCGAGGGATAACGCCCGAGCAGCAGGAAACCGCCGAGCAGCAGCGCCGCGGTGAGGCCGATCAAGGTGCCGGCGGGCAGGATCAGCAGGATCGAGGTGACATTGAGGTCGCGCGCCATCAGCGCTACGCCGTAGCCGGCGGCGCCGAAGAACAGCGCCTGGCCGAAGCTCATGATGCCGGCATAGCCCCACACCAGGTCGAACGACAGCGCGAACAGCGCGAGGATCACCACGCGGGTGGCGAACACCGTGAGGTAATCCTGAAGCACCCATGGCAGGACCAGTGCGATCAGCAGCACCAGCCCTTCCACGATCGGCAGGACCTTCCATCCTGCCGATGCCTTTCCCGCCGGCGCGCGTGCGGCCGGTGCACTTTCACCCGTCACGACATCTGGTTCCTCACCGACGCGTGCGACGGCCTCGCTTGCTCCACCCATGGATCGCTCAGCACTCCTTGGGATCAACGAGACCGTCGCTGCGCGCCACGATCTCATAGTTGCCGCCTTTGGCAACAGCGGTGTACATCTTCATCTTGCAGTGACGCTTGCCGGGCACCATCTCGGCCGGTCCGCCCGGACCTTCGGCGATCTTGGCGTGGTCGAGCGCGGCGGCAACCGACTCACGGTCGACCTTGCCGGCTTCCTTGACCGCGGCTTCCCACAGCTTGAGGCCGCGATAGGTTCCGGTGGCGGCGCTGCCGGCTGCGAACAGGAAGTTGCCAGGGAAATCCTTCTCGTAGGCTGCCTGGAGCTTGGCGTCGAAAGGATCTTCCTTGGTCAGCACCTTGAAATAGTCGAGACAGCTCGCCAGCCCCTCGATCTCGTTGGCCTGATTGATGTTGAGGGTGTTCTCGTCATAGTAGACGCAGGCGAGCCGGCCGCCGTTCTTGAGGAAGCCTGCTTCATAGAGCTGCTTGAAGAACGGACCGACGCCCGGCGGGATCACGGTGTTGAAGACGACGTCGACCTTGTTGGAGATGACGCGGTTCACCGTGGCCGAGAAGTCGACCTGGTCGAGCGGGTAATACTCCTCGAACACGACCTCGCCACCATTGTCCTCGATCACCTTGCGGGCGTAGACGTTGAGCGTGTGCGGCCAGACATAGTTGGCGCTCGGCAGCGCGAACTTCTTGCCGCCGTTCTTGATCAACCAGGGAATGAAGGTGTCGCATTGCTGCGCCGGTGTCGGCCCGGTGCAGAACAGATAGGGCGTGCACTCCTTGCCCTCGTAGAGCTGCGGATAGATGTAGAGCGTCTTGCCGCGCGCCACGATCGGGTCCTTGATGGCGTTGCGCATCGACGAGGTGATGCCGCCCAGCACCATGTCGACCTTGTCGCGCTGGATCAGCTTGCGGACATTGCCGACCGCGACCGATTCGTTCGAGGCGGTGTCCTCGATGTAGAGCTCGAGCGGCCGGCCGAGCAGGCCGCCGCCGGCATTGATCTCCTTGATCACCATCTTGGCGACGTTGGCGTCGGCATTGCCGGCATAGGCGATCGGGCCGGTCAGGTCGGTCGCGATGCCGACCTTGATCGGGCCCTCGGCGGCGTTGGCCCAATCCGGCCTCACGACCCAGCTGCCGACCCCCGTCGCGAGTGCGCCGGTCGCGAAGGCAAAATTGCTCATGAAGCGGCGGCGCGTCAGATTCATGCGTTCAATCGACATGGTGATTAGACCCCTTTCCCGGCAATGAGCCTTGCGGCCGGAATTTGATGAAGGCGATGGCGAGCACGAAGACGAGCACGTCGGCGACGACGGGCGACATCACCCATGGCAGCGCGGCGCTGAGCGTGCCGATCAGGCCGGCGCCGGCGACCGGACCGATGAAGGAGCCGACCCCGCCGACCATCACGGCAACGAAGCCCTGGATCAGGAAGCGGATGCCGAGATCGGCGAACAGGCTGAACACCGGCACGATCAGCGCGCCGGCAAGTCCGGCGAGCGCCGCACCGAACGCAAAGGTCGCGCCGTAGATCAGGGGCGTCGAGATGCCCGACGCGCGCGCCAGCGCTGGGTTCTCCAGCGTGGCGCGGACCCGCAGCCCGAACGAGGTGCGCGCCAGCAGGAGATAGCAGGCGCCCATCACCAGCAGCGTGATCACGATGATGGTGAAGCGCCAGGCCGAGATGTGGACCGAGCCGAGATCGATCGAACCGCCGATCGGCTCCGGCACCGTGAGATAGAAGCCGCCGATCAGCCCGCGGACGCTTTCGCGGATGATGAGCCCGAGCGCATAGGTGCCGAGCATCGCCACGATCGGCGCGGCGTAGAAGCGCCGGATGATCAGCGCCTCCAGCACGAAGCCGAGCGCGCCGACCACGAAGGGCGCCGCGATCATGCCGACCCAGACCGGCGCGCCATGGGCGTAGGCCAGATAGGTCACATAGGCCCCGAGCAGGACGAACTCGCCCTGCGCGAAGTTGAAGATGCCCATCATGCTGGCGATGATGCCGAGCCCGAGCACGACCAGCACGATGATCGCGCCGAAGCTCACGATCTCGAACACCGCGGCGAAGGTGCTAGCCATGGTGTTCGATCCCTCCGGTCTGCGACAAGCGGCGCCTCACATCTTCTTCCAGTCGCCGGCCTGCTCGAAGGCGTGCGCGGCGCGGTAGATGGTGGATTCCTCGAACATCCGGCCGACCAGCATCAGGCCTACCGGCAGGCGTCGACCATGCCGCAGGGCAGCGACATCGCCGGGTGATGGGTGATGTCGAACGGCGCGGTGTTGGAGATCATCTCGAGCGCGCGGGCGACATATTCCTCGCGGCTGGCATTGGCCTCGGGCAGCTTCGTCGCCTTCATCGGCGTGGTCGGCATCAGCAAGAGATCGTAGTCCTTGAAGGCCTTGTCGTAGGCAGCAGTGAGCCTTCGCGAAATGTTGAGCGCCTTGCCGTAGAAGCGCGGACCGAAATTGTTGTTGATGTAGGTGCCGAGCATCATGAACAGCTTGGTGGTCTCGGACAGCGAATCCGCCTGACGGCGCCAGCCGCGGTGGAAATCCATCAGCGAGGTCGAATAGAGGTCGCCGCGGCTGAGGCCGTAGCCGTCGCCGAACATCATGGTCTGGGTCAGGCCCTCGGTGCCGATCGGCGTCCAGATCGCGCCGCCCGCCATGTGCATCGGGATCGAGACATTCTCGACCGACGCACCGAGGTCCTTGAGGCGCTTGGCCGCCTCGCGCACGCTCTCGTTCACCGCGGCTTCCGCGGTCGGCTGCTCAAAACCTTCCTTGAGGATGCCGATCTTCATGCCCTTGACGCCTTTGCCCAGCGCCTTGGTGTAGTCCTCGACCTTCGGCGCCTTGATGCGCGGATCGTAGCCGTCGTCGCCGGCCAGCACTTCGAGCAGCAGCGCGTTGTCTTCCACGGTCGCGGTCATCGGGCCGGTGTGGTCGACATAGATCTCGATCGGCATGATGCCGGTGTAGGGCACGAGACCCCAGGTCGGCTTCATGCCGTAGGTGCCGCAGAACGAGGACGGCATGCGGATCGAGCCGCCCTGATCGCCGCCGATCGCCATGTCGACCTCGCCGAGCGCGACCACGACGCCGGAGCCCGACGACGAACCGCCGGCCGAGTAGCCCATCTTGTGCGGATTGTGCACCGGACCGTAGGAGCCGGTGTGGCTGCCGCCGGACAGGCAGAAATGTTCGCAGTGGGTCTTGCCGGCGATCTCCGCGCCGGCGTCCAGCATGCGCGTGACGATGGTGGCATCGAAGTCGGGGATGTAGCCTTCCAGCGTCGACGAGCCGTTGGTCATCGGCACGCCGGCCAGCATGATGTTGTCCTTCAGCGCCACCGTCTTGCCCTTGAGCTTGCCGGAGGCCGCGCCCTTCACCGTCGACTTGCGATACCAGGCGTTGTGCTTGTTCTCTTCCGGCGCCGGGCGGTAGCCGGGCGTGCGCGGATACTTCACCTCGGGCAGCTCGTCCGGCATCTGGGCGACGAGATTGTAGGCCTCGATCGAGCCCTGCATCAGGCCGCGGAACGAGGCCACGTCCTCATCGGTGAGTGAAAGGCCGCACTGCTCGGCGACGGCGCGAAGTTGTGTTGGCGTGGGAAGGACGACGGTCACGGCGCTCTCCTGAAGTTTTTGATCTTGGATCTGATCCCTCGGCGCAGGGCAGCGTGCTGCGCGTTGACGCCGCGCGAACCGCTCACCCCGTTGCTGTATTGAAAACGGAAATATTTTCCTTTTCAAGTATTATTTCGCAGATCGGTCACCGAAGCTGTCGCCCCGTGGGTCGAGGAGTCGCAGACGTCCGCCCTCGTCATTGCGAGCCACCCGGTCGGCGCGAAACGCCGCCGGATGACAGGCTCCGCGAAGCAATCCATGGCTCGGCAGAACGGGACGATGGATTGCTTCGTCGCTTTCGCTCCTCGCAATGACGGCCAAGGCCACAGCCTCTCAGATCGGCTTGATCACCCTGAAGTCGAGGCCGTCGGCTTCGGCAAGATACATCGGCATCCTGGCGTGGCCGCTGCGCACCGTGACCGGACCGCGCGGGCCGCGATAGACGAGGTTGTCGGCTGCCGCGAGCAGCGGCCGTGTGTCCAGTGTGCCGGCGCGCCTGGCGGCAGCTCGAGCAGGCAGAAGCTTCATAGGCGGATTCGCCGCACGACCCTACCGGCGGCGCGAACGCCCCGAACATCGCGCGATAGCGGTCCCTGAAATCGTCGCCGGCCCGCGAGCCGACCGAGGGGAAATAGCCGGAGGCGCAGAACAGGTTCTCGGTCTTGTCGGCGCCGATGCCGAGCAGTGCGGTTTCGTCGAAACAGCCGGCAAAGCGCAGCGTGGTGGCGGCGAGCCCGGCATCGGCGAAGGCGCGGTTGAAGGTCACGCTGTCGGTGCCGATCAACGAGATCAGCACGACATCGGGCTTTGCGGTGCGGATCCGCTCCAGCTGTGCCTCGTGATCGTCCTCGCCGACCGGCACGAACTCCTCGCCGACCACGAGGCCCCCGGTCTCCTTGATGTAGCGCTTCACCGCGCGGTGCGACTGCCACGGCCAGACATAATCGCTGCCGATCAGGTACCAGCGCGAGGCGCGCTTGGCCTCGGCCAGCCAGTGAATCGAGGGCCGGTTCTGCCAGCGCGGCGTCTCGCCGATCGCAATCACGCCCGGCGTCCGCTCGCCGCCCTCGTAGACCGGCGTGTAGATGTAGGGGATCCTGCTGCGGGTGATGAGGCCGCGCAGCGCGACACGCACCCTGCTGGTGTGCATTCCCATAATGAGATCGACCTCGTCGGACGCGATCGCCTGCTCGGCGCGGTCGATCACCTCATCGATCGGTCCGCCGGCGTCGTAGACTTGGAACTCGATCTCGCGGCCGAGGATGCCGCCGCGCCGGTTGATGTCGCTAACCGCGAGCTGCGCGGTCGAAGTCGCGGCGGGCCCCCACATCCCGGGCGAACCGGAGCAACAGACGAAGCCGGCGATCCGCAGCCGGTTGCGCGCGCCGCGCGGACCGAATCCACCACGATCCATCGGCGCAAGCACGCGATCCGACGCCGCCGACGCCAGGTTCCTGAACAGCAGGGATGGCGGGAACGGGAGGTCTCTTGCCGTGACGTTGAGCGTCGAATGCACACCTGCTCCTGTCTGGCACCGGCACGCCGCCCCACGGCATCGCCCTCGCGGACGACGGTGCCAAGCTAGATCGTCTTGATCACATTGAAGTCGAGACCGTCGGCTTCGGCAAGATAGATCGGCATTTCGGCGCGGCCGTCACGAATGGTGACCGTGCCGCGCGCACCGCTGTAGACGAGGTTGCGCGCCGCTGACGACAGCGGCCCCGTCGACAGCGAGCGAGCCCGGTTGGCCGCGGCTTCGAGGAAGCGCATCCCTTCATAGTTCGACTGCCCTACCGAGCCGATCGGCGGCGCGTGCGCCCCGAACATCGCGCGGTAGCTGGTCTGGAACTCGTCATTGGCGCGCGAGCCGACGCACCCGAAATAGCCGGAGGCGCAGAACAGGTTTTCGGTCGCGTCCGGCCCAATGCCGAGCAGCACGGTCTCGTCCATCGCGCCCGCGTAGCGCAGCGTGGTGGCGGCGAGCCCCGCCTCGGCGAAGGCGCGGTTGAAGGTGATGCTGTCGGTTCCGATCAGGGTGACCAGCACGACATCGGGCCTGGCGGCGCGGATCCGTGCCAGATGCGGCTCGTGATCGTCCTCGCCGAGCGGCACGAACTCCTCGCCGACCACCTGGCCGCCGGCCTCCTTGATGTAGCGCTTCACCGCGCGATGCGATTGCCAGGGCCAGACATAGTCGCTGCCGATCAGATACCAGCGCTGCGCCTTCTTGACCTCGGTGAGCCAATGGATCGCCGGGCGGCTCTCGGCCCGCGGCGTCTCGCCGATCGCCATCACGCCGGGCGTCCGCTCGCCGCCCTCATAGACCGGCGTGTAGACATAGGGAATGCGGCCGCTCGTGACCTTGCGCAGCGCGAGGCGGACCGCCGAAATATGCGAGCCCATGATCACGTCGATCTCGTCGTAGGCGATCGCCCGCTCGGCGCGGCGCACCACCTCATCGATCGGCCCGCCGGCGTCGTACATCGACAATTCGACCTCGCGGCCGCGGATGCCGCCGCGCCGGTTGATCTCGGCGACCGCCAGCATGACGCTGTTGGCGGAGATCGGCCCCCAGATGCCGGGCGCGCCGGAGAAGGTGATGAAATTGCCGATCCGAAGCTTGCTGTCGGTGCCGCCGCGGCGCGAAGAGCCCGGCTTGACGGTCAAAGCGAGATCGGCCGCGCAGGACGACGGACTTCGAAACAGGTGCGGCGGCGCGACGGGCAAGCCGCCATACGCCTGGTAAGAGACCGTCGAGAGCACGCCAACTCCTGTCTGGGAAGCAATACGCAACGCAGCCAGCGGGCGGTCGCGGCATCCGCCCTTTGGTTGGGGGAATATCCTAGGGGAAAATATTGAATATTCAACAATTGAAGTGCATATAGAAATGGCATGCATTGCCGGACATTCATTCACCGGGTCAGGAACCAGGTCTCACGCCGTGGCTAAACCGCCGAAAGAAAACTCCCCGATCACCGAACACCTCACCTACCTGCTCGCGCAAGCCAACCGGGAGATCAACCGGCAGTTGGAGACGCGGCTGGCCAAGGAAGGCGTGCCGGTCGAGCAGTGGCGCATCCTGAAGGTTCTGTCCGACGGCAACGGCCATTCGATGGGCGAGCTCGCCGATGCTGTGCTGCTCAACCATCCGACGCTGACCAAGATGATCGACCGCATGGTGTCGGACGCGCTGGTCTACCGCGTCCAGGACCCCAAGGATCGCCGCAAGGTGCTGATGTTCGTCTCCGACCGCGGCAAGGCGCTGTGCCGCCGGCTCAACTCGCTGGCGGTGAGCCAGGAAGAGCACATCGTCGAGAGCTATGGCGACAAATCGACCACCGAGCTCAAGCGCCTGCTGGAAAGCCTGATCGGCACCGCCAATTGACGCCGCACAGGCCGGGCGCCACCGCGCGCCGGGCCGTCAAAAAAAGACCGGCGGGGAATGTCGGGCCTGGGGCGGTTGGTGCGTCCTGTGGGCGCGCCTGCGGCGCAGCTTCGCGCGCCGTCGCGCGCCGTCGCGCAGGGTTCCCCGATCCACCATCAGCGAGGACATTCCCGCCATGACTTCGATCACGCCGTTCCTCTGGCTCGACAACAACGTCCGCGATGCCGTCGCGTTCTACAAATCCGTGTTTCCGAATGCCGAGATCGAGACCGTCAGCGACTTCATGGCGAGCTTCGAGCTCGAGGGCCAGCGGTTCTACGCGCTCAATGGCGGACCGCAGCACAAGTTCAACGAGGCAGTGTCGTTCTTCCTCAGCGTCGAGACCCAGGAGCAGGTGGACTACTTCTGGGGCAAGCTCACCGACGGCGGCCAGGAATCGCGTTGCGGCTGGCTCAAGGACCGCTTCGGCCTGTCCTGGCAGGTGATCCCGACGGCGCTGAGCCGCTATCTCGGCGATCCCGACCGCAAGGCAGCCGACCGCGTCATGCAGGCGATGCTGAAGATGCAGAAGATCGTGATCGCCGATCTCGACAGGGCGTATGCGGGGTGAGGCTTCAATATCAATTCGAAGGCTAATTCCCAACAGTGCGAGCGTGCTGGCGGGTGCAGGGACAGACCGTAAGCGCAGCGTGCCCACCCTCGAGAGCAACACAAGACGTGGTGGGCACGCTCTCGCTTTGCCCACCCTACAATCGCGACGATTGCCGCGCCTTACGCGTAGCGGCCGTGGCAGTGCTTGTATTTCTTGCCGCTGCCGCAGGGGCAGTCCTCGTTGCGGCCGACCTTGCCCCAGCTTGCCGGGTCGTTCGGATTGCGGTCGGCGGCGGGCATTCCCGGCGCCAGCGAGGCCTGGGCGTAGGTGGCCTCGAGCAGGCTGGCGCGGGCGAACTCGTCCTCGCCGGTGTTGGGATCGAGCTTGTGCGCTTCCATCACCGGCAGCGGCTGCGGCGGCTCGTCCGGCGGCACGATCTCGACCCGCATCAGCTGCGCGGTGACCGCCTCGCGCAGATGCGCGCTCATCTCCTGGAAGAGATTGAAGGCTTCGGTCTTGTACTCCTGCAACGGATCGCGCTGGCCATAGCCGCGCAGGCCGATCACCTGGCGCAGATGGTCGAGCATGATCAGGTGCTCGCGCCAGAGATGGTCGAGCGTCTGCAGCAGGATGGTCTTCTCGACGTAACGCATCACGTCGGGACCCCATTGCGCGACCTTGGCCGCCATGCGCTCGTCGACATGGTTCTCGATGCGGTTGAGCAGCTCCTCGTCGGCGATGCCCTCTTCCTTGGCCCATTCGTCGACCGGCAGGTCGACATCGAGCACCCGCTTCAGCTCTTCCTTGAGGCCGGCGGTGTCCCACTGCTCGGCATAGGCGTGCTCGGGAATGTGCTTTGCGACCACGTCCTCGACGAAGGCATGGCGCATGTCGGTCACGGTCTCGACGACGCTGTCGTCCTTCATCAGGTCGACGCGCTGATCGAAGATCACCTTGCGCTGGTCGTTCTGGACGTTGTCGAACTTCAAGAGGTTCTTGCGGATGTCGAAGTTGCGCGCCTCGACCTTCTGCTGGGCCTTCTCGAGCGCCTTGTTGATCCAGGGATGGATGATGGCCTCGCCTTCCTGCAGGCCGAGCCGCTGCAGCATGCTGTCGAGCCGGTCGGAGCCGAAGATGCGCATCAGATCGTCTTCCAGCGACAGGAAGAATTTCGAGCGGCCGGGATCGCCCTGACGGCCGGAACGGCCGCGCAGCTGGTTGTCGATGCGGCGGGATTCGTGGCGCTCGGAGCCGATGATGTAGAGGCCGCCCGGCTTCTTCACGGTCTTGGCCGGCTTGTTGCCCTTCGCGGGCTCGACCTCGAAATCCTCTTCCGCCTTCAGCACGATCTCGCGGAAGCGCTCGATGTCGGCCTTGATCTGCTCGATCTTCTTGGCCTTCTCGGCCTCGTCGGTGATCCCGGCGGTCTCCTGCTGGATCCGCATCTCGAGCGAGCCACCGAGCTTGATGTCGGTGCCACGGCCGGCCATGTTGGTCGCGATCGTGATCGCACCCGGCACGCCGGCTTCCGCGACGATATAGGCTTCCTGCTCGTGGAAGCGGGCGTTCAGCACCGCGAACAGCTTTGCCGGCTTGCCGGCGCGCGCGGCGGCATAGAGCTTCTCCATGCCGGATTCGGAGGTGAAGTCGATCTGCTTGTAGCCGTGCTTCTTCAGGTAATCGGCCAGCACTTCCGACTTCTCGATCGACGCCGTGCCGACCAGCACCGGCTGCAGCCGCTTGTTGGCGCGCTCGATCTCGGCAAGGATCGCGCCGTACTTTTCGTTCTGGGTGCGGTAGACCTCGTCGTCCTCGTCGAGGCGCGCCACCGGCAGGTTGGTCGGGATCTCGACGACCTCGAGCTTGTAGATGTCGAACAGTTCGTCGGCTTCGGTCAGCGCCGTGCCGGTCATGCCGGACAGCTTCTGATACATCCGGAAATAGTTCTGGAAGGTGATCGAGGCCAGCGTCTGGTTCTCAGGCTGGACCGTGACGTGCTCCTTGGCTTCGAGCGCCTGGTGCAGGCCTTCCGAATAGCGCCGGCCCTGCATCATGCGGCCGGTGAACTCGTCGATGATGACGACCTCGTCGTCGCGGACGATGTAATCCTTGTCGCGGGTGAACAGCGTGTGCGCGCGCAGCGCCTGGTTGACGTGATGCACGACGGAGACGTTCTCGACGTCGTACAGCGAGTCGCCTTTGAGCTGGCCGGCGTCGCGCAGCAGGTTCTCGAGCTTCTCCATGCCGCCTTCGGTCAGCGTCACCGTACGCTGCTTCTCGTCGACTTCGTAGTCGGCGACCTTGGTCAGCTGCGGCATGAAGGTATCGATGGTGTTGTAGAAATCCGAACGGTCGTCGAGCGGGCCGGAGATGATCAGCGGCGTGCGCGCTTCGTCGATCAGGATGGAGTCCACTTCGTCGACGATCGCGTAGAAATGTTCGCGCTGGACCATATCCTCCAGGCGGTACTTCATGTTGTCGCGCAGATAGTCGAAGCCGTATTCGTTGTTGGTGCCGTAGGTGATGTCGCAGGCATAGGCCGCCTTGCGCTCGGCGTCGTCGAGCCCGTGCACGATCACGCCGGTGGTCAGCCCGAGGAAGGCATAGATCTGGCCCATCCAGCCGGAGTCGCGGCGGGCGAGGTAGTCGTTGACGGTGACGACGTGGACGCCCTTGCCGGCGAGCGCGTTGAGGTAGACCGCCAGGGTCGCGACCAGCGTCTTGCCTTCACCGGTCTTCATCTCGGCGATGTCGCCCTCGTGCAGCACCATGCCGCCGATCAGCTGGACGTCGAAATGGCGCTGGCCGAGTGTCCGCTTGGCCGCCTCGCGCACCGTGGCGAAGGCCGGAACCAGGATGTCGTCGAGCGTCTTGCCGCTGGCGAGCTGTTGCTTGAATTCGGCGGTGCGGGCCTTGAGCTCCTCGTCCGTCAGTTTGACGAGCTCGGGCTCCAGGGCGTTGATGGCGCTGACGCGGGACTGATACCCCTTGACCCGACGGTCGTTGGCGGAGCCGAAAAACTTGCGGGCGAGCGCGCCGATCATGCGAAATTCCTGTTCTTCGGTCTCGAGTTCGGTCTTGGTTCAGTCTTGGACGTCTTGCTTGGAAGTCTTGGATTTTTCAGTCTTGGATTTCAGTCTTGGAATACAGCCTGAGATGGTCCACCGGATCGCCTATCAACTCACCGTGACGCGCTACGGTTCGAGCCCCGGCCCGGGGCTCCTCCGCCAATTGAGTGGGAAACGGGCCATCCTGGGTTCAACGCCGAAAAACGCAGCAAAATAAGCGCTCTCGCCGCTGACACGGTCGGCCAGAGATATGGCCCGGTCGGGGGGTTGTCAACGCCGCCAAGATGTCAAGGAATTCATCATTTTGACAAGACTTTCGCGTTGCCAATGTAACACGATTGGGCGAGTGTCCGCCCCGCTCGAGCTTCCCCCCTTTAGACCAAGGATTTTGCATGACCACCTCGCCTCCGGAAACCAAAACCGGCCTGCGCCTCGGCCTCGCTACCCTCGCCGCCACGGGCTGTCTTGTCGCAGTGCTGGCTGCCGGCCTCCCGGTCCGCGCCGCGGAATCCGACCCGGTGCTGGCGAAGGTGAACGGATCCGAGATCCACGCCAGCGACGTGGCGCTCGCCGAGGAGGAACTCGGCCCGAGCCTGCAGCAGATGGACCCCTCGACCCGCAAGGACAACGTGCTGTCCTTCCTGATCGACATGAAGATCGTGTCCAAGGCCGCCGAGGACAAGAAGATCGAGAACAATGACGACTTCAAGAAGCGGCTCGCCTTCACCCGCAACCGCCTGTTGATGGACAGCCTGCTCGCCAGCGAGGGCAAGGCCGCAACCACCGACGACGCCATGAAGAAGGTCTATGAAGAGGCCGCCAAGCAGATCACCGGCGAGCAGGAGGTGCGCGCCCGCCACATCCTGGTCGAGACCGAGGACGAGGCCAAGGCGATCAAGGCCGAGCTCGACAAGGGCGCCGATTTCGCCGAGCTCGCCAAGAAGAAGTCCAAGGACCCCGGCGCCTCCGACGGCGGCGACCTCGGCTTCTTCACCAAGGAGCAGATGGTGCCGGAATTCTCCGCGGTCGCCTTCACGCTCGAGCCGGGCAAGATCTCCGATCCGGTGAAGTCGCAGTTCGGCTGGCACATCATCAAGGTCGAGGAAAAGCGCAACCGCAAGGCGCCCGACTTCGAGCAGGTGAAGGCCCAGATCGAGACCTATGTGACCCGCAAGGCCCAGGCCGACTACGTCGCCAAGCTGCGCGAGGCCGCCAAGGTCGAGCGCATGGACAAACCGGCCGCCGATGCGGCGAAGGACGCGCCGGCCGATACGGCCAAGGACGCGCCGAAGCCCGCCGACAACAAGATGGCGCCGGCGAAGAAGTAAGCTTCGCGACGCTGAACTGATCGAAGTTGCGATGGCCGGGCATGTCCCGGCCATTTGCTTTTTTGGGGACGCTTCGTAGCCCGGATGGAGCGCAGCGTAATCCGGGACAGGATGATCCGCGGGCACCGCGGCCCGGATTTCGCTTCGCTGCATCCGGGCTACGGGTCATCGCTTCTTGAACGATTCATGACAACGGCTGCAGCCCTCTCCCGCTTCAGGCGGCGAGATGTTATGCAGCGCTTCCCTCCCCGTAGCCGGAAGCTTGCCGATGTCCACCGCCGTCTCCCCTCTCGCCCCGCCTGACGTTCCCGAGATGCCCGTGATCGCGGGGGTGCGGCTTGCGACCGCTGCCGCCGGCATCCGCTACAAGGGCCGCACCGACGTGCTGCTCGCGCTGCTGGACAAGGGCACAACGGTGGCCGGCGTCTTCACCAAATCGAAGTGCCCGTCGGCACCGGTCGAATGGTGCCGCGCCAAGCTGAAGGGCGGCGCTGCGCGTGCGCTGGTGGTCAATTCCGGCAACGCCAATGCCTTCACCGGTAAGACCGGCAAGGCCTCCACCGCGCTGACCGCACAGATCGCGGCGAAGGCGGTCGGCTGTTCGACGTCGGACGTGTTCCTGGCCTCCACCGGCGTGATCGGCGAGCCGCTCGACGCCACCAAGTTCGACGGCGTGCTGGCGCAGCTCGCGGAGACCGCGACCCCCGATCTCTGGATGGACGCCGCCAAGGCGATCATGACCACCGACACCTTCCCGAAGGTCGCCACCGCGACCGTCAAGCTCGGCAAGGCCAAGGTGACGATCAACGGCATGGCCAAGGGCGCCGGCATGATCATGCCCGACATGGCGACCATGCTGTCCTTCATCTTCACCGACGCGCCGCTATCGGCCGGCGTGCTGCAATCGCTGCTCAAGGCAGGTGTCGAGGACACCTTCAATGCGCTGACCATCGACGGCGACACCTCGACCTCGGACACGCTGCTCGCCTTTGCGACCGGTGCTGCAGCCGCCAATGGCGCGCCGAAGATCTCGCGCGCCAGCGACCCGCGCCTGAAGGCCTTCACCAAGGCGTTCCAGCAGATCCTCGCTGACCTCTCCGAGCAGGTGGCGCGCGACGGCGAAGGTGCCCGCAAGCTGGTCGAGGTCGTGGTCGAGGGCGCGACCACCAAGCCGTCGGCGCGCAAGATCGCGATGTCGATCGCCAATTCGCCGCTGGTGAAGACCGCGATCGCCGGCGAGGACGCCAATTGGGGCCGCGTGGTGATGGCGGTCGGCAAGGCCGGCGAACCCGCCAACCGCGACAAGCTCTCGATCTCCTTCAACGGCATCCGCGTCGCCAAGAGCGGCGCACGCGATCCGTCCTACAATGAGAAAGAGGTGTCGGAGGCGATGAAGGCGCCGAGGATCCAGATCAAGGTCGCGCTCGGCCTCGGCAAGGCGAAAGACCGCGTGCTGACCTGCGACCTCACCAAGGAATACGTCGCGATCAACGGCGATTACCGGTCGTAGGCAACTTCCCTACCCGTCATCCTGAGGAGCGCGTAGCGCGTCTCGAAGGATGCACGGCCCCGATACCGCCGCGTGGAGAGAGTCGGGCCGTCGACCCTTCGAGACGGCCGCGTTGCGGCCTCCTCAGGGTGACGGGGATAGAGTTGCGAGGCGCCGACCTAGCTGCTTATCCGCGCGTCGGCGACCGCCTTCTTGAACAAAGCATTCATCGCGTCCGCGATGCCCTGCGTCGGGCTGACCTCGAAATAGAAGCCCGGCGACGCGCAGGCCTGCATGTTCTGCGCGATCTGGCTGTTCGGCGACGGACCGAACGGGCCCTGATTGAACGGATCGATCCAGGTCATGTACCAGTTGTTGGTCGGCAGCTGCAGGTAAGTGGTGTAGAGCACCGCGATCTTGATGTTGCGCTTCTTGATCGCATCGCAGAGCGCCGGGTTGATCGGCGACTGGCAGCGATTGCTGCCGGTGATCGGCTTCAGGCAGCTTGAATTGGGTTCATCGGCAACGCCGTCGGACACGAAGAACAGATACTTCATCGGCGCCGACGACGTGCCGGCGCCCGGGTTTGCGATCGCGTTGTTGATCTGCGGAAAAATCACGGTGAACTGGCTGTCCTTGTCCGCGGTATAGGAATCGTTGTTGCCGTAAACGCCCATCAGATCGATGTTGCCCGCCGCCGACTTTGCGCTCGACAGGCTGGACGACAGCGAAAACAGGCTGCGCAGGCCATAGGTCGCCGAGGACGCGCCGAAGTCATAGATCGCCATGCGGAACTGGCTCGAATAGGTCTGGGTCGCCGCCGCGGTATCCATCAATTGCTGGGTCGCACTGCGAAGCACGTCGATCCGCGTCGTCACGCCAAGCGATTTCGCCAGATTGTAGTAGTTGTTGGGGTCGTTGTAGTCGTGGCAGGCGAAGGCGCATTGGTCGTTCGGCTTGAAGCTGTTGCCGGTGGTGGCCTTGACCAGGGCGGCGACGTCCGTCGGCGTGGCCGACCCCCATCGAGGGCGAATTGTCGAGCAGCAGATAGAAATCGATATAGAGCGGCATGTTGGCGGTCGAGGTCGACGTGCCGGACACGCTCACCTTGCTCCGCCCCATCACGCCGAGGAACATGGTCGGGACGTCTGCGGTGAACTGCACCGTCGAGGTGATGGTGCCGCCGCTCTTGGTCATGGTCGGCGTCACGCCGGTCAGCGTGAAGCCGTTCTGGTTGGCGATGTTGCCGTTGAAGATCTTTCGCGCATCGGCTTCGCCCGCCGAAATCTCACCATCCGAGGTCATGGCGCCCGCGGCGATGAAGCCCGGCGAGGCCTTGGAGATCGATCCGACGCTCGCGGCATCGGCGGCGGATATCAGCTTGCTGCGGATCTGGTTGGCGCGGGAATAGTCGACCGCGCATCCGACCGCGATGAGCAGCGGCAGCAGGGCCAGGCCGAAGATCATCGCGATATTGCCGGAGCGATCGCGGCGGAAACGGCTGATGGTCCGGATCAAGGTACTCATGGGTTATGTCGGCAAAGAAAATGATGGGTCGATCAACCCCTTCACCCTGCCGACCGCGAATTAAGGCCGAATTATCGCGCGCGCAGAAAGGACCCGCGAACACAAATCGTTTGGCTGACGACGCGGAGCTGGTTAATGAAAGCTTGCTGACTCATTGTTTGAGCATGATCTTTGCGGAAAACCGCTTCGCACTTTGCGCTAACGCGGCCCTCCGGGTCCGGATCAGGCTTCAGAAGGGACATCCGGGCCGCATGGCTGACATCAAGCTGACCCTCGTCGTCGCCTGCGCGCTGGTCGATGCCGACAAGCGCGTGCTGCTGGCGCAGCGCCCGGAAGGCAAGGCGCTGGCAGGCCTGTGGGAATTCCCCGGCGGCAAGATCGAGCCCGGCGAGCGACCGGAGCAGACCTTGATCCGCGAACTGCACGAGGAGGTCGGCATCACCGTGAGCGAGCCGTGCCTTGCGCCGCTGACCTTTGCCAGCCATGCCTACGAGACCTTCCATCTCTTGATGCCGCTCTACATCTGCCGGCGCTGGGAGGGCATGGCGGTGGCACGCGAGGGCCAGAACCTCGCCTGGGTGCGCGCGGGCAAGCTGCGCGACTACCCGATGCCGCCGGCGGACATCCCGCTGCTGCCGCACCTGATGGATTTGCTGCTGTGACCTTCTCATCCTCCCCTGGAGGGGGAGGATCGATTCGCATGAAGCGAAGCGGAATGCGGATCGAGGTGGGGTGATCTATCCATACGGGCACTGCTCGTGCTGAGAGACCGTCACCCCACCTCGCCGCTCATTTCATTCGCGTCGATTCAAGAGCGAGCTTCACTCGTCTCGCCCCCCTCCAGGGGAGGATGAACCCTTCACCGCCGCCTCCAGGCTCGCCTTCGCCGAACCCGGTTTCAGCGGCTTCGGCTGGCTGTCATGCGGCGCCCAGCCGGAGAGCCAGACGATATCGAAGGTGGCGCGGATGCGGCCGTCGGGATCGGCGAAGCGTTCGCCGTAGATTTGCGCCATGCGCAGCATGGTGGCGCGGCGGGTCGGAGTGTGGCGGCGCTCGCGCAACACATTGGTGGCACCCATGCGCCTGAGATCGGCCATCAGCGCGAACGCGTTTGAATAGCGCACCACGACGCGGTCGACGTCGGTGACCGGCAGCGCGAAGCCAGCCCGCTGCAACAGCGCGCCGATGTCGCGCAGATCGGCGAACGGCGCGACACGCGGCGACAGCCCGCCCTCGCATTCGGCCTCCGCCGCGGCAAAGCTCTGCCGCAACTCGGTCAGCGTGTCGCCGCCGAGCATCGCAGCGAGCAGCAGCCCGTCCGGCTTCAGCGCCCGACGAAGCTGTGCCAGCACGCCAGGCAGATCGTTGACGAACTGGAAGGCGAGCGCGGAGACCACGAGATCGAGCGACTCCGGGGCCAGGCCGAGCGCTTCCGCCTCACTGAAACCGATCGCATCGACCGATCCGGCGCGCCCGCGCAGGGCGTCCGCAAGCCCGTCACCCGGTGTCCAGACGTCGGCCGCCGCCGAAAAGCTGCGCGATACCGCCTGCAAGCGGTCCGCCATGTCTTCGGTGGCACGCTCGAGCAGGAACGTCGCCGCCCCCGCGGCCTGCGCGCGCGCGAGCCGCGCGCCGAGCAAGGCGCGATCGAACAGAATGGGGGCCGTGGCCGGGGTCGTTGCCATCCGCGCTGGTTACGCCGGACCGCCGCCGCAGGCAATGCGCCTTGAGCCCGCGTTGCTCAAACGCTAGCCTCGCCCACCATGGACGCCGAGGCATCACCGACACGCTCCATTACCGGACATGTTCAGCGCGCGCTTGGCGCGGTCGGGGGCGGCTGGCTGCAGACAGCGCGGCTCCTGCTCGACATCGCGCTGCCGACGCTGTGCGTGTCCTGCCGCGAGCCGGTCCATGGCGAGGGCGTCTGCGCGGCCTGCTGGGCGAAATTGTCGTTCATCGCGCCGCCGTTCTGCCCGCGGCTCGGCATTCCCTTTGTCTACGATCCCGGACCCGAATTGCTGTCGATGGAGGCGATCGCCAATCCGCCGGCCTACAGCAGAGCCCGCGCCGCGGTGCGCTATGACGACGTCGCGCGCACGCTGGTGCACGCATTGAAATACCAGGATCGCACCGATCTGGCGCCAACAATGGGCCGCTGGATGGCGCGGGCGGGGAAGGAATTGCTACACGATGCCCACATGCTGGTGCCGGTTCCCCTGCATTGGCGGCGCGGCTGGAGCCGGCGCTACAACCAGTCCGGGGCGCTCGCCAAGGTGATCGCGGGCCAGAGCGGCGTCAAAATGGTGTCCGAGGCGCTGCGGCGCACCCGCGCCACCGAGCAGCAGATCGGGCTGTCGCGCAAGGACCGCGCCAGCAATGTGCAGGGCGCATTCGGGGTCACCGAGGAACGCAAGGCTGACATCCAGGGCCGCCGCGTCGTCCTGGTCGACGACGTCCTGACCTCGGGCGCCACAGTCGATGCCTGCGCGCGGGCGTTGTTGCGCGCCAAAGCCGCGCAGGTCGACGTGCTGGTGTTTGCCCGGGTTGTCGATACCCACCGCGCTCCCATATAATCCGTCATTCAAGTTCAACCGAGCGCACCATGACCGCTGCCATTGAAATCTACACACGCCCGGGCTGCGGTTATTGCACCGCGGCCAAATCGCTTTTGACGCGCAAGAACGCCGCGTTCACCGAATTCAGCGTCGCGAGCAACCCGGCCTATCGCGACGAGATGTACGACCGCGCCGGCGCCGGGACGACCTTCCCGCAGATCTTCATCGGCAAGACCCATGTCGGCGGCTGCGACGAGCTCTACGCGCTCGACCGCGAGGGCAAGCTCGACGGCCTGCTCAGCAATGGAGGCGGCGCCTGATGGGCACGGACAACATTTTCACCGCCGCGATGGTGCAGATGCGCACCGGATTGCTGCCGGAGCCGAGCCTCGAGCAAGGCACCCGGCTGATCCGCGAGGCGGCGGCGCAGGGCGCCAAATATGTGCTGACGCCTGAGGTCAGCAACATGATGCAGCTGAACCGCAAGGCGCTGTTCGAGCACCTGGCGAGCGAAGAGGACGACAAGTCGTTGAAGGCGTATCGCGCGCTCGCCGCCGAGCTGAAGATCCACCTGCATATCGGCTCGCTGGCGCTGCGCTACTCGCCGGAGAAGGCGGTCAACCGCTCGTTCCTGATCGGGCCCGAGGGCAATGTGCTCGCGAGCTACGACAAGATCCATATGTTCGACATCGATCTGCCGGGCGGCGAGAGCTATCGCGAATCGGCCAATTACCAGCCCGGCGAGACCGCCGTGATCTCCGACCTGCCGTGGGGCCGGATCGGCCTCACGATCTGCTACGACGTGCGCTTCCCGGCGCTGTATCGTGCGCTCGCGGAAGCCGGCGCGTCGTTCCTCACCGTGCCGTCGGCCTTCACCCGCAAGACCGGCGAAGCGCATTGGCACACGCTGCTGCGCGCCCGCGCCATCGAGACCGGCTGCTTCGTGTTTGCCGCGGCGCAGGCCGGCCTGCACGAGAACAAGCGCGAGACCTTCGGGCATTCGCTGATCATCGACCCCTGGGGCGAGATCCTTGCCGAGGGCGGCGTCGAGCCCGGCGTGTTCCTCGCCGAGATCGATCCCGCCAAGGTCGAGACCGCGCGCAAGACCATTCCGTCGCTGCAGCATGGCAGGCGTTTCGGCATCGCTGACCCCAAGGCCGGCCCGGAGCATCTGCACCTCGTCCGGGGTTCGGCATGATCCGCTACACGCTGCGCTGCGAGCAAGGTCATCAGTTCGAGAGCTGGTTCCAGAGTTCCTCGGCCTATGAATCGCAGGAGCGGCGTCACCTGATCAATTGCCCGTCCTGCGGCTCTGACAAGGTCGAGCGCGCCATCATGGCGCCGCGGGTTGTCAGCAAGAAGGGCCGCGAACCGGCCCAGCCGGCACCGGCGGCGCCCGTCGAGACGACGCCCAACGAATCGACATCGCTGATGATGGCGCAGGAGCGCGAGCTGCGCAGCAAGCTGAAGGAACTGCGCGACCACATCGTGAAGAACGCCGACAATGTCGGCGACCGCTTCCCCAACGAGGCGCGCAAGATGCATTACGGCGATATCGAGCATCGGCCGATCTATGGCGAGGCCTCGCCCGAGGAAGCACGCGCGCTGATCGACGAGGGCGTCGAGGTCTCGCCGCTGCCGACGCTGCCGGAAGATCGGAACTAGGGCGAACCGCCTCCATCCTCGTCATTGCGAGGAGCGAAGCGACGAAGCAATCCAGCTTCGAACTTGTTGCGCTATGGATTGCTTCGCTTCGCTCGCAATGACGGGTGGGGCCAAACCGGCCGAGCGTCCAAGATGACCCCCGAGACATTTTCCTCCTGGCAGGTCTGGGCGTTTCTGTCCGCCGTCTTCGCTGCCCTGACCGCGATCTTCGCCAAGATCGGCGTCGAGGGCATCAACTCCGATCTCGCCACCCTGATCCGCACGGTGGTCGTGCTGATCACGCTCTCGGCGATCCTGTTTGCAACCGGGCAGTTCACCCAGTCCGGACCGATCTCGGCGAGAAGCTGGCTGTTCCTGCTGCTGTCCGGGCTCGGCACCGGCGCGTCGTGGATCTGCTATTTCCGCGCGCTCAAGCTCGGACCCGCGACGCTGGTCGCGCCGATCGACAAGCTCAGCGTGGTGCTGGTGGCGCTGTTCGGCGCCGTCTTCCTCGGCGAACGCCCCTCGGCCTATGGCTGGATCGGGATCGCGCTGATCTCGGCCGGCGCGGTGCTGATCGCGGTGAAAGGCTAAAGCGTTTTCAAGCGAAGTGGGCACCGGTTCGCGCGAAGAAAACGCGTCGAACAAGAGTCTACGCGGCAATCAGCAGCGCGACGCCGATCACGATCAGCACGATGCCCGTCAGTTCGCGCAGCGAAAATGGCTGCTTGAGCGAGAAATACGCGACGCCCTGCGCGAACAGCACCTCGATCAGCGCCAGCGTGCGCACATTGGCGGCCGCGGTGAGCGCGAACGCCAGGAACCAGAATTGCGACGAGAACGCGCCCATGAAGCCCGCGAATAGCGAGGGCCGCCACAGGCCGAGGATCTTCCGCAGCACGTCGGGCGCGCGCAGCAACAGATAGACCGACAGGATCAGCGTCTGGACGAGGAGGCTCCACATCAGCGTGTAGGAGGCCGCCGTCACGAACGAGACATCGGGCACCGCGATGATGGCGCCGCGAAAGCTCACCGCCGAGATCGCAAACACCGCGGCGGCGCCGAGGCCGAGCACGGTCGGACGCAGATCGGCAAAGCTCTTTTTCCCGCCGGGCCGCAGCGCAGTGATCACGACGCCGACGGTCGCGATCACGATCGCGATGACCTTGGCGGACGTCAGATGATCGCCGAGGAAGATGAAGCCGAAGATCGCGGTCTGGATCGCCTCGGTTTTCATATAGGCCGTGGTCACCACGAAGGATCGGTCGTTCATCGCCAGCAGCATGAAGCCGGTGCCGACGATCTGGCTGAGCGCACCCGACAGCAGCCACGGCCAGAACGACGCCATCGGCCACGGCACAGGGTCGCCGGTCACGATGATCGCGAGCAGGAAGAACACCACCGAGAACGGCAGGCCGAACAGGAAGCGGATATTGGTCGCGCCCCAGGTCCCGAGCGGCCCGGTGAGCTGCCGCTGCATCGCATTGCGCGCCACCTGCCCGAACGCAGCGACGATGGTGAAGGGAATCCAGAGCGAGGCGATTGTGAACATGCGGGACTAAGGAAAGTGTGCCGGGCGGGAGTACGCGTGCAGCGTGCCGATTGCAGCCGACGCGGTCAACCGAGCCGGTGCATGACAGGGCTGCGTGGTCTCCGCAAACCAGCTGTCCGTCGTCCCTCCGTCATTGCGAGCGAAGCGAAGCAATCCATCGTGCCGCAAGCGGAGAAATGGATTGCTTCGTCGCTTCGCTCCTCGCAATGACGCCGTGGAGACACAGGGCTGCCACTAATCGGCGAGCAGCTCACACCTCTTCCGCCACCACCATGTAGTTCACATCCATGTCGGTCGACACAGTCCATTTGTCGGCGAGCGGGTTGTAGACCACGCCGGCCTGTTCGGTGACGGTGAGGTTGACGTCGCCGAGATAGCGTTCGAGCTCGGCGGGGGTGACGAACTTGCTCCAGTCATGGGTGCCGCGCGGCAGCCAGCGCAGCACGTATTCGGCGCCGACGATCGCCAGCGCAAAGCTCTTCCAGTTGCGATTCAGGGTCGAGACCACCATCAGCCCGCCGGGCTTGAGCATCGCGGCGCAGCGCTTGATGAAGGCGCCGACGTCGTTGACGTGCTCGACCACCTCCATCGCCAGCACGATGTCGAAGCGCTCGCGCACGTCCATCTCCTCGACCGTGGTGCAGCGGTAGTCGATCGACAGATGGCCCTTGTCGGCGTGCAGCTTTGCCGCGGCAATATTGGTGGCGGACGGATCGATCCCGATCACCTGGGCGCCGAGCCGCGTGAACGGCTCGCACAACAACCCGGCGCCGCAGCCGATGTCGAGCAGGCGCAGACCGGACAGGCAGCTCAGGCTCTTGGCGTTGCGCTCGAACTTGCGGCAGGCGGCGTCGCGGATATAGGTCAGGCGCAGCGGGTTGATCTTGTGCAGCGGCGCCATCTTGCCGCGCGGATCCCACCATTCATCCGACAGCTTCGAAAACTTCGCGACCTCGGCCGGATCGACCGAGCCCGAAGAGGCATTGGCGGAGGAACCGGCGGAGGAACTGGAAAGAGTCGTTTGCGTGGCCATGATTGCGCGCGCCCCTATCGCGCGGTGATCGAGTTGCGGAACGACAGCGGCGAGGCGATGGTCTTGATGGTTTCGATGCCCTCGCCGACACCGCGGATGGTGACGTCGCCATAATTGAGCAGGCGCCCCATGATGCTCTGGTTGACGTCGACGCTCTCGACCTTGTCGAGGCTCATCTCGAAGGTGCGCCGCTTGATGAAGCCGCTCTTGTGCACCACACGGAAATTGGTGACATCGGTTTCCGTGGTCCAGCGGTGGAACCAGGCCGCCCCGGTCCAGTACAGAGCCGCCACCGCGACCACGGCGGCGGCCGCCAGGCAGGCCAGCACGAGGGCATCGACAGTTAGCATTCGCGACAGGATCAGCAGCACCAGCACCACGATCCAGGCCCCGATCGCCGGCAGATAGAACATCCAGTGCGCATTGGTGGAATACAGCACCTTCTCGCCGGGCTGCAGGATTTCGTCGATATAGCGTCCCATCCAATCCGCCTTCGAGTTACCTGCTAGTCACCCTTGCGCCACAGCCCGGCCGCAACCGCCAGAATCACCCCCGCGGGACCCCAATGGACCCCTACCAACCGGCTTGCCCCCGGGCGCGGCGCTATGTATACGCGCCTTTCGGTCCCCGCGCTTGCGGTTTTCGGCGTGGGTTAACCTACTTATCCTCTTAAAGGAATAGACGCGTCGTCATGGGCCGCCTCGTGATGAAATTCGGCGGTACGTCCGTCGCCAATATCGATCGTATCCGCAACGTCGCGCAGCACGTGAAGCGTGAGGTCGACGCCGGCCACGAGGTCGCCGTCGTGGTCTCCGCGATGTCCGGCAAGACCAACGAGCTGGTGGCCTGGTGCACCGAGGCCTCGCCGATGCACGATGCGCGCGAATATGACGCGGTGGTCGCCTCCGGCGAACAGGTCACCTCGGGCCTGCTTTCGATCGTGCTGCAGGGCATCGGCATCCAAGCGCGCTCCTGGCAGGGCTGGCAGATCCCGATCAAGACTCGGATGCGCATGCCTCGGCGCGCATCCTCGATATCGACGGCGCCGAGATCATCACCCGCTTCAAGGAGCGCAAGGAAGTCGCCGTGATCGCCGGCTTCCAGGGCATCAATCCCGATACCGGCCGCATCACCACGCTCGGCCGCGGCGGCTCGGACACCTCGGCGGTGGCGATCGCAGCCGCGCTGAAAGCCGACCGCTGCGACATCTACACCGATGTCGACGGCGTCTACACCACCGACCCGCGCGTGGTGCCGAAGGCGCGCCGGCTCGACAAGATCGCGTTCGAGGACATGCTGGAGCTGGCCTCGCAAGGCGCCAAGGTGCTGCAGGTTCGCTCGGTGGAACTCGGCATGGTGCATAACATGCCGATCTTCGTGCGCTCCAGCTTCGACAAGCCAGAGGATATCGACCCGCACGCCAACCAGCCGCCGGGCACGCTGATCTGCAGCGAGGAGGAAATCATGGAAATGCACGTCGTCACCGGCATCGCCTTCTCCAAGGACGAAGCCCAGATTTCCGTGCGCCAGATCGAGGACAAGCCGGGCGTCGCCGCGGCGATCTTCGGACCGCTCGCGGACGCCAACATCAATGTCGACATGATCGTGCAGAACGTGTCCGAAGACGGCAAGACCACCGACCTCACCTTCACCGTGCCGGCCGCCGACTACAACCGCGCCAAGGACACCATTACCTCCGCCAAGGCCAAGATCGGCTATGCCAGGCTCGACACCGCGACCGACGTCGCCAAGGTGTCGGTGATCGGCAGCGGCATGCGCAGCCATGCCGGCGTCGCGGCGAAGGCGTTCAAGGCGCTGTCCGAGCGCAACATCAACATCCGCGCCATCACAACCTCCGAGATCAAGTTCTCGGTCTTGATCGACGCTGCCTACACCGAACTCGCGGTGCGCACGCTGCACACGCTGTACGGCCTGGATCAGGCGTAGGGTCCTTGGAACCCTCTCCCCTTGTGGGAGAGGGTCGCTTCGCGCAGCGAAGCGGGGTGAGGGGTCTGCCGTCCGCGGAT
>NZ_LFLZ01000045.1 GCF_001189845.1 Bradyrhizobium tropiciagri
GGGAGAGGTCGGCGGCGTAGCGCGGTGAGATCACGGTCTCTCGTTAGCGCCGCGGCCCCTCACCCGATTTGCTGCGCAAATCGACCTCTCCCCGCTGGGGAGAGGTCGAGCTGATCCGTGGCGAACCGATTCGGCTCAAATACATCGCGCCTTAGCTCGCGGAGTTCTCCGCGCGCGACCTCAATCGGCCGAACTGGCTGCGCAGCACCAGCAGGATGAAGTGGCCCGCGCCGATGCCGGCAAAACCTCCCGCGACCTTGACGATCGCGTCGAGCAGCCGGCCGTGACGGTCCGGTGTCAGCAATTGCATCGCCTCGAGCGTGAATGCGCTGAACACGACAAACAGCACGATCAGGGCGGTGCGCCGCGGGTAACCCAGCACAAAGGCCAGTCCCATCACGGCATAGGCGGCGAAGCGCTCGGCCTGCGGATGCAGGAACGACGGACGGTCCTGGATTGGCGACAAGGTGACGAACGCGATGAAGACCAGCGCAAGCCAGCCGGCAACCACCGCAAACGTCTTGATCTTCGAAACAAGCAAAAAAGTATTCCCGATCCCTGTGCCACGCCGCGCCCGCGCTGGAATTAGCGCATCGCCTGTGCCCGCGATAATTAAATGCCCGCCGAAGGTTAATCTTGCCGCCGTCTGTGACATTGCTCACGGTGCCGGCGAGTCGGGACCTTGATGATGGGCGCGCAGGCGCAAGTCCAGATTTCGGTATTTTGATACCTTGATCCGAAGGCCGGTCTCATTCCATCCGCGTCTGATCGATGGAACCTGAGGCGCTTGCGCGGGTTCCCGGGATGGTGCACCTGACGAAAAAATAAGCTTTGCGTTGCGGATCCATTCATAGGCCGTTCACGGCGCGAAGCCTCATTTGATGCCGGACTATCGCAATGCTCACTCTCGGAGGCCAAAGTGCGTCTGCTCGTCGTTGAGGATGACCCGGATCTGAACCGCCAGCTCACCACCGCGCTGACGGACGCCGGCTATGTGGTCGATCGCGCGTTCGACGGCGAGGAGGGGCATTTCCTTGGCGACAGCGAGCCCTATGACGCGGTCGTGCTCGATATCGGCCTGCCGAAGATGGACGGTATCTCGGTGCTCGAGCCTGGCGGCGGAACAAGCGGGTGATGCCGGTGCTGATTCTCACCGCGCGCGACCGCTGGAGCGACAAGGTTCAGGGCTTCGATGCCGGCGCCGACGACTATGTCGCAAAACCCTTCCATCTCGAGGAGGTGCTGGCGCGGATCCGCGCGCTGCTCCGCCGTGCGACCGGACATGCCCAGGTCGAGCTGAATTGCGGGCCGGTGGCGCTCAATACCCGTACCAAGCGGGTCACCGTCAACGGCAATCCGATCAAGCTGACCTCGCACGAATACAATCTGCTCGATTATCTGATGCACCATACCGGGCGCGTGGTGTCGCGCACCGAACTGGTCGAGCATCTCTATGATCAGGACTTCGACCGCGACTCCAACACGATCGAGGTGTTTGTCGGCCGCATCCGCAAGAAGCTGGAAGTCGATATTATCCAGACCGTTCGCGGCCTGGGCTACATGCTGTCGCCGCCGACCTAAGGCATGATCCGGACCCGGAGGGCCGCGTCAGCGCAAAGTGCGAAGCGGTTTTCCCTCGCGACAAACGCGTGGTGTTTGCGCGGAGATCATGCTCTTAAAGCGTTTTCGAGCGAAGCGGATTCCGGTTCGCCCGCGTGAAGAAAACGCGACCAAACAAAAGGATGAGAGCATATCCTATTCCATAGGATCATGCTCTTAGAGCGCTTGATCGGCGTACACGGGCATTGTCATGATCCGCGCCGGGAGGACTGGATTCGCTGATGTCGCCGCCCGCTGACACGCTGTTCGAGCTCGTCCCCTGATGGGCGGCAGCTCTCTTGCGACCCGCCTGTTCGTCTCGGCGACCGCCTGGGTGGTGGTGATCCTGGCGATCACCGGCGTCATCCTGTCGTCGGTCTATCGCGACGCAACCGAGCGCGCCTTCGACCGAAGGCTCAATCTCTATCTGCGCACCCTGATCGCCGAGGTGGCGACGCCGGACGAGCCGGCCGACCGCCAGTTCCAGTCGCTCGGCGAGCCGCTGTTCGACCTGCCGCTGTCGGGCTGGTACTGGCAGATCACCCGCACCGATACCGAGAAGGGCGAGACCCGCGCCTCGCGCTCGCTGTGGGACAAGAAGCTGCCCAAGCTGGAGGAGCACGGCGCCGAGCTGACCGCCGCCGGCGTCCGCCTCGGCTATGTCGACGGGCCCGAAGGCCAGAGCCTGCGCGTGGTGGAGCGGCCGGTCGATCTCGGCGTCGACGGCAGGTTCCTGGTCAGCGTCGCCGGCGACGCCACCGAGATCTTCGACGAGACACGCAGCTTCGACTATTACCTCGGCGGAACCTTCGCCGCCCTCGGCATCGTGCTGCTGCTGACCACGATCTTCCAGGTGCGCTATGGCCTGGCGCCGCTCAAGCGCATTTCGGATGCGATCGCCGATATCCGTTCCGGCCGCGCCGAGCGGCTGGAGGGCCGCTTCCCGGTCGAGATCGCGCCGCTGGCGCGCGAAACCAACGCGCTGATCGACGCCAACCGCGAGATCGTCGAGCGCTCGCGCACCCATGTCGGCAATCTCGCCCATGCGATCAAGACACCGCTGTCGGTGATCGTGAACGAGGCCGCTTCGCATGGCGCAGATGCCTTTGCCAGCAAGGTGTTGGAGCAGGCCGATGTGATGCGGGATCAGGTCGCGCACCATCTCGAGCGCGCGCGGATCGCCGCCCGCGCCACCATCGTCAGCACCATCACCGACGTCGCGCCTGCCATCGAGGCGCTGCGGCGGACCATGGAGAAGATCCATCGCGACCGCGACCTCTCGATCGAGGCGAAGGCCGACCCGGCGGCGCGGTTCCGCGGCGAGCGGCAGGATCTGGAGGAGATGGTCGGCAATCTCGTCGACAACGCCTGTAAGTGGGCGGCCTCGCAGGTGTTCATCGAGGTGTCAGTGGTCCCGCCGGAGGCGTCGGGCGCAGGTCCCAGGCTGCGCATCGTGGTTGACGACGACGGGCGCGGCCTGTCGGAGGACGAACGCGCCAAGGTCGCCCGGCGCGGCCAGCGGCTCGACGAATCGAAGCCCGGCTCGGGGCTTGGTCTGTCGATCGTGACCGATCTCGCCGGCCTCTATGGTGGCAAGCTCGTGCTGAGCGACGCGCCGATCGGCGGCCTGCGGGCCGAGCTGGTGCTGCCGGCGGTGTAGCGCAAGATGAGTTTGGATCGAATCGGTTCGGCCACGGACTTGCTTCACCTCTCCCCAACGGGGAGAGGTCGATTTGCGAAGCAAATCGGGTGAGGGGCCGCAGCGCTAACGAGAGACCGTAATCCCTCACCCGGCGCTACGCGCGACCTCTCCCAAGGGAGAGGTGAACCTCCGCTGCCGATCCAGCTCAACTCAATCCCATCAGGCTTGAGGCCCGTGCGAGACCGGCCTCGGGACCGCATTATTCCTAAACGGCTTCTTAACGCGCCCACCTTTATCATCCCACGCGGACGGGCTGCGGCGTTTGCCGGGCACCAAGCTTTCACGACCGGGCGCATGAGCCAGAAATCGACCGAGCGGCTGAGGGATTATCTCGCGCAGCTTCCACCGCAATCGCAGGCGCTGCTGATGCGGGAGCTGGAGCGCGCCGTCGAACGTGGCGATGATGTCACTGTGGCCAATCTGGTGCTGGAGCAGCTGCGCAAGATCGTGCGCGGGGCCGAGGAGGACGAGCGGATCGAGCCGCGCAGCGACGATCCGGCGCGGCTCCTGTTCCGGCCGCTCGAGCCGTTCCTTGCCGAGACCAATTTCCCGACCCGACCCGGCCAGCTCCGGCGCGCCTCGCTGCTGCCGATCTGGCAGTGGCTGGCCCGTGAGGGCGCGCCCGAGGCTATCAGCGCATTCGAGGCGGCGCTGGCGACGGCCACCGAGAGCGGTCCGATGGAGATCGCCGCGCGCAAGTTCCAGCTGGCGGCCGCGGAAGCCATCCTCAAGATCGCCGGTCCGGCTCAGGACGATCGTCAGCGCGCGCTGTCGCGTGTCGGTCCGCCGAGCGTGGTCGAGGACCTGCTGCCGATCGGCCTCGTGCTGCAGGCCCGCGAGGCGCTGGAAACCCTGGGCAGCCGGCTGCCGAGCCAGATCCGGGTGTTTGCCGATTCCCAGATCGCTTCCGCAATGGACGCGCTCAAACTGCCGTCGCTGCAGACGCCGCAGCTGTTGCCGTTCGCGCTGTCGTTGATTGCGCAGCGGCTCGCCGCGCCATGGCAGATCATCCGTCTGGCCATCAAGATGGCGGCCTCCGACGACGAGCTGCGGGTTGCGGCAACGCCCTATGGCATCGCCGTCACCATCGCGCTGCACGACCTGTCATTCGTCGCGGCCTGCCTGCGCACCGACATCCGGCGCGGCCATTTCGATTATGTCGGTGAGCAGCTCAAGACCCTGCATGACGGCGTCCGCGGCCTGCGCACCGAGCTCGATCTGCGCAACGATTCCACCTGGGGACGTCAGCTGACGTCGGTCCGCGCCGATACCTCCAACGCGCTGCAATCGGAGATCGACAGCGTGCCTGGCCGGGTCCGCCGCATCCTGCGCCAGCGCGCCGACAAGGACATTACCGCCGGCGCCAAGATTGATCAGTCCGAGGTCGAGGACGCCGCCGCCCTGATCGACTTCGTCGCGGTGTGTCGCACCTATGCCAGCGAGCTCGCGATCAACGAGGTGACGTTGCGGACCTTCTCCGACCTGCAACATTATGTCGAGCAGTCGACCGAGGGGCTGGTGCAGTCGCTGCGCGGCGGCGACGCGCGGGTCCGGGCCTTCCGCCAGCAGCAGGTCAAGGCCGCGATCCGCTTCTGCGAGGTGCTGTTCGGCCACGACTACGCCTCGCTGATGAACCGGGCCGCGGAGAACGCGATGACGGGTGAGCGCAAGTCGTCGCGCGCGGGGTAGTGATCCGCGGACACGGTGACGGCACGTCACCGACATTCGCGAGCATGTTCGACGGCAAGCCGACGAGCTCGTCAGGGCGCGACGAAAGGCATTTGCGTGATTTCGGAATAATGGAAGTGTGGCGCTGATTTGCCCGACGTGTCAAGTCGGCATTCGAGCGCCGGCGGCCGCCCGCCGGCACCTTTGCATGGGGTTGTTTTCGATATTTTGCCAGCGCGCGCCTTCGCTCGAAAACGCCGTTGCTAGACCGCCGGAACGGCACCGGAAATCAGCCTGATTTCGACCTTCGGTCGATCCAGCAATTGTCAATTGCCGGGCTCGCCGCCGGTAGTGTAAAGCGATTCTAAGGCGGCTTGCCGGAAGCCGCCGTTCCATCCGGGAACCGCTTGATGACGCTGTGGTTTGTGTTCGCGCTGATGACGGTCGCGGCGATCTTTGCCGTGCTGTGGCCGCTCAGCCGCCGCGGACGGGCGGAGACCGGTGGCAGCGAGGTCGTGGTCTACCGGGACCAGCTCGCGGAAATCGACCGCGACATGGCCTCCGGCATCATCGGCGCCGCCGAGGCCGATGCCGCGCGGATCGAGATCAGCCGCCGGCTGCTGGCCGCGGCCGACCAGAGCGGCCGCGAAGAACCGGTGCAGGGCAGTCTCAGCCTGCGGCGCACTGCTGCGATCGTCGCCCTGGTCGGTTTGCCGGTGATTGCTTCGAGTTTCTATCTCGCGCTGGGCTCGCCGCGCCTCGGCGACTTTCCGCTCGCCGAACGCAGCCGGGTCGCCGGTGCCAACCAGCCGCTCGCCAATCTCGTCGCGCAGGTCGAGGCCCATCTGGAAAAGAACCCGACCGACGGCCGCGGCTGGACGGTGCTGGCGCCGGTGCTGTCGCGGCTTGGCCGCTACGATGACGCCGTCCGCGCCTATCGCAACGCCATCACTTATGCCGGCGACAGTGCCGATCGCCGCGCCGATCTTGGCGAGGCGTTGATGGGGAGCGCCGGCGGCGTCGTCACCGCGGATGCCAAGGCTGAGTTCGAGCGCTCCGTCGCGCTGAATGGCGACGACGCCAAGGCCAATTACTTCCTCGGTCTCGCCGCCGAGCAGGACGGCCGCAAGTCCGACGCGGCTGCACTCTGGCAGAAGATGCTGGCGAACGGGCCATCCGACGCGCCGTGGCGGCCGCTGGTGCAGGCGGCACTGGTGCGCGTCGGCGGCACCGTGCCCGCCGGCGTCACCGCGCCCGGTGGCGTGAGCGCACCGGCGCTGCCGGATGGCGCGGTGGCTGCGGCCCAGGACATGAGCGAGGCCGATCGCGGCACCATGATCAAGGGCATGGTCGATCGGCTGGCGAGCCGGCTGAAGACCAACGGCGACGACGTCGAGGGTTGGCTGCGGCTGGTCCGCGCCTATCTCGTGATGGGCGAGCGCGACAAGGCGATCAGCGCGCGCGCGGATGCCCGTCAGGCTGTCGCCAACGATGCGGATCGGTTGCGTCAGCTCAATGAAGGGCTGAAGAATCTCGGGTTGGATGGATAACGCATGAGGCCGAAGCACGTGCAGCGGTTTTCGGACAACGTCATGCGCAAGGATGCACCATGACCAGGAAGCAACGGCGTTTGACACTGATCGGCTGCGCGCTCGTTGTGCTCGCGATCGCCGCGGGCCTGGTGCTGAATGCGCTGCGCGATTCCATCGTGTTCTTCTCGACGCCGTCGATGGTGGCCGACAAGCATCTCGGCCCCGGCAAGCGCTTTCGCCTCGGCGGCCTCGTGGAGCAGGGCTCGCTGAAGCGCGGCGACAATCTCGCCGTGACCTTCACCGTCGGCGACGGCGGCGCCACGCTGCCGGTGGCCTACAAGGGCATCCTGCCGGACCTGTTCCGCGAGGGGCAGGGCGTCGTTGCCGAAGGCGCGCTCGACGCTGATGGCGTGTTCCGTGCCGACACCGTGCTCGCCAAGCATGACGAGACCTACATGCCGAAGGACGTTGCCGACGCCCTGAAGAAGCAGGGCCACTGGAAGGACGACTACGCCAAGTCTGGCAACACGCCGAGCGCCTCCGCGGCGCCGACCCAGGGAGCCATGCGGTGATCGCCGAAAGCGGACATTATGCCCTGGTGCTCGCGCTCGCCCTCGCGCTGATCCAGTCCATCGTGCCGATCGTCGGCGCACGCTGGCGCGATGCGGCGCTGATGAACGTGGCGCGCTCGACCGCGCTCGCCCAATTGCTGTTCGTCGCGGCGTCGTTCGCGGCGCTGGTGACGCTGCACGTCACCTCGGATTTCTCGGTCGCCAATGTCTACGAGAATTCGCATTCGCTGAAGCCGCTGCTCTACAAGATCACCGGCGTGTGGGGAAATCATGAAGGATCGATGCTGCTGTGGGTGTCGATCCTGGCGCTGTTCGGCGGCCTCGTCGCGGCGTTCGGCAACAACCTGCCGCTGTCGCTGCGTGCGCATGTGCTGGCGGTGCAGGCCTGGGTCGCCAGCGCGTTCTACCTGTTCATCCTGATCACCTCGAATCCGTTCCTGCGCATCGCCAATCCGTCGCTCGAGGGCCGCGACCTCAATCCGGTGCTGCAGGACATCGGCCTCGCGGTGCATCCGCCGATGCTCTATCTCGGCTATGTCGGGTTCTCGATTTCGTTCTCATTCGCGGTGGCGGCGCTGCTGGAGGGACGGATCGACGCCGCCTGGGCGCGCTGGGTGCGGCCGTGGACGCTGATGGCCTGGATCTTCCTGACGCTCGGCATCGCGATGGGCTCCTACTGGGCCTATTACGAGCTCGGCTGGGGCGGCTGGTGGTTCTGGGATCCGGTCGAAAACGCCTCGCTGATGCCGTGGCTTGCCGGCACCGCGCTGCTGCATTCGGCGCTGGTGATGGAGAAGCGCAATGCGCTCAAGGTCTGGACCGTCCTGCTGTCGATCCTGACCTTTTCGCTGTCGCTGCTCGGCACCTTCCTGGTGCGCTCCGGCGTGCTGACCTCGGTTCACGCCTTCGCGACCGACCCGACCCGCGGCGTGTTCATTCTGCTGATCCTGTTCGTGTTCATCGGCGGCAGCCTGTCGCTCTATGCCTGGCGCGCACCGGCGCTGAAGCAGGGCGGGCTGTTCGCGCCGATCTCGCGTGAAGGCGCGCTGGTACTCAACAATCTGCTGCTGACCACCGCCTGTGCGACGGTGTTCATCGGCACGCTGTATCCGCTGGCGCTCGAGGTCTTGACCGGCGAGAAGATCTCGGTCGGCGCGCCGTTCTTCAATTTCACCTTCGCGCCGCTGTTCGTGCCTCTGTTGCTCGGGGTGCCGTTCGGGCCGCTGCTCGCGTGGAAGCGCGGCGACCTGCTCGGCGCGGCGCAGCGACTGATGGTCGCCGGCATCGTTGCGCTGGTGGCAATGGCCCTGGTGTTTGCGTGGACCTATGGCGGCGCGACCTTGGCGCCGCTCGCGATCGGGCTTGCGGCCTTCGTCATCATGGGCGCGCTGTGCGATCTCGCCGAACGCATCGCGTTGTTCCGGATTCCGCTGTCGCTCTCGCTGCGCCGCGCCCGCGGTTTGCCGCGCGCGACCTGGGGCACGGCTTTCGCGCATGCCGGCCTCGGCATAGCCCTGATCGGGATCGTCTGCGAGACCACCTGGAACACCGAATATATCGGCACAATGAAGCCGGACGACGTCGCCCGGGTCGCCGGCTACCAGCTGCGGCTCGACGGCCTGAACCCGCGGCAGGGGCCGAACTTCCGCGAGATGGTCGCGCAATTCACCGTGACGCGTGACGGCGAGAAAATCAGCGTGATGACGCCGTCGAAGCGCAACTTCACCACGCGCGGCGCCTCGACGACCGAGGCCGCGCTGCTGACGCGCGGCGCAAGCCAGCTCTACATATCGTTAGGTGATGCCTCGGCCGACGGCGCGATCGCGGTGCGGATCTATCACAAGCCGCTGGTGCTGATGATCTGGTGGGGACCGGTGTTGATGGCGTTCGGCGGCCTGCTGTCGCTATCCGACCGCCGTTTGCGGGTCGGCGCGCCGAAGCCGGCCAAAGCAGCCCCGCGCGCATTGCAGGCGGCCGAGTGATGCGGTCGCGCGCGCTTGCAGCCGCTCTTCTTACGGCCAGCCTGATGCTCGGCGCGATGCCCGCGCGGGCGGTGCTGCCCGACGAGATCATGACGGATCCGGCGAAGGAGGCGAGGGCGCGCGAGCTCTCCAAAGAGCTGCGCTGCATGGTCTGCCAGAACCAGTCGATCGACGATTCGGAGGCGCCGCTGGCCCGCGACCTCCGCCTCCTGGTCCGTGAACGTATCTCGGCCGGCGACAGCGACCGTCAGGTGATCGATTTCCTGGTCGCCCGCTACGGCGAATTCGTGCTGCTGAAGCCGCGTCTCAACGAGCACACGCTGGTGCTGTGGCTGACGCCGCCGCTGGCGCTTTTGCTGGGCGGTTTTGCGCTTTGGCGCCTCGGCAGGCGCAAGGGCAGTCTGGCCGCCGCCGGTGGCGATTCCGGCCCCGGACTGACGTCCGACGAGCAGGCCCGCCTCGAACGGCTGCTGGCGGCCGAATCCGCGCCCGACAAGCCGCTTTAGTTCCTTTCTAAGCCCTTAATTCGGCTGCGCTATTCTGCCGCAGCGCGAACCCGCTCGATTACAAAAGTTTAATTCCGCAGCCAGCGCGCTGTAAGGCTGATGACCCCATGTTCAGACGCATCAGGTGCCCGCCCCCGCACCGGTGATTCTGGCCTTGGAGATTTCAACACATGACTGATCGTCCCGACCTCTCGTCCCTTCCGTCCTACAAGGCGCCGAAGCGCTCGCTGTTCTCTGCCCGCAAACTTGCGCTGATGGCCTCGGTCGTGGCCGGCCTCGGTGCCGCTACCTATGGCTTCAGCCCCACCCACAACCCCGCTGACCTGTTCACGACGCCTGCGCATGCGCAGGTCAATAACGAGGTCAAGAAGGTCCAGCAGCCGGTCGGCTTTGCCGACATCGTCGAGCGCGTGAAGCCGTCGGTGATCTCGGTCAAGGTCAACATTCGCGAGAAGGTCGCGAAGGACGACAGCAACAATGACGATTCGCCGTTCCAGCCGGGTTCGCCGATGGAGCGCTTCTTCCGCCGCTTTGGCGGTCCGGATGGCTTGCCTCCGGGCCTGCGCGGTGGACCGCGTGGCGGTGGCGTGGTGACGGGCCAAGGCTCCGGCTTCTTCATCTCGGCTGACGGCTATGCCGTGACCAACAATCACGTCGTCGACGGCGCCGACAAGGTCGAAGTCACGACCGATGACGGCAAGACCTATTCCGCCAAGGTGATCGGCACCGATCCGCGCACCGACCTCGCCCTGATCAAGGTCGAGGGCGGCTCCAACTTCCAGTTTGCCAAGCTCTCCGACAGCAAGCCGCGCATCGGCGACTGGGTGCTGGCGGTCGGCAATCCCTTCGGTCTCGGCGGCACCGTGACCGCGGGCATCGTCTCGGCCTCCGGCCGCGACATCGGCAACGGTCCGTATGACGACTTCATCCAGATCGATGCGCCCGTGAACAAGGGCAATTCGGGTGGCCCGGCGTTCGACGTGTCGGGTGAGGTGATGGGCGTCAACACCGCGATCTACTCGCCGTCCGGCGGCAGCGTCGGCATCGCGTTCTCGATCCCGGCCCAGACCGTCAAGAGCGTCGTTGCCCAACTGAAGGACAAGGGCTCGGTCAGCCGCGGCTGGATCGGCGTCCAGATCCAGCCGGTGACTTCTGACATCGCCGACAGCCTCGGCATGAAGAAGGCCGAAGGCGCGCTGGTTGCCGAACCGCAGGCCAACGGCCCCGCGGCCAAGGCCGGCATCGAGTCCGGTGACGTCATCACCGCCGTCAATGGCGAGCCGGTGAAGGATGCGCGCGAACTCGCCCGCACCATCGGCGGCCTCGCGCCCGGCAATGCCGTGAAGCTGAACGTGCTGCACAAGGGGCAGGACAAGACCGTCAACCTGACGCTCGGCCAGTTGCCGAACAGCCTGGAAGCCAAGGCTGACACCAACAACGACGGCGACAAGGGTAACTCGTCCCGCGGCACCGACGTGCCGAAGCTCGGCCTCACGGTGGCGCCCGCCAACAGCGTGGCCGGCGCCGGCAAGGAAGGCGTGGTCGTGACCGAAGTCGATCCCAAGAGTGCTGCCGCTGAGCGGGGCTTCAAGGAAGGCGACGTGATCCTCGAGGTCGCCGGCAAGTCCGTCGGCACCGCCGGTGAGGTGCGTGATGCGATCACCGCGGCGCGCAATGACAACAAGAACAGCGTTCTCATGCGCGTGAAGAGCGGCGGTTCGTCGCGGTTCGTGGCAGTGCCGCTGGCCAAGGGATAACTATCTATGAGTTGGAAAGCGTCGCCGGCATTCGTCGCCCCCGCCGACGGCGCTTTCCGGGGGGTGGGCCCCTTGCTCGCTCCCTATGTTGCCTTTCGATGGAATATGCCCCCCTCCGTCGGAAGGTCTCAGGGCGGTGGAGTCCCCCAGCTTCACCGCCCACTTTTTCCTAACAATTCCGGAATATGCGCGGTCGTCTTGCATGTGCAGGCCGGCCGCGCCATGCTGACAGAGGGCCCATTCCCGTGACCGCCACCGCTCCGCAAATGCGCATCCTGATCATCGAAGACGACCGCGAGTCAGCCGACTATCTGGTCAAGGCATTCCGTGAAGTCGGCTACATCGCCGATCTCGCCTCCGACGGCGAGGAAGGCCTGTCGATGGCCGAAACCGGCGACTACGACGTGATGGTGGTGGATCGCATGCTGCCGAAGCGGGACGGCCTGTCGCTGATCGGTAGCCTGCGCGACAAGGGCAACCGGACGCCGGTGCTGATCCTCTCAGCGCTCGGCCAGGTCGATGACCGCATCAAGGGCCTTCGCGCCGGCGGCGATGACTATCTGCCGAAACCCTATTCCTTCGCCGAGCTGCTCGCGCGCGTCGAGGTGCTGTCGCGGCGCAATGTCGGGCCGGCCGAGGAGACCACCTACAAGGTCGGCGACCTCGAGCTCGATCGGCTGTCGCATCGCGTCGCCCGCGGCAAGGACGAGCTGACCTTGCAGCCGCGCGAGTTCCGCCTGCTCGAATATCTGATGAAGCATGCGGGGCAGGTGGTGACGCGCACGATGCTGCTCGAGAATGTCTGGGACTATCATTTCGATCCACAGACCAACGTCATCGACGTCCACATCTCGCGGCTGCGCTCCAAGATCGACAAGGGTTTTGAGCGGCCGCTGCTGCATACCATCCGCGGCGCGGGGTATATGATCCGTGACGGCATTCGGTAAACTGATCCGGACCACGGCGTTTCGGCTGACGCTGGTCTATCTGTTCCTGTTCGCGCTGTTCGCCGCCTCGTTGCTGGCTTACTTCGCCTGGAACACACGGCGGCTGATCACCGAGCAGATCACGACGACCGTCAACGTCGAGATCGGCGAGATCACGTCCATCTATAACCGCCGCGGCCTGCACGGCCTGCTGACCACCATGGGCAATCGTGCGCTGCGGCCGGGCGCCAACCTTTATCTTCTAACCGCACCGAACGGGCAGGCGCTGGCCGGCAATGTCGGCTCGCTGGCGCCGGGCGTGATGAGCGTGCAGGGCTGGAGCGAGACCGCCTACCGCCGGATCGACGAGCAGGACAAGACCGACCATCGCGCGCTGGTGCGGGTCGCCGAGATGGACAACGGCTTCCGCCTCCTGGTCGGGCGCGACCTCGAGGAGCGGCGGCGGCTGTTCGGCATCGTCGCCAAGGCCGCGCAATGGTCGATCCTCGTCGTGGTCGTGCTCGGCATCGGCGGCGGTATCTTCGTCGCCCGCCGCGTGCTGCACCGGATCGACGCCATGACCGGCACCACGAGGCGCATCATGGCGGGCGATCTGTCCGGCCGGCTGCCGGTCGGCCGCAGCGGCGACGAGCTCGACCGCCTCGCGGAAAATCTCAACGTCATGCTGGAACGCATCGAGGCGCTGATGACGGGGCTGAAGGAGGTCTCCGACAACATCGCCCACGACCTCAAGACGCCGCTGACGCGGCTGCGCAACCGCGCCGAGGAGGCGCTGGCGCGGTCGGGCAGCGAGGCCGACTACCGCGCGGCGCTGGAGCGGACGATCGAGGAATCCGACGGGCTGATCCGCACCTTCAACGCGCTGCTGATGATCGCGCGGGCCGAGTCCGGCCAGGCGCGCGGCAACATGGACGATTTCGACGGCGCCGACGTCGCCAACGGCATCCACGAATTGTACGAGCCGCTGGCCGAGGACGACGGCATGACGCTGCAGGTGAAGACCGCGCCGGCGCCGATTCACGGCAACCGCGAATTGATCAGCCAGGCGGTCGCCAACCTGGTCGAGAACGCCATCAAATATGGCAAGCCCGACGCTGGCGTCGAGCCGATGAAGGCGGATGCACGCGAGATCCTGATCGAGGCGCGGCGCGAGGGCGATCAGGTCCTGCTCAGCGTCACCGACCACGGTCCGGGTATCCCCGAGGGCGATCGCAAGCACGCGGTGGAGCGCTTCGTCCGGCTCGAGGCGAGCCGTACCTTACCCGGTTCCGGTCTCGGCCTCAGCCTGGCCTCCGCGGTCGCCACGCTCCATGGCGGCGAGCTGCGGCTCGGCGATGCCCATCCCGGGCTGGTGGCCACCCTGGTGCTGCCGGCGCGGGCGGGCGGCAGTGACAGGCTTGCGGCTCAAACGCAGGATGTGCCACAGAAGGCGGCATGAATGCCGCCGCGCCGGGAAACGCGGATCGACACCGTCTGGCCGCGCGGTTCGCGGATGGACCGCGTGTCGCCGCGCCCGAATCCGCCGATCAGCGCCTGACTGACTGGTTCGCCGAGCTCGAGCCGGCGCAATCGGCCGCGCTCGCAGCCTTGCTGGAGCATCCGTTCGCACGGGAAATCCTGCGCGGCATCGCCGAGTTCTCGCCCTATCTGTTCGAGCTCGCGCGCGCCGATGCCGGGCGGTTGATCCGGATCCTGTCATGCGACCCGGAACAGCATCTGGCCGGCCTGATCGAGACCACCTCGCGCGACGTGCTCGCCGCCGGCAGCGAGGCCGACGTGATGGTGCTGCTTCGCCGCATGAAGGCGGAGGCCGCGCTGATGATCGCGCTGTGCGACATCGGCGGCGTCTGGCCGGTGATGCGGGTGACGGCGGCGCTGACCGACATCGCGGTGAATTCGGTGCAGTCGGCGCTGCGATATTTGTTCCGGCAGGAAGTCGCCCGCGGCCGCATGACCGCCGTTGATCCCGAGCATCCGGAAGTCGGCTCGGGCCTGATCGTGCTTGCGATGGGCAAGATGGGCGCGGGCGAGCTGAACTATTCCAGCGACATCGACCTCATCGTGTTCTTCGATCGCACGGCGACCTCGCTCGCCGAGGATATCGAGCCGCAGCCGTTCTTCGTCCGCGTCACCCAGGCGATGGCGCGGATGCTGCAGCAGCGCTCGGGCGAGGGCTATGTGTTCCGGGTCGATCTCAGGCTGCGCCCGGACCCGGCCTCGACCCAGGTCGCGATCTCGACCGACGCGGCCTTGCACTATTACGAGCGCGAGGGGCGGACCTGGGAGCGCGCTGCGATGATCAAGGCGCGGCCGTGCGCCGGCGATCCCAGGGCGGGCGAGGCGCTGATCGCCGAGCTCGCGCCCTTCGTCTGGCGCAAGCACCTGGATTTTGCCGCGCTCGCCGACGTCCACGACATGAAGCGGCAGATGCAGACCTATCGCGGCCAGAGCGAGATCTCGGTCGAGGGCCACAACGTCAAGGTCGGCCGCGGCGGCATCCGCGAGATCGAGTTCTTCGCCCAGACCCAGCAGCTGATCGCCGGCGGCCGCCATCCCGAGCTGCGGGTGCGGCCGACGCTGGAGGCGCTCAACGTGCTCGCCAACAGCAACTGGATCACCTTTGAGGCGCGCGACGAGCTGACGACGGCCTACGAATTCCTGCGCCGGGTCGAGCACCGGTTGCAGATGATCGCCGACGAGCAGACCCATTCGCTGCCCGAAGCGCCTGAGGACGTCGAGCGCTTCGCGCATTTCTTCGGCTACGAGAATCGCGAGGCCTTCGCGAAGGATCTGCTCGGTCAGCTCAAGATCGTGCAAAACCACTACGGCAAGCTGTTCGAGGGTGACGATCCGACCGGCACTGCGAAGCTGCCGGATGTCGACTACGGCGCCGGGCCTGAAGACGGCCGCCTGATCGAGCATCTCGCCCAACTCGGTTTCAAGAAGCCCGTCGCGGTGGCCGGCACCGTGCAGCAGTGGATCGAGGGTGATTACCGCGCGCTGCGCGTCGAGGCGACGCGGGCGGCATTCCTCGAATTCATTCCCGGCCTGATCGACGGCCTCGCGCATGCCGAGGAGCCTGATGACGCGGTGGCGGCATTCGACCGTTTCCTCGGCGCGCTGCAGCGGGGCGGGCGGCTGATCTCGCTGCTCAGCCAGAACCGCGATTTCGTCGCGCTGGTGGCGCTGATCCTCGGCGCGGCGCCGCGGCTCGGCGACATGCTGGCGCGGCAGCCGCAGATCATGGACGGCCTGGTCGATCCGCGCTTCTTCGGCGCGATGCCGGACAAGAAGGAGCTGTCGGAGCGGCTTGCCGCCACCTTGCAGGATGCCTCGTCCTATGAGGATTTCCTCGATCGTCTGAGGTTGTTCGGCCAGGAGAGCCTGTTCCTGATCGGCACGCGGATCCTGTCCGGCACGGTGTCGGCGCAGCTCGCCAGCACAGCCTTTGCCGATGTCGCGGAGGGGATCGTGCACACCGTGCACGGCCTCGTCACCGACCAGTTTGCCGCGCAGTATGGCCGCATCAAAGGGCAGGAGACCGCGATCATCGCGATGGGCCGGCTCGGCAGCCGCGAGATGACGGCGTCCTCCGACCTCGATCTGATCACGCTCTACGATTTCGACAGCGAGGCGCCGGATTCCGACGGCGAGCGCTCGCTGCATGGTGCGCAATATTTTGCCCGCTTCACCCAGCGCCTGATCAGCGCCTTCACCACCCGGACCAATTACGGCGTGCTGTACGAGGTCGACATGCGGCTGCGCCCGTCTGGCCGCGCCGGCCCGGTCGCCTCGCGCATCGATTCGTTCGCCGACTATCAGGAGCGCGAGGCCTGGACCTGGGAGCACATGGCGCTGACGCGCGCGCGCGTGATCTCATCGTCGCCGGAATTCCGCGAGAGGATCGAAACGATCATCCGCAGCGTGCTGACGAGGCCGCGCGATGCGGCGTCGACCGCGGCCGACGTCGCCGACATGCGGCGGGCGATCGCGCTGGAGAAGGGCGAGGATGATGTCTGGGACCTCAAGCTTGCTGCCGGCGGGCTCGTCGACATCGATTTCATCGCGCAATATCTCCAGCTTGCGCATGCTTCGGCGAAGCCGGAGATCCTCAGCGTCTCGACGCTTCAAGTGCTCGACAACGCCGCCAAGCTCGGCCTGCTCGGCCAGTCCGAGGCCGAGATCCTGCGCTCGGCGGCGCGGCTCTATCATGACCTGACGCAGATCCTGCGGCTGTGCGTCACCGGCAAGTTCAATCCGGAGACGGCGGGCGAAGACCTGCTGCGCGTGATGGCCCGGGCCGGCGACACGCCTGACTTCTCCGCGCTGGAGGCCCGGCTGCGCGAGACGCAAAGCGAGGTACGCCACGTCTTCAACGCGATCGTGGGCGGGGGTTAGCGAGAAGGAAGTTGGACCCGTCATCCTGAGGAGCGCGTAGCGCGTCTCGAAGGATGTACGGCCACCAGCCGGGCCGTCGACCCTTCGAGACGGCCGCTGCGCGGCCTCCTCAGGGTGACGGTGAGGGAAGGTCGCGCGCGCTATTCGCTACGCCTGCAGCTTCAGCTTGAGCAGCGCATCGCGGACGTCGGGCTCGAGGCCGGCGCCGCCGGCGTCGAGATGGGCGAAGATCTGCTTGCGCATCCGCGGATCCCAGAACTTCCAGATGTGCTCGGAAATGCCCTGCACGGCGCGGTCGTGGCCCTGGCTGTGGAAGAACTTTCCGATCTGGTTCGCCATATAGACCAGTTTGTCAGGCGACGACGACATAGGCGGACTCCTTGCCGGGCACCGCGCCTGTGACGCGTTCCGGATGCGTAAAGATCTCAAATCCATCGGCGCGGGCGATCGCGGCGAGCGTGATGCCGGCGGCATCCGCCATCCGCACCGCAAGCGCGGTTGGCGCCGACACGGCCGCAATCAGCGGCGCGCCGATCGCGGCGGTCTTCTGCACCATTTCGACCGAGACGCGGCTGGTCAGCAGCACGATGCCGTCGTTCGCGACCATCATGTCGCGGGCCAGCGCGCCGGCGAGCTTGTCCAGTGCATTGTGGCGGCCGACGTCCTCGCGCAGCGCCACGATGCGCGCGCGGCGGTCCAGAACGCGGCGGCGTGCACGGCGCGGGTCTGGTGGTTGATCTCCTGCAGCGGCGCCACCGCCGCGACCGCAGTCATGATCTCGCGCGGCGAGAACACGCGGCCCGCCGGCACCACCGCGGCCGGTCGCACCGCCTCGCTGATCGAATCGAGGCCACACAGGCCGCAGCCGGTCGGGCCGGCGATGTTGCGGCGCCGCTCGGCGATCCGCTCCGCCTTGTCGGGCCCGAGCCACATCCGAAGCTCGATGCCGCCGTCGAGCTCGACGATGTCGAGGGTCTCGATTTCATCGGCCGATTGCACGATGCCTTCGCTCAGGCTGAATCCGACCGCGAAGTCGCCGAGGTCCTCGGGCGAGCCCATCATCACGGCGTAGGTGCCGCCATTATAGGTCAGCGCCAGCGGCGTCTCCTCGGGGATCAGGCGCGCACCGTCGCTGAAGACGCCGTCGCGCCAGACCTTCCGGATCGCCTTGTGGACGGGCTCGCGCATCGTTACTCCGCGGCTTCCACGACAGGCGCGATGCGGCGGGAGTTGCGTGCCTGTTCGTCATAGGCCTTCTGCCAGTCGGACGGACCGTTCGACGGCGAGATCTGCACGGCAGTGACCTTGTACTCCGGACAGTTGGTCGCCCAGTCCGAGAAGTCGGTCGTGATGACGTTGGCCTGGGTGTCGGGATGGTGGAACGTGGTGTAGACCACGCCCGGTGCCACGCGGTCGGTGATCTCGGCGCGCAGCGTGGTCTCGCCGGCACGGCTCGCCAGCCGCACCCAGTCGCCGTCGCGCACGCCGCGCTGCTCGGCGTCGTGTGGATGAATCTCGAGCCGGTCCTCGGCGTGCCACACAACGTTCTCGGTGCGGCGGGTCTGCGCACCGACATTGTACTGGCTGAGAATGCGCCCCGTCGTGAGCAGCAGCGGGTAGCGCGGGCCGGTGCGTTCGTCGGTCGCGATATATTCGGTGAGGATGAACTTGCCCTTGCCGCGCACGAAGCCGCCGATATGCATCACCGGCGTGCCTTCCGGCGCCTTCTCGTTGCAGGGCCACTGCACGGAGCCGAGTTCGTCGAGCTTGGCGTAGGAGACGCCCGCGAAGGTCGGCGTCAGCGCGGCGATCTCGTCCATGATCTCGGACGGATGGCTGTATTTCATTTCGAAGCCCATCGCTTTGCCAAGCATGATCGTCACTTCCCAGTCGGCATAGCCGTTGAGCGGCGTCATCACCTTGCGGACGCGCTGGATGCGGCGTTCGGCATTGGTGAAGGTACCGTCTTTCTCGAGGAAGGTCGAGCCGGGCAGGAAGACGTGGGCGTAGTTCGCGGTCTCGTTCAGGAAGAGGTCATGGACGATGACGCATTCCATCGCCGACAGCGCCGCCACCACGTGCTTGGTGTTCGGGTCGGACTGCAGGATGTCCTCGCCCTGCACGTAGAGCCCCATGAAGGAGCCCTCGATCGCGGCATCGAACATGTTGGGGATGCGCAGGCCCGGCTCGTTGTTGAGCTTGACGTTCCACATCGCCTCGAACTGCTCGCGCACCGCGTCGCCCGCGATGTGGCGGTAGCCCGGCAGCTCGTGCGGGAATGAGCCCATGTCGCAGGAACCCTGCACGTTGTTCTGGCCGCGCAGCGGGTTCACGCCGACGCCGGGCCGGCCGATATTGCCGGTCACCATCGCGAGGTTGGCGATCGCGATCACCGTGGTCGAGCCCTGGCTGTGCTCGGTGACGCCAAGCCCGTAATAGATCGCGCCGCTGCCGCCGGTGGCATAGATCCGCGCCGCCTCGCGCAGCGCCTTCGGATCGACGCCGGTCATGATCGCGGTCGCTCCGGGCTGTGCTTGTCCTGGGCGACGAAGGCGGCCCAGTCCTCGAATTCGCTCCAGTCGCAGCGCTCGCGAACGAAGGCCTCGTCGGCCAGCCCCTCGGTGACGATGACGTGGGCCAGCGCGGTGAGCACGGCGACGTTGGTGCCGGGCATCAGCGGCAGATGCAGCGCCTTCACATGCGGCGATTCCACCATCTCGGTGCGGCGCGGATCGATCACGATCAGCTTGGCGCCCTGGCGCAGCCGCTTCTTCAGCCGCGAGGCGAACACCGGATGGGCCGAGGCCGGATTGGCGCCGATGATCAGCACGACGTCGGTGTCCTCCACCGAGTCGAAATCCTGGGTGCCGGCCGAGGTCCCGTAGGTCTGTGACAGGCCGTAGCCGGTCGGCGAATGGCAGACGCGGGCGCAGGTGTCGACATTGTTGTTGCCGAAGCCGGCGCGGATCAGCTTCTGCACCAGGTAGGTTTCTTCATTGGTGCAACGCGACGAGGTGATGCCGCCGACCGCGTCGCGGCCGTATTTCTGCTGGATGCCCTTGAACTTCGCGGCGGCGAAATTCAGCGCCTCGTCCCACGACACTTCCTGCCAGGGATCCTCGATCCGTTCGCGGATCATCGGTTTCAGGATGCGCTCCTTGTGGGTGGTGTAGCCCCAGGCGAAGCGGCCCTTGACGCAGGAGTGGCCGCGATTGGCCTTGCCGTCCTTCCACGGCACCATGCGCACCACTTCCTCGCCGCGCATCTCGGCCTTGAAGGCGCAGCCGACGCCGCAATAGGCGCAGGTGGTGACGACCGAGTGCTCGGGCTGGCCGATCTCGATCACGGATTTCTCGGTCAGCGTCGCGGTCGGGCAGGCCTGCACGCAGGCGCCGCAGGAGACGCATTCGGAGCCGAGGAAGCTCTCGTTCATGCCGGGCGAGACGCGGCTGTCGAAGCCGCGGCCGGAAATCGTCAGCGCGAAGGTGCCTTGCACCTCCTCGCAGGCGCGGACGCAGCGCGAGCAGACGATGCACTTTGAGGGATCGTAGGTGAAGTACGGATTGGACTCGTCCTTCGGCATCCAGTTGTCGTTTTCGCAGCCGTGCGCCGAATTCTTAGAAGACTTGGCGAAGACATGGTTCTCGCCCTCATAGCCGTAGCGCACGTCGCGCAGGCCGACCGCGCCCGCCATGTCCTGCAATTCGCAGTCGCCGTTCGCGGCACAGGTCAGGCAGTCCAGCGGATGGTCGGAGATGTAGAGCTCCATCACGCCCTTGCGCAGCTTCTTCAGCCGCTCGCTCTGGGTGTGCACCACGAGGCCGGGCATGACCGGCGTGGTGCAGGAGGCCGGCGTGCCGGCGCGGCCCTCGATCTCGACGAGGCAGAGCCGGCAGGAGCCGAAGGCGTCAACCATGTCGGTCGCGCAGAGCTTTGGAATCTGGGTGCCGGCTTCCATCGCCGCGCGCATGATCGAGGTGCCCTCGGGCACGGTGATCTGATTGCCGTCGATGGTCAGCGTGACCATCGACTCGGATTTGGATTTGGGCGTGCCGAAATCGGTTTCCTGGATCAGCGACATCGTGATTTCCTTGCTATTCCGCGGCCTGCAGCCGGGCCGGTGCGGGACCGAAATCTTCCCGGAAGTGCTTCAATGCGCTCATCACGGGGTAGGGCGTGAAGCCGCCGAGTGCACACAGCGAGCCGAATTTCATGGTGTTGCAGAGGTCTTCGATCACGGCGAGGTTCTCGGCGACGCGCTCGCCGTTGATGATCCTGTTTATGGTCTCGACGCCGCGGGTCGAGCCGATCCGGCACGGCGTGCACTTGCCGCAGGATTCGATCGCGCAGAACTCCATCGCGAAGCGCGCCTGCTTGACCATGTCGACGGTGTCGTCGAACACCACGATGCCGCCATGGCCGATCAGGCCGTCGCGCGCGGCAAACGCCTCATAGTCGAATGGCGTGTCGAACAGCGCGCGGGGGAAGTAGGCACCGAGCGGGCCACCGACCTGCACGGCGCGCACCTCGCGTCCAGTGAAAGTGCCGCCGCCGATCTCGTCGACGAGCTCGCCGAGCGTGACGCCGAACGCGGTCTCGAACAGCCCGCCATATCTGATGTTGCCGGCGAGCTGGATCGGCATCGTGCCGCGCGAGCGGCCCATGCCGAAATCGGCGTAGGCCTTGGCGCCGTTGTCGAGGATGAACGGGATCGCCGCGAACGACAGCACGTTATTGATCACGCTCGGCCGGCCGAACAGGCCCTTGTGCGCCGGCAGCGGCGGCTTGGCGCGCACGATACCGCGGCGGCCCTCGAGGCTTTCCAGCAGCGAGGTCTCTTCGCCGCAGACATAGGCGCCGGCGCCGACCCGCACCTCGAGATCGAACTCATGCGCGGAGCCGCCGATCCGCTTGCCGAGCAAGCCGGCGCGCCGGGCGGCCACGATCGCTGCGTTCATCGCCTCGACCGCGTGCGGATATTCCGAGCGGATGTAGATGTAGCCCTTGGTGGCGCCGACCGTGATACCCGCGATCGTCATGCCCTCGATCACGACAAAGGGGTCGCCTTCCATGATCATGCGGTCGGCGAAGGTGCCGCTGTCGCCCTCGTCGGCGTTGCAGACGATGTATTTGCGGTCGGCGCTGGCCTGCGCCACAGTCTTCCACTTGATACCGGTCGGGAAGCCGGCGCCGCCGCGACCGCGCAGGCCGGACGCGGTGACGTCGGCAAGAATCTGGTCGGAGGTCAGCGTCAGCGCCCGCTCCAGGCCCCGGTAGCCGCCATGGGCGCGGTAGTCGTCGACCGAGCGCGGATCGATCACGCCGCAGCGGGCGAAGGTCAACCGGGTCTGGCGCTTCAGCCAGGGAATCTCGTCCGTGACACCAAGCCGCAGGGCATGCTGGCCGTTGCCGGCCATCGCATCGAGCAGGGAGGGAACGTCGCCCGGCGTCACCGGGCCGAACGCGACACGGCCTTGCGCGGTCGAAAGCTCGACCATCGGCTCAAGCCAGCACAGCCCGCGCGAGCCGGTCCTGACGATCTCGATTGCTGCACCACGCGCTGCCGCGGCCTGCGCGAAGGCGAGGGCGACGTCGTCGGCGCCGACGCCGACGGCCGCGGCATCGCGGGGAACGAAGATCCGCATCGTCATCGCTGTGCCTCCGCGACCAGCGCATCGATCCGCGCTTCATCGAGCCGGCCGATCACGCGGCCATCCAGCATCGCCGACGGCGCGGTGGCGCAGAGCCCGAGGCAGTAGATCGGCTCCAGCGTGACGCGGTCGTCGGCGGTGGTATTGCCCAGGGAAACGCCGAGTTTTGCCTCCGCACGCGCCGCCAGCGCGTCGCCGCCGGCGGCCTGGCAGGCCTCCGCGCGGCAGAGCTTGAGGACGTGGCGTCCGGCGGGTGCTTTACGGAAGTCGTGGTAGAAGGTGAACACACCGTGGACCTCGGCGCGCGACAGATTGAGCGCCTCCGCGACCATCGGGATCGCCGGCTCCGGCACATAGCCGAAGGCCTCCTGCAGCGCATGCAAGATCACCAGCGTGGCGCCTTCAAGCCCGGCATGCTCGGCGATGATTTCAGCGCCGCGCGCCGTGTCCCAAGGTTCGTATCCCACCGTCATCCGCGCTTCTCACGATCCATTTTTTGCTGCGCGCATCAGAGTTGGAATCGTTCGAAACATCAATAAAGCTGTCTCATGCGGCGATTGCGAAACGCGATTAATAGCGTTGCCGAATGGGTCGATCCGGGATCGCAATAATGTTCTGGAATCACGTACTTCCGGGGCGCTTTGGATTTCGGGATCGCACCCTGATCGTGCTACCTATGGCCGCGTCGGGCAGCCATCTGGGGCACCGTTTTTCCGAGGGGGTTTGAACCTTGATCGACAAGCTGGAACTTCTGCTGGCGCTGGCCAAGGAGCGGCATTTTGGCCGGGCTGCGGAGGCCTGCGGCGTCACCCAGCCCACCATGTCGACCAGCCTCAAGCAGCTTGAGGAGATCCTCGGCGTCATGCTGGTGCAGCGCGGATCGCGCTTCCAGGGCTTCACGCCGGAGGGCGAACGGACGCTGGATTGGGCGCGGCGCATCGTCGGCGATGCGCGGGCGATGAAGCAGGAGATCAACAGCCTCAAGGACAAGCTGTCCGGCGAGATCCGGATCGCGGCGATCCCGACCGCGCTCGGCATGGTGGCCTCGCTGACCACGCCGTTCCGCGCGCGGCATCCCGATGTGCGTTTCCGCATCCAGTCGTGCACGTCCGCCGACGTGCTCGGTCTGCTCGAAAATCTCGAGGTCGATGCCGGGCTGACCTATATCGAGAACGAACCGATCGGCAAGGTCCGCACCATCCCGCTCTACAATGAGAGCTATCGTCTGCTGACGGCGCCGGATGCGATGTTCGGCGATCGCAAGCAGGTGACGTGGAAGGAAGTCGGCACCGTGCCGCTCTGCCTGCTCACGCCCGACATGCAGAACCGCCGCATCATCGATCGCGCGCTGACCTCCGTCGGCGCCGAGGCGACGCCGACGCTGACCTCGAACTCGCTGCTCGTGCTCTACACCCATGTGAAGACCGGGCGCTGGGCCAGCGTGATGCCGGCCAAGCTCGCCGAGACGCTGGGCCTTGCCGATGCCGTCCGCAGCATTCCAATCGTCGATCCGGTGGTGGACTACAGCATCGGGCTCGTGATCCCGCAGCGCGATCCGATGACGCCGTTGATCGCAGCCCTGGTGCAGGTCGCGCGCGAGGTGGCGCCGACGCTGGAGCCGGCGTAGCGCGCGGCAATCAGCCGAGCTCTTTCACGACGGTTCCCGCTTCAGGCGCGCCGGGCCAGGCGCTGAACGCAATCTTCTGCTTCACGCAGCAATCGTGGAACTCACGGACGGTTGAACGGTTTCATTGCGGCGTCCCGATTAGCCAGCAGGAGCCGCTTTGAATCGCCGCCAGTTACTCCACGGATCGGCCGTGTTGCCGACATTATTGCTGTTGCCGCAGCGAGACGCCGCAGCCGCTGGGAACAATTCGGACGCACCTTTCGATCCGTCGATGGTGAGGGACCTCGCCCGCAACCTCGCAGCCAAGTCGTTCGAGGCGCCGGACGAGAAGCTGCCGAATGGCCTGACCGACCTGAATTACGACCAGTACCGCTCGATCCGCTTCGTGCCCGACCGCGCGCTGTGGCGCGGCCAGAAGCTGCCGTTCGAGGCCCAGTTCTTCCATCGCGGCTTCTTCTACAAGAACAAGGTCCAGATCTTCGAGGTCGCGGACGGCAAGGTCAGCGAAGTCAAATACAGCAAGGACATGTTTTCGTTCGGTGAGACCGTCCCTCCGTTCACCGAGACCGACCTCGGTTTTGCCGGATTTCGGATCCACGCGCCGATCAACAAGCCGGATTATTACGACGAGGTCTGCGTCTTCCTCGGCGCAAGTTATTTCCGCGCCGTCGCCAAGGACGAGACCTACGGCCTGTCGGCGCGCGGCCTGTCGATCGACACCGGCGAGGCGAAGGGCGAGGAGTTTCCGTTCTTCAAGGCGTTCTGGCTCGAGCGTCCCGTGCCCAACGCGACCTCGCTGGTCATTCACGCCTTGCTCGACAGCAAGAGTTGTGCGGCGAGCTACCGGTTCACGATCAGACCCGGGAAGACCACGGTGTTCGATGTCGAGGCATCGGTCTATCCGCGGGCCGATCTGGAGCATGCCGGGCTCGCGCCGATGACGAGCATGTTCTTCTTCGGGCCCAACGATCGCAACGAGGTCGATGACTTCCGGCCGTCGGTGCATGATTCCGACGGGCTTGCGATCTACAACGGCAAGGGCGAGGCCCTGTGGCGTCCGCTGAGCAATCCGCGCGATCTCCAGATCAGCACCTTCCAGGACATCAATCCGCACGGCTTCGGCCTGATGCAGCGGGAGAAGAACTTCTTCGCCTATCAGGACATCGAGTCGCGCTTCGAGAAGCGTCCGAGCCTGTGGGTCGAGCCGATCGGCGACTGGGGCGAAGGCGCGGTCATCCTGTTCGAGATTCCGACCAAGGAGGAGATCCACGACAACATCGCCGCGTTCTGGCGGCCGAAGGCGCCGCTCAAGGCCAAGAGCGAGACCAATCTGACCTATCGGCTGCATTGGGGGCCCGACGCGCCGAAGCCGCACTCGCTCGCGCGGGTCACACGCACCGGCATCGGCGCGCATGGCGAGAACAGCAAGCTGTTCGTGCTCGACCTGTTCGGTGACAATCTGAAAGGGATCGATCCGAGCGCCATCAAGGGTGTCGTCTCGGCCGAGAAGGCCGAGATCACCAACATCGTGACGCAGCCGAACCCGAACACGGGTGGATGGCGGCTCAGCTTCCAGTGTGCCGTCAAGAAGGATCCGATCGAGCTGCGCGCGCATCTGGCGCAGGACGACAAGCCACTTTCGGAGATCTGGGTTTATCGATGGGCGCCATAGTCACGTCGCCTCATGCCGTCATCGCGCCAGCGGCCGACGGCTTCCTGCCGCAAGAGAGCCCGCTTGCGATGTCGGCGGCCGATCTCGGCGAGCCGCCGCGCGCGGTGAGCAAGCCGGTGTCGGTCGGTGCCGGCATGTTCATGCGTCGCGCGTTCATTCTGGTGCTGACGGCGGCGTTGACCGGCGCCGGCGCCTACGAGATGTACATGGTGGTCCAGGTCGGTGGCGTGACGATCATGGAATGGATGGTGCTGGTGCTGTTCGTGGCGCTGCTCGCCTGGATCGCGTTTTCGTTCGCTTCGGCGCTGGCCGGCTTCTTCGTTCTGCTTCGGCGCAAGGGCAATGCCTTGCCGATCCGCGTCGATGGTCCGCTGCCGCAGCTCGCGAGCCGGACCGCTGTGCTGCTGCCGACCTATAACGAGAATCCGCATCAATTGATGGCACGCCTGCGCGCCATCTATGAATCCATCGGGGCCACCGGACAGGCCGAGCGCTTCGACTGGTTCGTGCTCAGCGACACGCGCGATCCCGATATCTGGATCGCCGAGGAACAGGCGTTCCTGGCGCTCAGCGATGCCTGCGGCGGCGGACGGCTCTACTACCGGCATCGCGCCGACAACACCGCGCGGAAGTCCGGCAATGTCGGCGAGTGGATCACGCGGTTCGGCGGCGCCTACCAGTTCATGATCGTGCTCGACGCCGACAGCCTGATGTCGGGCGACACCATGGTGCGGATGGTTCACGCCATGGAGACCAACCCCCAGGCGGCGCTGCTGCAGACGCTGCCCGTCATCGTCAATGCGCGCAGCCTGTTCAGCCGCCTGCAACAGTTTGCCGGCCGGCTGTACGGGCCGATGGTCGCGGCCGGTGTGGCGTGGTGGCACGGTTCCGAAGGCAATTACTGGGGACACAATGCCATCATCAGGATCCAGGCATTTGCGGAGCAGGCGGGTCTGCCTGAACTCTCCGGACGCAAGCCGTTCGGCGGCCATATCCTGAGCCACGATTTCGTCGAGGCGGCGCTGATGCGGCGCGCCGGCTGGGGCATCTACATGGCGCCGACGCTCGGCGGCAGTTTCGAGGAGGTGCCGCCGTCGCTCTTGGATTTCGCCGCGCGCGACCGGCGCTGGTGCCAGGGCAATCTGCAGCATCTCGCCGTGCTGACCACGCGCCGCCTGCACTGGATCTCGCGGCTGCATTTCATGGCCGGGATCGGTTCCTACATCACCGCGCCGATGTGGCTGTCGTTCCTGCTGCTCGGAATCCTGATCTCGTTGCAGGCGCGCTTCATTCGCCCGGAGTATTTTCCGAAGGGCTTCGCGCTGTTCCCGAACTGGCCGGCGCAGGATCCCGTGCTCGCAGCCTGGGTGTTCGGCCTCACCATGGCGCTGCTGATCGTGCCGAAGCTGCTCGGCTTCATCCTGTTGCTGACGCGCTCGGACATGCGCCGGCAATTCGGCGGCGGCTTTCGGACCTTTACCGGTGTCATCGCCGAGGTGCTGATCTCGGCGATGATCGCGCCCGTGATGATGGTGTTCCAGTCGATCGCCGTCGTCGAGATCCTGCTTGGCCGTGACGCCGGCTGGCAGACGCAGCGGCGCGACGACGGCGCGGTCGAGCGCCGCGAACTCTATCGGAAATACGGCGTCCCGACCGCCTGCGGCGTCGCGATGGCGGCGAGCGCCTATGCGGTGTCGTTGCCGCTGCTGCTGTGGATGTCGCCGGTGATCGTTGGCCTCTTGTTTGCGATCCCGATCGGAGCCTGGACGGCCAAGCCTGCGATGCGCGCGCTGTTCATGACGCCGGAGGAGAACGGACCACCGAGCGTGCTGGTTCGCGCCAACGAGCTGGCGTCGGCGCCCGCCCACGCATCGGCCCCGGCGCTCGCGGCGCTGCGGCAGGATGCCGGCCTGCGGCATCGTCATCTGTCGTCGCTTCCGCCGACGCGGCGCGGCGGTCCGGGCGAGATCGATCTTCACCGCGCGGTGGCACGCGCACGGATCGAAGCAAGCGACAGCTTCGACGAGGCGGTCGGTCATCTGACGCCGCGCGAGACGCTCGCCGTTCTCGGCGATGCGGCGCTGCTGGAAGAGGCACTCGCGAAGTAGCTGGGGCTCAGGCCGCTTCCTGCAGCCTGGTCTGGTGGGAGCGGGGATCGCGCGGCAGGGTGACGCGGACGACGGTGCCGACGCCGAGCTTGGAGCGCAGCTTCATCGAGCCGCCGTGCAGGTTGGTGAGCGAGCGGGCGATCGCAAGCCCGAGCCCCGAGCCCTGGTAGCTCTTGGTGAGCTGGCTCTCGACCTGCTCGAACGGCTTGCCGAGCCGGCGCAGCGAGTCCGGCGCGATGCCGATGCCGCTGTCGGCGATCAGCAGCACGATCGAGTCGTCCAGCATCTGGCCGCGCACCAGCACGCGGCCGTTGTCGGGCGTGAACTTCACGGCGTTGGAGAGCAGGTTGACGATGATCTGCTTGACCGAGCGGCGGTCGGCGACAACCGAGATCGTGCTTTCGATATCCGATTCCAGCGACAGGCCCTTGTGCTCGGCACGGCCGGACACCACCCGCAGCGACTCGGCGAGGATGCCGGAGAGGTCGAGCGGCTCCATGTCGAACTTCATGCGGCCGGCCTCGATCTTCGACATGTCGAGAATGTCGTTGATGACCTCGAGCAGGTATTTCCCCGACGTCAGGATGTCGTGGCAGTACTCTTCGTACTTGTCCGAGCCGAGCGTGCCGAACAGGCCGCTGCCCATGATCTCCGAGAAGCCGATGATGGCGTTGAGCGGCGTGCGCAGCTCGTGGCTCATATTGGCGAGGAATTTCGACTTCGCGGCGTTGGCGTCCTCGGCGCGGGTCTTCTCCTGCGAATACTTCTCGGCGAGGTCGGCGAGCTCGACCGCCTGCCGCTCCAGCTCGGATTGCGAGCGCTGCAGGTCGATCACGGTGGCGCGCAGCCGCAGGTCGTTGTCGACGAGCTTCTGCTCGTGCGCCTTGATGCGGGTGATGTCGGTGCCGACCGAGACGTAGCCGCCGTCCTTGGTGCGGCGCTCGCTGATGTGCAGCCAGCTGCCGTCGTCGAGCTGCGCCTCGAAGGTGCGGGCACCCGGCGCCGGCACGCCGCTCTCGTGCAGGCGCGTGCGCACCTCGGGCATGCTGCCGACCTCGATCACGGTCTCGTAGGAGGTGCCGGGGCTGACGGCGCTGTCGGGCAGCTTGTGCAGCCGCTGGAAGTGCGAGTTGCAGAGCACGAGGCGGTCGTCGGCGTCCCAGAGCACGAAGGCCTCCGGAATGGTCTCGATGGCGTCGCGCAGCCGCAGGTCGGCTTCCACCGACTTCTCGGCGAGGCTCTTCTGCTCGGTGATGTCGACCGCGATGCCGATCAGGTGGAGGCCGCCGTCGGCCGCGGCATGGCTGAGCTCGCAGCGCACGCGCAGCCAGATCCAGTGGCCGCCGACATGGCGCATGCGGAAGCTCTGGTCGATATGATCGATCTTGTTCGAGATCAGCTGGTCGGCGATGTCGAACAGGTTGATGTCGTCGGAATTCACCAGCGCGTTGACCTCGCCGAAGGTGAGGAGGTCGTTGCGGCTGTCGAGGCCGAGCAAGGTGAACATCGACTGCGACCAGAAGATCCTGCCGCGCGACAGGTCCCAGTCCCACAATCCGCAGCGGCCGCGGTTGAGCGCGGTGTCGATCCGGCCGCGCACGGCGTCGTTGATCAGGTCGCCCTCGCGGGCGCGGGTCGATTGCCAATGGAACGCGAAGCCGAGGATCAGCACCACGAAGCTCGTGGTCGCCGACAGCGTCACCGAGAGCGCGGCGTCCGATCCCCAGATCGGCTCGTTCATCTCCTGGATGACGACGACCTGGCCGGGCAGCGACTTGACGAGTTGCGAGATCGCCAGCGCGCCGGCGCCGTTCGGCAGCGTCATGTCGCTGACCGCGCCCTGCTGGCCCGGTGCGATCAGGAGCTGCGCGGTGGAGACGATGTCGAGGATGCGGTCGTTCTCGCCGGCGCCGTCGATCGGCACGCGCGCCAGCACGCGGTGATCGGCGCTGGTAATGATGACGTGGCGGCCATTGGCGATGCCCCAGGACGGAATCAGGTCCGGCAGCAGCTCCTGCAGCTTCTCGATATTGGCGAGCCGCTCGCGGCGCACCGAGGTCAGGCGGTCGAGGCGCTCGGCGAGGATGTCGGAGAGTGCGGCAAGGTCGCGCTTCATCGCGCCGCGCTTCTGCCGGTTCTGGTCGATCACCTGGACGAAGGCGCCGAGGCAGATCGTGATGAGGAAGGCGATGATGAGCGTCGGAACAGCGCGGCGCAGTGCAGGCTCGGCCGTCAAGAGCCTGTGATAGGCCGGTTTCGCGATCGACTGCGCCAATCCTTTGATCGAATCGGATTGGACGCACGCGTTCGCTGCATGCGCGCGCGCCATGCCTTAGACCCCCGCTCTAAGCTGATTTTTACCCGGCTCGGATGCTCCCCACGATGCATCCGAATCATGATCATTTGAATCCAGATTTCCGGGGCTGTCGAGAGTCAACGATTCGTTAATGCGAAATAATTCTTGTCAAAAGCAGAATCGGGTTGCGCAAAGCGAGTCCGAAAGGAGAACGGCTCCGTAGAATTACGCGCGCGTCGGTTCTGCGTGACTAATCACACGCTTCACGGTCGGGAACGCGCGGCGCAGTTTGCGTTCAATCTCGTCGACGCTTTCGTGCACCTTGATCACACTCATCGACGGCTCGGCGCGGCAATGGAAGTTGACGATCTCGCCGGCGTCGGTGTTGCGGACCCGCACATTGTGAATGTCATGGATCGCGCCGCCATCGGCAAATCCGGTCAGCGCGGCCTTGATGGCCTCGACGCGGTCGGGCGCGGCATTGGTTCCCCATGGCAGTTCCGGCTGCAGCGGCTCGATATGGGTGTCGACCTCGACGTCCTCGCCGAAATCCTCGCGGATCGCGCGCTCGAGCTCGTGGGCGATGTCGTGTGCGGCATCCAGCGCCATGTCGCTGTCGAGCTCGAGGTCGATGCCGACGATCAGCTTGCCGTCGATGTCGTGCACGGTGACGTGGTGGATGGCGAGGCCGGAATTGCGCGCGATCACCATGATGCGTTCGCGCACGCTCTCATTGTCGCGCGCAACCGGCACCGCGGTGAAGGTGAGGTCGGCGTCGCCGAACGCCTTGCTCATCGCCTCCTGCGCCCGCCGCTTGATGTCCTCGACGCGGTCGATCGGGTAGGTGCGCGGCACCTTGGCGATGGCATCGATGAAATGCGTCGCGCCGACCATGCGGACCCGCAGGCGGTCGACGTCGACCACGCCGGGCACGGCCTTGATGGCCGCGGTGGCCTTTTCCAGCGCGCCTTCGGGCGCGCGGTCGAGCAGGGTCTCGACCGTCTCCCGCGCCATGCGCAGGCCGAGCAGGGCGATCATCACGGCCACAGCGATAGCCGCCGCCGCGTCGCCCCACCAGAAGCCGAAGCCCGCCAGCACCAGGCCGACGATGACGGCGGCCGAGCCCATCACGTCGGAGGCGAAATGCAGCGCGTCGGCGGCCAATGCCTGGCTCTTGGTGTCGCGGGCGGCGCGATGCAGCGCGCGGGCGCGCCACAGATTGACGCCGATATCGAGGAGGAGAACGACGAAGGGAATCGCCGAGATCGACGGCGGCGGGGCTCCCTCGCGCAAATGGCTGTAGGCCTGCACCAGGATGCCGCCGGCCAGCACATAGAGCATGGCGATGATGCCGAGCGCCGAGACGCTCTCGAACTTGCCATGGCCGTAATGATGCTCGGCGTCGGCCGGCTGATCCGATACCCGCACCACCGCCCAGGTGATGATGGTGGCGACCAGGTCGATCGAGGAGTGCAGCGCCTCGGAGATCAGGGCCAGCGATCCGATGGCGATGCCGACGACGAATTTCGCGACGGCCATGCTGCCGCTGGCAAGGATCGAGATCGCGGCGACGGATGTCTTGGATGTGCTCATGGCGGCGGTGTAACAGGGAGTCCGTGAACATCAAGTGTCAGTCGTCGTTCGCCACGCGCAATCGCAACTCACTTGCAAGAGCATCTCAGTAGTGGAGTTGTTGCGAGCTATTCCGAGTCTCAAGACGGCACGGCGCAGTTCACCGGTCGCACGTGTTTGCGCAAAATCACACCGTCGTCCTGGCGAAAGCCAGGACCCCTAACCACAGGGTTGTGTTGTTGATGTGAGCTGTAGCAACTGCATCGCGTCATGACTCGCATTCGGGGTAATGGGTCCTGGCTTTCGCCAGGACGACATCGAGGATGGTTCTCGCGCGATCCGACCCGCCGTCATTAGTACCTGTCTCAGCTGTCATCGCCCGGCTTGCCGCCTCCGCTAAAGCTTCGGCGCGCCGGGCATTCATGGCCTCGTCGAAGCCTTGGCGAAGGCGGGACCGGGCGATCCAGTACTCCAGAGGCAGTCGTTATCGAACCGGGAAACCGCGGCGCACCGGATCACCCGCATTCGCGGGGCGAGGGATCGGCGGATTTTTCTGAGTTGCCCGTCGTGTCGAATAGGCAACAATCCCCATCACCGCAAGAGGGCGATCCCGCTTATCACAAGACGTCAAGCACGCTATCATGCCATAGCTTGGACAAGACTGAACGGGAGGCTGGGCGCTGATCGACCGTGACGAATACCGAGACGGCAGTCTTGGATGACATTGGATGGAAAAGGGACACGCCAATGAACTCCACACCCACTCCGAATGTAGGTGAAGCTGGCGCGGGCCCAGCTGTGAGCGCCGATGAACGGCTTGCGGAAGCCCAACGGGAGATCGCCCGCGCTGATGAAGAGTTGACGCGCTTGAGCGAGCAGCTTGCAAAGATGGAGCGCGACGCTGCGCGACCGCCGTCGCCACCGTCAGCTGCACCTGTCCCGCCCTCGGTCGGACCTGCCGCTTCATCCGGTCCTGGTGCTTCGTCCGGACCTGTTCCGTCCGGACCTGCCTCGCAATCATCGTCCGGAAGGCCGGCGCTTCGGGCCCTTGCTGCGTTGTCGATGGCGGCGTGCATCGTTGTCGCTGTGCTGGCTTCGCAGTCGTCCTATGGTGCGAAAGCCAAGCTGGTTGTCGCCCGCTGGGTGCCGCAGCTCGCTTCGGCTCCATCATCGCCGCCGGATGATCCGCCGCTTCCCGCGCAGCGCGCTCCATCTGCCGTTCAAGTTGCCGCGGCGGAGCCTGCGCCACCGCAACCGACGCCCGCAACGCAGGACGCCGCGCCGAAAGCAACCCCGGACACCGCGCCGCCAGCTCCCGCAGCGGTTCCGGATCAAACCGAGCTGCTGCAAACCATTGCGCGCGATCTTGCGAACGTGCAGCGAAACATCGAACAGCTTAAGGCGGAGCAGCAACAATCGGCCCGCGAGAGCTCCAAAGCCATCGAGGAGCTCAAGGCAAGCCAGGAGGAATTGAAACGGACGCTCGCGAAGGTTTCCGAGCAGAAGGCGTCGGCGCCTCCCACGCAGCCGCCTCCGGCGCAGCCGGCTCCGAGCCCTCGCAAGCCCCAGCGGACATATGAGCCGCCCTACGCGAGAGCGCCGCCTCGAATGCCGCCAAGGGAGTGGCTCTACGACGACTGGTAGCCGTCGATGTGGTGATCATCGAATCTCACCGGCAACAGCGCATCGATTCAGCATCGTAGGATGGGTAGAGCGAAGCGAAACCCATCACTTGCGAGCCGCGCGGTGAGATGATGGGTTTCGCTGCGCTCTACCCATCCTACGGACCCCGCCGCTACAACGTCACCACGATCATCGAGCGCCTTGCCGAGGTCGGCAAATCTGTAGACCTGCTCGATCGGCAGCTGCAGCTTGCGCGCTTCAGGCGCGGGCCTGATGTCCTTGCACATTCGTCGAAGATCTCGCGGATCTCCTTGATCGAGCGGGTGCGGAAAGTGACGTCGCTACTCTGTTCACGCGCCGTCGAAAACGTTCTGTTCAGTCATGTTGCTGACGCAATCTCTGTCTTAGTCGGTGACAACTAAAACACTGTGTGGGACCGCTGCGGTTCCCACAATGGTTCCGTCGCCGGAATTGGCACGAATCCGCAAAGAACTGGCCTCGAGTTAGCGCCTCCACGGTCACTCGCCATGTTCTGCGGAATCGGGAACCGAACGCGAGAAAAATCAGTCAAGGAGTTATGATGCTGTTCGGCTCGAGCGCCGCAGTTTGCGGCGCCGTAGTTGCGCTCACCATTTTTGGCCGAGCTGCTGGAAGTGAAATCGGTGCGGTTCATTCAAGCGATGTCGTCAATGCTGCGTGCGGGGATGCGATCGTTGGCGCGGCATCGATGTACAATCCGTTCAAGCCCGGCAAGGAGGAGGGCGGTCCGAGCACTGCTTCCGGCGAGCGCTATGATCGCTCGGCCTGGGCGGCCGCCATCAAGACAAGTCTGCGTCGGAAGTTTGGTGGGGTCGAGTTCGGCGCGAGGCCGAAATACGCCCTGGTCGAGGCTGCAGGCAAGAAGGTCATCGTCAAGATCAACGACGTGGGGCCGCTAAGGCCTGGCCGCATCATTGATCTCAATGAGCGGACGATGAGCTATTTCGATCCGAGCCTGCAGCTCGGGGTCATCAATGATGTAAAAGTCAGCCCGCTTGCAGGGGATTATTGGAGTCCCGGACCGGTGAGCTGAACATCGCACGCGAAAAGACGGCACGGCATCGCAGATGGGTAGAGCGCAGCGAAACTTATCAATTGTGTCCGAGCGGCAAGATGATGGGTTTCGCTTCCGTCTTCGCTCTTCGAGTTACGCCGGACAAGGCGCTCTACCCATCCTGCTTTTTCGTCATTGCGAGGAGCGAAGCGACGAAGCAATCCATGCCTGGCGCGCGGCCGGCGCACTGGAGACATCGAAGCCGGCTTCCGGGACTTCTGCGCCGCGCGCTTCTCCCCGATGCAACCAAGTCGATCATGAGCGTTGCGACGGCGATGCCTGGTCTGGTGTTTGGAAGGCGGCGTCGGGCGGCGTTCCCGGGGATGATCGACGGGCTGACGTTGCTGGAAGCACGATCACTTTGGCTCCGATTTTCACCCGCTCGTAAAGGTCCATGACGTCGTCATTGGTCAGCCGGATGCAGCCGGACGAGACCCGCTTCCCGATCGTGTCGGGCTTGTTGGTGCCGTGAATTCTATATTCGGTCTCGCCCAGATACATCGCCCGGGCGCCAAGCGGATTTCCGGGGCCGCCTGCCATGAACCGCGGCAGATAAGGCTGACGCGAAATCATCTCCGAAGGCGGACGCCAATCCGGCCATGCTGTTTTGCGGGCCACGGTCTGTTCACCGGACCACGTGAAACCCTCGCGGCCAACACCGATGCCGTAGCGCAGCGCCTGCCCGTCGTTCAGAACGAGATAGAGGAATGTGTTTTCGGTATCGATGACGACGGTGCCCGTTGCCTGGTGGCTGACGTAGTCAACCACCTGCCGATCAAGTCTTGCCGGCGCGACGGCGGATTTTGGTGTTTCGACCCGAGGCGCCGGGGTAGCGGCAGGAGCCGCGACTGGAGCCGGAACCGGCAGTGGTACGTGGACTGGCGTTGGTGTGCGGGCTGGAGCTGGAGCTGACAGCGCGAGGGCTTGGTGCGCGGGCGATCTTTTTGTCGGTTGAACGCTCACCGGGCGAGACAGCAAGCCGTACCCCAATGCGGCGGCGGCGATGACGCCGATTGCAACTCGTCCGGCCACCGGTAGTGCGAGCGTCTCCGATTTCGCATGTTTTGCCCGCTTTGCCATATCTTTCCCCAGACCGCTTCGTCTGGACGAGTTACCCAGCAAATTCTAACAAACTGCGAAGCGATTTCGCTCGGGCTGGAAGTCATTAAGCATCGTTAACGCCAGCGCGGAGGGCGGATTGGCCCACCGGGCCCGCGCTTCGCTCATCCGGCCTGCGCACTGCCCGCTACAGCGTCACCACGATCTTGCCGAGATGCTTGTTGGCTTCCATGTGTTCGAAGGCCTTGCCGATGTCGGCGAATTTGTAGACCTGGTCGATCGGCAGCTGCAGCTTGCGCGCTTCGACGGCGGGCCAGATGTCCTTGCGCACCTCCTCGAAGATCTCGCGGATCTCCTCGATCGAGCGGGTGCGGAAGGTGACGCCGATATACTGGATGCGGCGCGCCGCGTGCAGGTCGAAGTTGAAGTCGCCATGGGTGCCGCCGAGCCGGCCGACATTGACAATGCGGCCCTTGACCTTGGTCGCCTTGAGATTCTGGTTGGCGACCGATCCAGAGACCTGGTCGACGATCAGATCGACACCTTCACCACCGGTCGCTTGCAACACCTGATCGACCCAGCCGGGATCCCTGGAATCCACCGCGAGATCGGCGCCGAATTCCATCAAGCGGCCGCGGCGCATCGCATCGGTCGAGGATCCCACCACGAGCTTCGCGCCCTTCAGCTTTGCGATCTGCATCGCCATCAAGCCGACGCCGGAGCTCGCGCCCTGGATCATGACGGTCTGGCCGGGCTGCAACGCGCCGTTGGTGACGACGGCGTTGTGCATGGTAGCGAGCGCGACGGGCAGGGTGGCGGCCTCGTCGAAATTCATGTTCGACGGTGAGCGAAACAGCCTGCCGTGGTCGGCGAGCGTGTACTCGGCAAACGCCGCGCCGCCCGAGCCCATGATCTTGTCGCCGACCTTGACGCCCTTGGCATCGGGACCGAGCTCGCAACCTCGCCGGCCCATTCCATGCCGAGCACGGTGCCGACGCCGCCGGCCGCGCCATGGGCGTGGCCCTTGGTCATGCCGAGATCGGCGCGGTTCAGCCCGCAGGCGTGAACCTTGACCAGCACCTGCGTACCATTCGGCACCGGCTTGGCGACGTCGGTGATTTCAGGGCCGTTGGCTCCGTACACGTAAGCTTTCATGGGCTTGTTCTCGTTGGTGTCGTCTTACGCGAATAACGCCGAAGTCCCGTCATCCTGAGGTGGCCGCTTCTTCAGCGGCCCTCGAAGGATGAACGGCCCGGCTGGTGGCCGTCGACCCTTCGAGACTCGCTTCGCGAGCACCTCAGGGTGACGGATAACATTTCCTGCTTCGGTCGGAAGCTATTCGGCCGCCTGGCGCTTGGCCCCGGACATCATCGCCTCGAGCCGTTCGCGGATGATCGCTTCCGCCTCGTGGACGATGCGCGAGATCAGCTCGGCGCAGGACGGGATGTCGTGGATCAGGCCCTGCACCTGGCCGGCCGACCAGATGCCCTCGTCGGCATCGCCGGTGGCGTAGACCATCTTGCCGCGGGCGCCGGCGACCAGCTCGCGGACGTCCTCGAACTTGGCGCCTTCCTTCTCCATCGCAACGACCTTGGTCGAGATCGCATTCTTGGCGACGCGCGAGGTGTTGCGCATGGTGCGGAAGATCAGCTCGGTCTCGCGCTCGTCATTGGCGACGATGCGTTCCTTGACGAGCTGATGGATCGGGCTCTCCTTGGTGCACATGAAGCGCGTGCCCATGTTGATGCCTTCGGCGCCGAGCGCCAGCGCGGCGACGAGGCCGCGGGCATCGCCGAAGCCGCCGGAGGCGATCATCGGGATCTTCACCTTGTCGGCGGCGGCCGGAATCAGGATCAGGCCGGGGGTGTCGTCCTCGCCGGGATGGCCCGCGCATTCAAAGCCGTCGATCGAGATCGCGTCGGCGCCCATCCGCTCGGCGGACAGTGCGTGACGGACGCTGGTGCATTTGTGCAGCACCTTGACGCCGTGCTTCTTGAACTCGTCGACATGCTCCTGCGGCTTGTTGCCGGCGGTCTCGACGATCTTGATGCCGCTTTCGATGATGGCCTGGCGATACTCGGCGTAGGGCGGCGGCTTGATCGCGGGCAGGATGGTGAGGTTGACGCCGAACGGCTTGTCGGTCAGCTCGCGACAGCGCGCGATCTCCTTGCGCAGATCGTCCGGCGTCGGCTGCGTCAGCGCGGTGATCATGCCGAGCGCGCCGGCGTTGGCGACGGCGGCAACCAGCTCCGCGCGGCCGACCCATTGCATGCCGCCCTGCACGATCGGGTGGTCGACGCCGAACATTTCGGTGAAGCGTGTCTTGATCATTCTGCCCTCGTTTCCATCGGAATTTTCCGCGACGCGGACGGCCGCGCACGGTGTTGTTTTTGGATGTCGAGGGAAGGATGCAGTCCTGTCCGGCAAATGTCTACCGGTGACCTGCGGCGTGCCCATGCGGAAATGACGGGGCGCGGCGGTCAGGCAAGGGTGGGGGAGAGAGTTTTGGTCAACTGCTCAGGAGCGCGGACCCGGTGCGTACTGTTTCATCCGCGTCATTGCGAGCGAAGCGAAGCAATCCATTTCGCCACTTGCGGAGCGATGGATTGCTTCGTCGCTGCCGCTCCTCGCAATGACAGCCGGAATGTTTGTTACGCCGGCACCGCGTCCTTCTTCGACGCGGCGGTTTCCTCGTCGAACGCGGCCGCGATGTCGCGCATGCTGACGACGCCGATCAGGCTGTAATTGTCGATCACAGGCACGTGGCGAATGTGGTGCTTGGTCATCAGATGACGGATGTGCTCGAGTGTATCGCTCGAGGTGCATGACACCAGCTGCTGCACCGAGACCAGCTGCGAGACCTTCATGCTGGCGCCGGCCGCGCCGTGCTCGGCGATCGCGCGCACCACGTCGCGCTCGGTGAACATGCCGACGGCGGTGTTGCCCTCGGTGCGAACGACATCCTTGACCACGAGCGCGCTGATATTGCTGGCGCGCATCAATTGCGCGGCGATCGCCACCGTCTCGTTCATGCGAACCGTGGCGACGCGAGGGGTCTTCTTGCGCAGGATATCTCCGACTTGCATGGCAACCTCCTTGGTTATCGTTGACAGGATTCTGGTATACAAAATACCAATTGTCAACGCCGCCGTGGCAGAAATCTATCACCAGGAAATCGCCGAAATAGGCAGAACAGCTGACGTTTCAGACGATTGTGACCGGGAGTGAGCGGGCAGGTCGCCGGCCGTTCCGGGCGTTTCTGGTATCTGGTATCCCTGAACTGTCAAAAGAAAGAGGCGCACCGAAGTGCGCCTCCATCGGTTCAGTGCCGAATCCGGCAGCGAAATCAGGCCGGCATCTCAGGCCGTCTTCTCAGGCTGTCTTCTCAGGCTGTCTTGGCGTTGGTCGCGGTCTCGGCGGCGGCCGCAGCCGCCTCGTTGCCGTTGATGAACGCGCGGCGCATCGGCTTGATCACGAACAGCGCCATCAGCGCCGCGGTGGCATTGAGCGCGACCGCGATCACGAACACCGCCTGCCAGCCATAGCTGGCGGCAACGATGCTGGCGGCCGGCACCAGGAGCGCTGCGGTGCCTTTCGCGGTGTAGAGCATGCCGTTGTTGGTGGTCGCGAATTTCGAGCCGAAGGTGTCACCGCAGGTCGCCGGGAACAGCGAGTAGATCTCGCCGAACACGCCGAAATAGACTGCGGTGGCCAGCACGAACACCAGCGGGTTGTGGCCCCAGGTCGACAGCGTCAGCAGCATCAGCGCGCCGGTGCCGAACGCGATGAACATGGTGTGCTCACGGCCGATATTGTCGGACACCCAGCCGAAGAACGGCCGTCCGAAACCGTCGAAGATGCGGTCGAGTGAGATCGCGAAGGTCAGCGCGGCCATCTGGAAGCCGGCGAGCGAGACTGGCGTCGCGGCGATCTTGTAGTCGTGCGCGATCGGCGCGATCTGCGCCGCCGCCATCAGGCCGCCGGAGGCGACCATCACGAACACCAGATACATCACCCAGAAGATCGGGCTGCGCAGCACCTGCGGCGGGGTGAAATCGATCTTGGTCTGCGGCAGGTTGAGTTGCTTCTTCTTCGGCGGGATCGAGACCGCGGGCTTCTGGATGAAGAAGGCGAGCAGGAACACGATCAGGCCTTGCCCGATGCCGAAGTCGAAGAACGCGGTCTGGTAGCCGCTCGAGGCGATCATGTTGGCGATCGGCACCACGGTCAGCGCCGCGCCCGCGCCGAAACCCGCCGCCGTTGCGCCGGCGGCGAGGCCGCGGCGATCGGGAAACCATTTCAGCGCATTGCCGACACAGGTGCCGTAGACCGAGCCGGCGCCGATGCCGCCGACGACCGCCGCGGCATAGAGCACGGTGAGTGAATCCGCGTAGGAGTTCAGCACCCAGGCGAGCGCGATCATCACGCCGCCGAACATGATGACGATCCGCGGGCCGTATTTGTCGACGAACCAGGCCTCGACCGGCACCAGCCAGGTCTCGGTCACCACGAAGATCGTGAAGGCGAACTGGATTGACGCGCGGCCCCAGTGATGCGCGCCGTCGATCGGATCGACGAACAGCGTCCAGCCATATTGCAGGTTGGCGATCATCGCCATGCAGACGATGCCCATGACGAGCTGCAGCCAGCGGAAGCCGCTGAACGAAGGTTGGGCTTGTGTTGCGGCAGCATTGCTGGAAACCATCAAATCCTCCCGAGCGCGCCTGGTCTTCTTGTGACCCAGTGTCGCAATTATTGTGGCGTATCGTCGCAAGCACTTGGCGGGAGGTTGGTATACTATATTCCAGAAAGCAAGCCAATCTTTCTGCTGCGTTGCAGCAAAACTGGCATACTTTGGGCTGATTGGGGCTCGCGATCGGGGCCGCGAAATGAAAAACGCCCGGCGTCGGCCGGGCGTTTTCGTCAGCAGACGTGGCTCGTTACCTAGGCCATCGCCGTCGATTTCTCGACCACGATTTTGCGCCATGGCTTGAGCACTGATATCGCGAGCAGCGAGGCAAGGATGTTGGCGCCGGCTGCGATGATGAACACGTTGTCCCAATTGCCCGACGACTGCTGCATGTAGTTGGCGATCGGTACCAGCAGTGCCGCAGTGCCTTTCGCGGTGTAGAGCAGGCCCGCATTCGTCGTCGCGAACTTGGCACCGAACGTGTCGGTGCAGGTCGAGGGGAACAGCGAGTAGATCTCGCCCCAGGCGAAGAACACGAAGCCCGAGAGCAGCACGAACCAGACCGGATCGTGGCCCCAGAGGTAGAGCATCCAGATGCCGAAGCCTTCCATGCCGAAGGCGATGAACATCGTGTTCTCGCGGCCGATCATGTCGGAGATCCAGCCGAAGAACGGACGCGTCAGACCGTTGAGGACGCGATCGATGGTGGCCGCGAAGGTCACGGCCGTCATCGTCACCGCCATTAGCGTGACCGGCACGCTGTCGACCTTCCAGTCGACCGCGATCGGCTTCAGGTTCGCCGTCACCATCAACCCGCCGGCGCCGACGATCACGAACATGAAGTACATCAGCCAGAAGATCGGCTGCCGCAGCACTTCGGTCGGCTGATAGTTGCGTCGGGTCTGGATGATGTTGGCGTTCTGCACGACGGCCGGCACCTGTCCGGCCTTTGGCGCGAGCAGGAAGAAGGCGAGCAGCACGATGATGATGCCCTGGCCGAGACCGAAATAGAGGAAGGTGGTCTGGAAGCCGGAGTCCTTGATCATCGCCTGGATCGGCGCGACCGTCAGCGCGGAACCCGCGCCGAAGCCGGCTGCGGTGATGCCAGCCGCAAGCCCGCGCTTGTCGGGAAACCATTTCAGCGCGTTGCCGACGCAGGTGCCGTAGACGCCGCCGGCGCCGATGCCGGCGATGATCATGCCGAGATAGTAGCCGTTCAGCGAGGTCGCCTGCGCGTTGATCGCCCAGCCGATCGCGCAGAGGATGCCGCCGATCAGCACGACGAGGCGCGGACCATATTTATCGACGAACCAGCCTTCGACCGGCACCAGCCAGGTCTCGAACAGCACGAACAGCGTAAAGGCCCATTGGATCGATGCGCGATCCCATCCAAACTTCTTCTGGATGTCGGGTACGAAGAACGTCCACCCGTATTGATAGTTTGCGATCATCACCATTGCGGCGACGCCGATCGCAAGTTGCGTCCAGCGATAGGTGTCGCTGACACGCGCGGCCGCGGGGGCCGCAGTTGCCTGAACCATGTCCGACATTCATCCTCCCAGTGCGCGCTTTGTCATTCTGCTTGTGGCGCGGCGCAATCATCTTGGTATCCGATATGCCATGGTTCAAGCTGTCGCAGAGCCAGCGTGCGCATATGCCGCAGAAGACTCAGGCGCGCGCGAACACTAGTTCAGCGCGCAAAAAAATGGCCCCGGAAATCGGGGCCATTGGTCGAAGGTTCAATGTCAGGTCGCATCTTGCAGCGAAACACGCGCGGCGAAGAGCGGCAGGGAATCGCGGTGCGTCAGAGGCCGAAGCGCGGCAGGTCGCCGTTGCGGTTGGAGATCTCCGCGCTCTTCATCAGCAGGCGGTCGATCGAAGCCAGCAGGCGGCCGAACAGGGTGGAGGAGGGCGCGAGCGCGATGGCGGTAGCAGTCGTCTTGGACATTGGTGTCCCCTTTCACTGGAGGCCAGCAATGGGCCGGCATCATCTGCAGCCAAATTATGTATACCAGATGCCAGATACAACGGGTTTGTTTGCATGGCAGCATTCGCCACTGTGCATTGCAGCATAATTGACCCCCTGGCATCCCAGATCCGAGGGAAAGCGGCGTGAAACCAGAGCCTTGAATCAGGCGTTCCCGGCGGCCGGATGTTCGGCCGTAGCCCGTGGTGCCCGCACGGCGCGGCCGTCATAAAGAAGGCCGCCCCGATGGGCGGCCTTGAGTGACTGGGTTTGCTTTTCTTCTTGGCCGGTTGAAGGGTCGGGGCCAGATCCCTTCACCGCGTCCAGTCTTCGCCTGCGCACAGCGTTCCCATGCAGCCGCGTACATTCAGTGTGCCCGACGACACCAGCGTCACCGAGCTCTCATAGGTCTTGCCGTCGTCGGCGTTGTAGATCCGGCCCGCCCATTTGTTCGGGCCGGCGGGCTGCATGTTGATGAACAGCGACATGCCCATCACCGGGCGGGTGCGCTGCGCGGGATCGACATTCTTGTCGTCGAGCTGCGGCTTGCCGGTGGCCTTGTCGGTCGGCTCTTTCAGCCAGACGACGCGGCCGCACAGCGCGGCGCCGCAGCGGTGGACCTTGATCCTGGCGTCGCCGGACTGGGTCAGCCAGACGCCGGCCGGATCGCTCGCCTTGTCGGTGGCCTTGGCGGCTTCGGCGGTGCCGCCGAGGAGCGGGATGTGCAACGCCGCCACGATCAGGCGGCGGGTAAGGTGAGCGTGGATCAGCTGCTTTAGGGCCTTGAGCTGGCCGTCACTATCTGCGGGTAAAGTCATCATCCACCTTCTTCATGAAAAATTTCATGATAAACATGAAATAAATCACGTTTTAGGTTGAGTCAACAACATTACCAAGGCATGATGCATCCCAGCCGTAATGGCCTGTTTGGCAAAAATTTTTTCGGGTGGGTGCGATGGGGAAATCGGTTCGCGAGCAGCGCCAGCTTTGGTTTCGAAGGCTCGATCGGGCGTTCTGGGTGATCTGGGCCGCGCTGCCGGTGGTGCTGTGGCTCGCCTATTACCGCACCACCACGGCCTCGGCCACGATCGCCGAAAGCCTCACCGGCGAGCAGGCCAAATGTGCCGCCATCGTCGCCAACCCGCTCACCATGTCGGCCAAGGGCCAGGTGCTGTTCTGGTCGCTGTTCGCGCTTGGGGTATCGTTTTACGCCGTGTTGATCGGCATCCTTCATCGCATGGTCAATCGATTCGCCAACGGGCGGATCTTCGTGTCCGAAACGCTGCAAGGTGTCTGGTGGATGGGGATCTTCCTGGTGGTCTGGCCGTTTGTGGATACGATCACGACCGTTGCGGTGAGCTATGCCCTGTATCAACTCGGCGACGTCAAGTTCTTCCTGCCGAGTTACGGCGTCGACGTCAGCACCGTCGCCGGCGGCGTCTTCCTGATGGCGCTGAAGTTCGTGATCGAGCACGCCATCCTGTTGCAGTCCGAAAACGAGCTGACGATCTGAGGTGATGCCGGTGCCCATCGTGGTGAACCTCGATGTCATGCTCGCAAAGCGCAAGCGCCGCCTCGGAGACCTCGCGGACGCGATCGGCATCTCGATTCAGAACCTGTCGATCCTGAAGACCGGCAAGGCCAAGGCGATGCGCTTCTCGACGCTGTCGGCGATCTGCCGCGAACTGGACTGCCGGCCGGGGGACATATTGGAGTATGTGCCGGGCGATGAGGGGGGTGAAGGCGAGGGTGGTTGATCCGACGCGCGGTCCCCGCCGCCTGCTCGTCATCGTGGAAAACATTGGCCTGTTGCGCTGATGGCGCAGAAACTTCCGGCAAATTCAGTTACATTCAGACCATATTTGAAAAATTTAGCGTCATCCGGAGCAATGCGTGGCGTCAGACGCAGTCAGCCTGGTTGGTACAACAAGTGTAGTCGACGCGGCCGCGGCCCGAGCGCGGTTTTACGTGAAGATCGTGACGCGCGGCGAGATCGAGGGGTGCCCGGCTTGGGCTGCCACTTTCGCCGATTTACGCAAGGATAACCGCTACTACGAGATCGTGGAGGATACGCTCCGCGACGGCGTCGAGTACCGGTACCTCGCGATCATCGACCGGGCAGACTGCATCCAGGCGGTGCAGCCGTTTTTTTTACTTGAGCAGGACATTCTCGAAGGACTAGGCGCCGAATGGCAGCCGTTGCTGGCGCGCATCCGACGCTTCGTTCCCGGATTCCTCAAGATGCGCACCTTGATGATCGGGTGCTTTGCCGGAGAGGGACATCTCGCCGGATCAGACACGGTGTCGCCTGGCGAGATCGCCGAGATTCTTTGCCGCGAGATCGTCGATCTCGCAAAGTCGTGCCGGGCGCAGCTCATTGTCCTGAAGGAATTCCCTGCGCGCTACCGGCCGGTGCTGGAGTGCTTCATCCGGCGCGGCTTCGCCCGCGCGCCGAGCATGCCGATGACGGCGCTCAACATCGAGCACGACGATTTCGACGCGTACATGCGAAATGCGCTGTCACGGTCCGCGCGCTGGCAGCTCCGCAAGAAATTCAAGGCAACCGACGGTCAAACCATAGTCCTCACCGTCACCGAAGATGCAAGCGATGCCGTCGACGAGATCCATCCGCTCTACCTGCAGGTCTTCGATCGTTCGAAATTCCGTTTCGAGAGGCTGACAGCCGACTATCTGCGCCGGCTTGGCAGCGACATGAAGGACAAGGTCCGCTTCTTCATCTGGCACCGGGGCGGGAAGGCGGTCGCCTTCAGCCTCTGCATGGTCGAAGGCGACAGTCTGTTCTGGGAGTATGTCGGGTTGGACTATGCCGTCGCCCTCGACCTCCATCTTTACTACTACACCATTCGCGACATGATGAACTGGGCGATGGCCAACGGCTACAAATGGCTTCGCAGCACGGGTCTCAGCTACGAACCGAAATTCCGGATGCGCCACGATCTCGATCCGCTCGACCTCTATGTGCGTCTTCGTTCTCCGCTTCCCAACTTTATTTTCAAGCTGCTGCTGCCCTGGATCGTGCCGGCCCGCTACGACAAGACCCTGCGGCGGTTCACGAACTATCGCGATCTCTGGTAGCGGGGCGAGGCAACAAACGGACTCCCGATCGAGGGGCTTGTCACCGGCTCGCGATTGCGCGAGGACCTCTGCCTCGAAGCGGTCGAGACGCGCTTCGGCTTGGCTACGTCGATCGATCCGATGAGCCGACCGGAAGCGCGCGCCGGTTAATCGCATTGAGAGGTCGGGTTGCCCGTTCAAGACGAACGACGCCCGCCTCAATTCATCCAGCGCGGCAGCGGCAGGTTTTTCTTGCGCAGGAAATCCGGATTGAAGAGCTTGGACTGGTAGCGCTGGCCGCCGTCGGCGAGGATGGTGACGATGGTCTTGCCGGGGCCAAGGTCGCGTGCAAGCCGCATCGCCCCGACGATGTTGATCGCGCTCGAACCGCCCAGCACCAATCCCTCATGTTCGATCAGGTCGAACAGGACCGGCAGCGCCTCCTCATCCGTGATCTGGTAGGCGATGTCGATCGGCGCGCCTTCAAGGTTCTTCGTCACGCGGACCTGGCCGATGCCCTCCGTGATCGAATCGCCTTCTGTCGTGAGCTTGCCGTTGGTGAACCAGTTGTAGAGCGCGGCGCCCATCGGATCGCTGAGCGCAATCTTCACGGTCGGATTGCGTTCCTTGAGGGCGCGTGCAACGCCGCCCAGGGTGCCGCCGCTGCCGACGGCGCAGGTGAAGCCGTCGATCTTGCCGTCCGTCTGCTGCCAGATCTCGCGGCCGGTCGTGCGATAGTGGCCTTCGCTGTTGGCGACGTTGTCGAACTGGTTCGCCCAAAATGCTCCGAGCTCCGCGGCGAGGCGCGCGGAATAGCGTGCATAGTGGCTGGGATCGGAATAGGGCACCGCGGGTATCAGGCGCAGATCGGCGCCGTAGAGCCGCAGCAGGTCCTGCTTCTCCTGGCTTTGCGTGTCGGGCATCACGATCACGGAACGGTAGCCGCGGGCATTGGCCACCAACGCAATGCCGATGCCGACATTGCCGGCCGTGCCTTCGACGATGGTGCCGCCCGGCTGGAGCAGGCCGCGTTGCTCGGCATCGTTGATGATCGCCAGAGCCGCACGATCCTTGATCGAGCCGCCCGGATTGAGGAATTCCGCCTTGCCGTAGATGTCGCAGCCGGTGGCATCCGATGGCCCGCGCAGCTTGATCAGGGGCGTATTGCCAATCGCATCCAGAAGACCCGAGCGAACGTTCATGGTGCCCCATCCTTCGTTTCCACGGCTATCTTACGCCGGGCCGGTCAGAGCGTTGGTGCTGTTCTCGCGGTGATTTGGGAAGCATCTCTATCGTCCGCGTGGCGATGCCGGCGATTTCGTTCTTTTTGAAGAGGCGCTATTCACACGAGCTTTCGCTTCGCAGAGGGCAATCCAGGTGCCATAGCTCCAGACGAAATGCCGCCGTTCAAGCGGCGGCATTTCGAGGGCACGTATGCTATTTCAGCTTATAGGTGCCGGTTTGGTGATTGCAGTCCTGAAATGTCCCGGCCTTGATGACCGGAAACGGTCCGAGCGGCTGGACCGTGCCGCTTGCGACCATGCCTTCGTATTTTCCAGTGCCGACGACATTCTCGCGAGTGACCTTGCCGTCGTTGCCGAGAGCAAAGGTGGACAGGCGCTTGTCGCCATCCGCATCGATGGCCTCGCACACCGTGGATCCGGTGTTCTTGCCGTCGAGCGAAGCATTCATCCCAACGCAGCGGAAGGTGTGCTTGTCAAACATACCGCCCGGAGTGGTGCTTCGGATAGCCCCCGTCATTTCGTAACTGGCCGCAGTGTGCGTCTTGGAGAAGGTGATCACGTTGTTCGTGCCGGACCAGCACGCGGTGTAGTCGTAGTTGCCCTCCTTCGGCACTTCGGCTGCAAACGCAGATGGTACGGTGGCGACGATCAATAGGGGTAATACGTAAGTTCGCATGGCATTCCCCTCCTGAAAATGGATTCAAAATATCTGTCCCGCGAAAACGGGACAGTGAAGGGTAGCACACTGATCGGAGTTTATGAGGGGCAATTGTCCCCAAAGCGGGCCTCGCTACGGCCAAAAGCATCGCGGCGATCTGACGCCTCGGCTTCCAACCCCGAGGACAAGGACTTGGCCGGAAACAAATGCGGAAGGCGGAGTGCCTTCTGTGTGAGCGACAGCATCGAAATTGAGAATTGCTACCTGAGGGACGCTGAGCGCCAAAAGCAAATGGCGTGCTCGTTCGTTTACGATCCGATCCGGCCGCCGACCGCGCCGAAGAGGTAATCGAACAGGACGCAATTTGCTGCGCTGCATTGGTCTACACATGGCCTTTGGCGGACGTGCGCGGAGCGACTGGTCTTCATCATCGTCCACTGTTCGATGCGGGCGAAAATCTCGCCGAATGAGTGACTTTGTCCTGAGATTGAGGTAGCTTTTTTTGCCCAAATGGCATTTTGGCTTGGTGGGGCAAAGACGGAGTCGCCTCTCAGGCGACCTATTTTTTAATCCAACTTCCTTCGGACCCGCTCTTTTTCGGAGTCCCTTTGCACTCAGGCGGGCGCGAGTCGCAAGAGGAGCAGAGGCAACGCGCTCAGAGGTCGTCGCTCCCCGAGGAGGACTACCGTGAAGAAGCGATTTCTTTCATATTCAATTCTGCGGACCATGGCTCGTTATGAGCGCGCCGGCGCGCGCGCGTGAGCTCGGGGATGGCGCATGGCAAGAACTGTTGGCCCGTCACAACCAACTCGTCAGGGCTGAGATTAGTCGGTTCCGCTAGGGGCCTCGACCATAAAATCCGGCTGTTTGAGGTGGCCGCGCGCTAACGCTGGAATTCGTTCCATTGCTTCGAGCAAAAGGTGATGACGCGCTCGGACGAGATCGATCGAAATGGAGATATCGATAGAAGTATGAGGAGACAGACCATGTCGACTACGCTGCACCAAAGGAGCCTGCTCATCTCGGCGATATTCGGATTGGCCGTCAATTGTGCTTTGATTTCGACGCCTCTCGGTGCCGCCGGGGCCCAGGGCCAAAAACCGATACAGGATCCCATCACAGGTAACGAAGATCTCGGTGACCTAAGCCAGCCTCAACAGGCTTTGGCCCAATTTTACCGCGGGTTCAACACTCGCGATCTGAAAATGATCGACGAGAACTTTGCTGATTCCGATGAGGTCGCAATTGACAATCCTCTCGGAGGGATTCGGCGGGGAGCAGATCAGCCGCACTTGATGTACCAGGGAGTCTTCAAGAGTTCGGCGGACGTTCACGTTGAATTTTGGGACTATACCATCCATCGCGCGGGCGACGTCTTTTGGGCCGTGGGGCGGGAGCGCGGCACCTACCATGATGGTGACGTCGTAAAAAGTCTGAACATCCGCACCACCCGAATTTTTCAACTGATGAATGGTCGCTGGCGCCAGATGCACCATCACGGATCAATCGAAGACGCCAAACTCCTTGGTGACTATCAGAGCGCAGTACGATCCGCAGCGCCGATAACGAAATAAATTCGGGCTGACGCCGAACGGCGGCGAATATTCCGCTTCTGATCGCGCATCGCGTCGGTTCGCGGCGGCACTGCGCCATGGTCATTCTCGGCGCGAAGCGGACGTGAACCGGCAGGCAAAACCGGCTGGATCGAGTCGAAGATGATCCCTAGCGGATCAACACATTAGATCCGCGATTTCAAGCAAAACAAAAATGGCCGCGGTTGCCCGCGGCCATTCGTGGTGTTGATTGAGCGCGGCCGTTACTCGGCGGCCTGCTTGCGCGGCGGATCGAGCGCGCCGGAATCGTGGATCTCTGCGACCTGGTGATCGCTGAAGCCGAGCACCTCGCGCAGGATCTCGTCGGTGTGCTCGCCGAGCAGCGGCGAGCGCTGCACGTCGCTCGGCGAATCCGACAGCTTGATCGGGTTGCCGACCGAGACGTACTTGCCGCGGGTCGGGTGATCGACCTCGACCACGGTGCCGGTCGCGCGCAGCGACTGGTCTTCCGCGATCTCCTTCATCGACAGGATCGGGCCGCAGGGGATGTCGTCCTTGTTGAGGATCTCCATCGCCTCGAACTTGGTCTTGGTCATCGTCCACTGCTCGATGCGGGCGAAGATCTCGTTGAGGCGCGGCAGGCGGGCCGGCGGCTTGGCGTAGTTCGGATCGGTCTTCCAGGTCGGCTCGCCGATTACGTCGCAGATCTTCTCCCAGACGGGGGCCTGGGTGATGAAGTAGATGTAGGCGTTCGGGTCGGTCTCCCAGCCCTTGCACTTCAGGATGCGGCCGGGCTGGCCGCCGCCGGAATCGTTGCCGGCGCGCGGCACGGCATCGCCGAACGGAATGCCTTCGCCGAACTGGCTGTATTCCTTCAGCGGGCCGTGGGCGAGGCGCTGCTGGTCGCGCAGCTTGACGCGGGCGAGGTTGAGCACGCCGTCCTGCATCGCGGCGGTGACGCGCTGGCCCTGGCCGGAATGGGTGCGCTGATAGAGCGCGGTGACGATGCCGAGCGCGAGGTGGAGGCCGGTGCCGCTGTCGCCGATCTGCGCGCCGGTGACGAGCGGCAGGCCGTCGCGGAAGCCGGTGGTCGAGGCGGCGCCGCCGGTGCACTGCGCGACGTTCTCGTAGACCTTGCAGTCCTCATACGGGCCGGGGCCGAAACCCTTGATCGAGGCGACGATCATCTTCGGGTTGATGGCGTGGATCTTCTCCCAGGGGAAGCCCATGCGATCGAGCACGCCGGGGCCGAAATTCTCGACCAGCACGTCGCACTGCTTGATCAGCGCGGTCAACACTTCCTTGCCCTTCGGGTTCTTGGTGTCGAGCGTGATCGAGCGCTTGTTGTGGTTCAGCATGGTGAAATACAGGCTGTCCACGTTCGGGATGTCCTGCAGCTGGCCACGCGTGATGTCGCCGACGCCGGGGCGCTCGACCTTGATCACGTCGGCGCCGAACCAGGCCAGCAATTGCGTGCAGGTCGGACCCGACTGGACGTGGGTGAAATCGAGAATGCGAACGCCCTTGAGCGCCTTGGTCATATCTATTGCTCCGTACTCTGTCTGCCCCTGCACCCGCAGGGAGTGATGTGGGTTTGAGGGGTTACTTCTTCTTCAAAACGCTCTGCGGATTGAGGTTGCCGATGCGGCCGCTCTCCGAGCCCGCGGCCGGATCGATCACGGCGTTGATCAGGGTCGGCTTGCCACTATCCAGCGCCGCATTGACCGCGCGCTTCAGCTCGTCCGGCGAGGTGGCGTTGACGCCGACGCCGCCGAAGGCTTCCATCATCTTGTCGTAGCGCGAGCCCTTGACGAACACGGTGGTCGCCGGATCGTCGCCGGCGCTGTTGACGTCGGTGCCGCGATAGATGCCGTCATTGTTGAAGATCACGACGCAGATCGGCAGCTTGTAGCGGCAGATGGTCTCGACCTCCATGCCCGAGAAGCCGAACGCGCTGTCGCCTTCGACCGCGAGCACGGGCAGGCCGGTCTCGACCGCAGCCGCGATCGAATAGCCCATGCCGATGCCCATCACGCCCCAGGTGCCGACGTCGAGCCGCTTGCGCGGCTTGTGCATGTCGACGACGCCGCGGGCGAGGTCGAGCGTGTTGGCGCCCTCGTTGACGAAGATGGTGTCGGGGCGTTCCGCGATGATGGCGCGCAGCGCGCCGAGCGCACCGTGATAATCCATCGGCGAAGCGTTGCTCATCAGCTTCGGCGCCATCTTGGCGACGTTGTCGTCACGCTTCTTCGCAACGGTGGCGAGCCAATCGCCCGGCGCGGCCGACCAGTTCGCGCCCATGGCGTCGAGGAACGCGGAGACGCAGGAGCCGATATCGCCGACAACGGGGGCGACGATCTCGACGTTGGAATCCATTTCCTTCGGCTCGATGTCGACCTGGATGAATTTCTTCGGAGCCTCGCCCCAGGTCTTGCCCTTGCCGTGCGAGAGCAGCCAGTTGAGGCGGGCGCCGATCAGCATCACGACGTCGGCTTCCTTCAGCACGGTCGAGCGCGCCGCGCCCGCGCATTGCGGATGCAGATCGGGCAACAGGCCCTTCGCCATGCTCATCGGCAGGAACGGCACGCCGCTCTTCTCGACGAAATTCTTGATCGCCTCGTCGGCCTGCGCATAGGCCGCGCCCTTGCCGAGGATGATCAGCGGACGCTTTGCGCTCTTCAGGACGTCGAGCGCGCGCTTGACCGAAGACGGGGAGGGGATTTGCTCGGGCGCCGCGTCGATCACCTTGACCAGCGACTTCTCGCCGGCCGCAGCGTCCATCACCTGGCCGAACAGCTTTGCCGGCAGGTCGAGATAGACGCCGCCCGGACGGCCCGACACCGCGGCGCGGATCGCGCGCGCAAGGCCGATGCCGATGTCCTGGGCGTGCAGCACGCGGAACGCCGCCTTGCAGAGCGGCTTGGCGATCGCGAGCTGGTCCATCTCCTCATAGTCGCCCTGCTGCAGGTCGACGATCTCGCGCTCGGACGAGCCGGAGATCAGGATCATCGGGAAGCAGTTGGTGGTGGCGTGCGCCAGCGCGGTGAGGCCGTTGAGGAAGCCGGGCGCCGACACCGTGAGGCAGACACCGGGACGCTTGGTCAGGAAGCCGGCGATCGAGGCCGCATAGCCGGCGTTCTGCTCGTGGCGGAACGAGAGCACGCGAATGCCCGCCGCCTGGGCCATGCGGCCCAGGTCCGTGATCGGGATACCCGGCACACCATAGACGGTGTCGATGCCGTTGAGCTTGAGCGCGTCGATGACGAGGTGGAAGCCGTCGGTCAATTCTTGCTCGGTGCCCGGTGCCTCGGACTTCGTAGCGGTATTCAGCATCGGCATCGTCTCCCTGATCGTTCTTGTTCGGACGATCTGATTGTCGTCTGAAGCGTGTGTGGATTCTCAAACTTACGTGAACAACTCTTGGCCATGGGCCTCGACATAGGCGGCAAGGCCGAGCGTGTGATCGCGGGCGCGCTTCTCGGCGAGCTCGGTGTCGCGCGCTTCCAGCGCCTCGATGATCCCGAGATGCTCCGGCAGCGAGGTTGCGGTGCGGTCCTTGCGGCCGATCGTGAGCTGGCGATAGCCGCGCACATGCAGCAGCAGGTCGTTGGTGAGATCGACCAGCACAGGCGATTCCGACAGCGAGATCAGCGCCTGGTGGAAGGCGATGTTGGCCTTGGAATATTCCTCGATGTGATCCTGCGGCAGGCGGTCGTCGCTGAAGTCCTTGAAGAAGTCGCGCAGCGACGAGATGTCCTTCTTGCGCGCGGTGGTCGTGATCAGGCGCGCCGCCATGCTCTCCAGCGCCGCCCAGGCGCGGATCATGTCGACGATCTCCGCCTTGGTGCGGCGGACCACGACGATGCCGCGGCGCGGCACGGTCTTCACGAAGCCGTCCTGCTCGAGCATCGCGATCGCTTCGCGGATCGGCGTGCGGCTGACGCCGAGGCGCTCGGACAATGCGCGCTCGTCGAGCATCACGGGCTCCGGCGTCGCGTAGATGTCCATCTTCAGGATCGCTTCCTTCAAGGCTTCATAGGCCTTGTTCTTGAAGCTCGTCTCCGGCGCGATCCGGACGATGGCGATATCTGTGTCAGCCATGGTGGGTGACGCCTTGGTCTGTTTCGGTTCTGGCACGACTCGTCTCCTCCTCTTGGAGACGTCTTCTTAGCAGAAGAAATTACCCTAGATTTTTGGCATGCCAAATACCAGAATGTCAAGCTGCCCATATTTTTGGACTTTTTGATCGTCGACCGACCTTGACAATTACGTTTTTGGCATACCAAATGCCACGAAATTTGTCCCAGGAGGAAGCCGATGTCAAATTCTAAGGATGCGGTCCGCAAAATTCTCGATGCGGTCAGGGCCGACAAGCGTACGAGCCTCACCGCGCCCGAAGGCAAGGTGGTTTGCGACGCCTACGGCATTCCGGTGCCGAAGGAGGGCGTTGCCAAGTCGGCGACCGAGGCCGCCCGGATCGCCTCCGATATGGGCTTCCCGGTCGTGATGAAGATCGTCTCGCCCGATATCCTGCATAAGACCGAGGCCGGCGGCGTCGTGGTCGGCGTCAAGAGCGCCGCGGACGCCGAGAAGAGCTACGAGACGATTCTCGCCAACGCCAAGAAGTACAAGGCCGATGCCAAGATCGAGGGCATCCAGGTCCAGCAGATGCTGGGCGGCGGCACCGAGGTGATCGTCGGTTCGATCACCGACGGCTCGTTCGGCAAGCTGGTCGCTTTCGGCCTTGGCGGCGTGCTGGTCGAAATCCTCAAGGACATCACCTTCCGCCTCGCGCCCGCGACCAAGGAAGATGCGCTGTCGATGCTCGACGGCATCCAGGCGCATGAGATGCTGAAGGGCGTGCGCGGCGGCGACCCCGTCAATCGCGAGGCGCTCGCCGACGTCATCGTCAAGGTGTCGCAGCTGGTCAGCGATTTCCCCGAGATCGTCGAGCTCGACCTCAATCCGGTGTTCGCCACCAGCAAGAACGCGATCGCCGCCGACGTCCGCATCGTCGTCGACTTCGACTACAAGCCGCGCCCGGCGCCGCGTCCGACCGAGGAGATCGTCGCGGCGATGAGCCGCATCATGCAGCCGAAGGGCGTAGCGGTGATCGGCGCCTCCGCCGAGGACGGCAAGATCGGCAACTCGGTGATGAAGAACCTCATCAACGGCGGCTACAAGGGCGAGATCTATCCGATCCACCCGAAGGCGGAAGAGATCTTGGGCTACAAGGCCTACAAGAGCGTCAAGGACGTGCCCGGCGTGATCGACACGGCTGTCTTCGCGATCCCCGCGAAATTCGTCGCCGGCGCGCTCGCCGAATGCGGCGAGAAGAAAATCCCCGGCGCAGTGCTGATTCCCTCGGGCTTTGCCGAAGCCGGCGCGCCGGAATTGCAGGCCGAGATCGTCGAGGTCGGCAAGAAGTACAATATCCGCCTGATGGGGCCGAACATCTACGGCTTCTACTATACGCCGGCCAATCTCTGCGCGACGTTCTGCACCGCCTACGACGTCAAGGGCCACGCGGCGCTGTCGTCGCAGTCGGGCGGCATCGGCATGGCGATCATCGGCTTCTCGCGCTCGGCCAAGATGGGCGTGTCGGCGATCGTCGGCCTCGGCAACAAGTCCGACATCGACGAGGACGATCTGCTCGCTTTCTTCGAGCAGGATCCCAACACCAATTTGATCGCGCAGCACTGCGAGGACCTGAAGGACGGCCGCGCCTTCGCGGAGGCCGCCAAGCGCGTCTCCAAGAAGAAGCCGGTGGTCGTGCTCAAGGCCGGCCGCACCTCTGCGGGCGCGAAGGCGGCGTCGTCGCACACCGGCGCGCTCGCCGGCAACGACAAGATCTACGAGGACGTGTTCAAGCAGTCCGGCGTGATCCGCGCGCGCTCGCTCCGGCAACTGCTCGAGTTCGCCCGCGGCGTGCCGGTGCTGCCGACGCCGAAGGGCGAGAACGTGCTGATCATCACCGGCGCCGGCGGGTCCGGCGTGCTGCTCTCCGACTCCGTCGTCGACAACGGCCTGTCGCTGATGCAGATGCCGCCGGATCTCGATGCGGCGTTCCGCAAGTTCATCCCGCCGTTCGGCGCAGCCGGAAATCCTGTGGATATCACCGGCGGCGAGCCGCCGATCACCTACGTCAACACGGTGAAGCTCGGCCTGTCGGACGAGCGCATCCACGCGCTGATCCTCGGCTACTGGCACACCATCGTGACGCCGCCGATGGTGTTCGCGCGCAACATGGTCGAGGTGAAGAAGGAGATGGAGGCCAAGGGCTTCGTCAAGCCGATCGTCGCCTCGCTCGCCGGCGACGTCGAGGTCGAGGAAGCCGCCGAGTACCTGTATCAGAACGGCATTCCGGCCTACGCCTATTCGACCGAATTGCCGGTCGAGGTGCTGGGCGCCAAGTACAAGTGGGCGCGCGGCGCGGGCCTGCTCTGAGATCGACGATCGATGCCGCTTCGGACGGGTTCCGAAGCGGCATCAAGACCCGGTTAACAGCATCCGAGAAATCGGGGGCTAACGGATAATCCGGCTTTAATGGGGAGCCGACTAAACGTCTCTTGGTTGCAGCGTGCCGGATGCCTGGAAGCATCCGATATTGCGTCCGGAGGAGGCGTTTTCCCCATCATGTCAATTCAGGTCGATTCGGATTTTGCGAGCGACGATCGCGCCAGGGCGCAGATCGGCGCGGCGGTGAGCTATCTGCTCAGGGATACAACCGGCGCTGCGCGTGAGCACGCCGTCGAGACGATTGTCGAGATGGTGCGCGAGATCGCGAGCCGTCCGGCAGGTGCCGAAATGGCAACGCTTCAGCCGCTGATGAGCGGCGTCGCCTACCGGGACTTTGTCATCGATGCGTACCGCCGCGATGTCGATCGCTGGCGCGCGACCATCCGCCGCTCGAACGGCAAGAAGATCCGGATCGCCTCGCCGCCGTCGGTGCGCGACGAGGCCACGACCACAGCGGATGCGATCACCGCCGAGAAGGCCATCGAGTTCGCCAGGCGAGCAATCGATCTTGGCGAGGTGATCTGACCCGCACGGCCGGCCGCTGCCGCGGCCGCGAACGTCCGTCCGGCGGCCATTGGTCTATGCCTGGGACGCGCGATGTGCGAATCTTGATCCATCGCATCCCAGCTGAGACATGCCATGCCGTCCGAACTTCGCTCGCCCCGTCTCGCCGTCCTGATCGACGCCGACAATGCATCCGCAAAGATCGCCGATGGATTGTTCGAGGAGATCGCCAAGATCGGCGAGGCCAGCGTGCGCCGCATCTATGGCGACTTCTCCAATCCGAGGTCGAAGGGCTGGGCCGACATCCTGTCGAAGCACGCCATCATCCCGCAGCAGCAATTCGCCTATACGACCGGCAAGAATGCCTCCGACATCACGCTCGTGATCGACGCGATGGACCTGCTGCACAGCGGCCGGTTCGATGGCTTCTGCCTGGTGTCGTCGGACAGCGATTTCACCCGGCTTGCCGCCCGTATCCGCGAGCACGGCATCGACGTGTTCGGGTTCGGCGAGCAGAAGACGCCGGAAAGTTTCCGGCAGGCCTGCCGCCGGTTCGTCTACACCGAGAATTTGCGTGGCGGCGTGGTGAGCAACCAGGACTCGGCCGCGCGGGCCCAGCCGTTGCAGCCGCCCGAGGCAGCGACGCCGATCATCAAGAAGGTGCTCGGCCAGATCGCCAGTGAAGACGGCTGGGTGACGCTTGGCGAGGTCGGACGCCAGCTCGCCAATGTCGCGTCGGATTTCGATCAACGGACTTACGGCTTCCGCACCCTGGGCGAACTGGTGCGCAGGACAAACGCCTTCGAGATCGATCACCCCAAGGGCGGCGCGATGCGGATCCGCATCAAGCCCGCGGCTGCGCCGCCTCAAAGACGGCGAGCGCCAAGACGGCGAGCCGATCAGAAACCGCTGGAATGAAAAGCGCGCGCCGCGGGGTCGATCTGAACATCTTCCGAATCTGAACCAATGATGAATGCCGCTTCGGAGGCTATCCGGAGCGGCTTCTTCATTTGTGCTGGAACTGGAGCGAGTTGCGCGGGAACTGGAATTTGCGCGCAAGTTGCCGCGCTGGAACTGGAACGTCTCATTCGCTCCGATGTTGAGATGCGTCGATCAAATCGGAGGAGGAGAATGATGAACAAGCGTTTTGCCGTTTCCCTTGTCGTTGCTGCGTCGCTGCTCGCGTCCGGTTCGGCCTTCGCGCAGTCCACGACTGCTGCGGGCGCCGCGAATGGTGCGCGGGCCGGCGGCGAGATTGCGGGCCCGGTCGGCGAGATCGTCGGCGGCACGGTCGGTGCTGCGGTCGGCGCCGGTCTCGAGATTCCGAATGCGGTGATCACCTCGATCCCGCGCGGCGAGCCGTCGGTCGTGGTGCGCGAGCGCGTCGTGGTCGGCGAGCCGCTGCCCGACACCGTCGTGCTGCGCCCGGTGCCGCGCTACACCGAGTATCGCTATGCGGTCGTCAATGATCGCCGTGTGATCGTGGACGCGCGCACCCACCGGATCGTCAAGATCATCGACTGATCGCGCCTGGCTTCATCTGACTGCGGACATCCTCGCGGGCACATCGCCCGCGGGGATTTTCTTGGCCCCATGAATACTGGCATGGCACAGGCTCGGTTTTTTCATGAAGCGACCGGTTGGCCTGACCGCCTGATCCCCTAGACTGCCCCCAACGAGCGGACGCGGCCAGCGTCGGCCAAGAGCAGGGGATGGAAACATGGGTCGGAAGATCGCGATCGTCGGCGCGGGTGCGGTCGGCGGCTATGTCGGCGCGCATATGGCGCAGGCGGGTGAGGACGTCACCTTCATCGATCCCTGGCCCGAGCATGTCGAGCATATGCGCAAGCACGGACTGCGCGTCACGCATGCGATGGATGTTGCCGAGTTCTCGGTGCCGGTACGTGCGCTGCACGTCACCGACGCGCAGCAACTGGCCAAGGAAAAGCCGGTCGACATCGCCTTCATTTGCATGAAGTCCTACGACACGGCCTGGGCCACCATGCTGATCCGGCAATACCTGGCGGCGGACGGCTACGTCGTGTCGCTGCAGAACTGCATGAACGAGGAGACCATCGCCAGCGTCGTCGGCTGGGGCAAGACGCTCGGTTGCATCGCGAGCAGCATCACCGTCAATCTGCCCGAGCCCGGCCATATCCACCGCGGTGCCGGCAAGGGTGGCGCAGCGCATACCGTGTTTCGCGCCGGCGAGGTGCATGGCCGCATCACCGCGCGGGCGGAGGAGGTCTGCCGGCTGGTCGGCTATTCCGACAGCGCCAAGGTCACCTCCAATCTCTGGGGCGAGCGCTGGTCCAAGCTCGTCGCCAACGTGATGGGCAACGGGCTGTCGGCCTGCACTGGTCTGGCGGGCAGCGAGGTGCTGCAAAGCGAACCGCTGCGCCGCTTCTCGACCCGGCTCGGCAGCGAAGCGATCCGCGTCGGCCAGGCACACGGCTATCAGCTGGAGGAGATCCTGCACCTCCCGCCCGAGACCATCGCCCGCGCCGGCGAGGGCGACGAAGCCGCGATGCGCGCCTGCGACGAGCAGCGCTTCAAGGATGCAAAGCGCACCTCGTCCGCACAGCGCCCCTCGATGGGCCAGGACATGCAGAAGGGCCGCCGCACCGAGATCGAATTCCTCAACGGCTTTGTGGTGCGCGAGGGCGAGAAGCTCGGCCTCGCCTGCAACGCCAATGCAGCGCTGACCGACATCGTCAAGCGCGTCGAACGCGGCGAGCTGAATCCGGATCCAAGGCATATCACGGAGCTAAGGATGAATTGAGCCGAGTTCCGGCTATGATCAGTCGGCCCGAGGCGCCATCGTCGACGGCGCGCACGATCATTTGATGCCGTACATGGCCTCCATGTAGTCTGCCACGCTTGGCTTGATCGCCGACGCGGCTGCGATATCGGCCTCGCTGCCTGCAACATCTCCCTTTTGCCGTTTGGCCATTGCGCGTCCGTAGAGCGAGTTTGGCTGTCGCCTTGCGTCGATCTGCACCGCAGCGTCAAAGGCTTCAATGGCCTGATCCGGCGCGCCCTTCTTGAGGTAGACGAGGCCGCGAGACTCCAGAATGTTGGGGTCGTGAGGTCGAATTCGCAATGCTTGGTCGCAATCGACCAGCGCGCCATCGAACACACCCCAAAGGGCTTTGAACTCACAGCGCCTGCGCAGCCTATCCGCGTTGCCGAGCTCAAGCGTCAAGGCCAGGCCAAGATCATCGACGGCGCGTTTGTAGTCTCGTTTGCCGGCGTAAGCATCGGCTCGACGCGAGAAGGCTGTCGCATTGGTGGGACCGAAGTCGAGTTGAAGCGCCCTGTCATAGTCGGCTTCGGCGCGACCACGATCGCGGCTGAGATCGAATATCCGGCCCCTCATCACGTATCCGATTGAGCACTCGGGATCCAGCCTGACCGATTGATCCAGATCCAAGATTGCGCGGCGGTAGTCGCGCTTGCTCATATACGCCACGCTGCGGACAAAGTACGCGCGGGCGTGTTGGGAGTGAGCTTGATGGCCTTGCTGGTGTCCGCGATGACGCGATCATACTCGGTCATTCGCGCAAGAATCTCAGCGCGGATAAGGAAGACAATCGAAGAGCTAGGAGCAAGGACTATCGCACGATCATAGTCCTTGAGGGCCCTGTCGAGCTCGTTAGCTTGCGCGTAAGCCGCGGCGCGATTTATCCGCAGGGGAAGGTTGTCCGGGTCGAGCTCGATAGCTTGGCTCCAAAGCTCGATGGCTCGTTCGCGCGCGCCCAAGGCCTTTGCAGAGTCTGCAGCTCTGACAAGCGGGATGGCCTCGTTCTTCGGCGCTTTGGCTGAAGGGCCGATCGCGGACGGTGAAACGTTGTGTTGGCAGGCTGAACCGATCGGCCCCGGCGGTCGTCCCTCGGCCGGCGCGGGCGTCGCTGCTCCTCCCCAGAAGACCAGTGTGAGCAGTGCGAAAGCCAAATGCTGGAGGATGGACGCGCGGCACAAGCGGCGACGCTGTGGGCATTTGAATCGAGGCGCGATCGAGACGAGGACTGTCCTGCAATTTCGAGGCAACCACATTCCGCAATTTCTTTTAGTTGTATCGAATCGACACTAGCACACGTTGTTGTCGCGCAAATGAACAGCCAGTACTGCAAATGCGGCGTTCTACCGCATGTCGGATTTTGCGGGTTAGCGGTTGCGCCGCTGGCTTCTCCGCAGATTGATTTCTGCGGCCCTACAGCAGCTGCCGCACCCCCATCCCGTGCATGAACCGCTCGCGGATCTGGACGGGGTCGCGGCGGGTGGTGCCGGTGCCGGGCTTGTCGTCGATGCGGACGCCGATCAGGGTCGGGCCTGCGGTCTGTGTCGACTGCTCGATCAGTCGCTCGAAATCGTCCTCGTCGGCGGCCCAGGAGCTATTGGCGAGGCCGCTGGCGATTGCGACCTGGACGATGTCGGTGTGACCGGCGGCCGGGGTCGGCTGGCTGCCGGTGATCTGGTAGATGCCGTTGTCCATCACCACCATCGTCAGGTTCTTCGGCGCCAGCGTCGCGATGGTCGAGAGGCAGCCGAGCTGCATCAGCAGCGAGCCGTCGCCTTCGAGCGCGAACACGCGGCGCTTCGGCTGCGCCAACGCGACGCCGAGTGCGATCGGAAACGCCAGGCCCATGCTGCCCAGCATGTAGAAATTCTCCGGGCGATGGCCGGCGGCCCAGAGATCGAAATTGGTGTTGCCGATGCCGCCGATCACGGCCTCGTCCTTCAATTTGCTGACGAGGCGCTGCGTCAAATCGAAGCGGTTCATCACCTTGGTGTTGCGCGCGGGCGTGCTGGTCATGGCCGATCTCACTTGTCGAAGGTCTTGCCGCCGGTCAAAAGCGGCGAGAGGATCAGCGCCACCGGCGCCTGGGTGGTGACGGCCTGCTTGATCGAGCGGTCGGCGATGAATTCGAGCTCGTCGAGCCTTGTGATAGTGTGGTGCTCCATCGCCAGCGAGTCCAGCACCGGGCGCATGGTGCGGCAGACCAGCGCCTGGCCGTAGTTGAACTCGCCGAGCGTGCCGCGCTCGGAGACGAACATGATCAGCGGGATCTGGTAGGGCACCGCGAGCGAGGCCAGCACGTTGGCGAGCGTGGCAAAGCCCGAGGTCTGCATCAGCACCGCGCCGCGCATGCCGGCCATCCAGGCGCCGGAGATGATGCCGACGGCTTCTTCCTCGCGCGCGGTTGGAAATGTCGTGAAATAGGGATCGGCGTGCAGGTCCTTGATCAGCGTGGTCAGCACCCGGTCGGGCACATAGGGCACGAGCTTGATCTCGTTCCGCTTCAGGGTCTGCAGCACGATGCCGTGCCAGGTGGTCGCCGTCTTCTGGGACGAGGCTTGTTCCGCGGCCGCCATCCTGTTCTCCCTGCTCGTGCGACGCTGATGTTCGCTTGCGGATCGAAACTTGACGCGGTGCCTGTGATTGTCAACATGCCGCGGCCGCAACGCGATCTGCGCAATTCGGCCATCGCTGTGCCGAACCGGCGTGCGATACAGACGGTAACGACAAAGGGACGGAACGATCAAGGGACGGGAGGCGTCGATGGCCGGATGGGTCTGGCGGACCGCCATTGCGGCAGCGGCCATGGTTGCGGCCGGGCTCGCATCCGCGCAGCCATATCCTGCCAAAGCCGTTCACATCCTCGTTCCGTATCCGCCCGGCGGCGGCGTCGACGTGCTGACGCGGACGCTGGCCGAAGTGGTGTCGAAATCCTGGACGCAATCGATCGTGGTCGAGAACCGGCCCGGCGCCGGCGGGGTGATCGCCTCGCAGGCGATCGCAAGCTCCGCGCCCGATGGCTACAATCTGATCATGGTGGCGAGCGGCCATGCCACCAATCCGTTCCTCTATCCAAAGCTGCCCTACGACACGTTCAAGGATTTCTCGCCGATCTCGCTGTTGGCGTCGTCGCCGAACGTGCTGCTGGTGCGCGCGGACTCGCCGTTCAAGTCGGTCGGCGACGTCATCGCGGCTGCGAACGCCAAGCAGGGCAGCCTGTCGTTTGCGCATGCGGGCAACGGCACCTCGACCCATCTCGCCGGCGAGCTGCTCAACAGCCTTGCAAAAATCGATCTCAACGGGATTCCCTACAAGGGCGGCGCGCCTGCGATCAATGATCTGCTCGGTGGACAAATTCCGATGTCGTTCAACAACGGGCCGGAATCGGTCGGGCAGTTGCAGGCCGGCACGGTCCGCGCGCTGGCGGTGACGACGGCCTCGCGCGCGCCGTTCCTGCCTGATGTGCCCAGCATGTCGGAGACCATCCCCGGCTACGACACCGAGGTGTGGTGGGGGCTGCTCGGGCCCGGCAACATGCCGCCCGATCTCGTCGCGAAGATCTCGCATGATTTCGTCGCGGCGGTGAACACCGATGCCGTGAAGGAGCGGCTCGGCAAGCTCGGCGCGATCCCGATCAGCTCGACCCCGGACCAATTCGCGGCCAAGATCAAGGCCGACTACGACAAATGGGGGCCGATCATCAAGGCCGCCGGCATGAAGGCGGAATAGCGATGGCCGCATCAGAGATCCCCGCCTGCCTGCCGCCGCGACCCGTCACGCCGCCGCGCGAGAAGCTGCCGGCGAAGGCCTGCGACACGCATGCGCATGTGTTCGGCCCGGCCGACCGCTTCCCCTATGCCAATGATCGCAGCTACACGCCGCCGGACGCGCCGCTTGCGAACTACCTCGGCATGCTCGACGCGCTTGGATTTGCCCGCGGCGTGCTGGTGCAGGGCAGTGCGCATGGTCGCGACAATTCGGCGATGCTGGATGCGTTGCAGCGCGAGCCCGCGCGGTTGCGTGGCGTTGCGGTGGCCGACGCCGACGTGGCGGCGGGCATGCTGCGGCAATGGCATGTGCTCGGCGTGCGCGCGTTGCGCTTCAACCATTTCTTCCGCGGCGGCCAGTTGCACTATCGCGGCGGCATTCCGCTCGGCGTCGCCGAGACCCATGCGGCCGTGATGGCCGAGCTCGGCTGGCATTTGCAGCTCTGGATCGACGTCAAGGATCTGCCCGGGGCGATCCCGACGCTGAAGGCGCTCGGGCTGCCGGTGGTGGTCGATCACATGGGCCGCACCGATGCTTCCGCCGGCATCAACACCGCGGGCTTCCAGAGCCTGCTGCGCGCGATCGATGAAGGGTGGTGCTGGGCCAAACTGTCAGGCGCCCATCGCCTCAGCCAGCGGGCGCCGGATTATCCAGATGCGCGGCCGTTCCACGAGGCGCTGGTCTCGACCAATCCTGAAAGGCTGGTGTGGGGCGGCGACTGGCCGCATCCGCGGGTCGAGGGCGAGATGCCCGATGCGGGCCATCTGCTGACGCTGTTCCAGCAATGGACGCCGGATGCCGCGACCCGGCACCGCGTCCTCGTCGACAATCCCGCAAGACTCTATGGCTTCCCCAACTGAAAGCTGCCCGAAGACATGACCGTCAACAACAAGCGTGTGTTCTACGTCAAATACCTCGCCCACGAGATCTATGTCGATATCCTGAAAAAGCGGCCGGATGTCCGGCTCGATCGTCTGGAGAACGAGACGCCGGAGCCAGTGTTCGCGCCCGTGCTGGCAGATGCGCATGCCTATCAGATCGGCGCGGCGCGCGATGAGCTGGCGCCGCATTTCCATGCCCATGCCGAGCTGTTGAAGCGCGCACCGAACCTCCTGATCGTCTCCTCGAACGGCGCCGGCTTCGATCCCGTCGACGTCGAGGCCTGCACCGCGGCGGGCGTGCTGGTCGTCAACCAGTCCGGCGGCAACGCCAATTCGGTCGCCGAGCATGCGCTCGGCATGATGCTGACGCTGTCGAAACGCATCATCCAGTCCGACCGCCGGCTGCGGCGCGAGGCCAATGTCAACCGCAACGATCTGATCGGCAACGAGCTGAAGGAGAAGACCGTCGGCATCGTCGGCCTCGGCAATGTCGGCCGCCGCATCGCCGAGCTGTGCAAGGGCCTCCTGCACATGAAGGTGATCGCCTACGATCCGTATCTTTCGGCGGATGAGATGGCGAAGCGAGGCGGGGAGAAGGTCGAGCTCGACGATCTCTTGCGCCGCGCGGACTTCGTCTCGATCTCCTGTCCGCTGGACAGCAAGAGCCGGGGCATGATCGGCGCGCGCGAATTCGCGCTGATGCAGCCGCATGCCTATTTCGTCACGACCGCGCGCGGCTTCATCCATGACGAGAAGGCGCTTGAGGAGGCGCTGCGTGAAAAACGTATCGCCGGCGCCGGCCTCGACGTCTGGGCCAAGGAGCCGCCGCCGCCGGATCATCCGCTCTTGCAGTTCGACAATGTGCTGGCGAGCCCGCACACCGCCGGCGTCACCCGCGAGGCGCGCATCAACATGGGCCGGATCGCCGCCGAGCAGATCCTCGACGCCCTCGACGCAAGCGCCCGCCGCGCATCATCAATCCCGAGGTCTGGCCGGTCTATGCGAAGCGGTTCGAGAAGGCGTTCGGGTTCTTGCCGGGGTAGGTGGCGCTAGCTCATCTTGTCAGGTGAGCACGCTAGTTGGGCTCCCTCTCCCCTTGCGGGAGAGGGTGGGGAGAGGGGTGGCCCCGGGCTAGACAATCGACGAAGGCACGACCGTCGCAATTCGGATCTCGCGTCGCTGGAGCGCAAAGTGAGAGAGCACCCGTGTGGTACCCCTCTCCCAAACCCTCCCCCGCAAGGGGGGAGGGAACCCTGCCGCTTGTGCGTCCCTTACTAGCGAGGCGTGCCCCGCGGCTGCGCGCGGCCAAAATATCGAAAACAACCCCATGCAAAGGAGCCGGCGGCTGCCGGCGTTCGACGAGGCAACTTGACGCGTCGGGCAACTCAGGGGTATATTTCCAATATTCCGAAATAGTGCAAGCGCCCTCACGCTCCCGCAAAGGGGGGAGGGAACCCTTCACTCGGTGCATCTCTCACCTGGAAAGCGGGATTGCCTCGCGGTTGCAAAGCCGTGGGAGACAATCTCGTTGAACCGACACATCCGTCGCCGGATTGCATGAATCGAGAAAATCGCAGGCGCTGATTGGAACCCAGCTCAGCAAAGCGAACACTCGGCAGGCCGTGGAACGAGATGGACTCATAACATAACATAATCTTACCATAACATAACTTTGTTAAACGCCAGGCTGCGCGTTTCTCGCAACAGAATGCGTAACGGGAAGATGCGCGTCCTCGTTGAGCGACGACCGACACGCCTGCGCGCGGCGCGTCTCCAGGGGGATGCAGTGGGAACTCTTGTGGTGCCCGGCCAACACGGTGCGTCGGGATTGTGCGGGCGACGAACGCTGGCTTCGTTGCGTGCCGGGCTGCTTGCGTCGGTGGCGCTGCTGGTGACCGGCTTGCCGGCCGCGGCTCAGGACGCGACCTGGAGTCTCAACCCCACGGCGGGCGGGCCCTACCCGGGGATGCTCGATTTCAATAGCGCCGCCAACTGGACACCGGCAACGGTTCCGACCGGCACCGCCACATTCGGAGTGACGAACAGCTCAAACGTGGGGTTCTTGGAGCAGAACACCAGCGTCGGTGGCTGGACTTTCAATGCCGGGGCTTCCGCTTATACGTTCAACGTTGGCACATACTTCGGGAGTCAGTTACTTACGTTCAATGGCGCCGGCATTGTTAGCAACGGTGGCAGCGCAACCATCTATAACGAGGGCGGCTTCGCGGCCGTATCCACAACACAATTCCTCAACGCGAGCACGGCCGGCAGCGCAACGATCTACAATAGCGGTATTCTCTTGTTCTCCGACAGCAGCTCGGCTGGAACCGCCACCATCGTCGCCGACGACCTTACCCAGACCGCAACACGGTTCTCCAACACGAGCACAGCCGGCAATGCCGCCATCACCAATAACTGGAGTCTCCAGTTCGGTGACAGCAGCACGGCCGGCAATGCCAGGATTCTCAACAACGCCCTGCTCGATTTCTACAACGCGAGCACGGCGGGCAACGCCACAATTATCGCGAAAAGTCTTCTGGTCTTCCACGACACCAGCACGGCCGGCAATGCCAGCATCCTTAACACCGGCGAAACCAATTTCTTCAACGCGAGCACGGCTGGCAATGCCGCGATCATCAACAATCTCAATTTGACGTTCGCGAATTCGAGCACGGCCGGCAACGCCACCATCACGACCAACAGTGGCGGCACGACATCCATTCAAGACGCGGCCAGCGGCGGCACCGCGCGCTTCATCCTGAACGGGACAGGTGCGCTCGACATTTCGAGCCTCACGACAGGCGGCACCACGGTCGGGTCGATCGAAGGGGACGGCACCATCCGGCTCGGCGCCAATACCCTGACGGTCGGCGGCAATGGCCTGTCGACGACATTCTCCGGCGTTATCACCCCGGTTTCCGGCGTGTTCAGTGGGAACGGCGGGCTGATCAAGGTCGGCACCGGCACGCTGACCCTGACCGGAATCAACACGTATACGGGCGGAACGACCTTGGCATCAGGCACGCTCTCTGTTTCGGGGGACGCCAATCTCGGGGCGGGACAATTGATTTTCGATGGCGGCACGCTGGAGGTCAGCGGCGCCGGTTTCACCTCGTCCCGTGCGGTCCAGATCGGGAGCAACGGCGGGACGGCGCAGGTCGACACCGGCTCGCTCACACTATCCGGCGTGATCGCGGACTTTGGCGGCGCGCCGGGTGCCGTCACCAAGACCGGCAACGGCACGCTGGTGCTGTCAGGGAACAACACCTACGGCGGCGGCACCATCATCAATGCTGGCATGCTGCAACTGTCGGGCGCCGGCACGCTGGGCGCGACGAGCGGAACGACGACCGTCAATGGCGGCGGTACGCTCGATCTCGGCGGCACCACGCAGACGCAGGCGGCACTGAAGCTTGCCGGCGGCATGTTGCAGAACGGCTCGCTCAACGGCGCCATCACCTCGACAGGCGGCGCGATCAACGGCCTCGGCGGTGCTGCGAGCCTCGACGCGACCGCCGGCACGACCCTCGTGCTCGGCACCAACACCTATACCGGCGGCACGACGGTGACCAACGCGACGCTGACGGTGAACGGCTCGCTCAGCGATCCGACCATCGGGGCCGGCGGCCTGCTCAACGGCACCGGTTCGGTCGGCGACACGACGATCCAGAGCGCCGGCACCTTCGCGCCAGGCTCCGGCACGCCGGGCACGTCGACGACGGTGAACGGCAATCTCGTATTCCAGCCCGGCGCGTATTATGGCGTGGCGGTCAATCCTTCGACCGCATCCTCTGCCAATGTCACGGGCAGCGCGACGCTCGGCGGTGCCACCGTCAATGCGGCGTTCGCCAACGGCAGCTATATCTCGAAGCAATATACCATCCTGAGCGCGGGCAGCGTCAGCGGCACCTTCGGCGCGCTCACCAACACGAACCTGCCGGCAAATTTCAGCGACACGCTGAGCTACGACGCCGGCCATGCCTACCTCAATCTCACGCTGAACTTCACGCCGCCACCGCCAGGCCCGACCGCACCGAACTTCGGCAGTGGCCTGACCCTCAATCAGCAGCCCGTCGCGAACGCGCTGGTCAACTCCTTCAACACGACAGGCGGCATCCCGATGGTCTACGGCACGCTGACGCCGGCAGGCCTGTCGCAGGCCTCGGGTGAACTGGCGACCGGCTCGCAGCAGACCACCTTCGATGCCACGAACCTGTTCCTGGGGCTGCTGATTGATCCATCCATGAATCGGAACGGGGGAATTGGTGCGGCGCCGGGCACATCGGGCTATGCGGAGGAGGGCGACACAACCGCCTATGCCGCCACACGGAAGACGAACGTGTTCGCGATGTTCACCAAGGCGCCGCCGGTCCCGTTCGTGCCGCGCTGGAGCGTATGGGCGGCGGGCTATGGCGGCTCGCAGTCGACCAACGGCAACGCCATCGTCGGATCGAACGATACCACCAGCAGCGTGTACGGCACCGCGGTCGGTGCCGACTATCTGTTTTCGCCGAACACGATCGCGGGCTTCGCGCTCGCCGGCGGCGGCACCAGCTTCTCGGTCGTCAACAGCGGCAGCGGCCGATCGGATCTGTTCCAGGCCGGCGCCTATATCCGCCACACCGATGGTGCGGCCTACATTTCCGCGGCATTGGCTTATGGCTGGCAGGACATCACCACCAACCGCACGGTGACGGTCGCCGGCATCGACCAACTCCGCGCCGAGTTCAGTGCCAATACCTATTCCGGCCGTCTCGAAGGCGGCTATCGTTTCGCCGCGCCATGGATCGGCGGCATCGGCATCACGCCCTATGCCGCGGGCCAGTTCACGACCTTCGATCTGCCTGGCTATGCCGAGCAGGCCGTCGTCGGCTCAACCGCCTTCGCGCTCACTTACGTTGCGAAGAGCGTGACCGACGTCAGAAGCGAACTTGGCCTGCAAACCGACAAGTCGTTTGCGACGGCCGATGGCGTACTGACGCTGCGCACCCGGTTCGCCTGGGCGCATGATCATGATCCGGACCGGTCGATCGCCGCGACCTTCCAGGCGCTGCCCGGCGCAAGCTTCGTCGTCAACGGCGCAGCGCCGGCCGCCGACTCCGCGCTGACTACGGCTGCGGTCGAGATGAAATGGCGCAACGGCTGGTCTGCGGCGGCGACCTTTGAAGGCGAGTTCTCAGATGTCACCTCGTCCTACGCCGGCAAGGGGGTCGTGCGCTATACGTGGTGAGGGCGGCTCGAGAACGCTGGAGAAAATCTCCGTCGTCGCGGACGCGAATAGGGCAACAAACCCACTGCCAAAGCGCCGCCTCGCGAAGCGTCCGTTGTTATTTTCCCTTAGATATCGACGACTTAGCCCGAAATCGCCATTTTCCTGATGTGCCCGACCATCCCGGGCACGGAAGGAAGATGTGTCATGCGACAGGTCCAGTCATTGCTCCGCAACGCGCCCGCCAAAATCGGCCGCCGCATTGCGCAGATCGTCGCGATCGCGGCCGCCAGCCTGCCGCAGGCGGCGCGTAGTTTTCCCCGCTGCGAACATTCGCAGGCGTCCTTCCGAATTAACTCACGCCTATTTTGCATTAGTGCTAGCGTGGTACCCCCGGGCTCTGCCGGTGCAGCAGGGAGGGTTCCATGTCACGCTTCGTCGTTCATTTCATGAAGGACGTGCTCGGCGGCAATGGCCGCGAGCGCGAGGTCTGCCAGGGCGCGCTCGAGATCGACGCCATGAGCGAGGGCCAGGCAGGCGAGATGGCCAAGGTCAAATTCTGTCAGGAACAATCGCTGTGCGACTGGTCACTGCATGCCGACCGCATCCGGATCGAAGCGGCCGACTTGCACGTGAGCTGACGCGTCGCGCGAGCAGACTTTATTGGCATCGAAAATCACCTCTCCCTTGGGAGAGGTCGCGCGTAGCGCCGGGTGAGGGATTACGGTCTCTCATTTGAGCTGCGGCCCCTCACCCGATTTGCTTGCGCAAATCGACCTCTCCCCGATGGGGAGAGGTGAAACGGAGCTGCGGCCGAACTGCCGCCGATTACTCCGGCAGGATGCGCACGGCTCCCTTCGCCGCGCTGCTGGCGAACGCCGCATAGGCCTTCAGCGCGGTCGAGACGGCGCGCTTGCGCGGCGCCGCCGGCTTCCATGCCGCGTTGCCCTTGGCTTCCATCGCCGCACGCCGGCGCTTCAGCTCGGCGTCGTCGACCTTGAGGTTGACCTTGCGGTTCGGGATGTCGAACTCGATGATGTCGCCTTCCTCGACCAGGCCGATCAGGCCGCCTTCGGCGGCTTCCGGCGAGACGTGGCCGATCGACAGGCCCGACGATCCGCCGGAGAAGCGGCCGTCGGTGATCAGCGCGCAGGCCTTTCCAAGGCCCTTCGACTTCAGATAGCTGGTCGGATAGAGCATCTCCTGCATGCCCGGGCCGCCGCGCGGACCTTCGTAGCGGATCAGCACGACATCGCCGGCCTTCACCTTGTTGGTGAGGATGGCGTCGACCGAGGCGTCCTGGCTCTCGAAGATGCGGGCCGGACCTGAGAACTTCAGGATGCTCTGATCGACGCCGGCGGTCTTCACGATGCAGCCGTCTTCCGCAAGATTGCCGAACAGCACGGCGAGGCCGCCGTCCTTTGAATAGGCATGTGCGGCGCCGCGGATGACGCCCTTCTCGCGGTCGAGATCGACCTCGTCGAAGCGGCGATCCTGGCTGAAAGCTTCCTGGGTCGGCACGCCGCCCGGCGCGGCACGGTAGAAATTGCGCACCTTGTCGCTCGTCGTCCGCACCACGTCCCAGCGGTTCAGCGCGTCGTCGAGCGTTGCGGCGTGCACGGTCGGGCCGTTGGTCGTGAGCAGCCTGGCGCGGTCGAGCTCGCCGAGGATCGCCATGATGCCGCCGGCGTGATGCACGTCCTCCATGTGGACGTCCTGCACCGAGGGCGCGACCTTGCAGAGCACCGGCACCTTGCGCGAGAGACGGTCGATGTCGGCCATCGTGAACGGCACCTCGCCCTCGCGCGCGGCGGCGAGCAGATGCAGCACGGTGTTGGTCGAGCCGCCCATCGCGATGTCGAGCGTCATCGCGTTCTCGAACGACTTGAAGTTCGCGATATTGCGCGGCAGCACCTTGGCGTCGTCCTGCTCGTAATAGCGGCGGGCGAGATCGACGATCAGATGGCCGGCCTCGACGAACAGGCTCTTGCGGTCGGCATGGGTCGCCAGCACCGAGCCGTTGCCGGGCAGCGCGAGGCCGAGTGCCTCGGTCAGGCAGTTCATCGAATTCGCGGTGAACATGCCGGAGCAGGAGCCGCAGGTCGGACAGGCCGAGCGCTCGATCACCTCGACCTCGTCGTCCGACACGTTGGAGTCGGCGGCGGCGACCATCGCGTCGATCAGGTCGACCGCGCGCTTCTTGCCCTTGAGCAGGATCTTGCCCGATTCCATCGGGCCGCCCGAGACGAACACGGTCGGGATGTTGAGGCGCAGCGTTGCCATCAGCATGCCGGGGGTGATCTTGTCGCAGTTGGAGATGCAGACCATCGCGTCGGCGCAATGCGCGTTGACCATGTATTCGACGCTATCGGCGATCAGCTCGCGCGAGGGCAGGCTGTAGAGCATGCCGTCATGGCCCATCGCGATGCCGTCATCGACCGCGATGGTGTTGAACTCTTTTGCCACCCCGCCGGCTTTCTCGATTTCCCGCGCCACGAGCTGGCCGAGATTCTGCAGATGCACGTGGCCGGGCACGAACTGGGTGAAGGAATTGACCACCGCGATGATCGGCTTGCCGAAATCCTCGTTCTTCATGCCGGTGGCGCGCCAGAGGCCGCGAGCACCCGCCATGTTGCGGCCGTGGGTGGTGGTGCGGGAGCGATAGGCGGGCATCGTAAATCCTTGGGCTAAGGTCATTTTTTAAGGGAGATGGGGCTCCTTATGCCCGCCCGTGGATGCGGATTCAAGCGCGGAACCGCATGGCTGAACCCCGCAATTCGGGCAATCCCGAGCGCTCGGCTTGATCTCGGGCGGCGCGGTGCATTACGTGGACGCGCCGGGAAGCCGGCCCAGAATCGAACGAACAACAACAACGAAAATGGGAGAGACGCGTGGCAAGGCTGCCTTTGATTGATCCGGATACCACGAGCGGCGACATCCGCATGGCGTTCGACCGCATGCCGGTCAAGCTCAACATCTTCCGCATGATGGCCCATGCCGAGACCAATGCGATGCCCCTGATGCGGCTCGCCAACTCGATCCTGCACAAGCAGAAGCTCTCCGCGGTCAATCGCGAGCTGCTGATCCTTCAGGCCGCGCAGCTCGAGGGCGGCGCCTATGAATGGCGCCAGCATGTGCCGATCGCGCTCGGCGTCGGCGTGACGCAAGCGCAGATCGATGCCGTCGAGCGCGGCCATTACGACGATGCTTCGCTGAACGCTGCCGAGCGCGCACTGCTCGGCTTCGGTCGCGAGGTGGTCGAGAAGGTCCGGGTGGGCGAGGCGACCTTCGCAGGGGTGCGCGAGCATTTCAGCGACCAGGAGATCGTCGAGACGATCGTTGCGCTCGGCTTCTACATGATGATGGCGCGGCTGACCGAAGCGACCGAGACCGATCTCGATCCGGCCGCCGGCATGGTGGTCTACGAGAGCGGCAAGAAGCGTGGGTGATCTTATGTCGGAGACCTCGCAAGACTCCAAGCCGGAGCGCTATGTCCGTCCCTTGAGCGCGGAATCGTCGGGCACGGCGCCGGGCAGGGGACGCCTCAACGGCCGCCGCATCCTGGTGGTCGGCGGCGGCCAGCGCGTGTTCGACGCCGCGACCGATCCGATCGGCAATGGCCGCGCCATGAGCCTGCTCTTCGCCCGCGAGGGCGCGCAGGTCGCGGTCGCCGACCTCAACCTTGCGTCCGCCGAGGACACGGCCGCGCGCATCGCGTCCGAAGGCGGTCGCGCCTTCGCGATCGCTGCCGATGTCACCAAAGAGGCCGACGTCATCAGGATGATTGATGAAGCTCATCACGCGATGGGCGGGCTCGACGGCATGGTGCTGAACATCGGCACCTTCGGCAAGACCGGGCTCGACAACGTCACCGCCGAGGAATGGAACAGGATCTACGATGTCAACGTCCGCGGCCCGATGCTGTGCTGCCGTGCCGCTCTGCCGAAATTCGCTGACGGCGGCTCGATCGTCTTCATCTCCTCGATCGCGGCGCTGAAGGCAGGATCGCAGATGGCGGTCTATGATTCCTCCAAGGCCGCGCTCGGCGGCCTGATGCGCAACATCGCGCATACCGGTGCGCGGCGCGGCATCCGCGCCAACCTGGTCTATCCCGGGCTGGTCGACACCCCGAACGGCCGCGAGGCCGGCGCCGGCCGGCCGTCGCGCGGCAAGGGCCACGTGCCGTTCGGCCGCCAGGCGACGGCGTGGGAGATCGCCTATGCCGTGCTGTTCTTCATGTCGGATGAGAGCGTCTACGTCACCGCGCAAACGCTGGCGGTGGATAGCGGGCTGAGCGGGATGTAGCGGCGGCGGCGCCGGACTCCACTTCACCTCGCCCCGCGTGCGGGGAGAGGTCGGATCGCATGCAGCGAAGCGGAATGCGATCCGGGTGAGGGGGAGTTTCCGCAAACGCAGCTGTCACCGCGTGTGGGGAGACAGCCCCTCACCCCAACCC
>NZ_LFLZ01000046.1 GCF_001189845.1 Bradyrhizobium tropiciagri
AGGCCGGCCCAGCTCCCTGGGTCGCGGTATAGACCGCGTAGAGCGACTGGCTTGCAGCCATGAACAGGCGGTTGCGCTTGGGGCCGCCGAAGGTGATGTTGCCGCACACCTCGGGCAGCCGGATGCGGCCGAGCAGCTTGCCTTCCGGCGACCAGCACGTCACGCCGTTGTAGCCGACCGCGCGGCCGGCGTTGCTCGAGCACCAGACATTGCCGTTGACGTCGCAGCGGATGCCGTCCGGTCCGCACTTCACGCCGTCGATCGTGAAGTCGCTGAACCGCTTGCCGTTGACAGGCTTGTTGTCGGCGCCGACGTCAAACACGAAGACGTCACCCTTGCCGCCCGCGCCCGTGTCGCCCGGTCCCTTGCCGGTCGAGACGACGTAGAGCTTCTTGTAGTCCGGCGAGAAGCAGATTCCGTTCGGGTCCGGCACCTGATCCTCGCTCACCACGAGATCGACGCGTCCGGACGGATCGATGCGATAGCAATTGGTCGGCAGCTCACGCTTGGCCGGCACGAAGCCCGCCGGCTGGCCGATCCGGGGATTGAGCTTGCCGGCGGAATTGCCCGGTCCGCCCGCCGCGTCAGGCTCGCCCTCATAGAGCTGCCCGCCATAGGGCGGATCGGTGAACCAGTAGCTGCCGTCGGGATGGGCGACGATGTCGTTCGGCGAGTTCAGCCGCTTGCCGTTATAGGAATCAGCCAGCACCGTCGCGGTGCCGTCATTCTCGTAGCGCGTCACGCGGCGGGTGAGATGCTCGCAGGACAGCTGGCGGCCCTGGAAGTCGAACGAATTGCCGTTCGAGTAGTTCGACGGCATCCGGAACACGCTGACATGGCCATCATCCTCCGACCAGCGCATCTGCCGGTTGTTGGGGATGTCGCTCCAGAGGAGATAGCGGCCCTGCGAGCTCCAGGCCGGGCCCTCCGCCCACAGCAGGCCGGTATGGAGGCGCTTGATCGAGGTGTTGGGCTGGGCCAGGTCGTTGAAGGACGGATCGACGGCGATGATGTCGGGGTCCCAGAAATAGGTGGTCGGCGCACCGCGCGGACTGAAGTCGCGCGGCGGGCTGGTGATGGTTGTCGGCGGCCCGACCGGCGCCGGCGCATTCTGGGCCAGCGCGCCACTGACGCCGGTTGCGGCAGCAGCCGCCCCCACCGCCAATCCCTGGACAAGTGTTCGTCGTGAAACGTTCGGATCGCGCCGCTCTTCTGTTGGATTGCTCCGCGGTTGGCGTGTCATCGCATCCTCCCACTCTGTTGACCGGCCGTTGATCCGGCCTGGCGCGCGGGAGGTTAGACTGCTCGCCCCGAGGTTGCGAGTGACGGTTTTTCATCCCCGCGGGCGGAAATTTCACATTGTTGTGGTGCACGCCATCGTGCGGAGCGCGCTAATGCGCGGCAAGGCGACGTCCTTCACCTCGCCCCGCTTGCGGGGAGAGGTCGGATTGCATCGTCAGATGCAATCCGGGTGAGGGGGTACAGGTCTCACGACGGTCACAACTCGCGGAGACGGCCCCTCACCCGACCCTCTCCCCGCAAGAGCGGGGCGAGGAAGAAGAAAGAGCTAATCCGGCCGGATCATCTCGAACATGTTTTCCGGCTTGATCTCGAAATAGTCACCTCTCCGCCCGGCGCGGACGATCGGGTGCGCGAGACCGGTCTGGTAGACGCCGTCCTTGATGAAGGCCTTGTCGATGTGGACGGCGACGACCTCGCCGAGCGTCAGCCAGGCCTCGGCCTTCTTGCCGTCGGCGCCCTGGAGCTGAATGATCTGGCTCACCTTGCATTCGAAGGAGACCGGGCTTTCGGCAACGCGCGGCACGTTGACAAGCTTGCCGGGTACCTGCGTCAGCCCTGCGAGCTTGAACTCGTCGACATCGCGCGCGACATGCGCCGCGGTCGCATTCATGTGCTTGGCGAGATCCATCGTCGCCAGGTTCCAGACGAACTCGCCGGTGTCCTGAATGTTGGCGACACTGTCCTTCCAGTTGGTGGAGGAGAAGCCGATGATCGGCGGCACGTAGCAGAAGGCGTTGAAGAAGCTGTAGGGCGCGAGGTTGACGTTGCCGCCCTTGTCGCGCGAGGCGATCCAGCCGATCGGCCGCGGCGCCACGATGGCATTGAACGGATCATGCTTCAGGCCGTGGCCGTTCTTCGGCTCGTAGAAATGCAGGTCTTTCTCGGTCACGGCACAGCCCTTCGGTAGCCCGGATGGAGCGCAGCGCAATCCGGGGCGATCTCGCAAGCGGATCGAATACCCGGATTACGCTGCGCTCCATCCGGGCTACAACGTCCGCTTCGCTCGCTATGACGGGAGAGTCAATTGACGAAAACGTCAGCCCTGGCGCTCAATGGGCGCGGGCGCGCGGCGACAGGCCGGCGATGACGAAATCGATCATCTGGTCGATGGTCGGGCCCGGCTTGGTAGCGCATTGGGCGATCATCTGCGGGTGGAAGAACCGCATCATCGCCGTGCAGGCGCACAGCGCGGCGACCTCGAGATCCTCGACCTCGAATTCGCCCGAGGCCACACCTTGCGCGATCACCTCGCCGATGATCTGGCCGATCAGCTCCATATGGGCGACGCAGACCTCCCAGTCCTCCTGCATCGCGATCTCGACCATCTCGTGCAGCTTGGAATCACCGACATAACGCTCGGTGTTCATCCGATTGATCGTGGTCATCATCTGGCGCAGGCGCGTCGCCGCCGGCCCTTCGGATCGCGCGATCCGCTGCGCCTCGATCTCGACCTCGCCCATCAGGCCGCGCGCCACGCCTTCGTGGATCGACTTCTTCGAATCGAAGAAGCGGTACACGTTGGCGGGGCTCATCCGCAGCTCTTTGGCGATGTCGGCGACCGTGGTCTTCTGGTAGCCGATCTGCCGGAACAAGCGCTCCGCCACCACGAGAATCCGTTCGCGGGTGTCGGTTTCGCTATGTTCCGAAATCAGTGTCATGTTGGCCTGCTCAATCTTCAATTATTCGGCCGCCTCAGCAAGTGGAAATGCGAGTTGTCCTTTTCCCGCATGCTGCGGCGCAGTATCGGTCTGCTCGGGACCGCTCTCCTCAAGGGTCTTGCGGAACCAGAGGGCGTAAAGGCCCGGCAGATACAGCAAGGTCAGGAAAGTCGCAACAAACAAACCGCCCATGATGGTGATCGCCATCGGGCCCCAGAACGCCGAGCGCGACAGCGGGATCATGGCAAGGATGGCGGCGAGCGCGGTCAGAACCACCGGCCGGGCGCGCCGGACGGTGGCCTCGACGATCGCCTCCCGCCGGGTCAGGCCGGACGCCACGTCGCTCTCGATCTGATCGACCAGGATCACGGTGTTGCGCATGATCATGCCGGCGAGCGCGATCAGGCCGAGCAGCGCCACGAAGCCGAACGGCTGGTTGGCGACGTTGAGCCCGAGCGAGGCGCCGACGATGCCGAGCGGCGCGGTCAGGAACACCAGGGTCAGGCGCGAGAAGCTCTGCAGCTGGAACATCAGCAGCGTCAGCATCACCATCACCATCACGGGGAAGAGGATGAAGATCGACGCATTGCCCTTGGCGGACTCCTCGAACGCTCCGCCCGGCTCGATCCGGTAGGCCGGCTCGAGATGGGCCTGGATATCCTTGAGCTTCGGCGCGATCTGGTTGGTGACGTCGGGCGCCTGCACGCCGTCGACGACATCCGAGCGCACCGTGATCGCCATGTCGCGGTTGCGCCGCCACAGGATCGGCTCCTCATGCGCATATTCGATTTTTGCAATTTGCTGCAGCGGGACCGCCACACCATTGCGTGACGTGATGGTGAGGTCGCCGACCCGGCCGAGATCGAGCCGTTCGGACTGGACCGCACGGGCGACCACGCCGACCTTCTCGATACCGTCGCGGATCGTGGTGACCGGCGCGCCCGAGATCAGCATCGCCAGCGCCTGCGAGACATCCTGCGGGGTCAGGCCGAGCGCGCGCGCCCGATCCTGGTCGACGGCGAGCTTCAGATAGGGCGACTGCTCGTTCCAGTCGAGCTGGACGTCCTTGACGTTCTTGTTCTGGCGCATGATGTCGCGAACCTGGTAGGCGATGTCGCGCACCTTGTTGGCGTCAGGCCCGATCACGCGGAACTGGACCGGGAAGCCGACCGGCGGACCGAAGTTGAAGCGGTCGACCCGGACCCGCGCCTCGTTCAGCGCGCCGTCGGCGGCGGCCTGCTCGATCTTGGCCTTGACGCGCTCGCGCGCCTCGACGTTCTTGGCAAGGATCACGATCTCGGCGAAGGCCTCGTTCGGCAACTGCGGGTTGAGGCCGAGCCAGAAGCGCGGCGAGCCCTGGCCGACGTAAGCCGTGTAGGTCGCAATGTCCTCATCGCCCTTCAAGAGCCCCTCGGCCTGCTTCACTGCCTTCTCGGTGACGTTGAAGGCGGTGCCCTCGGGCAAACGGAGCTGCAGGAACAGCTCGGGCCGCTCCGACAGCGGGAAGAACTGCTGCTGGACGTGGCCGAAGCCGACGATCGCGGCGACGAACACGCCGACGGTCGCCGCCACCACCTTGATGCGGTGATCGACGCACCACTGCACGACGCTGCGCAGGCCACGATACATCCGCGTCTCGTAGATCGCGTGCGGATCGTGGTTCTGGTGCACCTTGATGTTCGGCAACAGCTTGACGCCGATATAGGGCGTGAAGATCACCGCGACGAACCAGGAGGCGACCAGCGCGATCGCCACGATCCAGAAGATGCCGCCGGCGTATTCGCCGACCGCCGAATTGGCAAAGCCGATGGGGAGGAAGCCAGCGGCCGTGACCAGCGTCCCCGTGAGCATCGGAAACGCAGTAGATTCCCAAGCAAAGGACGCCGCCTTCATGCGGTCCCAGCCCTGTTCCATTTTCACCACCATCATCTCGACCGCGATGATGGCGTCGTCGACCAGGAGGCCGAGCGCGATGATCAGCGCGCCGAGCGTGATGCGGTGCAGGTCGAGCGACATCGCGTTCATCACGATGAAGACGATGCCGAGCACCAGTGGCACCGACAGCGCCACCACGATGCCGGTGCGCCAGCCGAGCGCGACAAAGGAGACGAACAGCACGATCGCGAGCGCCTCGACAAAGGAGTGCACGAACTCGCCGACGGCGTGCTCGACCACCTTGGGCTGGTCGGCGATCTGCTTGATATCGATGCCCTGCGGCACCGCCTTCATGAACTCGGCGGTCGCCTGCTGCACTTCCTTGCCGAGCTCGAGGATGTTGGCGCCCTTGGCAGTGACGACGCCGATGCCGAGCGCCGGTTTGCCTTCCTGGCGGACCTTGAAGGTCGGCGGATCGACATAGCCGTGGCTGACGGTTGCGATATCGCCGAGCCGGAACACGCGGCCGTTGCTTTCGACCGGCGTCTCGGCAACGGCCTTGACGCCGTCAAGCGCACCGGTGACGCGCAGCGGCACACGCTGCGACGAGGTCTCGACGGTGCCGGCCGGCGTGACGTTGTTCTGTTTGGCGAGAGAGTCGAACAGCGCCTGCGGCGTAATGCCGAGCGTCGCGAGCTTGGCATGCGAGAATTCGACGAAGATGCGTTCGTCCTGGATGCCGTAAAGATCGATCTTGGTGACGCCAGGCACCTTCAAGAGGCGCTGGCGAAAACCTTCCGCGACCTTCTTGAGCTGCGCATAGTTTGCGCCGTCGCCGGTCATCATATAGAGGATCGAATCGACGTCGGAGAATTCGTCGTTGACCACAGGACCGAGAATGCCGGAGGGCAGCTCGCCCTGCACGTCGACCAGCTTCTTGCGCAAGAGATAGAAGAGATAGGGCACGTCCTTCGGCGAGGTCGAATCCTTGAAGGAGACCTGCATCGCCGTGAAGCCCGGCTTGGAATAGGTCTGCACCTTGTCGAAGAACGGCAGCTCCTGCAGCTTCTTCTCGATCGGATCGGCGACCTGCATCTGCATTTCCTGCGAGGTCGCGCCCGGCCACATCACCGAGACGTTCACCACCTTGACGGTGAAGAACGGATCCTCGGCACGGCCGAGCTTCTCATAGGAGAAGAAGCCGGCGGCGCCGAGGATGATCATCAGGAACAGCACCAGCGTCGGATGGCTGACCGCCCAGGCAGAAAGGTTGAAGCGCTTCATCGAACTCTCCAGGTCCAAATCGTCTCGACTTCAATCGTCATTGCGAGCGAAGCGAAGCAATCCATTCTTCAGCGTGCGGCGACGTGGATTGCTTCGTCGCTTCGCTCGCAATGGCGCGGGACTAGAACGACAGCGACGACACGACCCGCACCTTCTGGCTCGGATCGAGCTTCTGCACGCCGAGGGCGACCACCTTGGCGCCATCGTCGACGCCGCCGGAGATGACGACGTTGTTGCTCTCATAGGCCTTCACCTTGACCGGCTTCAGCGCGATGTCGCCCTTGTCGTCGACGATGTAGAGCGAGGGATCGCCGCCCTGGCTGTACAGCGCCGACAGCGGCAGCTTCGCCACCCGCTCGCTCGCCTTGTCGGCCAGGGTCAGCGTCGCGGTCATGCCGAGCGAGACGGCCTCGTCGGCATCCGGCAGCGAGAATTTCGCGAGATAGGTGCGGGTCGCGGGATCGGCCTGCGGCGCGACCTCGCGCAGCTTGGCGGCATAGGACTTCTTGGCATCCGTCCACAGCGTCACCGTGGCAACGCCCGACCTGGCCCGAGCAAGAAGCGTCTCTGGGATCGCGACGACAGCTTCCTTCTCGCCAAGTCGGGCGACACGGATCGAAGCCTGGCCCGCGGCAACCACCTGGCCGGGCTCGATCATGGTCGCTGTGACGACACCCCGGGTGTCGGCCACCAGCGTTGCATAAGAGAGGGAGTTCTTGGTCAGCTCGACCGAGCGCTCGGCGCGGTTCAGCCGCGCCCGCGCTTCATCACCGGCCGCCTTGGCGGAATCGAGCGCCGCATCGGTGGTCCAGCCCTTGACTTTCAGGTCCTTGGCGCGCTGCTCGGCGGCCGCGGCCTGCGCCAGCACGCCGGTGGCGGCGTGGAATTCGGCCTCCGCCTGCTCGGCCTGCAGTTTCAGGTCGACCTCGTCGAGGGTGGCCAAGGGCTGGTCGACGTCGACTGTCTGTCCGACCTCGACCAGCCGCTTGGCCACCTTGCCGGCAACCCGAAAGCCCATATCGGCTTCGATACGCGGCTTGATGGTGCCGACAAAGCTGCGCTCAGGGGTTTCAGCTTCATAATGGACGGTCGCCACCAGAACGGGGCGTCCCGGATCGGCGGTTTCGGCCGCCTTTTCGTTGCAGCCGGTCAGCGCGAACACCGCAAAAGCAAGCGATGCTCCCGTCAAGAGCCTGTAATAGCTCGAGAAAATTGAGCGGCGGAACATCTGAATTCTCCATCGGGCTGACGACTGATGAAGAGTATCGATTTATCACTGATGAATGTCAATATTCGTCAGTAGTAACCTATTCGTGAGAATGGCCGTGAACGGGGACGGAAATGGCAATGTTTTGGGAAGCGGTAGCCCGGATGGAGCGGAGCGAAATCCGGGGCGGATCAAACCCCGGATTGCGCTTCGCTCCATCCGGGCTATGGGGTCAGATCGTAGGATGGGTGGAGCGCAGCGATACCCATCATCTCGCCGCGGACACCGAACGATGGGTTTCGCTTCGGCCTACCCATCCTGAGCTACGCCACTACGCTGGTGCCGCTACTTCGCTTCCACGAACTCGGTCTTGGTCTCGTGGCTGCCGAGGAACACCAGTAGTCCCGCAGCGAGCGGCAGCAGCGACAATACCAATAGCCCGGTCGAGGTGCTGCCCGTCGCCTCCTTCACCCAGCCGATCAGATAGGGCCCGCCGAAGCCGGCGAGGTTGCCGATCGAGTTGATCAGCGCGATCGCGCCGGCGGCCGCGGTGCCGGACAGCCACGCGGTCGGCAGCGTCCAGAACACCGCGAAGGTGCAGAACACGCCGATCGCCGCGACCGTCAGCACGACCATGGTCATGGTCGGATCGGTGATGTAGCTGGAGACGGCGAGCGCCAGTGCGGTGAGCAAGAGCGGCGCGCCGACATGAAACACGCGCTCCCGCGTCGCATCGGAACGGCGCGCCCACAGGATCATCGCGACGGTGCCGAACGCATAGGGGATCGCGGTGACGAAGCCGGTCTGCGCATTGGTCAGACCGAACGCCTTGACGATCTGCGGCAGCCAGAACTGCATGCCGTAGAGCGCGGCGACGAAGCCGAAATAGATCGCGCTGAGCGCCAGCACCTTCGGCGAGGACAGTGCCTCGAACAGCGTGAAGTGCTTGGCCGCCTGCTTGGCCGCGACCTCGGCGTCGAGCTTCGCCTTTAGCCACGTCTTCTGCTCGGCCGAGAGCCAGTCGGCCTTCTCCGGCCGGTCGGTGAGGTAGAACCAGGTGACGATGCCGAGCAGCACCGAGGGGATGCCCTCGATGACGAACAGCCACTGCCAGCCCTTCAGCCCCATAACGCCGTCGAGGCCGAGCAGCAGGCCGGAGATCGGCGCGCCGATCGCGGTCGAAACCGGAACGGCGATCGCGAAGGCGGCGAGGAAGCGCGCGCGATACTCGGCCGGATACCAATAGGTGAGATAAAGGATGATGCCGGGGAAGAAGCCGGCCTCGGCGACGCCGAGGAAAAAGCGCAGCGCGTAGAAGCTGTGCTCGTCATAGACCGCCGCCATCAACGCCGAGAGGATCCCCCAGCTCACCATGATGCGGGCGATCCACTTGCTGGCGCCGAACCGCTCCAGCGCCAGATTGCTCGGCACCTCGAAGACGAAATAGCCGATGAAGAAGATGCCGGCGCCAAAGGAGAATACCAGGGGCGAGAACTTCAGCTCGGCATTCATGGTGAGCGCCGCGAAGCTGAGATTGACGCGGTCGAGATAGGAGAAGAAGTAGGCCAGGATCAGGAACGGTATCAGCCGCCAGGAGATCGCGCGGATCGTCGACGTCTCGATCTCGCTGCGGGCGCCGCGATCGGGCGCGACGGTTGCGGTCTGGCTCATCTGTTTCCCCCAAAAGCTATTGCTTGCCTTGAGGATTATTGCGTGGCTCCGCCTTGGGCAATGGCAAAAACGCATGATGCACAGCGCTCAGCGGGCAACTTGCGAAGTCGTCGGCCGAACCACTCTTCCCGTCATTGCGAGGAGCGATAGCGACGAAGCAATCCATCGCTCGGCATACGCGGTGCCATGGATTGCTTCGCTTCGCTCGCAATGACGGACGCGACAGTCAGCCCTACTCCGCCAACTGGAAGCACGCGAAGCGGTCGAGCTCCTCCTCGATGCGGCGCTTCAGCTCCTTGCGCCCCGCCTGCTTCTTGCCGTTGCCGACCCAGCTCCATTTCTGCATCAGGAGCTTCTTGTTCTGCCGGTCGGTCTTCAGGTCGAGGGCGGCAACGATGTCGTCGCCGACCAGCACCGGCAGCGCGAAATAGCCGAACAGGCGCTTCTCCTTCGGCACATAGGCCTCGAAGCGGTGGCCGTAGCCGAAGAACAGCTCGGTGCGCTTGCGCTGGATGATCAGGGGATCGAACGGCGAGAGGATGTGAACGAGGGCGGGATCCCCCTCGCCGGTCGCTTCCAGCACCTCGGGCCGCGCCCAATGCTCCTGCTTGCCGGCGCCGTCGAGCGCGATCGGCACCAGCTCCTTGCGGCGCACCCTCGCCTCGATCAAGCCACGCACCGCCTTCTTGCTCGGCGCGTCGAGATGGCAGATCGAGTCTAGGCTGACGATGCCCTGCGAACGCAGCGCGCGGTCGAGCAAATACGCGGTCCGGGCCGAGGCCGGCGCGGGCTTCGGCGGCTTGTCCCAACCGAAATGCCTGCTCATCAGCTCGTAGGTCTTCAGCATGCCGGCGCGCTCGCTGATCGTGACCACGCCGCCATAGAAGGCGAGCTGCAGCGCGCGCTTGGAGGGTTTCCGGCTCTGCCAGAGATGCTCCTTCTCGGTCAGCACGTCGTCGTCGATGTCGCGGATCGTCAGCGGCCCCTCGCGCAGCAGCCGCATGATCTTGCGCGTATCCGACGGCGTCACCGACGAATACCATTTGTGCCCATCGCGCTTATGCGCCTTCATGACCGGCAGGAAAATGCCGATGTCCTTGGACGGAATGTAGGACAGCGCGTGCGTCCAATATTCGAACACGCTCTTGTCCTGGCTCTGCGCCTGCTTGAGGTCGGCGCGGCGGTAGTCCGGAATCCGGCTGAACAGGATGTGGTGATGGCAGCGCTCGATCACGTTGATGGTATCGATCTGCACATAGCCGAGATGGTCGACGGCGGCGGCCACCGCTGACGCGCCCTCGCCGAACGGCGCCTTGGTATCGAGCCGCTGCGCGCGCAGCCAGATGTGGCGGGCAGCGGCAGTGTTCAACTGAAGGGGTTCGGCGGCGCGGGGCATTGCCCGACAATGTAGTGAGATTCGCGCGCGTGTGGAGAGCCGATCCGGGGAAATCGGCTCCGCGTCATCGCGTCATCACGCAGCCTTTGGCGCGCGGGTGCCTCCAACGGCGCAGCAGCCAAGCCGGATGCAGGCAAGTTCGCTGTAAATCTATCACTTCGGCATGAGGACCTCGCGCGGATAGCGACGATCATCGGCGGCCGCCGTTCGCCAGGGTGGAGGTTGCCCCACCCTGGCCACGGTGTTCATCGCTCAATGACGAATCTCGTGCCGCTGGTCCCCGAGATTGGTGATACCGCATTCCAGCACGTCTCCCGGCGTCAGGAACCGGTTCTTGCCGAAGCCGACGCCGGGAGGCGTTCCGGTCGCCAGAAGGTCGCCCGGAAGCAGCGTCATATGCCTGGAGAAATAAGCCAACATTTCGTTGACCGAAAACAGCATGTCGCTGGTACTGCCCTGTTGCTCGTATCGGCCATTCACCTTGGTCCATAGGTCGAGGTTCATGCCATCGATGCCGGTGGTCAGGTAGGGCCCGATCGGCGTGTAGCCTGGCCGCGATTTGGCGCGGACAAGATGCTGGCCGCCCTCGCTATCGACCTGGGTGGCGCGGTCGGAAATATCGTTGAGGCAAACATAGCCGAAGATATAGTTCGGCGCCTCCGCGGCCGTGATGTCCTGCGCTTCGCGTCCGACCACGATTGCCAATTCCACTTCCCAGTCCAGCTTCGTGCCCGCATTCGGCCCGCGAGAGATCGGATCGCCAGGTCCGGCCAGGGAGGTAACCGCCTTCAGGAACACCTCGGGTTCAGTCGGCGGCTTCATTTTGAATTCCTCGATGTGCTTTTTGTAGTTGAAGCCGGTAGCTGAGATCTGCCGCAGGCCGCTGATCGGCGCGAGATAGTTGAACGGGCCGCGGACTGGCGACAGTCCCGTTGTGTCCACCGCCTTCAAGGCGCCGCTCGCGATGGCCTCTGGCGTGATGTCCGACACGATCGGACGGAGGTCCAGATGTTCATCGCCTCTGAGGACGACGGGGATGATCCCATTTTCGGTGAGTACGCGCGCAAACTGTTGCATGGTCGATTGTCCTTTTTCGATGCGGCCGTCATCGGTCGCGCCGCGGAATTGCGGCGGCCGGCGAAAACCCTCGGTCGGTTGCTGAATTGACGCGTCCTATCGCCGCGTCTGGTGTGAAGGTAGGCTCTTGAACTATAACCGTCCAAGATCGTTTTCTTACCCATTCCATAAGCAGGAATTATAGACGATGCTGCTCCGCCATATCCGCTATTTGAAGGCAGTCGCCGATCTCGGCAGCTTCACCCGGGCGGCTCAAACGCTCCATGTCTCGCAACCAGCCCTTTCGCAACAAATCAAGGAATTGGAGGAGCGATTGGGCGCGCAATTGCTTGATCGCAGCGGACGCCAGGTTCGCCCCACAGATTTGGGGAGCGCCTATCTGGAGCGCGTGCACCGTGCGTTGAACGAACTCGAGGAAGGCGGCCGCGCCATCCGCGATGTCGAGGATTTGTCCGCCGGCTCGCTTCGTCTCGGAATCACGCCTACGGTCGCCGCCTATTTGATCGGTCCGGTGTCGCGGCGCTTTCGCGCCAGCTATCCAAATATCAAGCTCTCGATTCTCGTTTCGTCGCATGAAGAGATCGAACCGGCGCTGATCGATGACAGACTTGATCTCGGGATCGGTTTTGGCGACCTGTTGTCTGAAGACATCGAGGGGATACTGCTTCATGTGGAGCGCCTTGCGCTGATCGTAAGTGCGAAGCGATCGTCGGTGCGCAAGACCGTCGTGACCGCGGCCGAAGCCGCCAGCACCCCGCTCGCACTACTGGACTCGTCTTTCTCGATCCGTCGGACGGTAGAGCGCTATTTTCGGCACGAAGACCTTCGGCCGCAAATAGCCGTGGAAGCGAATTCCATTTCGACGCTGCTTGAGCTCGTCCGCATGACCGACCTTGCGACCATCCTTCCGGAAAATGTCGGTGGTGCAAGCCTGTCCACTATCAAGATGAACCCTGCGTTCGAACCTCGACGCGCCGCGCTGCTGCGCCGCCGCAATGCCTACTGTTCGGCGGCAGCCAGGGCCTTCATCGCCACGACACAACGGGTTGCTGCGGAATTCGCCGAGGGGTGACGCGGCACATCGAATTCGCGCGCTTAGATCGCGCCGCCTTATGGTCCCGGCAAGCCCAACTGTGACTCATATCACATTCATGGCTTTGAACTGGTTCTAGGTTCCCGGCATCAAAACGACAGCAAGCCCGATTGGGCTGGCCTGACATTTAAGGACGAAGCCATGACCCGCTCTCATTCCTTGTCTCTTTTGACAATCGGCGCTGCGCTGTCGATGACGGCGGGCGTCGCACTGGCCGGCAGCGACACCGTTCCGGCCGCCCAGATCCTCAATGCGCTGAAGCCGAAGTCGGCTACCCGCAGCCTCTCCGGCGCACAGGTCGACCCGGCAGCGACGGCCAAGGAGACAAGCTTCCTCAACACCGTTCGCAACCGGCAGACCCGCTCGCTGTCATTGGGCGAACGCCAGGAGATCGCCGACATCGCCGCCAACAAGCCGAAGATCGATCTGGAGATTCATTTCGACTACAACTCGGCGCAGATCGCCAAAGGCTCGACCCAGGCGGTGCAGGAGCTCGGCAAGGCGCTGTCGGACGCCAGCATGAAGGGCTCGACCTTCGTCCTCGCCGGCCACACCGACGCGATCGGCAGCGAGGCCTATAACCAGGATCTCTCGGAACGCCGCGCCGACACCATCAAGACCTATCTGGTCGAGCATTACGGCCTGAACGGCTCCGATCTCGTGACCGTCGGCTATGGCAAGACCCGGCCGAAGGATCCGAACGCGCCAATGGACCCGACCAATCGCCGCGTGCAGGTCGTCAACATGGATACCAAGACGGCGCAGCAGTAATCTCCCGAACTTCCGATCCGCCTGTCCGACCCCGGCAGGCGGATCGCTTGTTTCGGAAGGATTCAAATCCAGTTCTGGAACAGCATCAGCCGATTGAAGGTCGCGATCGACGTCTCGATCGCGGCGACCGTGATCGGCAGCATCGCGACGAAGCCCGCGCATCCGACGGCGACGAAGGCCCACAGCAGCCAGCGCGGCGCCCCCTTGCGCGTCAGCGCATAGACCAGCACAAAGCTCGCCGTGGTCGCGGCCGGCAGATAGTAATAGATGAATCCGAGCGTGCGCGGCAGCAGCGCCCAGGCGAGATACGGGCCGAGATAGAACGCAAGCACGAGAAACGCATCGCGGCTGCGGGCGACGATCCAGTCGCGCAGCGCGACGATCAGCGCGATCAATGCCGGCCACAAGATCAGCGGATTGCCGAGAAACACGACCGCCGCGAACCTGTCATCGCCGACCTTCTCGAACAGATACCAGACCGGGCGCACCAGGAACGGCCAGGACGGCCATGAGCTCATATAGGTGTGGCCCGCAATCGCGGTCGTGGTGTTGTCGGCGAAGATGCGGCGCTGCGCCTCGATGATGTCGCTGAACGAGAGGCCGTAGAGCGGCACGAAGGTCGCGAGATAGACGGCCGACGGGATCAGCACGAAACAGATGATGAAGTGCGGCAGACGGAAATCCGGCCACAGGTCCGGCTGGTACCAATCCTGATCATTGGCATCGGCAAAGCGCGTGCGCCAGCCCTGCATCAGGCGGATCGCCACGACGATCGCGACACAGGTCGCGAGCACGAACAACCCGCTCCATTTGCAGGCACACGCCAGCCCCGCGGCCAATCCCGCAAGCGCGAAGGCAGACTGCGGCCGAGCCTGCCTGAAGCCACGGATGAAAGCTGCAATCGCGAACAGACAGAAGGCGAGCGCGAAAATATCCAGCATCGCGATCCGCGACTGCACGAACAGCATCTGGTTGCAGAAGGCCAGCAGCACGGCTGCGATCGCGCGTTCCTGCGACTTAAACAGCGCGAGCGCGCCGAGATAGACGGCGACCAGCGCCAGCGCGCCGAACAGCGCCGCGGGATAGCGCCATCCGAGCGGCACGTCGCCGAACGCCTTGATCGAGAGCGCGATGATTTGCTTGGCAAGCGGTGGATGCATCGGGTTGAGGATCGGGCCCTCGACCATCGGCTGCAGCATCTGCCGCGCCGCCGGCACGTAATGCACCTCATCGAAATAGAGCTTGTCCGGCGCCGTGATCCCGAGCAGCAGCACGACATGGGCGACGACGAAGATGATCGCCGCGACGATCGCCGTGCGGGCGGCGGGACGCCGCAGAACAGAGGGAGATTTGGATGCGATATTCAAAGGGCGAGCACGTGGAGGAGAACGAGTGTGAGCGGAGTGTGAGCTACGATCGCGCCGTTGCACGCGACGCGTGTGACCTGTGTGATCGGAACTCACTTTCGCAACCACCGCGTTGAACGCAATCGAATCGACAGAGACTAACCATCCAGTCACCTCGGGGGAGTTTGTGACATATATACAATATCAGATGCATGCCCGATCCGGTACGATGACTGCGTTCAGTCGATCGGTATTGCAATGAATTTGCCTCGCAGCCTTTTTTCCCTGCTTGCACTCGGTCTTTTCGTCGCCCTGACGGCGCATTCCGCTCAGGCGCAGACCCGCGTCGGCGAAGCGGCGATGGTGAAGAACGAGGTCGTCCGCGTAGCGGCTGCAACCACGCCGATCAATGTCGGCGACGCGCTGCTGCGCGATGAGACGGTGCGCACCGGTCTCGAGAGCGCCGCGCGGCTGGTGATGGCCGACAGCACCAACCTCTCGCTCGGACCGAATGCCTCACTCAAGCTCGATCGCACCGTGTTCGACGACGAGCATCATTATCGCGATGTCGCGGTCCGCCTGACCTCGGGTGCGTTCCGCTTCGTCACCGGCCACTCGGACAAGGCGGCCTACAAGATCACCACGCCGCTTGCGACCATCGGTGTTCGCGGCACGGTGCTCGACATCCTGTCACAGCGCGGCAAAACCACCGTGGTGTTGCAGGAAGGCGCTTCGACGGTGTGTACGTCGAACCGGCAGTGCATCGACCTGACCCAGCCCGGCGACACCGCAATCATCACCTCGAGCGGCGGCCGCACCACGATCCAGAAGATCAACAACCCGCCCTGGACCTTTGCGGCGACCTGCACCCAGGCCGCGGGCCTCTGCACCGTCACCCAGTTCGCGGATGCGTCACCGGTGACGCCGCCGGTCGACGACACCGGAATGCTGTGCGGACGGTGATAATGGCACGGCGCATCCATTACGTGGTCCTGTCGACGGCTCTGACGTTGGCGCTGTCGTTCGCGATGCTGCAGGCGCTGGCTGCGCCGGCGCAGGCACAGACTCCAACGCCGAACTGCACGTCGATTCCCGACACCAACCTGTCAGCATTTGTGTCGCCGAACTGTGGAGCGACGCCCACGCCGACGCCCACTCCCACGCCGACACCTACCCCCACGCCAACACCGACGCCCACGCCCACGCCGACCCCAACGCCGAGTCCGTCACCGACACCGATCACCGGCGCGCGTCGAGCGGCAGTTCGATCAACAACCTCGCCGACCAGCGCTTCAACCAGATGATCACCAACCGCGTGCTCGGCTCGGTGCTGCTCGGCGTCAACGAGCAGGTCAATTGCGACGACTGCATCAGCGCGTTCGGCTCGGCCGGGTCGTTCTCGGCCGGCATCCATGGCCGCAAGACCATCACGCCGAACCTTTCGCTGCTCGCCGGCATCGCCTACACGCAATATGGCGAAGGCGGCTACAACGTCACCAGTGCGCCGATCGGCGCCTTCGCGCTGCGCTACGACTTCGTCGACTGGGGCTCGTCGCGGCCGTTCTTCGACGTCGGCAGCATCCTCTCGCCGTTGGAGAAGGTGCGCTATACCCGCAGCTACACGACCAGCCTCGGCCCGGTGTCGGTCACCGGCCAGACCTCGAGCGAGAATTACGGCGTGTACGGGCGCGCGGGCTGGATCAGCCGGCTGTCGGCGCGCGACGAGGTCGCGGCCTCGGTTGAGGTCTGGCAGCTATGGCAACGGGTCAAGGGCTACAGCGATCCGGCGATCGCCTTCAATCCGTTCGACGCCACCATCGCCGACGGCACCGATCGCACCAGCCTGGTCAAGATCGGCGGCCAGTGGACGCATCTGTTCGGATCGAACATCGAAACCAACATCAATGGCGGCTGGGTGCAATCCTTCGCCACCCATTCCGGCATAGTCGCCACCGTCACCGGCGATGGCACCATCGTGCCGACGATCGGTAACCAGGGCTGGTTCGAATATGGCGGCCGCGTCGGCTTCCGCATCACCAAGGGCTGGATCGCCGACCTCTTCCTCAACGGTACCGCCGGACCGCAGCCGGTCGGCAACACGGTGCACGGCGGCGTCGGGCTGCGGATCAGTTACTAGGACGGGCCTCCGGTGTCAGCGGACCGACCCAGCATCCATGGCACAACAACTGCGATGCCGCCAGAGGTGATCGACCTCCGGCGACGCCGCGGCTGACAGAATCGCAGCCTCAGCCTCTCATGATACGCGCGGTCCGTGCGGCCCCGTTCAGTCGTTGTCCCAGTAGCCATCCGAGTACCCGTCGCGGTACCCATATGAATAGCCGTGGTCATATCCGCCCGGATATTCGTCGCCGTAATCGTACACGTGACGATGATAGTGGACGACGGGAGGCGAGTAATAATCCCGCTCGTAGACATAGGCCGGCGCCGCCCGCGCAGTCATGGTGGAGCCCAACAGGGCTCCGACGGCGAGACCGCCAACCACGCCGGCGGCCACGGCATCTCCCCGCCGCCAGCGCGCCATGGCTTCGGTCGATGCAATACATCCCGTCACGATGACCGCTACGGTCGCCAATACAGCTACTCGCGTCATTCACGCATATCCTTATTTGAGTTCGACACCGCGCGGGCCGGTGGCAGCGATCGACCATCGCGCTTACCGCAGGATGACGTCGCCGCGCGACCAGCATCCTGCTTCGCCGTGCCCTCGGGTCATCTTGTCGGCTGATCCGCGCCGGACATCCGGCCCGCGGCAGAGAGCCTCTAGAACGTGACGAGGTCCTTGATCTCGCTCCGGACAAATCGCGGCACAACCCGTCTGCCCACGAAGTCGTTCCAGTCCTTGAACTTCGACTTCGTTCTCGCCTCCGTGATTGCAGTCACGGCGCGAACGCTGAGATGCGGAAGCTTCACCAGTTCGCTGACAGGTGCGGTGTTGAGGTTGATCTTTTCAGCCCAGCTGACCGGCTCCTGTGTCGCGGGTTTCTGGCGGGTCGAACCGGTCATGGATGGAGATGTCTGCGCGAGGGCGGTCGCACCGATGATACAAACACCGAGGCAGATGCAAACGAACCGAGTGAACATGGAGCACTATCCTTCACGATATGACGCCCTCGACCCGCGGCCGATAAAGCGGGTGCCGATTACCGCAAGCTTACGGTCGCGATCGTCGCAGCGACTTTCTGCAGCATCCGGTCAGCGGATCACGACGAACAGTCCGGCCCGGCGCGCTGCAGTGGATCGGCTCGCGGAGACATGCGTCCTTGCCCTCGCCAACATCGTTGCGAGACTTGAAGCAGCACTGCCCGGCTCGCGAAGCGGCGCCACCAGGAATGCAACGAGGTTTCGCCTGACGCCTGGAATTCCGAACAAGCTCGATTGAATGGAAATTTCGCGCCTGACATAGTGTCCGGCCTGCGCCGCCATCCGCTCAGTCCACTCAACGCAATCATCTTGGTCATCGAAGCAGAGCGCAGCCCAGCCGCGCTCCGGCGTCACCTGGCGAGGCAATGCCAATGAATACTGGTGGGCGAAGGGATTGCCATAGTATGGGTGATCGGAGCTGTAGAACGCCACCGCAAGCCCGAGGCTATCGTTGCCTCCGACGATCGACAGGGGCGTCCCCATCTCCTCGTGCCATAGGCGGGTGAGTTTGTCCGCCGCCTGGTGATAAAAGCTTCGTCCCTCCTCATAGCCGTGGCTGTTGCGGTAGAGCGCATGGATCGGGGCCGCGATCACGGCGGCAACGATCGCTATCCCTGCAACGAGGAGCGCGGCATTGACCGTGTAGAAGCGCTCGATCCGGTAGCGGGTGCTGCAAACAATCGGCACGGCAAGCAGGAACAATCCCTGCAGCGCCCATAGCGACGGCAAGTCGGTGCAGAGGAATATCGAGGTGGTGAAAGGAAGCACGATCGTGCCGATCGCGACGTGCCAGAGCAGTTGCAGGTTTGGGTCCGACGCCGCCATATCGCGAGACAGGCGCCTTATTCGATAGCCCGCGATCATCACCCACGTCGCGGCGGACAGACTCACTGCCGCAGCAAGGCCCAGCAGGAAATTGGCGGCGTCTTGCAAAGACGTCACGAAATCGGCCCGCACATGGGTCGCTGCATAGTAGACGGGCTCCGCGCCTGTCTCGGCCAGCCATTGCAGGTGCGGAAACAGCGCGAGCAGCCCGGCCGCGGTGGAGATCCAGGGCGAACTGGAGGTGAAGTAGGCGCGCCGCAACGGATGAACCATTGCCGACAACGCGAAGCTCGCGACCAGAAAGATGGAATAGTATTTGCCCAACATGGCAAGCGAGGCCGTCAGACCTGCGGCAATCGCCCAGAGTGGCGCCCTGGTTTCAAAGGCGCGGAGGAAGCAATAGGTCGCAAGCGGCCAGACCGCGAGCAACACCGCGTTGGCGTTGAAGCGCTGCGCGTGAAACTGATACGCCGGGGTCAGCATGAGCAGGAGCAGCACGAGCAGGCGCTTGTGCCCACCGACAAACCGCCTTGCGATCAGGTCGACGAACCACAATGCCAGCGCAGCATTCGTCATCGCCATCAATTGCAACGACCAGTCGGTCAGCGGAAAGACCGAGGTCCACGCGCCGGTCACCCATCCCATCAACGGCGGGTGTTTGGGATAACCCCACGCGAAATGCCGTCCATACGTCCAGGTCTCCAGCACGTCAGGATGCAGGCCAGCGCCGTGATAGGCGACTGACAGATACAGCGTCCAGATGCCGACGAAGCCGGCGAGCAGCAGTGGTACCGACCACCCTGCTTCGACCCCTTCCAGCCACTGGTTGAACGGGCGGCGCCAACGTGCCGGATCGCGATCCGACCGCTTGGCCATCGCCGACAACGCAAAATCTATCGGCATGAAGCCTTCGTTTTCATATCGCGAACGCCAGTCGGCGCTTCCATCGACATGCTCTTCACAGCCAGCATTACGACAGCCTGACGCGGCTCAGCTCACGTCTCCCGAGTGCCCTCGCCAACGCTGATGGCGGTCATGCGCCGGTAATGCTGATCGATGCCTCTGGCGGATCAATCCCGTCGAGGAGATCCGCATGCAAAGACTCGCCATCATGATGATCATGACGCTGATTGGCTTTGGGGTGCTTGGTGCTCGAAGCCGGCGCCGGTTACGGGGCAGCAGTGGCCGCAGGGGTCATTGAGCTTTGCCGATCGTTAGCCGCGGCGGCGATTGCGCGCACTCCGGCCGATGCCGCATGACACCCACGATGCGCCTATCAACTGTGTCGAAGCACTCCTGCTCGGCATAACACGATCTGGCTGCCCCTGAAGCCGAGCCGAAGAAGGGATTGAGCTCGATCGACGGAGCTTTGGCGCCCATCCCGACGGGTCTTTCCGAGGGCAGCCAATCGGGCGGCGACCTGATCGCTTCCGGCATCAAAAAACCCGACGGAATCGTCAAGAAAACGCCAATCACATCAACGTATTGAGATGAAATATCGCACTTTTCCGACCAGCCGTAATCTTCTGGTAATCCGTCCGTAATGGTAGAAGCCGTGTCTCATGCTTGGGAGAATGCGGTGCGAGTTCTGGTCGTGGAGGATGACCCTCAGCTTGGGCCATGGCTGCGGGATACTCTGGGAACGGCCTTCGGCTCGTCTGATATGGTCACAACGCTCGAGGAAGGCCGGGCCGCGATTGCCGTCCGGAATTTTGAACTCGTGGTAATCGACCGCGGACTACCGGATGGCGATGGCCTGGCCCTGCTGCGCGACCTGAAGCAACAGAAGCCGAGCCCCGCGACGATTGTGCTGACGGCACTTGATGATCCCGTCGATATTGCACGCGCCCTCGACGACGGGGCGGACGATTATGTGGCGAAGCCATTTGAACCGATCGAGCTGGTCGCAAGAGCAAAGGCCGTGCTCCGGCGTCTGTTCCTGGATCGAGGGGCGGTCGTTCGCATCGGCAATCTGAGCTACGACGTCCTCAATCGCGAGGTCTGCGTCGATCACCAGCCGATCGTCGTCCCGCGGCGCGAGCTGGCAATCCTGGAAGCCATGGTGCGACGGATCGGGCGCGTGGTCCTGCGCGAGACCCTTGAAGTTGCGGCCTATGATTTTGACGACGAGATTCAATCGAACGCGATCGAGGCGCATGTTTCGCGGCTGCGCCGACGGCTCCGTGCGGCCAACTGCAGGATCGTCATCAAACCGGTCCGTGGCCTCGGCTATCTGTTGAGTGGTGAATGATGATGTCCAAGTGGCAAGCGCTCAAGCGCATCCATCGCTCGATTGCGGTGCTGTCCGCGACGCTGATCGGTGCGGTGACGACCATCATGCTGCTCTGCGCGGCAGCCTTGCTGATCCGGTTTGGCGGCGACGACGACGGTACCTGGGCCGCGGCTGACGTCGCCGACGCCTTGAAAGCAGCCGTCACACGCAACGAGGCGGGTCAGCTGGCCCTCAAGCACACCTCGCGGCTGGAGGAGATCACCCGCAATTTTCCGACATTCTGGTATGTCTCTCCGACAAGAGTGGCGAGGTCAGCTACGGCCCGGTGCCGAAATGGCGTCCGCAAAAGACGCTGGCGTCACGTGACGGGACGAGTTTCCTCGCCTATGCGATCGACGGCGAAACCACCAAGCTGAAGAAGATGGCCGGCGTCCGAAACACGCCGGTGGGCGAGGTATGGATCGAAACCGGTGGCGTGGCCTATACGGCAACGCAACTGACGGTCGGAACGCTCACCGATGCGACGATCGTTGCGCTCCCCATCATCCTCGTCCTCGCAGCGACGGCGTTCACTGCCATGGTTTTCGTGCCGACGCTCATCGCGCGTCCCGTTCGGGCCGTCGCTGCGGCCGCCGAAATGATCGACGGGGTTTCAGATGGCCGACGACTGCCGGAAGACAATGCGCCATCCGAGCTGTTGCCTCTCGTCATGGCCTTCAATCGCGCGCTGTCGCGGATAGACACCGCTTCGAAAGCGCAGCGAAATTTCCTGTCGAATGCGGCACATGAACTTCGGACACCCTTGACCAATGCGCGCACCATACTCGAGCAGGTCGAGGACGCTCCGTTGCGTACCAAGCTGATAGCCGAGAACCAGAAGCTGTCGTCGATCGTCACCATGTTGCTGCAGTTGGCGCGCATCTCGGCCGAACCTGCCGAGCTGATCGACATGGATCTTGCTGCGCTCGCGCGCAGGGTGGCAGCCGAACATGTGCCGATGGCGTTGAAGAACGGAAGCGATGTCGAATTCACCGAGCCGCGTCACCCGGTCCGGGTGCGCGGCTCGGAAACCGCGATCGGCGTTGCACTCTCGAATCTGATCCGAAACGCCGTGACGCATGGAAGCGCCGGCGGCTCCGTGCTCATCAAGGTCGAAGCGCCGGCGCGGTTGAGCGTTGTTGACTTCGGATCCGGTCTGCAGCTTGGCCAGCCCGAACGTCTACTCGAACCGTTCAAGCGTGGAAACACCGGCGCGGAAGGGACTGGGCTCGGGCTTTCGATCGTTTCCCAGGTGATGACCACCCATAACGGCAGTGTTTCCCTCCGCGATACGCCGGGAGGCGGCACCACGGTCGAACTGAACTTTCCGGCCCTTCCCTGTCAGCCGTCCGAGCTGCCGCAGGGCAGAAAGGCCGCCCACGCCGTGACCGACGCCGCCTGAAGCAACTTCCCCCGCCTCGCACAAGCGAGGCGGGGGAGCGAGGGAGAACGGCTGACACCGCCTTGCCTTCATAGGCGCGCCGCGATCAGGCAGTGGCTGCGGCGGATTGCTTCGTCGCGGCCTCGACGTCCATCCACATCACTTCCCAGATGTGACCATCGGGATCCTCGAAGCTGCGGCCGTACATGAAGCCGTAGTCCTGCTTCGGCGACGGATCGGCGGTGCCGCCGGCGCCCTTCGCCTTGGTCACGTAGCCGTCGACGACGTCGCGGTTATCGGCGGAGAGGCAGACCAGCACTTCGCTGGTGGTCTTGGCGTCGGCGATCTTTTTCGGCGTAAACTGGCGGAATTTGTCATGGGTCAGCAGCATGACGAAGATCGTCTCCGAGATCACCATGCAGGAGGCGGTGTCGTCGGAGAATTGCGGGTTCTTGGTCGCGCCGATCGCCTCATAGAACGCAGTGGCATGGGCGAGATTGCTGACCGGCAGGTTGACGAAGATCATTTTGGGATTGGCCACGAGAAGCACTCCAATTGGCGGGGTTGTGGTCCGAGGACGAACCGCATAGCCGCTTCCCGACATCGCCGCGCAAATTTTTCTTGCGGCGTCGTGCCGCAGGCCGCCTCAGGTCACGATCGGCGTCGGCATGGTCAGAAATGCCCGCGTCACATGCCAGAACAGCTCGCGATTGGTGGCCAGGGCCACCGAATGGGCGGTGCCGGGCAGGATGATGAACTGCCGGTCGCCATTCGGCAGCTTGTTGAAGAACTCCTCGAGATCGGGCACCGCCGCGATCCCGTCATATTCGCCGCGGACCAGCAGCACCGGCGCCAGCACCTTCTCCGGATGCACCACCGGCAAATTGGCGATCATGTCGAGATAGGTGCCGGTCGGGATCTGATCGCCGAACTGCATCTCGACATCGGCCAGCGCCTCGATCACGGCCGGGTCCGACGTGCCGGGCCGGTCGCGGGTCGCAATCGAGCGGATCATGTCGCGGTCGCGCTTGCGCATGTTGTGGCTGCGGTAATAGGCGAGCTGCTCGGCGCGCTTTGCCAGTGTCGGCGAACCCTCGCCTTTATATGTGAAGGCGGCGAACACCAGCCGCCGATCCGCTCGGGCGCCGCCATCGCGAAGGCGCCGGCCCGCAGCGCGCCGGAGGATTCGCCGATAAAGTGATATCGCCTCTCGCCGGTCTCGCGCGCGATCACCTCGACCGCCGCCTTCAGGTCCTCGACGCCGCTCGCGATGTCAGCATTATCAGACGTGCGGCCCGACTTGCCGTAGTTCTCGTGATCCATGGTCCAGCAATCGAAGCCGTAGCGCGCGAACACATTGAGCAGCGAGTACTCGCCCTTGCCCGGCACCGTGAGGTCGAACACCCTCGATGTCACCGACGAGCCGTGGACGAAGAACACCACGGGTCGCGCCGGCTCGCCCGGCTTCGGCGCGCCGATCCGCTTGCGGAACATCCACAAGGGGACGTCACCCTTCTTCGCCCAGTATTCGTTGCTCCATATTTCTCCCTCAGTGGGAACGGCCATCGCAGCCTGCGCAGGCGCTGCGCCGAGCACTCCGGCGGTTGCAACCCCAATGCCCTTGATGATGGTGCGCCGCGAATGGTCCGAATGCATCATGGCTGGCCTCCCCTTCGGAACAACGGGGCTTCGTTCGGCCTCGTGTTGTGCAATGCTAGCATCTACAACCGTCATTGCGAGCGCAAGCGAAGCAATCCATGGCGCCGCTTGCGGAAGCGTGGATTGCTTCGTCGCTGCGCTCCTCGCAATGACGGCGACGGTGATGCACGATTTTGTGAACGTCGGTCGCGGCATTCTGCGCGGACGACGGAGGGACTTGGTCCTAGTCTCCGCCGCGGTTCGACCGGAAAAATCCGGCGAGAAGCGGGAGCGAAGAATGAGCAGCAATCTCACCGACGAAGAACTTGCCGCCTTGATGCCCTCGGAACTGTGCCAGCACCAGACGCCGATCCCGACCCAGATCGTCTCCAGCGACGAGTTCTATCCCGACCCACAGAACGAACGGCAGCGCGAAGTCGAGGCGCGGCTGCTCGCGATGGCCGACGATCTCGGCGGCAAGCAGGGCCTCGATCGCCGCAAATTCTTCCAGACCGCCGCCGGCATGGCCGCTTCCTTCGTCGCGATGAACCAGGTCTACGGGGAGCTGTTCGACGTGACGCCGGCGGAAGCCGCAACGCCCGCGATGGCGCAAGAGCGCGCCAACGGACTGAAGGATCAGTTCATCATGGACATGCACACGCATTTCCTGCGCGACGACACCCGCATCATGGGCTTTGTGGAAATGCGCAAGGCGGTCGGCAAGGCCGGCTGGAATAAGGAGCTCAAAGATCACGAGCAGACCATCGAGGATCTGAAGTTCAACAACTACAAGAAGGAGATGTTTCTCGATTCCGACACCAAGATCGCGCTGATCTCCTCGGCGCCGTCGGATATCGAGCAGGACTGGTTCCTGACCAACGAGCAGATGGCTGACGCGCGCAAGAAGATGAACGACGAGGCCGGCTCGCGCCGCGTGTTCTGCCACGCAATCTTCACGCCCGGGCAGCCCGGCTGGCTCGACAAGCTCGATGCTGCCTTGGCCTTGAAGCCGGAATCCTGCAAGGGCTACACGATCGGCGACAACACCCACAAGGAGATCAGCCGCTACCCCTGGCGGCTGGACGACGAGAAGGTTGCCTACAAGGGCTATGAGAAGATGGTGAAGGCGGGCATCAAGAATGTCTGCGTCCACAAGGGACTGTTCCCGCCCGGGATCGAGAAGCAATATCCGAATCTGCGCGGCTTCGCCGACGTTGCCGATGTCGGCCAGGCCGCCAAGGACTGGCCGCAGCTCAATTTCATCATCTACCACTCGGCCTATCGCCATGTCGGCGGCGATCCCAGGGTCGCGCTCGCCGAGTTCGAGCGCACCGGCCGCATCACCTGGACCTCCGATCTCGCCGACATCCCGGCGCAGTATGGCGTCAACAATGTCTATGGCGATGTCGGGCAGTTGTTCGCGACCACGCTGGTCGCAGAGCCCAATGTCTGCGCCGCGCTGATGGGCACCCTGATCAAGGGCCTCGGCGTCGACCACGTCTGCTGGGGCACCGACGCACTGTGGACCGGCGCGCCGCAATGGCAGATCGAGGGGCTGCGGCGGCTGGAGATCCCCGAAATGATGCAGAAGAAGTTCGGCTACGCGCCGCTTGGGCCGGCCGACGGGCCGGTGAAGACCGCGATCTTCGGCGACAACAACGCACGGCTCTACAACATCCAGCCGAAGCGCGCGATGCTCGACATCAAGGGCGACCGCTTTGCGATGATGAAGGCGCAGTATGAAAAGGCCGGCCCCGAGCCGTCGCACACGCGCTACGGCTATGTGGTGCCGAACGGGTCGATCGATCACCGGGTGTTTGTGTGACGCTCTAGCCCCGTCATTGCGAGGAGCGACAGCGACGAAGCAATCCATTCATCCGCATGCGCGGAAAGATGGATTGCTTCGCTTCGCTCGCAATGACGCGCAGCCGGAGGTTCACCTTCCCGTAAATCTCGGCTTGCGCTTCTCGCTGAAGGCCTTGACGCCTTCCTTGAGATCATCGCTGTCCCTGACTTCGTCGAGCAACCGCCGCACGTCGGCGACCGTCTCCAGCGGCCCCTTCGGCATGGCTTCACGGGCGAGCTTCTTTAGCGCGCGGACCACCAGCGGCGCGTTGCCGGCGATCTTCGCGGCCATCTCCTGTGCCATCGCGATATGTTGTCCCTTTGCCACCACCTTGTTGACGAAACCGATCTGGTAGGCGCGCTCCGCCGACATCTCCTCGCCGACCAGAAGAAACTCCATCGCGATCTTGTGCGGCATCCGCGCCATCACCGACGAGACGCCACCCGCCGTGGTTCCGATCTTGCCCTCGGGATAAATGAAACGCGTCGTCTCCGACGCCACGCACAAATCGGCCATCTGGACCAGCACGAAGGCCCCGCCGACCACCCAGCCAGACGTTGCCGCAACGACCGGCTTGTCCAGTTCGACGCCCAGACCGGGGACCGCGTGCCACATATTGACCGGAAGGTCGGCCACATCGGCGCCGACCGAAAAATACTTCTCCTCCGAGGAAGCCAGCACCGCGACGCGATCGTCGCTGTCGCGAAAGCGCAGCCAGGCATCACGCAACTCGCTGCACAGCGCATTGTTCAGCGCATTGTGCTTTTCGCTGCGGGCCATCGTGATGGTGGCGACGTGATCCGCACTCTCGTAACGAACGAGCGTCATGCTGGCCTCCCTGTTTTGTTGTTCTTTCAACGCGGCCTGGCCGCCTCGTCACTTCTTCTCGTCGGGATGCCGGTGCACCGGATCGACCCACAGCACATTCTCCGGCTTCTCGACCGGCTCGATGTCGAGATTGATCGCGACCGCCTCGCCGTCGGAGCGCACCAGCACGCATTCCAGCACCTCGTCGGGACTGGCATTGATCTCCTGATGCGGCACGTAGGGTGGCACGAAAATGAAATCGCCGGGGCCGGCTTCGGCGGTGAACTGCAGCTTCTCGCCCCAGCGCATCCGCGCCTTGCCCTTCACGACGTAGATGATGCTTTCGAGATGACCGTGATGATGCGCGCCGGTCTTGGCGTCCGGCTTGATGCTGACGGTGCCCGCCCACAATTTCTGCGCGCCGACGCGGGCGAAATTGATCGCGGCCTTGCGGTCCATGCCGGCGGTCGACGGGACGTTCGGATCGAGCTGGTTGCCGGGAATCACGCGGACGCCGTCGTGCTTCCAGCGCTCGTCGTCGTGATGGTGATGACCGTGGTCATGAGAATGGGTGTGATCGTGGGAACCGCTCATCGTTCTTGCTTTCGTTGGTCGAGTTTCGTGCCTGGAACGCTACCGAAAAGCGCGCGCGCAGGCGAGCGCAAAATCGGAACATTGCCAATCGGAACATCGCGATGTCCCAGCGCGTTGCGTCAGCGTATTTCGAAGGAGTATTTCATGACCAGCACGACCGACAAGATCAGGGGCAGGGCCAACGAGGCGATCGGCAGGCTCAGGCGGCGCATTGGCAAGGCCACCGGTTCTCCGGCGATGCAGGGCCGAGGCGCGATCCAGGAAGCCAAGGGTAAGGGGCAGAAGGCACTTGGCGGCGCCAAGCGTATCGTCAGAAATGCGCTCAAGAGAGCGACCTCAGCGGCCCATTGGCCTCGCTGAACGACAGACAAGACGGCCGGCCGATCGGGCCCGCTGTTCGAGCATGTGCGACGCGCGTCAGCCGCGCGGGCGCGGATGTGCCAGCACATCCGGATGTGCCAGCACATCCGGATTGACCACATTGGTCGGCGTACCGGCGGCGTAGGCCACGACCTGATCGAAGATGTCGGTGAACTGGATCTCGTATTCGTCGCGCGAGACGTAGCCGAGATGCGGCGTGCAGACCACATTGTCCATATTGAGCAGCGGGTCCGTCGTGTCGCGCAGCGGCTCCTTCTCGTAGACATCGACCGCGGCCATACCTGGCCGGCCAGCCCGCAGCGCATCGACCAGCGCGCCCGGCTCGATCAGCGGCGCGCGGCTGGTGTTGACGATCAGCGCGGTTTCCTTCATTCGCGCGAGATCTTCCGCCTTGACGATGCCGCGCGTCGCGTCGACCAACCGCATATGCAGCGACAGCACGTCGCAGCGAGTAAAGAAATCGGCCTTGCTGGCCGCGGTCTCGTAGCCGTCGGCGCGGGCCTTCGCCAAGGCGCCCTCGCGCGCCCAGACCAGCACGTTCATGCCGAACGCCCTGCCGTAACCCGCGACCACCGCGCCGATGCGGCCGTAGCCATAGATGCCGAGCGTCTTGCCGCGCAGCGTATGGCCGACGCCGATCTGCCATTTGCCGGCCTTCAGCGCCGCCATCTGCTGCGGGATCGCGCGCATCGCGGCGACGATCAGGCCCCAGGTGAACTCGGCGGTCGCGTAAGACGGCGTATCGGCGTGCTGGCTGGACGACACGATGATGCCGAGCCGCGTGCAGGTCTCGATGTCGATATGCGGATAGACGCTGCGCTGGCTGATCAGCTTCAGCTTCGGCAGCCGCTCGAGTAGCGGCGCGCGGATCTGGGTGCGTTCGCGGATCAGGACCAGCGCGTCGGTGTCGGAGAGCCGTTCCGCGAGCGCGTCGACATCCTGGACATGATCGTTCCAGATCGTGACGTCGTGGCCGTCGAGCTTGCGGAAACAATCGAGGGTGCGCAGCGTGTCGAAATAATCGTCGAGGATCGAGATCTTCATCGCTGCGCCTCCCCTTTCGCGGGTGCCGCTTATTTCACGCCCAGCAGCTCGACGTCGAACATCAGCGTGGCATTCGGCGGGATCACGCCGCCGGCGCCGCGCGCGCCGTAGCCGAGGTTCGGCGGGATGATCAGCGTGCGCTTACCGCCGACCTTCATGGTGGCGACGCCCTCGTCCCAGCCCTTGATCACGTGGCCCTGGCCGATCGGAAACTCGAACGGCTCGTTGCGATCGACCGAGGAGTCGAATTTCTTGCCCTTCTGGCCGTTCTCGTAGAGCCAGCCGGTGTAGTGCATAACGCAGGTCTGGCCGGGCTTCGGCGAGGCGCCGGTGCCGGCCTTGCTGTCGATGATCTGGAGGCCTGAAGCTGTGGTCATGGGCTTTCCTGCGGTTTGGGCCGCTGCCGGACCGCCGGCAACGGATGTGGAGACTGCCGCCGCAAGGCCGGCGAACGCAGTCCTGATGATCGTGCGTCGTGAAGATTGCATCCGGGACGTCCTTCCTTGATTGATGTTGATCGCGATCAGTAGCCGAGCGCGCAACCGTCCTTGCGCGGATCGGAGCCGCCGGTCAGCGTGCCCTTGTCCCAATCGATCCAGATGCCCTGGCCGCCGCCGAGCGGCGCGACCACGCTGGTGGTCTTGTGGCCGATCTTCTTCAGGCCTTCGACAATCTCCGCCGGCACGCTGTCCTCGAGCTGATAGACGCCCTCGTAATGCAGGCCGCGCGGCATGTCGATCGCTTCCTGAATGTCACAGCCGTAGTCGAGCATGTTGGTCAGCACATGGGTCTGGCCGACCGGCTGATACTGCCCGCCCATCACGCCATACGGCATCACCGCACGGCCGTTCCTGGTGGCCAGCGCCGGGATGATGGTGTGCAGCGGACGCTTGCCCGGCGCGATGCAGTTCGGATGGCCGGGCTGGATGCGGAAGCCGCCGGCGCGATTCTGCAGCAGGACGCCGGTCTTGTTGGAGACGATCGCCGAGCCGAACGAATGCGCGATCGAGTTGATGAAGGAGCAGACGTTGCGATCCTTGTCGACCACCGTGATGTAGACGGTCGACGGATTCATCGGTGGCGCAACATTCGGCAGTTCGAGCAGCCGGTCCATCCGGATGTTCTTGATGTGCTCGTCGGCGAACTCCTTCGACAGGATGCCGGCGACATCGACATGGGCGTGCTGGGGATCGGCGATATACTGCTCGCGCATCATGTAGGCGATGCGCGCAGCTTCCGCCTCGAGGTGGAAGCGCTCGATGCTGAGCGGCTTGAACTTGGTCAGGTCGAAGCGCGACAGGATGTTGAGCATCACCAGCATCGTGATGCCCGGGCCGTTCGGCGGGCACTGCCAGACGTCGTAGCCCTTGTACATCGTGCCGATCGGCGAGGTCGACTCCGTCGAGTGCGCCGCAAAGTCCTCGAGCGTGTGCAGGCCGCCGATGCCGCGCAGCGTGTCGACCATGTCGGCGGCGATCTCGCCGCTATAGAAGGCATCGCGGCCCTTCTGCGCGATGGCGCGCAGCGTCTTGCCGAGCTCGGGCTGGCGGATCACGTCGCCGGCGACCGCAGGCTTGCCGTGCGGCAACAGATAGCGCTCGGTGTTGGTGCCGTTCTTCAGCTTCTCGAAGCCGTTCTTCCAGTCGAAGGCGATGCGCGGAGCGACGACATAGCCTTCTTCGGCGGCCTTGATCGCGGGCTGCAGCAGCCGGTCGAAGCCGAACTTGCCGTGATCCCTGAGGATCACGTCCCAGGCATCGATGGCGCCGGGAATGCTGACGGCATGCGCCGAGGTCAGCGGCACCGAATGGATCTTGCGCTCGAGGTACCAATCGGCGGTTGCCGCCATCGGTGCCCGGCCGCTGCCGTTGTAGGCCGTGATCTTGCCCTCGCCCCTCGGCTGGATCAGCGCAAAGCAGTCGCCGCCGATGCCGGTCGATTGCGGTTCGATGACGCCGAGCAGCGCGCAGGCCGCGACAGCTGCGTCAGCCGCCGTGCCGCCCTCGCGCATCACCTCGATGGCCACCAGCGCCGCCTGCGGATGCGATGTAGCGACCATCGCGTTCTGGGCGTGGACCGTGGAACGGCCGGCGAAGTGGAAATTCCTCATAACAGAGAGCTCGCTTGATCGTGATGGGCTGATGCTGCTGCGGCGGACGGTGGGAGTACATGGCACATTCATCCCCGGCTGAGCAATGCCTGGCATGCCAGAGGGATTATCCCGGTAATGCATGGCTTTGCGGGGTTACGCCGACCCAGCCGGCCTGATAAACCCCGGCCATGCCCCTCAAGGTCGCCGCCTTCTATCAGTTCGCCGTGCTGCCCGACTTCCGCGCGTTGCGCGAGCCGCTGCGCGCGCTCTGCGCAAGGCTCGATCTTAGGGGCAGCGTGCTGCTCGCGCATGAGGGCATCAACGGCACCATCGCCGGCAGCGACCAAGCGATCGATGGCTTCATCGCCGAACTCAGGCACGGGCCGCTGTTCGGCGGCCGCCTCGACAATCTCGAGCTGAAATTCTCCGAGGCCGCGCAGATGCCGTTCCAGCGGCTCAAGGTCCGGCTGAAGAAGGAGATCGTCACACTCGGCGATACCACGGTCGATCCGACGCGGCAGGTCGGCACCTATGTCGACGCCGCCGACTGGAACGAACTCATCGCCTCACCCGACATCATGGTGCTCGATACCCGCAACGCGTTCGAGGTCGCGATGGGCAGCTTCGAAGGCGCGGTCGATCCCAGGATTGCGAGCTTTGGGCAATTCAAGGAATTTGCCGCGCTGCATCTCGATCCCGCCAAGCACCGCCGCATTGCGATGTTCTGCACCGGCGGCATCCGCTGCGAGAAGGCGAGCGCCTATCTGCTCGCGCAGGGCTTCGCCGAGGTCTATCACCTCAAGGGCGGCATCCTCAGATATCTCGAGGAAACGCCACAGCAGGACAGCCGCTGGCGCGGCGACTGCTTTGTGTTCGACGAGCGTGTCGCGCTCGGCCACGGGCTGCGCGAGCGTGGACGCGAGGACGCCACGCATGAATGACACGGCAAGACTGAGCGAACGGATCGATGCGCTGGAGGTCCGCCTGACCTATCAGGACGAAACCATCGAGACGCTCAATCAGACCATCACGGCGCAGTGGAAGCAGATCGACGCGTTGACGCGCCAGCTCGCCGAGTTGCGCGACCGGCTTCAGGAAGCCGAACGCCAGGCGCCAGGCCCCGCCAGCGAGCGCCCACCGCACTATTGATCAGTGCCGCCGGAATGCGGCGGCACCGGACTACATGTTGCTCGCCTGACGCATCGGCTTCGCGCCGCTGAAGAACAGGCTGGACAACCGCTGCACCATCGCCGTCGCGCGGCTGCCCTCGAGGCCCGGGCGAACACACAGCAGGCGCTTCTGCACCGGAAGATCAGGAAGATAATAGTCCTTCGCCGAAATCAGCGAGGACGGGATCATCCGCTCGGGGCACGCCGTCAGGCCGTATCCGGCCCATGCGGCTTCCAGTCGCAGTTGGTGGTTCGGGCTCCTGAACACGATCTTGTACGAGATGTTGTGCTTGGTGAGCGTCCGGATCATCCAGTCGTCGCCCGGCCACGCCAGGATCGGGATCGGGGCGCCCGGCCGCAGCACAAAATCGCGTGATCGCACCCAGACCGAACGCTCGTCGGCCTCGGCGGCGATCGTCACCTCGTCTTCGTTCTCAAGCGAAGGGTTGCTGTAGACGAAGGCGATGTCGATGTAGCCATCGATCAATCCCCTGATCACGATCGGCGACATGTCGGCGTGAACCAACACGTCGGCGAGCGCATCGGCGGGATGCAGCTTGAGGAACTCCTCGGCGAGCATCGTGCTCATGCCGAGCCGCAACGGCTGCGGTCCTTCATGATTGCCGCCCAGCCGAAGCAGCTGATCGTTCGCTTCGAGGATGCGCCTTGCCTGCTGCACGGCAACCTTGCCGAGCTCGGTGGTCGTTGTGCCGTTTGCCGTTCTGACGAAGAGCGCGCCACCAACCAGGCTCTGCAGTCGTTTGACCTGCGAACTGATCGCCGGCTGACTGAGGCCGAGACGTTCCCCTGCCTTCGATAGACTTCCCGTCTCCGCAATCGCAACGACGGTGCGAACAATCTCAGTAGGAATATTCAAATGCTGACGTGGTCTGTGCATCGCGAGCCCTCCAATCTCAGCACGGGACGCAATTACGTTCTCCAGTATGTGATTCAGCTATACTAACATTTGGTTGCACTTTCGTTTAGTTTCAATTTGTCGCGACACCGCCATGATTGCGCGCCATATGTATTGTTACGTGCATTGCCACGTAATGCTACGGTATTGGACGGCTGCACCTGCACACGGGCGCAGCACCTCGACGCCAGCAGCCCCCGGATTTCTGCGGGCACGGCATCAAAGATTTTGATCGCCCCATAACGCACCGCGCACCCAATAAGTCCAAGCGCCGCCATTCATCTGAATTGACGTCCCTGATTCGCGAAAGCGTTTTCATAGTTTTCCTTAATCAAAGCCTCGCAACGTGGCGCCGTAGATTGCGTTTCGAGGTGTCTCATGACCAGGCTATTTCGCTGTCGAAGCGGCGCTTCTGCCGTCGAATTTGCGCTGATGCTGCCGCTGTTCCTCGCCTTCATTTTCGGCATCATTGTATTCGGCTCGTACCTTGCGATGGTGCATGGCGTTCAGCAACTCGCCGCCGAAGCGGCGCGGTCGTCGATCGCCGGAATGACCGACACTGAACGCAACAGCCTCGCAACCAATTACGTCACCGCCAACGTATCGACCTATCCGCTGCTCGTTCCCAGCAATCTCACCGTCAATGCCGCGCCGTCGGCATCGAACGCGAACGTCTACATCGTGACGCTCAACTACAACGCGGCCGGCAACTTCATCTACAAGCTGCCTTTCGTGCCGGCGCCCGCGAGCACCATCGTCCGCTCCGCCGCGATTCAGTATGGGGGGTTCTAGGATGAGCGGCATCCTCACGCTGATGCGGCGCTTCGGCGCCGACGAGCGGGGAAACTTCGCGATGATCGGCGCCGGCCTGATGACGCTCCTGATCGGGTGCGCCGGGCTTGCCATCGATCTCGGCACGATCTTCGCCGATCGGCGCAAGACCCAGAGCACCGCCGACCTCGCCGCGATCGTCGCCGCCGCCAATTTGAGCAATCCGGTCAACGCCGCCTCCGCGACGGTGACGCAGAACAACTATCCGGCCAGTGCGCTGGTCAAGGTCGAGACCGGGACCTACACTGCAAGCAGCGCCATCGCGCCACAGGCCCGTTTCGTGACCCCGGCGGTCGGAATTCCGAACGCGCGCGCGTCACGCTGACGACCCAGACCCCGCTCTACTTCGCGCGCTACCTCACCGGCGCGAGCAGCTTCAACATCACGACGACCGCCACCGCGACATCGACCGAAATGGCTACATTCGCGATCGGCTCGCGGCTGCTCTCGGTCAACGGCGGTGTGGTCAACGCGCTGCTCGGCTCGATGCTCGGGACCACGCTGTCGCTCTCGGTGATGGACTACAATTCGCTGATCAGCGCCAAGATCGACGCGCTGGACTTCCTGTCGGCGCTGGCAACCCGGATCAATTTGACCGGCGTCACCTATAGCGACCTCTTGAGCAGCAACGTCAAGGTCGGCGATTTGATGGCGGCTGCGCTGACCACCCAGCAGATCACCAATGGCGCGGGCGCCGCGACCACCGCGCTGTCGACGATCTCCCAGGCCGTCACCGGCTCCTCGACCAAGGTTTCGCCGGGCACCCTGATCGACCTCGGGCCCTTCGCGAACCTCACCGTAGGGCAGAAGCCGAAGGTCGGCGCCAGCGTCTCGGTGTTCGACCTCGTCAACACGGTGGCGCAGATCGCCAACGGCAGCCATCAGATCGCAACCTCGGTCAATCTCGGCCTGCCCGGCATCGCCAACGTGTCGGTGATCGCGACGATCGGCGAGCGCCCGGTCGGCTCGAGCTGGATCGCGATGGGCACCCAGGGCGTGAGCGTGCACACCGCGCAGACCAGGATCCTGGCGACGGTCAATGTTCTCGGCTCCGGCAGCATCGCGTCGATCAATCTGCCTGTCTATGTCGAAGTCGCCTCGGGAACCGCCACGCTCAATGCGGTGTCCTGCGGCCATCCGAACATCAGCACCTCGCAGGTCACCGTCGGCGTGACCCCGGGAATCGTGGATGCCTGGATCGGCAACGTCACGGTCGCCGATATGACCAACTTCGCGACCAAGCCCAATCCGCCGCCGGCGACGCTGGTCACTGTGCTGGGGATCCCGATCACGGGCCTCGCCCAAGCCGGCATGGGCAACACCACGCCGACCAACGTCAATTTCAGCTACAGCGACATCCAGGCAGGAACGAAGAAGACCGTAACGACGACCAACTTCCTGTCTTCGCTGACGGCAAGTCTGCTCGGTGACCTCACGCTCAACATCGCTGGCATTCCGATCCCGGGATTGGGCGCGCTCGTCATGAGCATCCTGAACGGCGTGACGAGCCCGATCGATCAGGTGCTGGCGTCCCTGCTCTCGACTCTCGGCATCGGGCTCGGCCAGGTCGACGTCTGGGTGCTGGGCATCCGCTGCGACGGCGCCGTGCTGGTGAACTAGAGCACGATCGCGACCGGGCATCACACCGGGGTAGGAGACTGCCGTGAGTACAACAATAAGAAGATACAAGACCGACAGCCAGCGAATGGCCTTGATGAAACGCGGCACGATCCTGTTCCGCAACGCCAGCGTCGGATGTCTTGTGCTCAACATCTCGACCGGAGGGGCGGGACTTGCGGTGGAAAGCGACACCGCACTTCCGTTCGCGTTCGACCTCGAGATCGAGAGCGAGCCGATCCGGCGGCACTACATTCTGGCCTGGCGCCTGGAGCGCCGGCTCGGCGTGACCTTCGAATTCGACCGGATGCTGTGTCCCGAATGCGGCCCTGTCTAGCTGAGTGGGCGCGGCCCGCGTCGAACCGCCACGACGCGGCGGTTCGTTCCAATATGATTGAGCTGATTTCGCGTCGTGGTTAGCATTCGCTGGGATATACCAGCTAATTGTCGCGATTGCCGTCGTGCTTCGACGGCGCCGGCTGCGTGGCGCTGACCGGATCGGACGCCGGGAAGGTATCCTCCAGACCCTCGTTCAGCCGGGAGCGCGCCTTGCGCTCGGCGGCCTTGGCCTCGTGCGGCTTCTCGGCATGCTTGTCATGCGCGGCAGGATCGAATTTGTCGGCCATGTCGTCCCTCCTTCTCGGGGGGCAACGCGCCCACGCAAAGCGGGGTTCCAGAACCGCCTTGGCCCGCTGCGCCGCAGCGTGTATCAGGGGCCAAATTTTGACCGAGATCAGGAACTTTCGCGTGCCCCAGGATCCCACCAAGAAGCCGCTCATCGACCTCCTGTCGGGCCACCGGCAAGCCACGCCGCCGCTCTGGATGATGCGGCAGGCCGGCCGCTATCTGCCGGAATATCGCGAGCTGCGCGCCAAGGCCGGCGGCTTCCTCGATCTCTGCTTCACGCCCGAATTCGCCACCGAGATCACGCTGCAGCCGATCCGCAGGTTCAACTTCGACGCCGCGATCATCTTCTCCGACATCCTGGTGATCCCCTATGCGCTCGGCCGTTCGGTGCGTTTCGAGGCCGGCGAAGGGCCGCGGCTCGATCCGCTGGCGACACCCGGCGAGATCGCGACACTGGCCACCCATGCCAATTTCGACCAGCTCGAGCCGGTCTTTGAAGCCCTGCGCCGCGTCCGCCGCGAGCTTGCGCCCGAGATCGCGCTAATCGGCTTTTGCGGCGCGCCATGGACGGTTGCGACCTACATGGTGGCCGGACAGGGCACACCGGACCAGGCGCCGGCGCGGATGCTCGCCTACCGCCATCCGGACGCGTTTGCCAAGATCATCGACGTCCTGGTCGAGAACTCGATCCACTACCTCGTCGGTCAGCTCAAGGCCGGTGCCGATTGCCTGCAGATCTTCGACACCTGGGCCGGCGTGCTGCCGCCGCGGGAGTTCGCCCGCTGGTCGATCGAGCCGACCCGGCGCATCGTGGCCGGCGTCCGCAAGCAGGTCCCCGGCGCCAGGATCATCGGCTTTCCGCGCGGCGCGGCGGGCATGCTGCCGGCCTATGTCGAGCAGACCGGCGTCGATGCCGTCTCGATCGATTGGACAGCCGAGCCGTCGATGATCCGCGAGCGCGTGCAGAGCCGCGTCGCCGTGCAGGGCAATCTCGATCCGCTGGCCCTGATCGCCGGCGGCGCCACGCTCGACCGTGCGGTGGACGATGTGCTGGAGAATTTTGGCCAGGGCCGGCTGATCTTCAATCTCGGCCACGGCATCCTGCAGGAAACGCCGATCGCCCATGTCGAGCAGATGGTGGCACGGGTACGCGCGTATAAGGGGTGAGGCAAAGCCCCCCTATCACCGTCACCCTGAGGAAGCGCGCTCTTGCGCGCGTCTCGAAGGGTCGACGGCCCGAGTCTCTCCGAGCCGCAAGAGCGGGGCCGTGCATCCTTCGAGACGCCGCTTCGCGGCTCCTCAGGATGACGGGTTCGCTACAGCCGCGTTACCGCGCATCCTCCAAAATCATGTCGGACGCCTTCTCCGCGATCATGATCGTCGGCGCGTTGGTGTTGCCCGACATCAGGTCCGGCATGACGGAGGCATCGACCACGCGCAGCCCCTCGACACCGCGCACCTTGAGCCTGTTGTCGACCACCGCGAGCGCATCGTTGCCCATCCGGCAGGTCGAGGTCGGATGATAGACCGTGCTGCCGGTGCGGCGGCAGAAATCGAGCAGATCGTCGTCGCTGACCACCTTCGCGCCGGGATCGACTTCGCCAACCGAGTATGATTTCAGCGCCGGCGCGGCCAGGATCTTGCGCAGGATGCGGATGCCGTCGATGAAGGCGCGGCGATCGGTCTCGGTCGCCAGATAATTGATGCGGATTTCCGGCGGCACGCTGGGATCCGCGCTCCTGATCTTCAGCGAGCCGCGGCTCTCCGGGCGCAGCTGGCAGACCGAGGCCGTGAAGCCCGAGAACGGATGCAGCTTCTCGCCCATCTTGTCGGTCGAGAACGGCAGGAAGTGGATCTGGATGTCGGGCGACGCCAGCCGCGGGCTGGTCTTGAAGAACGCCCCCGACGTGCCGGCCGCGATCGTCAGCGGCCCCTCGCGCAGCGCGGCGTAGCGCAGGCCGGCCATGACGCGGCGCACCGGATTGTTGACGACGTCGTTCAGCGTCACCGTCTGCGCGCAGCGCGTGATGATGCGCACCTGCATGTGATCCTGCAAATCGTTGCCGACGCCGGGCGCATCGAGCACGATCTCGATGCCATGCTGCTTCAACAGCTCGGCCGGGCCGACGCCGGAGAGCTGCAGCAGTTGCGGCGAGTTGTATGCGCCGCTCGAGACCAGCACCTCTTTGCGCGCCTTGGCCGCGCGCAACTGCCCGTTCTGCTTATACGCAACACCGCTCGCGCGCTTGCCGTCGAACAGGATGCGCTGCGCCAGCGCCGAGGTCTCGACGCGCAGATTGCCGCGCGTCAGCGCCGGCCGCAGATAGGACCGCGCCGTCGAGGCGCGCCGGCCGCGCCGCGTCGTGGTCTGGAAGAAGCCCGCGCCCTCCTGGGTCGCGCCGTTGAAATCCGGATTGGTCGGAATGCCGACCTCGGCCGCAGCATGAACGAAGGCTTCCGACAGCGGATCGTGATGGCGCCAGTCCGACACCGGCAGCGGACCGCCCGCGCCGTGATACTTGTCGCCGCCGCGTTGCTGATCCTCCGCCTTCCTGAAATAGGGCAGCACGTCGTCATAGCCCCATCCGGCATTGCCGCGCTGGCGCCAGCGATCGTAGTCCTCGTGCTGGCCGCGCACATAGAGCAGGCCGTTGATCGAGCTCGAGCCGCCAAGCACTTTTCCGCGCGGCTGGAACACCTGCCGCCCGTTCAGGCCGGGCTCGGGCTCGGTCTGGTACATCCAGTTGACGGATTTTTCCTTGAACAGCTTGCCGTAGCCGAGCGGGACATGGATCCAGATGTTGGTGTCCTTCGGCCCGGCCTCCAGCAGCAGCACCGAATGCTTGCCGTCGGCGCTCAGGCGATTGGCGAGCACGCAGCCGGCCGAGCCGGCACCGACGATGACGTAGTCATACTCGGCCGCATCATTATTGGCGTTCACTGGTTTCCCCCGGAGTTTCTTTCTTCCGGTGGTACAGACAAAGCGGCGGCTTGAAAAGGCTAGAGCCCCATTCCGATTTAATCGGAATGGGGCTCTAGCCTTTTGTTTTGACGCGTTTTCTTGACGCGAACCGGCATCCACCTCGCTCGAAAACGCTCTAGTGCCATGCGCTGAGGTTCTGGAGCAGTTGCCCGACAAGCATATTGAGCTCGTCGGCGTTCCTGGCAGCACCGAAGACGTAACGGTCAGGCCGCACGATGATAGCTGCAACACCATGTTGCCGCATCCAGTCGGCGAACAGCCCGTCACGCTCCACCACGCTCAGAACGCCGTCGGCATCACCGCTTTCACCTGATGTGATGATCACGATGCGCTCGCCGGCCAGATGCTGCCAGGCGGCACGGGATTCGTCCGATAGCCACACCATCGGCTCCGCTGCCGCCGTCACGATCGCAAATTCCGGCTTCAGCAGATCGTCGAGCCGACACGTTCGCCCGTCCGGCGCACGCACATGCGGCTGCACGAACAGCCGCCCGGCAAGGACAGCATCGCGCGCGATCAGACCGGAGACGAGATCGGGGATGAATTTCTGCCTGATGGTTTCGGCCTTGCCGGCTTTCAGATCGGCGCGCAATCGCACGTCACGTTCGGCGGCAGCCACGGGATCGAGCTCGCCGATGATCTTGCCGAACTCCTTGGCGCTGGCGACGACGGCACGGACATGCGGCTTGCGCTCGACCTCGTAACTGTCGAGCAGCGCCTCGGCGGCATCGCCGCGCAGCACCAGCCTCAGCTTCCAGGCGAGGTTCACGGCATCGCGGATGCCGGCACACAGCCCCTGCCCGAGGAACGGCGGCATCTGGTGCACGGCATCGCCCATCAGCAGCACGCGGCGATCACGCCAGCGCTGCCCAAGCAGCGCGTGGAAGCGATAGACCGCCGAGCGCCAGATCGTGAGATCGGAGATGTCGGTGAAGCCCTGCAGCAACCGCACGACATTGTCGGGTGCGCCGGCCGCCTCGGGATCCTCGCCCGGCAGCAGCTTGATCTCCCAGCGCCGCAGATTGCGCGGACCCGGCACGAAGGTGCCGGGACGCGACGGCCAGCAATACTGAAAGCTCCTGGCCGGCCGCTTGGCGGGATCGCTGGTCAGCGTGTCCACCACCATCCACCATTCGTCGAAGGCAAGGTCGTCGAGGCCGACGCCGAGCTGCTTGCGGACAAAGCTGTTGGCGCCGTCGCAGCCGACCAGATAGCGCGCGCGGATCAGGAACTCCTCGCCTCGCTCGCGACGCGCGGTCAACGTCACCGCGGTGTCGTCCTGCTCGAGCGCCACGCCGGCGGTCGCAAGGAAAACGTCGACATGCGGATATTCGGCGAGCCTGTCGCGCAGCGCCTGCTCGAGGTCAGGCTGCACGAAGGTGACATTCGGAATCCAGCCGAGCGGGAACGGCGGCGGCATCGGATCGAAGATCTTGATGATCTCGCCGTCGACGCCGAGATAGTGCGAGCCGTTATGCGGAGCGATCGCCTGCTCCATGAAATCGCCGAGCCCGATCGCCTGCAGCACACGCAACGCCTCGTGATCGAGCGTGATCGCGCGCGGCTTGTCGTAGATGTCGGCGACGCGCTCGACGACGGCAACACGCAAGCCGGCTTTCGCCAGCAGATTGGCGAAGATCGCGCCGACCGGTCCGAGGCCGACGATTGCCACATCGTAGATTGGATCAGGCTCGGGGTTTGCGACGGACAACGACATGCTACTTCGCGAGGTGGCTCTCTAGCGTCAGCGGCTTCGGCTTCATCTGCGGCTCACGGATCGGAACATCGGCAAACGGCGTCGCCTCCTCGAACCAGGCCTGCCGCGCCGGCAGGCCCCATGGAAACGAGATCTTGTGGTCGGACGGATCCCAGCCGATCGGCTCGTTCTCGATGTCCATGATCTGGTAGTGGGTGTTGAAGAGCTCGACGCGGTGCCCGTCGGGATCGCGCATATAGACATACATCGCGTGTCCCGGCCCGTGCCGCCCCGGGCCGCGTTCGACGGCCGCGCCATAGCCGAGCTCGCCGGCGAGATCGCAGGCGTTCAGCAGATAATGGATCTCGGGCGCCAGGAACGCGAAATGGTGCAGCCGCGGTCCCGCACCGTTGAAGAACACGATGTCGTGCGGATTGCCCTTGCGCTGCAGGAACACGCCGCGCAGATCGGACGTGCCGGCGGGCGCGATATACTCGCTGAGCCGGAAGCCCGCCGCGGTGTAGAATTCGCATGCCTTGCGCACGTCCGGCGTCAGCACCTGATAGTGATCGAGCCGCAGCGCTGAGCCGCCGGCATGGCGGCTGAATTGCGTGATCATGCGCGGCTCGACCGGCATGGTCGCACAGAACTCCAGCGGCGTTCCCGCCGGATCGGTCGCCTGCAGCGTGCGGCCCTGGTGCGGCACCTCGGCCCAGGCGGCCTCGCATCCATGCGCCTCGAAGAAAGCCTTGAGCCGATCGAGGTCGTCGTCCCTGAACACCCGCAGGCCAAGCCGCGCGCAGACCGCGCCCTTGCCCTTGCGCAACACAAGGCTGTGATGACAGGCCTCCTCGACACCGCGGAAGTAGAGCGTGTCACCCTGCTCCGCGGTCAGGATCAGCCCGATCACCTTTTCGTAAAACCGCCGGCTCGCCGCGAGGTCGCGGACGGTCAGGACCACATGGCTCGCCCGCGTGATACGAAACCCGGGATCATGGTTCGTGGCCGGGAGGCTCATGCGCACCTTCTGGTTTTTAGTCGCGGGAACCCGACTCATTGCGAAAAACCGGCGAGCGATCAAGCAGCGCGCTGGGCAAACTCTGCCGGTCCGTGACGTCGCGTCACGCATTTGTATCAATTTGTTAGCAATGCCCGCCCGTGGAACCGAAACGTGAGCCCAGCGTGGCACGGTCTGTTCCAATAGTTCATAGTTTGTCAAAGGTTTGCAGAGAATTCTTCGGCGCTGCGCCACGGCCAACCGCGCAGGCGACGTCGTGACGCGCAGGCAACGTAGTGAGATGCGTACCTATCTCAGATCATATTTCGCGGCCCTGTTCGCGGGTGACCTCGCGGCCTTCGGCGCACCGACGGATGAAGCGCTTGCCGGCCACATCCGCGCCGAGCAGGTGTCGCTCGTGCTCGGCTATTCCTTCGGCATCATGCTGGCCAACGCCTGCAACGCGCTGGTGCTGGCAGCTGCGTTGTGGCAATCGCCCGATTGGATCTTTGCGCTGGTGTGGGCGGCCGCCGTGAGCGGCGCCGCGCTGTTCTTCGGCCTGCAGGCGCGCGCATCGCGCCGCATCGCCAAACCGCAATTCGTCTCGCGACGAACCATGCACCGGCTGGTGCGCAATGCGCTGGCGCTCGGCGCCGCCTGGGGCGTCGTCCCCGTCGCCTTCTTCGCGAACGCATCGAGCGGCGCACAATTGGTGATCACGTGTCTTTGCGCAGGCATGCTGGCCGGCGGCGCTTTCGCGTTCTCCACGATTCCGATCGCCGCGATCGCGTTTACCGCGCCGATCTTCGTCGGCACCGCGATCTGCCTCGGCCGCGACGGCGACTTCATCTATCTCCTGATGGCGGTCCTCGTGCTGGTCTACGGCTCCGTGCTGCTGCGCGGCGTCTTCGTCAATGCGTTCGAGTTCCGCCGGCGCATCATTGCCCAGCATGAGGCCGAGCGGACGGTGCGGCAGGATCCGCTGACGCATCTGCCGAACCGCGTCGCCTTCAACGAGGCGCTCAGCGGCGCGCTGAACCGCCTGTCGCGCTCGGGCGAGGAATTCGCCGTGCTGCTGCTCGATCTCGATCGCTTCAAGGAGATCAACGACAGGTTCGGCCGTCCGGCAGGCGACGAATTCCTGGTGCAGGTCGCGGCCCGGTTGCAGCGCTGCACGCGCGCGGCCGAGCATGTCGCGCGGATCGGCGGCGACGAGTTCGCGCTGATCATGTCCAATCTGACCCGGCCCGAGGACGTGCTTGCGATCGCCGAACGGTTCGTCGCGGCCTTCGCCGATCCATTCCCGATCGACGGATTCGAGATATCAAGCGCGATCAGCATCGGCATCGTGCTCGCGCCGCGGGACGGCAACACATCGCACGATCTGCTCAAGCATGTCGACATCGCGCTCTACCGCGCGAAGAAGTCCGGTCCCGGCACGATCTGCTTCTTCGAGGCGAGCGACGATCAATCGGCGCGCGACCGCCGCGCCTTGCAGCGCGACCTCGAACAGGCGATCGAGGCGAACCAGCTGTTTCTCGTCTACCAGCCGTTCCTCGACATCCGCAAAGGCCGCATCACCGGCTTCGAGGCGCTGTTGCGCTGGCAGCATCCGGCGCGCGGCCTGATCCCGCCGAGCGTCTTCATTCCGATCGCCGAGGAGAGCGGCCTGATCCACCAGCTCGGCGAGTGGGTGATCCGCCACGCCTGCGCGATGCTGTCGCGCTGGCCTGACGACGTCAGGATCGCGGTGAATTTCTCCGCGGTCCAGTTCCAGAACGTCGGCATCCTGCAAACCATCGTCGAGGCGCTTGCCGAGGCCAACGTCGCGCCGAACCGGCTCGAGATCGAAATCACCGAGTCGATGCTGATCTCGAAATACGGATCGGCGCCCGCGATCCTGAACGGGCTGCTCGAGCTTGGCCTGACGGTTGCGCTCGACGATTTCGGCACCGGCTTTTCGTCGCTGACCTATCTGCGCAAGCTGCCGTTCAGCCGCATCAAGATCGATCAATCCTTCATCCGGGACATGCTGACCCAGCCGGATTGCGCCGCGATCGTCAAATCGGTGATCGGCCTCGCGCAGGACCTGCAGATCGGCGTCGTGGCCGAAGGCGTCGAGACCGCCGATCAGCTCGAATATCTGCGCCAGACCAGTTGCGACGAGGTCCAGGGCTATCTGATCGGCCGGCCGATGTCCGCCAGCGAGATCACCGCGCTGCTCGATCACGATCCGCAGCACTCGGTGCACGCGGCGTAGCCTGATCGAGCGCCCGCGCCCGTCACAGGACGTCGGGGCGATGCAGTGTGTCCACCGTGATGGTGCCGCGCGCACGCGAAACACACGCGCAGATCTTGCGGCTTTCCCGCTTCTGGTGCTCGCTGAAGAAGACGTCGCGATGGTCGATTTCGCCGTCGACAGCGACGACGTCGAGCGCACAGACGCCGCATTCGCCGCGCCGGCAGTCGCTCATCACTTCATGGCCGGCGTCGTTGAGCACGTCCAGCATCGAGCGGTCGTGCGGGATCACGAACTCGGTGCCCAACTCGCCGCCCTGGCCCGCGAGCCGCACGCGGAACGCCTCGGTCGGCAACAGCCCGCTCGATCCAAAGGTCTCGTAACGCAGGTCGGTCATCGCCCGGCCGGACGCTTCCCAGGCGCGCCGCGCTGCATCCAGCATCCGCATCGGCCCACAAAACAGCGTCATCGTATCCCGCGGCAGGTTTGCGAAGACGCGTTCGAGGTCAAGCCGGCTGCCCTCGTCACCGGCATGGACGATGAGGCGCTCGCCGAGCAAACCTTCGAGCCTATCGAGATAGGCCGCATCGCTGCGCGTGCGCACGGCATAGTGCAGCACAACGCCTGCGTTGCGGCGGGCCAGCGCCTGTGCCGCACCGACGATCGGCGTGATGCCGACGCCGCCCGCGATCAGGCAGAACTGCCGCCGCGTCCAGTCGAGCTGCATCAGCGAGGCGGGCTGCGTGATGTTGAGCCGCGCCCCCGGCGCGAGCGACCACATGTAGCGCGAGCCGCCGCGCGAATCCGGAGCGCGCCGCACCGCGATCCGATAGCCTTGCGGATCGACTTCGCCGACCAGCGAATAGGAACGGGTCTGCGGCTGGCCGTCGATGGTGACGCCGACATCGATATGACTGCCGACGGGATAGGGCGCGCCGGTGAAATGATCCGGCCGCAGCAGGAATTCGCGGATGGCGGGCGTGAGGTCGCGCGTCTCAACCAGCGTCGCTGATGTCCAGGTTTCGATGAATCGCATGGCGCGCTCCGTTCAGCCTGATGTGATCAGCGCCAGTGCCGGCAGCAGATCGAGGTGAGTGCGGTTGCGCAGCGCGAGCCGCAGATTGCGCGCCGCAAGCCGGGCGTGCTCGCGCATGACCGCTTCGGCGCGCGCGCCCTCGCGATTCTCGATGGCGTCGACCACCACGCGATGGTGGTCCTGCGCGATCAGCAGGATCTGGCGCGCCTCGGGCAGGGCCGATTGCGCCATCACGAAGCCGCTCGGCGAGGCGAACGGCAGCGCCGAGGCGCGGTCGATCTGCCGGATCAGCGGCGGGCTGCGCGACAACTCGGTCAGCAGCGCATGGAAACGCGCGTTGAGCGCGACATAGGATGAAAACGCTTCGACCGAGATCGGATCCTGCCGCACCAGGCCATCGATCTCGTTGAGGCATTCCTTCAGCGGCTCGAGATCGCGCGACGACACGCCGCGCTCGGCGGCAAAGCGCGCAGCCAGCCCCTCCAGCGTGCCGCGCAGCTCGATCGAATCGAGAATGTCCCGCTCGGAAAATGCCTTGACCATGAAGCCGCCGGACGGGATCGCCTCCAGCAGGCCTTCCTCCTCGAGCCGGACCAGCGCCATCCGCACCGGCGTGCGCGACACCCCGGTGATCTCGACCGCCTGCAGCTCGGATATGCGCTCGCCCGGCCGCAGCCGGCCCGAGAGCACGAGATCGCGCAGCGCAAGCTGCGCCCGCACGGTCTGCGACACGGAGCGATCGGTTTCGCGTTCCGCCATGCCGCCTACTCCGCTGCCTGCAGCTGCGACGGAGTCTCCTTCGCCACCATGCGGTCGATGACGCGCCGCGCCCACATCGCGCCGGCATCGATGTTGAGATTGTAGAATACGCGGTCCGGATTCTCGTCCATCGCGCGCTGTTGCGCCTCCAGGATGATCTCGTCCTCGTGGAAGATGCCGGCGACGCCGTCGCGGATTTCGCTGGTCAGACGCTGCTCGGTGATGCGGTGATTGCGGACGAAGGCCCAGAAATAATGGCAGGTCTTCTCGGTCTCCGGCGTGATGGTGTTGAGCACATAGCCGTTCACGCCCTGCGAGCGATCGCCTTCCGGCGCGCCCGATCCGGCCGGCGCGACGCCGACATCGATATTGACGGTGCATGGCGCCTCGAAGCGGATGATCTGCCAGCGATCGACCGGGCCCGGCTTCTGCAGCTGCTTGGCCCAGAACGGTGGCGCCTCGATGCCCTGCATCCAGCGCGTCACCGTCACGGTCTTCTCGCCATGGGTGACGTCGAACGGCGCTTCGGCGACCGCATCATTTCCGATGCTCGAGCCGTGCACGAAGGTCTCGTGCGTCAGGTCCATCAGATTGTCGACGACGAGGCGGTAATCGCATTTGACGTGAATGGTCTTGCCGTCGCCGGCCCAGGCCGGATCGTGATTCCAGTGCATGTCGGGCACCAGCGCCGGATCGGCCAGCGCGGGATCGCCCATCCAGAGCCAGATGAAGCGGTGGCGCTCGACGACGGGATAGGCGCGCACGCAGGCCGACGGATTGATCGTCTCCTGCGAGGGCATGAAGGTGCAGCGGCCCTGTGCATTGTATTTCAGGCCGTGATAGCCGCAGACCACGGTATCGCCGTCGAGCCGGCCCTTGGAGAGCGGCACCAGGCGATGCCAGCAGGCATCCTCGAGCGCCACGACCTCGCCGTCACCCTTCCGGTACATCACGACATGCTTGCCGCAGATCGTCCGCGGCAACAGCGCGTGCTTGATCTCGGCGTCCCAGCCGGCCGCGTACCACGCGTTCATGGGGAAGGGTTTTGGCATCGTTCGCCCTCTCAGCATCTCCTCGGATACTTTATGTATACATCATTAGCCATCATAATACAAATTACGGTAATATAATACTTTGATATCCAATTTACGTATACAGTATTGATCGTCGAGAGGTATGAGAGCTTTGCCTGAACGTTCCATCACGCCCACGGCGCATCGCCCGGCGCTTTCGCGCCGGAGGTAAGGAGACATTCTGAATGTTGATGGACCTGATGCACCGAACAGCGCCGGCGCGCGGCCTTAAGAGTTCGACGCCGAGCGGGTCGAGGCCGACTGGACATCCCTGATGCTGATGACGACGGCGATGCGCTTGATCGTGCCGCTGCGGTAGGCCTGCAGGAATTTGTCGTAGTGCTTGACCGAGATGCAGCCGTTGGAGTCGCCGTTCGGGCCGAGCATGTAGCTGTGGACCAGCAGGCCGACGCGCCCGAACGTATCGCTGCCATCGACCGGCGTCATGCGCAGCGCCGGCACGCCGTGGAACAGCTTTTCGCGCGGCTTCATCTCATAAATGCCGGGTGGAGTTGCGCCGGCGTTGCGGGCGTTCACATGCGCCGGATCGTCGAGCAGGTTGCCGAGCCCCGAATGCGCTTCGAACTTGGTGCCGTCGGGCATGTACACGATGCGGCCGGTGATATCGTAGACCGCCGTGGTGCTGTCATAACCGAGCTTGCCGAGATCGGGGCTCGGGCCGGACAACAACCCGTCATTCGGATCGACCGAGGCCAGCTGCAATTTGCCCGGCATCATGTCGGCGATCTTCTGCAGGAACGTCCGGTTGTCGCCCTGCTGAACCGGCGCCTGCGGCGGCAGCGGCTGATCGTTGCGGGCGAGCAGATTGGCCTCGGCCGGCCGCGACCGCGGCATCGGCACCGCGGGTGCGGTCGTCACCGTGGTCGTTGCGGCGACCGACGCCGTCGCCGGCTCGCTGCTGCTCGGCAATTCGGTCTGCGTGTCACGCAGCTGACCAGACAGCGCGTCCTCGATCTGACCGAACTCGGAATTGAAATCGCCGCGGCTCGAACGGAACCCGCGGCGCAGAGGATAGTAGAGCGAAGCCGTGTTGATGGTGGAGCGAGAGCCGAAGCGGTCGTCGAAATTCAACGAGGCGGTGGTATTGGCGAGTGCCGGTCCGTGCAGCCACGCGGTCGGGTCGATGCCGACCATCCAGGCGGCAAGGCCAGACGACAGGACGAGCGCGCTCACGGCGAACGCCGTGCTGCCCACCAGAGACATGCCGCGGCTTGACCTACGCCCGGCAGCTTTCGTCGTACGTTGACCCATCATCCCCAAGTTCGGTGTTCTGGGGCCTGTTAGCCGGCCCACGTGGGATTCACCGATCGCTCATCATATCAGGGAATTAGAGTAAGGCATAATCGAGACGAAGCCGGCAACGACAGGCTTTTTAAACGTTTTTCGGATGGAAAGTGCCGGAGAATCAGCCTCGGACGGGCTGAAACGGCCCAAAAAGTCCCGATTCGGGACAATCTCGGCGACTCAGGCGATCTTTTCTTCCCGCAGCGTCAGCACCGGGACCGGCTTCCCGATCGCGTAACCCTGGACGTAGTCGACCCCGATCTGGCGCAGCTCGTCCAGGATCGCGAGGCTCTCGACGAACTCCGCAACCACCTGCTTCTGCATGATCTTGGCGGTCTTGGTGATCATCTCCACCATCGCGCGATCGACCTTGCTGTTCAGGATCTCCTTCACGAACGAACCGTCGATCTTGATGATGTCGACCGGCAGGTGCTTCAGATAGGCGATCGAGGACATGCCGGTGCCGAAATCGTCGAGCGAGAAGCTGCAGCCGATCTCGCGCAAGCGCGCGATGAATGTCTGCGCTTCGTCGAGATTGGAGATCGCACTGGTCTCGGTGATCTCGAAACAGACCAGCGCCGGCGGGACGTCGTGTTGCGCGAACAGCCCGGCGACGAAGTCGACGAAGTCGCTGTCACCGATAGTGGCGCCGGACAGGTTGATGGCGTAGCTCGCGATCTTGCGCGGATGGTGCTTGCGCTCGGCGATGATCTCGAAGGCGCGGCGCACCACCCAGCGGTCGATCAGCGGCATCAGTCCGTAACGCTCGGCCGCGGGCAGGAAGCTGCCGGGCGGCACCAGGGCGCCGTTCTCGTCGCGCAGGCGCAGCAGCAGCTCGCGCCGATCGTTGCCCCTCAGCAGGCCGTTCACCGGGCGGATCTCCTGCTCGTAGAGGCAGAAGCGGCCCTCGTCCAATCCCTTGCGGATGCGATTGACCCAGCTCATCTCGGCAACCCGCACCGCCATGCCGGTATCGGACGGACGGTGCTCCTGGACGCGGTTGCGTCCCTTGTCCTTGGCGAGGAAGCAGGCGACGTCGGCAAGCCGCAGCGCGTCCTGCACGCCGGCGCTGTCGGCAAGCCCGACCAGGCCGATGCTTGCGCTGATCCTGAAGCTCGAGCCCTCATGGACGAAGTTCGACTGCTCGACCACCGCCCTGATCCGCTCCGCGACATCGGCGGCAACGTCGTGCGTGGCGGAGCCGTCGTCGCGCAGCAGAATGCCGAATTCGTCGCCGCCGAGACGCGCAACCAGCCCGTTGTCGCCAACCTCGGCGGTCAGCAACCGCGCCACCTGTCTCAGCAGCCGATCGCCGGCCATGTGGCCGCAGGTGTCGTTGACGATCTTGAACTGGTCGAGGTCGATCAGCATCAGATCGGCGCCCGCCGCCGGTGCGCCCGACATCGCCTTGTGCAGCTCGAACTCGAACTGTCGCCGGTTCGCAAGGCCGGTGAGCGCGTCGTGCGAGGCGGCCCACGCCAGTTCCTCGACCAGCCGCCGCTCGGCGGTCATGTCGTGAATGATCATGACGCGGCCGGACGGTTCGCCTTCATGCACGATCGGGGTCTCGACCACCGAGACCGGCACGCTGGAATGATCCGGCCGCACCAGGAGCGGCTGCTGCGGCCGGCTTTCGTCATCGTCATCCGCGCTCTGGAACGATCCGCGCACCGGCTGCTCGGCGATGTTGAACAGCGATGAAAGCTGCCACCCTGTCACGTCCTGCCCCGACGCGATCAGCCGCTCCGCGGCGGCGTTCATGTAGCCGACGCGATCGTCCTCCGTGGTCACGATGACAGCATCGCCGATCGAGGCCAGCGTGAGCTGGGCGCGCTCCTTCTCGACGGCGAGCGCGGTCTCGGCAAGCCAGCGCCGCCACAGCATCCGCCGCGTGTGGAACAGCACGATGCCGGCAAGGCAGGCCGCGATCCCGAGATTGACCAGCAGCAGCAGCGCGGAAACCTGGCGCGACGCCTTGCCCAATTCATCCGAGAAATCGACGGCGAGCGTGCTCATTGCGGCATCGACCGCACCGATCCGCTCGGCCCAGTGCTTGATGGCCGCAGCCGAGGGATCATGCAGCGCGACGTCGTTGGCGGCCTCGTTCCTGATCTCGATCAATTGATCGAGCAGCGCATCCGAATTCCGCCACGCCGTCACCGCGCCGGCCACGTGGTGCATCTTGCGGAAATATTTGAACAGCCAGATCAGGCCGCCGATGTCGTCATCATGATTACCCGCTTTGGCGAAACCGGCGCGGGCCACCGCGTCGTTATTGCCCGGCGATTCCAGCGCGCGCCGCGCCGTGCGATCGGCCAGCGGCACCGCGATCGCGGCGTCGAACTTCTGCAAATAGAGCGGCGCGCCGGTGCTGACATAGGTCTGGAGGTAGTGAATGGCGTCCTTCTGCCCCTTCGACCACATGCTTTCGCCGGCGACATAGGCCCTGACCGCGGACATCACCTGCAGGCTGCCCGCCGACAGGCCGCCGAGCAGCAGCACGATCGCCAGCAGAGGGCCGACGACCCGCCACAGCGCCCAGCTTCGGAATGAAAAGAACATGCCCAATGCGCCCAACCCTGAAATTATCGGGTGAACCTAGGAACGCCGGCTTAACCTCACGTTGCAAAACGCGATGAGTTTGAAACGACTTGGTTGTAATTGAATTGCGTCAAAATTTACGCACCCGGCCGACCGGGCCGGCAGCGCTCAGGGACGCAATGTCGGCGACGTATTCGGTGCCGGCGCCTGCTCCATCTCGGCCTCTTCGGGCAGCTTGTCGGCATGGACGGCGAGCGGCGTGCCGATCCAGAGCGGATCGTCGCGATGATCGCGGCGCGGATTGGTCGTGTTGGGATGGACCAGGATGCTCAGGCTGCCGTGGTTGAGCATCAGCCACGGCACCAGGGTCGGAAACAGCTCGGCCACAAACGCCACCTGATACATCGCCTGATCGTGCGGGCCGACCTTGACGTCGTGCCAGCGCCCAAGCGTGACCAGGAAACGCTCGCCCATCCAGTTGCGCAGGCGCTCGGCCTCGCCGCGGCTGGTTGCGGGATCGTAATAGACATGGGCGTGATAGCTCGCGATCTCGCCGATCGTCCGTGGCGCGTCCGTCATCTCACCTCTCCTCCGCGGCCTATCACCTGCGCCGCAGCACACTGAACTGGAACGACTGCGTCGCGCCCCAGGGCGTGACGTGCCGGTGCGCCTCATGCGCGATCAATTCGAATGCCGGACCGATGGCCCGGCCGAGCGCTGCGGGATCATAGCGCTGCACCGGCAGCCCGCTGCATTTCTCCGGACCGTCCAGCGCGAAGGTGCCGATCACGGCGTGGCCGCCTGCCTTGACGCCGCGATGCAGCCGGTCGAGATAGGCCGCGCGATCGTTCGCCTCGACCAGAAAATGAAACGCCGCACGATCGTGCCAGATGTCGAGGCCCGCGGCAGCTGCCAGACCGTCGCATCATCGGCGACCCAGAGCACCGCATCGCCGGTCGCGCCGATGCGCTTCCGCGCGCTCGCCAGCGCCGCCTCGGAGAGATCGAGCACGGTCAGATCATGGAAGCCGCGCATCAGCAGCGCATCGACGAGGCGCGAGGCCCCGCCGCCGATGTCGATGATCGACGCGTCGCGGCCCGGCGCCACGGATTCGATCAGGCGCAGCGAAGGCTGCGGATCGGCTTGCGACCAGCTCACCTGCTGCTCGCCCTTGGTCAGATAGACGGTCTGCCAATGCAATTGGCGATCAGACGCGGTCATGGCGATACGTCCCGAAAGCGGCGGCAACCTGCGTTGCGTACGGTTAAGCATGAGCTAGGCGCGGCGCTACCCCGCGTCAACCGGCAGCAGCCGGCACGCACGGCCGCATGGCGGCAAATGCCGCATTTGCATCGCCGCATTTTCCATCTAACCTGACACACAGGTTGAGATCGAGGCGCCCGGGGATGGCCAATTTCGGCTGGACACGCGTCAACAGGCCTGCACAAGCGGAGGATGCCGCCAGCGACTTGCGCGGCCTCACCGACCCCTGTGCGTTTCTCGCCGCGCTCGACAAGGTGGTGCCGCGCTATCTCGATCTCGCCGACAATGGCGTGCTGGTCTATCCGGCCTGCAAGCGCAAGCCCGGCGACCTGCTCGGCGATGCCAGGGCGATCTGGGAGCACACCCGCCTCGAAGCGATGCGCTATGTCCCGATGGTGCCACGGAAGGATACCGCGCTGCTGACCGATCCGGCCCGCCAGGCCGAGACGATCGATGCCTTCCTGCGCCAGCGCGCCCACGACAACACCGTCGTCGATTTCACGGGAACCGCGATCGAGGATTACGGCATCGCGATCTATGCGGCGCTGAACTGGCTGAACCATTGCGGCGCCATCGTGAATGCCGATCCGCAGAAATTCTCCGGCACGCTGCGAAGCTTCCGCAAGGTCATGGTCGTCGCCCGGCAGTGGTGGGCGCTCGACGGCGCCGCGGAGCGCTGCCGGCAGATGCTGGAGGCGCGCGAGCGGCCGCCGCTGGTGTTCTTCCTGCTGTGGGCCGAATGCACCAACCTGGCGCGCGAGATTGCGATCGCGGCGGCCGGTGCGACTGCTGCCGAGGACAGCATCGCGCGCATGCGCGCAGCCGAGGATCCGGAACAGCTGTAGCGAAGCGGCGGAGCCCGGCGGTTCAGGCAACAGAGTCCGCGTCGGCCGACACCACCAGCAGGTCCTTGGACTTGCGCGCGATCAGGCGGCCGAGATCGCCCTGCTTGTAGCTCTCGACGAATTTGATGGCGAAGCCGTTCGGCAGATGCCGGACCACGCGCCCGACACAAGCTCCGATCGCCAGCGGCATGCCGACCGGCGGCTGCACCTCGGAGGACACCGCGGCCCCCGACAGCGACATATCGATGATGAAGCAGCTCTGCACGGTGCCGTCCGCCAGCGTCAGCATCGCATGCGGCGCGACCGGAACGAAACGCGGATTGTTGCGCGCCTCGCGGACGCTCGGATCCTTCTGCTTCTTCTCGATCCAGGTCAGCTTGTCGGCGAACTTCTCGCGCCTTGCATGCGTCATCTCGAGCTCGAGCAGGAAGCTGCCGCTCATCGTATCGGTGATGCAGCCCTCGAACTTGCCGAACTCCTCGAAATATGAGGTCAGCCGGTCGCCGACCTTGCCGACGACAGGCACGTCCACGATCATGCGGAACGGCGACACGCGCGTGGTGCGGCAGGCGAAGGTGCGCAGCTTGCCCTGCGCGTCGTACCAGTTCGGCAGCGTGTAGCTGCCGTTGACCGTGATCCTGACCGCGCGTTGCTTGAGGAACTTTTCGACAGACACGACTGGACCTCGCCCGAGGCGATGTGAGTGCACGGAGGTCTGGGTTGACCGACATCCCGGGTCGGTCCGGTGGTGGGACTTCCGCTACCGACGCGATGGCAGCGTGAAGGCTGCAGCACGCGTCCCAGCGCGCCGCGGGAGGGTCCTGGCGCGCAGGTGCGTACAGTCGTACCGTCGAAAAACTAGGAAAACGTTAAGCCGGGACGGAGCGCGGGCGGCGCACTCTATGGCGCAACCCTTACGCGGCAGTTTATTTTGCGAGCCGTACAACTACCGGGAGAGTTGCCACACGCCGATGCAATCGCGCCGTGCCCTAAACCGCCTGCCTCGGCGCACGAGCGGGTGCTAGCTTTGGCCGAAATCAGACCGGACCCTCATATGCCCAATATCTCAGAGAAGTCGCTCGCCGACGGCAAGATCCTGCAAAGTGTGGTCGACGGCGTCGGCGTCATCACCTTCAACAACCCCGGCAAGCGCAACGCGATGTCGCTGGAGATGTGGGAAGGGCTCGGTGAGGCGTTGATCGCCCTGCGCGACGATCCGGCGGTCCGTGTCGTGATCCTGGTCGCGCCGGCGACAAGGCCTTCGTGTCGGGCGCCGATATCAGCCAATTCGAGAAGACGAGACACAACGCCGAGGCCTCCGAGGAATATTCGCGGCGCAGCGCCGCCCAGCGCGCTTTGCTCGCCGACTACCCGAAGCCGACCATTGCCTGCATCCGCGGCTTCTGTCTCGGCGGCGGAATGCAGGTCGCGATGCTGACCGATATCCGCATCGCAGGCGCCAGCGGCCAGTTCGGCATTCCCGCCGCCAAGCTCGGCATCGCCTATGGCTATGACGGCTTGCGCCATCTGGTGTCGCTGGTCGGCCCGTCCTGGGCGCGGCTGATCATGTATACGGGGATGCGGATCGATTCCGCGGAAGCGCTGCGGATCGGCCTCGTCGATCGCGTGCTGCCGGATGCCGAGCTCTGGGACGCGACCATGGAGATCGCGCGCACCATCTCGGGCAACGCGCCGCTGGCGATCAAGGCCGCCAAGATCACCATCGCGCAGGTGCTGAAGGATCCCGCCGATCGCGACATGGCCGCGATCAAGCAGATCGGCATCGACTGCATGGACAGCGCGGATTTCCGCGAAGGCCGCAACGCCTTCATGGAAAAGCGCAAGCCGCAGTTCAAGGGCCGGTAGAGCGGTCTTCTTACCTCGCCCCGCTTGCGGGGAGAGGTCGGATCGCATCGAAGATGCGATCCGGGTGAGGGGGAGCCTCCGCGAATCCCGCTACTAGCATTGGCGCGGCGATAGCCCCTCACCCCAACCCTCTCCCCGTAAGAACGGGGGAGGGAGAATCTTCACCGCCTGCGCTCGACCCTCGCCTACTTCTTGTCGTGGACCGGCACCGTGTAATTGAGGATCAACCGCCCGCCATCGGGATAGATGGTCTGGCCGGTGATGTAGGAGGCATCGTCGCTGGCGAGGAATGCGACGACCGAGGCAACCTCGCTCGGCTCGCCGCAGCGGCCGGCCGGTGTACGTGACAGCACGCTGCGCCGCGCGTCCTCCGACGAGAAGATCGCCGTCGCCACCATCTCGGTCAGGATCGTGCCGGGCCCGACCGCCACGACGCGAATGCCGTGCGGCGCCAGCGCCACGGCGGCCACCGAGGTGAGCTGCTTCATCGCGCCCTTGGACATCGCGTAGGTCGCAAGCGAGGGGATCGCGAGCAGCGCATTGACCGAGGACATGTTGACGACGACACCGCCGCCGCCCTGCGCGATCATCTGGCGCGCCGCGGCCTGCACGCCGAAGAATGCGCCCTTCAGGTTGATCCCCATCACGTCATCGAACTCGGCCTCGGTGATGTCGAGGAAGTCGCGATTGCGCGCGACGCCGGCATTGTTGACCATGACGTCGAGCCGGCCGAACTCCTTCACCGCCGTGGCGACGATGCGATCAACGTCAGCGCGCTTGCTGACATCGGCTTCGACGGCCCGCAACTGATCGACCTGTCCGAGTTCCTGGGCGGTGTGGACCAGCCCGGTGGCATCGACATCCGAGATGACGACCCTGGCGCCATCGGACAGGAAGCGCGCGGCGCAGGCCTTGCCGATGCCACGCGCCGCGCCGGTGATGGCGACGACCTTGCCGGAATTCTTCATGGGAGTGCCTCCAAAACGAAACTGTTTACGGAGCAATAGCGCATTGCGCGGCGCCAGGGAACGCGGCGGATTCTCCGCGCGCCCTGCTCAGGATTTAATGCGCGCGAGAATCCGGTCGGCCTCGGTGCGCCAATCGGCGCTGCGGGCGAAGTCCGCGGTGCCCTTGCGTCCGAACACGCCCTCATCGGCAAGATCGGCGATCCAGCCTTGCCGCTCGGCGGTCCCGGACGCGGACCATGGCGTCAGCCCGGCCTCGCGCACGGTCTCCGCCACCTCGCGCACCTCCTCGGCGCGCCGCCGGCCGTGCTCGATCACCCGCTGGAAGAAGTAGGCGCCCTGCTTCTCCCAGTCGATGCCAGGGAAGGTCTCCTTGAGCGAGGCCAGCACCGCGTCCTCGACGCCATAGGCGCGCGCGGTGGTGAAACTCTCGATCACCATCGCCTCGAGCCCCTTGATCATGATGCTGCGGCACATCTTGACCGCCGAGGACACGCCAAGCTCGTCGCTTGCTACCTTCGCCGCGAAGCCGAGCGCAGCCAGGAGCGGCGCCAGTTCGCGGGCGCCGCGGCCGCCGAGCAGCAGCGGCACCTTGATCCGGTACGGCGGCAGCGAGGTCATCACCGCGCCCTCGACGTAGCGGCCGCCGGCGCCATCGATGTGGGCCGCCGCGCGCTGCTTGGCACCGGGCGAGGCCGAGTTGAAATCGAGGAACCAGGCGCCCTTCCGGATTGCGGGCGCGCAGGCCTCGGCCACCGGCACCGCCTGGCTCGCCGTCACCGCCGAGATGATGAAATCGGCCCGCGCCGCAAGATCGGCATGCGATTCCGCAAGCACGACGCCGGTTTCCGCCGCATGCGCGCGCAGCGGCGCGCCCTGCCCGCGGTCGAGCTTGATGTCGCAGGCTGCAACCTTCACACCCTGCTGGCGCAGATCTTCGGCGAGGATGCGACCGACCTCGCCATAGCCGAGCATGCCGACCTGCCACTGCCGCGGATCGCTGGAGATGGTCATCAGTTCAAGTCCCGTGTTGTGTCGTCGAACAGCTCGTCGACCGTGACGCGCCGGGGGATCAACGCCTGCTGGGCGCAATAGTCGATCATCAGCCCGAGCGGCTTACGGTTCGCCTCGACGCCGAACGGCACCAGATCAGGCACGCCGGGCGGACCGGCGTTGGCCTTGCTGCGCTTGAGGAGATCGTAGAGGCTCCGCACCACGTCCGGCCGCGACGCCGCGAGCCGCGTTGTCACCACCACCAGATGATTGACCGGCACGACGCTATGCCGCGCGTACCACCGCGCCGCCTCCGCGGGCGGATCGGCGAACAACGGCCTGAGCGCCGGATCGTTCGAGGTCTCGCCAAGCACGGCGTCGAGCTCGCCGTCTTTCAGCATCTGGATGATGCTGCCGCCCTTCGGGGCGCGCTCGGTGCGATCGACATATTCGGCGACATGCGGATCCTCGAAGGTCACCCAGTTGATCCTGTCGAGGTTGACGCCATGGTCGTTGGCGAGGATGCCGCGCATCCACGCTCCGGTCGTGGTCGTGAACGAGCGGATACCGACCCGCTTGCCTTCCAGATCGGCAGGCGTGAGCGTGCCGCGGTCGGCACGATAGAGCGCGTAGCCGTGCTGGAAGCGGCCGACCATCGCCGCCGGCAGCAGCACCAGCGGCTTGCCGTAGGCCTTTGCCATCAGATAGGTCACGATCGCCATCTCGCAGACGTCGAACGCCTGCTCGCGCACCATCGGCTTGAACGCGGCATTGGTCGGCGTGAACTCGGTGAAGTCGAGGTCGAACAGTTCCGAGCGCAGCTCACCGCGCTTCACCGCCTGGACGTGGGGGTGATTGCCAAGCACCGTGCGGAGCCGAAGTTTCTCCATGGCGACGAACTCCGCGGGGTCAGGTCAGCGCTCGTCCTGGAGCTGCGCCCGGCACCTTGCGCGGCGCTGATATCGGCGGATCGAGCGGCGCGGCTTGCAGCGCAGCAACAGTTGCGCGCACCAGCTCCTCGATGGCGTGGCCGGCGTCGGTGCCGTCGGCGCTGCCGCGCGACAGGCGCGACACGCGCTCCGGCGTCACCAGCGTGTAATAGAGCGCGCCGAGCAGAAAGTGGCCGCGCCAGACCAGATCGGTCCGCGGAATATGCGGCAGACTCTCGTGGATCGCGTCGATGAAGGCGTGGCTGGTGTCGTCGAAGGTCTGCGCGATGATCTTGCGCACAACCTCGTTGCCTTCGGCCGACATGATTGCGCGCAACCGCGTGAACCGCGTTCCGCCGCCGGCAAGGTCGCTGCCCGAGGTGAAGGCCGGCAGCACATAGGCACGCACGATCGCCTCCAGCCGGTCCTGCAGGTCGCGCACCCGCCGCGCCGCCGCCAGAAGCTCGGAGCGCCGACGGTTCATCGGGCCGCAATGGCGCCGATAGATCTCGAGCAGCAGGCCGTCCTTGGTCTTGAAATGATAGGTCACGCTGCCGGGATTGGCGCCGGCGGCCTGCGCGATGTCGCGCACCGAGACGGCGTTGAAGCCGTAGGTCGAGAACAACTCCTCCGCCGCGGCGAGGATCGCCTCGCGCATGTTCGGCTTGCGCGTGCTCACGGCCTTTACGTTGGACTTGGTGGGCTTGCGGACCATATTTGTACTATCGTCCAAATAATCAGGTCGCGTCAACAAGGCGGCCTGCGTCCGCTCTCGTCAGGACAGTTTGACGTCAGGCTCGGCCCGGCCGCGTGCCGCGGCATCGAGCAGAAAGGTCTGGCCGTGCCCGGGATCGGCCGCGCGCTGCGCCTCGTCCATGTCCTGCCAGGCCGAGGTGACCAGCACACGCGCAAAATCGCGGCCGACAAAGGCCGGACAGCTCGATTGCTTCGCCGGCACCTTCAGCGAGCGCAGATGCCGGCCGGAGGGATCGTAGACATCGACGCAGCCGCCGCCCCAGCGCGCGTTCCAGATCATGCCGTCGGCATCGACGATCGCGCCGTCGAGCCCGCCGACGCCTTGATGTCTGATCAAATCGATCGGCTCGCCGGTCGGCAATCCCGTTGCCGGATCGAGCGGCACGCGATGCAGCACGTTGGTCGCGGTGTCGGCGAAGTAGCCGACGTCGCCCGCCGGCGAAAAGCAGATCGCATTCGGGATCGTGATCCCGGGATAAAGCCGCGTGATGCGGCCCCGGTGCAGCGCGTAGATCGCGCCGGCGCTCTGCTCGGCCTGGCGCCCCATGGTGCCGAGCCAGAAGGTGCCCGACGGATGCACGCGTGCATCGTTGGAGCGCGTCAGCGGATTGTCGGCCTCCAGCGCGGCAAACAGTTCCAGGCGGCCGTCGGCGACCTGCCGGACGTAGAGCCCATCTTCGGCAAGGATCAGCTGCCGCTCGCCGTCGATCCGCGCCAACGCGCTCGCCATCTTCGGCAGCGCGTGAATGATGGTGCGGCCATCTGCAAAGCGATGCTCGAACAGGCGCCGCTCGCGGATGTCGAACCACCAAGCGGTGTCGGTCGATGCGTCATAGGCCGGGCCTTCGCCGAGATGACAACGCTCGGCCGACAGCACGGATATCGGCACCTCTTCGATCGGCGGCTCGGCGGCACGGTCGGTCATGGCGGCACTCACACGGTTGAAAAGCAGTAGACGATGCTGCGCCGGTAGATCTGGCCGGGATCGAGCCGCGCCGACGGGAAATCCGGCCGGTTCGGCGTATCCGGCCAGGCGTGCGGCTCGAGACAGAGCGCGTCGGATTGCCGGTACAACCGATCACCCTTGCCGGCCGTCGAGCCGTCGAGGAAGTTGCCGGAATAGAACTGCAATCCCGGCTGATCGGTGAACAGCTCCATCACGCGGCCGCTGTGCGGCGCCTCGAGGCGCGCGGCAAAGTGAAGGCCCGTCCCCGAGGCCAGGCAGAAATTGTGGTCGTAGCCGCGCCCGAGCCGCAGTTGCTCGTCATTCATCCTGATCCGCGCGCCGATCGCCGTTGGCTTGCGGAAGTCGAACGGCGTGGCGTCGACCGGCCGCGGCGGTTCCGGCAGCGGGATCGCCGTGGCGTCCACCGCAAGGAAATGGTCGGACGCGATCGTCAGCCGGTGATCGAGGATTGGCGTGCCCGCGCGCGCGCCGTCGAGATTGAAGAAGCTGTGATTGGTAAGATTGATGTAGGTCGGCCGGTCGGTGGTCGCCTCATAGGTGACCGCGAGTTCCATCGAATCGCGGACACGATAAGTCACGCGCGTCGCGAGAGTGCCCGGATAGCCCTCTTCGCCATGCGGGCTTTCGCGTTCCAGCACCAGCGTCGGCGCTGGATCGTCCGACAGTTCAACGATCCGCCACAGCCTGCGGTCAAAGCCCTGCGGCCCGCCGTGCAGCGCGTTGGGGCCGTTGTTGGCCTCGAGGTTCACCGTCTCGCCATCGAGCACGAAGCGCCCGCCGGCGATCCGGTTGGCATAGCGCCCGATCGTCGCGCCGAAGAATTTACGCTGCGCGAGGTAACCGTCGAGCTCGTCGTGGCCCAGCACGATATCGTCGCAACGGCCGTCGCGATCCGGTGTGAGCAGCGCTTGCAGCGTGGCGCCGAAGGGAAGGATGGCAGCTTCAAAGCCGTGTTCGCCGCGCAACGTCACGCGTTCGACCACGGTGCCGTCGTGCAACTTGCCGAATGGCGCGCGAGCAATGCTGGCTGATGTCATTTTCAGTCCTCGAACGCCTCGACGAGGCGCCGTCGCCCCAGCATGAAGCTATCGGCGGCGAGCCGCAAGGGTGCGAGGTCGACGTCGGATTTTCCGTCCGACGTCAACGTGACAAAGCGGCGGTACAGCGCGGGATATTCCTCGTCGGTGGCATCGACGATCAACCTGTTGCCATCGCGCAGCTGCCGTCCGCCTTTCGACAGCATCACGGGCCCGGCCTCGGTCTCGCACAGGATGTCCCAGCTCGGCGCCCCGCTCTGGCGAAAATCGAATTCGGCGTGGATCGGCAAGCCGTTCGCATCGGACAGCTCGATGGTGGCTGCAATCGGCGTCTCCCGATTGGCGGGAAAGTCCAGCACCGCACTTTTGACAAAGACCGGATACGGCAGGATCTCGGTCAGGATCGATAGCGCGTTGATGCCGGGATCGAACACGCCGAGGCCACCCGCCTCGAAGATCCACGCCTGGCCGGGATGCCAGACGCGGACGTCTTCCTTCCAGATGACCGTTACCCTGTTGATCGTGCGTCCAGCGAGCAATTTTCGCGCCGGACCAACTGCGGGCGCGTAACGCGAATGCCATGTCGCGAATAATGTCCTGTTTGCCTCGTGCGCGGTCGCGATCAACGGCGTGAGCTCGCTTACCGTGGCTCCAGGTGGCTTCTCCAGCAGCACATGCTTGCCGGCGGCGAGCGCCGCGGCAGCCTGTACATGACGCATCTGCGGAGGCGTGCACAGCGCGACCGCATCGATCTCCGGCCCGTCGCGCAACAACTCCGGCAAATCGCGGAAATGCGGCAGGCCGGATGGGGTCTTGGCAGGATCGACCACCGCCACGAGTGCGGCGCCTGACGTCTTCGCGATCGCAGGCACGTGCTGCCGGCAGGCGATCTCGCCGAAACCGACGATGGCGATGCGAAGCAGGTCGCTCATGGCCGTCCTCGCGTTGCTGCCCGCCCGGCCGGCCGATGCCGCCAGGCGAGATCATAAGCCAGCGCCGAATACCAACGGCATGATCCGGGTTTGGTTGCAATCGTGCAAGCCCACGACGCCCTGTTGTGGCGCACGCGCTGGGGCATCGGTTCTGATCCATCACAACCGATGCTCCAGCCTGTTGTTTTGACGGGCTTTCTTCACGCGAACCGGTCGCCACGTCATTCGAAACCCACGCTAGCGCGCGGCCTCGAATCCGCCGAGCACCGCCGTCAGATTGGCACCGAGGATGTCGGAGAGATAGCCGCCCTCCTGCACCAGCACGGTCGGCAGGCCGAACCGCGCCAGCGCCTCGCCGATCCGCCGGAAGCCGTCGGTGGTGACGGCGAGGCCCGCCAGCGGGTCCTTCTCGGAGGCGTCGAGACCGAGCGCAACCACGAGCGCGGTCGGCGCGAAGGAACGGATCGTCTTCTCCGCCAGAGCGAGCGCCTTGATGTAGTCGTCGTCGCCGGTACCCTTGGCCAGGGGAATATTGAGATTGGTGCCGAGGCCGGGCCCGGCGCCGCGTTCATGCGCATAGCCCCAGACGAACGGGTAGAAGAACGACGGATCGGCGTGGATCGAGACGGTGAAGACATCGCCCCGCTCGTAAAAGATGCCCTGCGTGCCGTTGCCGTGATGCACGTCGACATCGAGGATTGCGACGCGCTCGTGCTTCTGGCGCAGATGCTCGGCCGCGATCGCGCTGTTGTTGAGGAAGCAGAAGCCGCCGGCGAGATCGCGGTAGGCGTGGTGGCCGGGTGGACGGCACAGCGCGTAGACGGCGTCCTCGCCGTCGAGCACCATCTGCGCCGCGGTGACCGCGACGTCGCTCGAGGCGCAAGCGCCGGCCCAGGTGCCGGGGCCGATCGGGGCCGCGGTGTCGACCGTATGCCAGCCGAGCTTGCCGACGATGTGGGTGGGATAGGTGCCGGGGTTACGCACCGGATGCACGTTCGCGATCATTTCCGGTCCGGCATTGCCGAGCGCCGACCATTCGTCCCAGGCACCTTCGAGAAAGCTCAGATATTCAGGGCTGTGCACGCGCGCCCGCGGCCCCTGTCCGAATTTGGTCGGCTCGATCAGCGTGTGCCTGCCGGCTTTCAGGCCCGCCAGCAGGCGGTCGGCGCGCTCGGGCTGCTCGGTGGTGCGCTGGACCACACCGCGGACCAGGAAGAACTGCGGATCATGGCTGCGGTGCAGATCACTGTAGACGGCCTTCACGGGACACTCCTGTTTGAACAGCGGCTGGGTCTTCGCTGGCGCGTTGTACACTATCAGCGACAGCGATGATCTGAAACCGACCGCGATTTCATGCTATGTCCGCATGCAGCGGAGTGATTCAACGACGCAGGACACAAATCGCACCCATGGCGAGCAAGGCGGAGACCGAGGATGCGACGGCGGGACGGCGCGGCCGGCCGCGCTCCGCCGCGACCACGGCCGCGATCCTGCAAAGCGCCTATACGCTGATGGCGACAACAGGCCTTGCCGCGACCACCATCGACGCGATCGCCAAACATTCCAACGTCTCGAAGATGACGATCTACAAATGGTGGCCATCGCGCGAGGCCTTGCTGATCGATGCCTTCCTCGACCAGGCCTCGCGGGCCGTGCCGCTGCCTGAGGCGGGTAATCCCGTGGCCCGCATCCGCCGCCATGTCGCGACCTATGTCGAGGCGCTGCAGGGCGAGTTCGGGCGGGTGCAGCTCGCGGTGATCTCGGAATGCATCTCGAAGACCGGCACAGCCGAGCTGTTCTACGAGCGCTATCTCGGTCTTCGCCGCGCCAGGATGCTCGAGATCATCACCGCCGGTCAGAAGGACGGCAGCATCGGTGCGCCGGGCGTGCCGGGCGATATCTATGACGCGATCTACGGCAGCCTGTTCTATCGCTATGTCTTCGGCATCAAGCCGTTGACGCCCGCCTATGCGCGCAATCTCGTTAATCTGGTGCTCCGGCCGCGCGCCGACGCTTAGGCCGAGCGCTGCCGCTGGCGGCGGAACCAGGCCCAGGTCTCGCGCGTCACCGCGCGGTAGTTGCGGCCGCGATAGACGATGTGGCCATCGACGATGGCATTCAGCTTCGGCAACGCATGGAACGGCACCGTCGGATAGGCGTGGTGCTCGACATGGTAAGGCATGTTCCAGGTGAACCACTTCATGATCCGGCCGGTCATCGTGGTCCGTGTGTTCTCGAATGCGCTCCGCGTCCGCTCGCAACCGGTGTGCTCGGCATAGAGATAGGGGCGCAGGATGAGCTGACCGGCCAGCAGCGGCACGATCCAGGCCCAGAGCAGGATCGCACTGTGCAGCGCGAGCGATGCAGCGAGCAACAGCAGATAGCCGGCGAGATAGAGCCTTGCCTCGAGCACGATCGCGGCGCGCTTGTGCGCTGGAATCCACGGCACGACCACTTGTCCCGTGAGGGCATGCCGTAGCATCAGGCGGATGCGGACCAAGACCTGCAGCAGTCCCGAATAGGCGATCGCGAGCTGGGTGTCGGACGCGGGCTTGGGACCGACGATCAACTCCGGGTCCTTCTCCGGATCCTGGGTGTAGCGATGATGGTCCCAGTGAAACAGGCAGTAATATTGATAGGGCAATCCGATCATGAAGGCGGACAGATTGCCGACGACAAGATTGAGGGCATGGCTGCGGAACGCGGTCTTGTGCGCGGTCTCATGCACCACCATGAACAGGAACGCGACGAAGTAACCCTGGATGGCGATCAGCGGCAGCGCCCATGGCAGGCCGTAACGCGACGAGACCAGCCAGATCAGCATGCCGCCGATCACGATCATCCCATAGTGGCTTGCCGCGCGCACCGCGCCGGCCAGGTTCGACTTGGTCGACAGGTCGCGCAGGGTCAGCGGGCTGAGCGGCTTCAGGCGCGGTCCGGCGTCACTGGTCTCTGCGGTGCTCATGGTCGTCTCATTTGTCAACGTTGCAGCAGCGCCGATATTTCGGCGTTGATGAAGGCGCGGTCTTCGGCGTTGTTGATCGGATTGCCGGCGCGGTGGCCGTGGATCGAGGGGATTGCGTGCAGCACGGCGGAACGTGCATTGACCAGGCGGCCGAGCTCATCCTCGTTGTCGCGCGGATCAAAATAGCGGTCGGTACGCCCCGGCATCAGCAGCATGTGCGCCCTGATCGCTGCGAGCGCGCGATCGAAGTCGCCGCCAAATTCGTCGCAGCGGCTGATGTCGCCGGCCTGCCAGATCGCGACCTGCGCCAGCAGGTCATTCGCATCGCGCCGCGCGAAAGCACCGTCCCACGATCCTGCAAGACAATCTTCCAGCGAGCTGAAGCCGGCCTTGCGCCAGACTTCCTCGCGATAGAACTCGTGCGACATCGCCCAACCGGCGTAGACGCGTCCCATCGCGCGCAGGCCCGCCGCAGGCTTGCTGACGAAGCGGCCATCCCGGTAGGCCGGGTCTGCAGTCAGCGCGGCCTTCACGCCTTCGAGGAAGACGTGATTATACGGCGAGCACCCTGCGCTGCCGCAGACCACCGCCGCGCGCTCGACCATGTCGGGATAACGCGCAGCCCAGTGATAGGCCTGCATGCCGCCCATCGACCAGCCATAAACCAGCGCGAGCCTGGTCACGCCAAACCGTTCGACCAGCAGCCGCCGCTGGATCGCGATTGCATCGTGATAGGTGAAGGCCGGAAACGGCGCACCGCCGAGCACCTCGCTCGAATTTGAGGGCGAGGATGACAGGCCGTTGCCGAACAGGTTCGCGATGACGATGAAGTAACGCCCGGGATCGAGCGCCCCGCCCGGCTGCACCAGCCATTCGATATCGATATGTTGCGCGGCGAACGATGTCGGATAGAGGATGACGTTGTCCCTGGCCGCATTCAGCCTGCCGTAGGTCTTGTAGGCGAGCGTAAGCTGCGGAAAGACCGCGCCGCCCTGCAAGGTCACCCTGCCTGCCTCGAACACCTCATAGTCGCGCAGCGTGGTCATGAACATTCGACCTCGATCGGCAGGCGCAGCGTCGCTGCTGCTAATAACTGTACAAATAGTACAGTTATTGTTCGACCTTGGCAAGACGTCATCCTGAGGTACGAGCATTGCGGCGCACTTGCGCCGCTAGGCGAGCCTCGAAGGATGGGCCGCGAGCGCCTGTGGCCCATCCTTCGAGGCTTCGCCTTGCGATGCGACCGCATCGCAAGGCTCGCACCTCAGGATGACGTCGAAGCATGTGGTTCGAGCCCAAAGGTGGCATGACACCGGGCCGATCAATTCAAAACCGGTATGGATCAATACCCGTTTCGGCTTGGACCCATTGTCGTCATCTCTCTAGGACAGACCCCGAGGAAATTTCCAAGGAGGCGCGAATGAGCGCAATTGTGTCCGCCACGGATGCGCGGCGATCCCGCGTCCGGCTGTTGATCGTGACGATGCTGTTTCTCGTCACCACCGTGAACTATGCCGATCGCGCCACGCTCTCGATCGCCGGCCCCGCCCTCTCCAAGGAACTGCATCTCGACCCCGTCGCGATGGGTTACGTGTTCTCGGCCTTCGGCTGGTCCTATGTGATCGCCCAGGTGCCGTGCGGCTGGCTGCTCGACCGCTACGGCTCCAAATGGGTGTACGCGATCAGCATCATCGTATGGTCGGTGCTCACCGCAATGCAGGGCATGGTCGGATTCCTGGCCGCAGGAACCGCCGTCGTCGTGCTGTTCGCGCTGCGCTTCCTGGTCGGCATTGCCGAGGCGCCGTCATTCCCGGCCAATGCGCGCATCGTCGCGGCCTGGTTCCCGGGCAACGAGCGCGGCACCGCATCGGCCTTCTTCAATTCAGGGCAGTATTTCGCGACCGTGATCTTCGCGCCGCTGATGGGCTGGATCGCGCATGAGCATGGCTGGAGCCACGTGTTCTACGTGATGGGCGGGCTCGGTATCATCATGGGGATCGTCTGGATCAAGACGATCTACGAGCCGAAGGACCATCCCGCGATCAACGAGGCCGAGCTCGACTACATCAAGCAGGGCGGCGCTCTGGTCGACATGGATGCGGCGAAGGACGGCAAGGCGCCTGACAGCGGCCCGCGCTGGGATCACATCCGCCAACTGCTCGCCAACCGCATGATGCTCGGCGTCTATATCGGCCAGTACTGCATCAACACCCTGACCTATTTCTTCCTGACCTGGTTCCCGGTCTACCTGGTGAAGGAACGCGGGCTCTCGATCCTGCAGGCCGGCTTCGTCGCGACCCTGCCGGCGCTGTGCGGCTTCATCGGCGGCGTGCTCGGCGGCGTCATCTCGGATTACATCCTGCGCCGCTCCGGCTCGCTGACCATGGCGCGCAAGATCCCGATCGTCGGCGGCATGCTGCTGTCGATGGTGATCATCGGTTGCAACTACGTCGACAGCCAGGCGCTGGTGATCGGCTTCATGGCGCTCGCCTTCTTCGGCAAGGGCATCGGCGCGCTCGGCTGGGCCGTGGTCTCCGACACCTCGCCGAAGGAAGCCGGCGGCGTCTCCGGCGGGTTGTTCAACACCTTCGGCAATCTGTCCTCGATCACGACGCCGATCATCATCGGCTACATCCTGGCCGCCACCGGCTCGTTCAACGGCGCGCTGGTATTCGTCGGCGCCAACGCGCTGGTCGCGGCGATCGCCTATTTGTTCATCGTCGGCGAGATCAAGCGGGTGCAGCTGAAGGCGGCCTGATGTCTACGGCCCGTCATTGCGAGGAGCTCGCGACAAAATTGCAAAGCAATTTTGCGCTGAAGCGACGAAGCAATCCATGCTTCGGCATATGCCGCGCGATGGATTGCTTCGCGGAGCCTGTCATCGGGCGCGCGTTCGCGCGACCCGTTGGCTCGCAATGACGGGGATGGATTTGGGCACAAACCTCAGAAAACGGCGGCCCCGGCCGCCGTCTTTGTCTTCTTGGCCAGTGGGAGGCATCGATGCTAGAACGTACAAATCCCCGATCGATCCATTCCGGGTTAGCATCGATGTTCGACCTGAGCCAGCTCCGCTGTTTCGTCACGGTGGCCGAAGAATTGCACTTCGGCCGCGCCGCGGCGCGGCTCAACATGACCCAGCCGCCGCTGAGCCGGCAGATCCAGGTCCTCGAGCACATCATCGACGCGCCGCTCTTGGAACGCACCAGCCGCTCGGTGCGGCTGACCCCGGCAGGCCGCAGCTTCCTGCCCGAGGCGCGGCGCATCCTCAAGCTCGCGGAGTCCGCCTCGCAGGTCGCCCGCCGCATCGCGCTCGGCAAGACCGGCTCGCTCAAGATCGGCTTCACGGCCGCCGCCGCCTACGGCTTCCTGCCCGACTTGATCGCGGCCGCCCGCTCCCGCCTGCCCGAGGTGGATTTCTCCCTGAAGGAGATGGTCTCCGGCGATCAGTTCGAGGCGCTCACGACTGGCCAGATCGATGCCGGCCTGCTGCGCCCGCCGATCGCGCGGCCGGAATTCGCCAGCCGCCGCGTCGTCGCCGAGCCGCTGCTCGCCGCGATCCCGAAGAAGCATCCGCTGGCCGCAGTCGAGACGATCAGCATCAAGGATTTCGACGACCAACCCTTCGTGATGTATTCGCCCTATGAGGCGCGCTATTTCCACGATCTGCTGGTGTCGATGTTCACCCGCGCCGACGTGCTGCCGCGCTACGTGCAGCACCTCAGCCAGATCCATTCCATCCTCGCGATGGTGCGCGCCGGGCTCGGCGTCGCGATCGTGCCGGAGGCCGCCGCCAGCCTGAAGATCGCGGACGTCAAGCTGAAGCCGCTGAAGCTGCGCACGCCGGTGCCGGTCGAACTGTTCATGGTGTGGCGGCGCGATCACGAGAACCAGCTGCTGCCGTCATTGATCGAGATCGCAACCGAAATCGCAGCGCCGCAGCTGCGCGGCGATTGATGCAGAGTTAGCATCGCTCGATACCGCGTTTGGCTTGGACGCGCATCGAACCATTTCCTAGAAACTCCGCCATGGACGCGCGCTCGCGCATCCCTGTCCCAACATCATTCAAGGAGTGGCGCCATGAGCAAGATGACCCCTCGGGAGATGGCCGCGAGAATCGGCGGCGGCCTCCTGTCTTTTCCCGTGACCCCGTTCAACGCGGATTATTCGTTCGACGAGGCGACCTATCGCGCCAACATGGACTGGCTGTGCGGCTATGACGTCGCCGGCCTGTTCGCCGCCGGCGGCACCGGCGAGTTCTTCTCGCTGACCCCTGCTGAAGTTCCGCACGTCGTCAAGATCGCCGTCGACGAGACCAAGGGCCGCGTTCCCGTGCTGGCTGGCACCGGCTACGGCACCGCGATCGCGCGCGAGATCGCTGTTGGCGCCGAGAAGGCCGGCGCCGATGGCCTCTTGCTGTTGCCGCCCTATCTCACGCATGCCGAGCAGGATGGCCTTGCCGCGCATGTCGAGGCGGTGTGCTCGTCGGTGAAGATCGGCGTCATCGTCTACAACCGCGACAACGCGATCCTGCAGCCCGATACGCTGGCGCGGCTCTGCGAGCGCTGCCCGAACCTCGTCGGCTACAAGGACGGCATCGGCGACATCGAGCTGATGACCCGCGTCTACACCAAGATGGGCGACCGCCTGACCTATATCGGCGGCCTGCCGACTGCGGAAACCTTCGCGCTGCCCTATCTCGACATGGGCGTGACGACGTACTCGTCGGCGGTGTTCAACTTCGTGCCGGAATTTGCCACCCAATTCTACGCCGCGGTGCGCCGGCGCGATCATCAGACCATCCATGCAGGCCTGAAGGATTTCATCCTGCCGCTGATCGCGATACGCAACCGCAAGAAGGGTTACGCGGTGTCGATCATCAAGGCCGGCATGAAGGTGATCGGCCGCGATTCCGGCCCGGTGCGGCCGCCGCTCACCGATCTCACCGAGCAGGAGATCGCCGAGCTCGCGGCACTGGTGGCGAAGCGGCCGCAGGCAGCAGCGCAACAGGCCGCAGAATAAGCCGCACGGCAAAGAACGAAGGGAGGAGCAGATGATTCAAGACACGATCCGCACCGGCTTTGCCGGCGCCCCCGTCGTCACCGCGATGGAGGTGATCCCGGTCGCCGGCCGCGACGGCATGCTCCTCAATCTGAGCGGTGCGCACGCGCCGTTCTTCACGCGCAACCTCGTCATCCTCACCGACAATTCCGGCCACACCGGCGTCGGCGAGGTGCCGGGCGGCGAGAAGATCAGGAAGACGCTCGAGGACGCCCGCGACCTCGTCGTCGGCCAGACCATCGGGGCCTGCAACAGCATCCTGGCCTCGATGCGCCAGGCCTTCGCCGACCGCGACGCCGGCGGCCGCGGCAAGCAGACCTTTGACCTCCGCGTCACCATTCACGCGGTGACCGCGGTGGAGTCCGCGCTGCTCGATCTGCTCGGCCAGCATCTCAATCTTCCGGTCGCAGCGCTGCTCGGCGAAGGCCAGCAGCGCACTGATGTCGAGACGCTCGGCTATCTCTTCTTTGTCGGCGATCGCAGGAAGACCAGCCTTCCTTACGTCGAAGGCGAGACCGGCAAGCCCGACTGGTTCAATCTGCGCCATCAGATGGCGATGACGCCGGAGGCGATCGTGCGCCTCGCCGAGGCGACGCAGGCGCATTACGCTTCGCCGATTTCAAGCTCAAGGGCGGCGTGCTCGCCGGCGAAGCGGAGATCGAGGCCGTCACCGCCATTGCAAAGCGCTTCCCGAAGGCACGTGTCACGCTCGATCCGAATGGCGCCTGGTCGCTCGACGAGGCGATCCGACTCTGCAGCGACATGCATGGCGTGCTTGCCTATGCCGAGGATCCCTGCGGCGCCGAGGCCGGCTTCTCCGGCCGCGAGATCATGGCCGAGTTCCGCCGCGCCACCGGGCTACCCACCGCGACCAACATGATCGCGACCGACTGGCGCCAACTCTCACATGCGCTGCGGCTCGGGGCGGTCGACATTCCGCTCGCCGATCCGCATTTCTGGACCATGCAGGGCTCGGTGCGGGTGGCGCAGACCTGCCGCGACAACGGCCTGACCTGGGGCTCGCACTCCAACAACCATTTCGACATTTCGCTGGCGATGTTCACCCATGTCGGCGCCGCGGCGCCCGGCAAGGTGACCGCGATCGACACCCACTGGATCTGGCAGGACGGCCAGGCGTTGACCAAGGAGCCGCTGCAGATCAAGGGCGGCAAGATCGCGATCCCGGATCGGCCGGGCCTTGGCATCGAGCTCGATCGCGGTGCCATCGCGGCCGCGAACGCGCTATACAAGCAGCATGGTCTCGGCGCCCGCGACGACGCACTGGCCATGCAGTTCCTGATCCCGGGCTGGACCTTCGACGACAAGCGTCCGTGCCTCGTGCGCTAACAACAACAAAAGGTTGGAGAGAACAATGACCGCCCACCAGAAGAACTTCATCGCCGGCGAATGGGTCGACGGAACCAGCATCACGCGGGACATCAACCCCTCCAACACCAAGGACGTGGTCGGCGAATACGCCAAGGCCGACAAGGCGCAGACCGAGAAAGCGATCGCCGCCGCGAAGGCCGCGTTCCCGGCTTGGGCGCGCTCGACGCCGCAGGAGCGCTTTGACGCGCTGACCAAGATCTCGGTCGAAATCCTCGCCCGCAAGGAAGAACTTGGCCGCCTGCTGGCACGCGAGGAAGGCAAGACGCTCCCCGAGGGCATCGGCGAGGTCGCACGCGCCGGGCAGATCTTTGCGTTCTTCGCCGGCGAGGCGCTGCGGCTGATGGGCGAGAAGGGTGCATCGGTTCGTCCGGGCCTCGACGTCGAAATCACCCGCGAGCCGGTCGGCGTCGTCGGCATGATCACGCCCTGGAATTTCCCGATCGCCATCCCGGCCTGGAAGATCGCGCCCGCGCTCTGCTACGGCAACACCGTGGTGTTCAAGCCGGCCGAGCTGGTGCCGGGCTCCGCGCATGCGCTGTCCGAGATCATCGCGCGCTCCGGCATTCCGGCCGGCGTCTTCAACCTTGTGGTCGGCTCGGGCTCGGTGGTAGGCCAGACCCTGCTGGATCACCCCGACGTCGCCGCGATCTCCTTCACCGGCTCGGTGCAGACCGGCCGCAAGATCGCGCAGGCCTGCGTGCTCTCCAACCCCATGAAGAAGTTCCAGCTCGAGATGGGCGGCAAGAACCCGCTGGTCGTGCTCGACGACGCCGACGTCAAGGTCGCGGTCGAGGTCGCCGTCAACGGCGCCTATTTCTCGACCGGCCAGCGCTGTACGGCGTCGTCGCGCCTGATCGTCACCGCGGGCATTCACGACCGCTTCGTCGACGCGATGACCGAGCGCATGAAGGGGCTTTCGGTCGATGACGCGCTGAAGAGCGGCGTGCATGTCGGCCCGGTCGTCGACCAGAGCCAGCTCGACCAGGACCTCCGCTACATCAAGATCGGCCAGGATGAAGGCGCCCGCCTGCATTGGGGCGGGGAGCTGTTGAACCGCGAGACGCCCGGCTTCTATCTGCAGCCGGCGCTGTTCACCGGGGCGAGCAACCAGATGCGCATCGCGCGCGAGGAGATCTTTGGCCCCGTCGCCTGCGTGATCCGCGCCATGGATTATGAGGAGGCGCTCGCGATCTCCAACGACACCGAGTTCGGCCTCGCCTCGGGCATCTGCACCACAAGCCTGAAATACGCCTCGCACTACAAGCGCAACAGCGAGGCCGGCATGGTGATGGTCAACCTGCCGACCGCCGGCGTCGATTATCACGTGCCGTTCGGCGGCCGCAAGGGCTCGAGCTACGGCGCGCGCGAACAGGGCGCCTATGCCCGTGAGTTCTACACCACGGTGAAGACGGCCTACACGTACCCGGGTTGAAGATGAAGTTGCGTCCGTCGCCGCAACGAAAGTGCCACCTCTCCCCCTGTGGGAGAGGTCGAACGCATCGCCAGATGCGTTCCGGGTGAGGGGTTGCGCTCTCTCGTGGGACCTGCGCCCCTGACCCGCGCCTCGGCGCGACCGTCCTC
>NZ_LFLZ01000047.1 GCF_001189845.1 Bradyrhizobium tropiciagri
CAATCCGGGTGAGGGCTCTTGCTATCTCGATAGACCGTCACCCCTCACCCGATTTGCTGCGCAAATCGACCTCTCCCAAGGGAGAGGTGAACTTTCGACGCCGTTCCAGCTCAACCTAATCTCATCAGGCTTTAGGCCGCGAGATCCGCGACGACGGCGTCGAGCACCGGGAATCCCGACTTGGTCACACGCAGCCGTCCGTCGGCATCGACGGCGATTGCGCCTTCCTCCCGCAGCATCGCGATCCGGTGCGGATCGAGCTTTCGGCCGGAGAGTTGCGCATAGCGCTTGGGATCGATGCCCTCGGCGAGCCGCAGCCCCATCAGCAGAAATTCGTCGGCGCGCTCTTCGCTGTTGAGACTGTCATCGGTGACGACGCCGTGGCCGCGCTCCTCGACGTTCAGCAGCCAGGCCTCGGGACGTCGCTCGGTCGCGGTCGCATGCCTGATACCATCGATGTCGAGCCGGCCATGCGCGCCGGGGCCGATGCCGGCATATTCCTCGCCGCGCCAATAGACGAGATTGTGCTTGCACTCCGCCCCAGTGCGGGCGTGGTTGGAGATCTCATACGCCGGCAATCCCTCGCGCGCGCAGACCTCCTGCGTCACGTCGTAGAGCGCGCGCGCGGTCGCTTCATCCGGGGTCTGCAATTTGCCGGCGGCATGCAGCCCGAAGAACGGCGTGCCTTCCTCGATCGTGAGCTGATAGAGCGACAGATGCTCGGCCGCTTCCGAGATCGCCTGCTTCAATTCATCGGCCCACATCCGCGGCGTCTGGTCGGGGCGGGCATAGATCAGATCGAACGAGTAACGGTCGAACGCGGAGCGTGCGATCGCAACCGCGTCGAGCGCCTCGCGCGCGGTGTGCAGACGGCCCAATGCCTTCAGCGACGCATCATCCAGCGCCTGCACCCCGAGCGAGACGCGGTTGACGCCGGCTGTGCGATAGCCGCGAAAGCGCGTCGCCTCGACGCTGGTCGGGTTGGCCTCGAGCGTGACCTCGACATCACGCGAGACCTGCCAGTGCTTGCCGATCGCATCGAGCACGGCGCCGACGGTCTGCGGCTGCATCAGCGACGGCGTGCCGCCGCCGAGGAAGATCGAGGAGACCTCGCGTCCCGGGACGCGCGCCGCCGTGGTCTCGATCTCGCGGGCGAACGCGCGCACAAAGCGGGCCTCATCGACCGGCGCATGCCGCACGTGGCTGTTGAAGTCGCAATACGGGCATTTCGACAGGCAGAACGGCCAGTGCACGTAGACGCCGAAAGCTTCTCGTTCAGCGTGGCTCAAGGCAGGTCTCCGCGAGCTTCACGAAGGCGCGGGCGCGATGCGACAGGCCGAGCCCGAGCGGCGGCAGGCCGTGCTTCTCGATGCTGCTCATCTCGCCAAAGGTCCGCGTGTACCCATCGGGCAGGAAAGCCGGATCATAGCCGAAGCCGGCGGTGCCGCGCGGCGGCCAAACCAGGGTTCCATCGACCCGGGCCTCAACCTCTTCGAGGTGATCGTCGGGCCAGGCCACACACAGCGCGGAGACGAAATGCGCCTTGCGCCGCTCCGGCGCGGTGGCGCCGCGCTCCTGCAGCAGCCGCTCGATCCGCGTCATCGCCGCCATGAAGTCCTTGCCTTCGCCGGCCCAGCGCGCCGAATAGATCCCCGGCGCGCCGTCGAGCGCGTCGACTACGAGGCCGGAATCGTCGGCGAAAGCCGGCAGTCCGGTCGCCTTTGCCGCGGCGATCGCCTTGATCGCCGCATTGGTGCGAAAGCTGTCGCCGGTCTCCTCGGGTTCGGCCAGATCGAGCTCGCCGGCCGACACCGCCTCCACGCCATGCGGCGCCAGCAGTTCCCGCATCTCGGCAAGCTTGCCGGGATTATGGGTGGCGATGACGAGCCTTCCGGTGATTCGGCGATGCATGACCAATCAGACTACGCGACCGCGATCTTTTGCAAGTCGACCAGACGCGCGACACCTTTGCGCGCCAGCGCCATCAGGGCCAAAAATTCGTCCTGCGAGAACGGCGTCTTCTCGGCGGTGCCCTGCACCTCGATGATGCGGCCGTCGCCGGTCATGACGAAATTGGCGTCGGTGTCGGCCTCGGAATCCTCGGCATAGTCGAGATCGAGCACCGGCGTGCCCTGATAGATGCCGCAGGAGATCGCCGCCACATTATCGCGCAACACGTTGGTCTTCAGCATGTTGCGGGTCTTCATCCAGTTGATGCAGTCGGCCAGCGCCACCCAGGCACCGGTGATCGAGGCGGTGCGGGTGCCGCCATCGGCCTGGATCACGTCGCAATCGACCGTGATCTGGCGCTCGCCGAGCGCTTCGAGATCGACGGCGGCGCGCAGCGAGCGGCCGATCAGCCGCTGGATCTCGACCGTGCGGCCGCCCTGCTTGCCGGCGGAGGCCTCGCGGCGGGTGCGTTCCAGGGTGGCGCGCGGCAGCATGCCGTATTCGGCGGTGACCCAGCCGCGGCCCTGGCCCTTCAGCCACGGCGGCAGGCGCTCTTCCAGCGTCGCGGTCACCAGCACATGGGTGTCGCCGAACTTCACCATGCAGGAACCCTCGGCGTATTTGACCACGCCGCGTTCCAGCGACACGGGGCGCAGTTCATCGGGCGCACGGCGGCTTGGCCGCATGAAATCCTCCAAAAATCCGACAGATATGGCTGGGCGTGCTTGTAGGAGGGGCAGGGGGCAGCGGCAAGGGCTTTGGCAAGGGTTTTGGCGAGGGTTTTCGGCCCCGGATTGGTCCGGTACCAGAGGATCGAATGCATGCTTGTCACCGGCCCTCCGGATCGACAAATTAGGCAGTAATTGTGAGGGACTGGAGTGTGACTCACCACGATCCGATCGGCCTGATTGCCCCGCATGCCGGGCTCGCCCAGCTCAACGAGCGCTCACGCGACATCTTTCGTCAAATCGTCGAAAGCTATCTCGCGACCGGCGAGCCAGTCGGCTCGCGCAACATCTCGCGCCTGATCGCATTACCGCTGTCGCCGGCCTCGGTCCGCAATGTGATGTCGGATCTCGAGCAGCTCGGCCTGATCTACGCGCCGCACACCTCGGCCGGCCGGCTGCCGACCGAGCTCGGCCTGCGTTTCTTCGTCGACGCCCTGATGCAGGTCGGCGACCTCACCGAGGCCGAGCGCCAGTCGATCCAGACCCAGCTTGCCGCCGTCGGCCGTGCGCAATCCGTCGAGGCGGCACTTGGCGAAGCGTTGACGCGGCTGTCGGGGCTGACCCGTGCCGCGGCTGTGGTGCTGACGCAGAAATCGAATGCGCGGCTGAAGCACATCGAATTCGTGCGGCTGGAGCCGGAGAAGGCGCTGGTCGTGCTGGTCGGCGAAGACGGCCAGGTTGAAAACCGGGTGCTGGCGCTGCCGCCCGGCGTTCCGTCCTCGGCCCTGACCGAGGCAACCAATTTCCTCAATGCGCGGATCCGCGGCCGGACGCTGGCCGAAGCGCGGCTCGAGCTCGAGACGGCATTGACGCAAAATCGCGCCGAGCTCGACCAGCTCACGCAGAAGGTCGTCGCGGCCGGCATCGCGAGCTGGTCCGGCGGCGAGAACGAGGACCGCCAGCTGATCGTGCGCGGTCATGCCAACCTACTCGAGGATCTGCATGCGCTCGACGATCTCGAGCGGATCAAGTCGCTGTTCGACGATCTCGAGACCAAGCGCGGCGTGATCGACCTGCTCGGCCGCGCCGAGCGCGGCGAGGGCGTGCGGATCTTCATCGGCTCGGAAAACAAGCTGTTTTCGCTGTCGGGTTCCTCGACCATCATCGCGCCCTACGGCGACGCCCAGGGCCGGATCGTCGGCGTGCTCGGCGTGATCGGGCCGACCCGGCTGAATTATGCACGGGTGATCCCGACCGTCGATTATGCAGCGCGTATCGTCAGCAAGATGCTGGGCGGCTGACCGGAGCGGATTTCGCCTTCATTTGACGAGTTTTCTTCACCCGAACCGGAGATCCCTGTTCCCGAAGCCGGTATGTTGCGCTTGATTTTCGCCGCCTAAAGCACGATATCCCGGCAAGCAATCCCCAAGATTTGAACCGACGCGAGTTTTCGAGAAGGCAAGCCATGACCGATCCGAACCGGGCCAATGACAACACCGAGAATTCGGCGCCGACGGGTGAGCCCGTGGTCTCGAAGCCCTACATCATGCCTGACGATCCCGAGGTGGGATCGGTCGAGGCGCTGACCAAGGAGCTCGCGGAGGCGAAGGACCGCACGCTGCGCACGCTGGCCGAGATGGAGAACCTCCGCCAGCGCACCCGCCGCGAGGTTGCCGACGCCAAGACCTACGGCATCACCGGCTTCGCCCGCGACGTGCTCGATATCGCCGACAATCTGCAGCGCGCACTCGACGCCGTGCCGGCCGAGACCAAGGAAGCCGCCGATCCCGGCCTGAAGGCGCTGATCGAAGGTGTCGAGCTGACCGAGCGGTCGCTGCTCAACGCGCTGGAGAAGAACGGCGTCAAGAAGTTCGATCCGATTGGCGAGAAGTTCGACCCGAACTTCCAGCAGGCGATGTTCGAGGTGCCTGACGCCTCGGTGCCGTCGGGCACGGTGGTGCAGGTGGTGCAGGCCGGCTACATGATCGGCGAGCGCATCCTGCGTCCGGCGCTGGTCGGTGTCTCCAAGGGCGGCGCCAAGGCTGCGCCGAGCGCCGACATCACGGTCTGATCCGTCCAATCCGCGAACCTAAGCGCGCTGTCGTGGTTTTCACGGCAGCGGCTTCTCATGCGCCTTCGGCCAATAGGTGCCGAAACTCCAGAGATTTCCTTCCGGGTCCCGGCAGGCGAAATCACGGCTGCCGTATTCGGTGTCGCGCAGTTCCATTTCGATTTTGGCACCCGCAGCCCTCGCCTTCGCATGCAGGGCGTCGGGATCGTCGACGGCGATATAGATCGAATCGGTGCGGCGGCCGCTGAGGCCTCCGACCAGTCTGCCATAGGCATCGTCGCGAGCCTGACCCAGCATCAGCAGCGAGGAACCGTAGGCCAGCTCGGCATGGTGGATCACGCCGCCGTTGCGATAGACGACGTGCTCGGTGAATCCGATCACCGTTTTGAGCCAGGCCATCATCGCCGCGGTGTCCTTGCAGCGCAGGGTTGGGTAGATACGGGGCGGTTCGATCTCGTGCGTCATTGTCGTGGCCTCCTTGGCTGATGGCGCCACTCTGCACGAGACAATCCGGCTTCGGCTTGAATGTTTGTTACCAGTCCTCGGCACGAACCAGCCGGCCGTCGGTCAGCGCCTGGCGACGTGCCCAGGCGGTCGGCGGTTCCCCTGCGAACGCGACGAACTCGCGGGCGAGATGGGCCTGGTCGGCATAGCCGCTTTCCGCTGCGATCCCCGCCCAGCCGAGCCTGGATCCGCTTTGCGCAAGCCGGCTCGCCCGATGAAACCGCATCATGCGCGCCAGCGATTTGGGCGCGAGGCCGAGCTCGGATCGAAACCGGTCGACCAGATGCTTGCGGCTCCAGCCGATCTCGCCGGCGAGTGCCGTGATGCTGATGGCACCGGCCGAGCGCGCCAGTCTTCGATAGGCGAACGTGACTTCGCCAGACGGCGTGTGGCCGGCGCGGCGAAGCACGAAGTCCTCGATCAGGTCGAAGCGGCGCTGCCAGCAGGCCTCGGCGCCGAGGCGCTCGCGCAGCCAATGGCCATCGCGGCCGAGCACGTCCTCGAGTTCGATCATGCGCCCGGTCAGCTCGGTCACGGCGCCGCCGAAGAAGCTGTAGGCGCCAAGCGGGGTGAAATCCACTTGCACGCAGGCGGCGTGGCCATCGGACTCGATGTAGACCGGTCCCGCGTAGAGGCCGGCAGCAAAGCTGTGCTGGCGGTCGATCGCTTGCGGCTCCCGCCCGAGCGCGATCAGGAACGGGGTGCCGAAGCTGATGATCAGCGGAACGATCAGCGGCGCGGTCTGCCGCTGCGCGAACCGGCCGGACGCGGTCTCGCGATAGCCGGTCATCGCGGCAATCAGCCCCGCAGTGCGCAGCGACGGGCCGCGCTGCACGAACTCAAATGCGACGGGTGCCGCGAACTCTGCCATGCAGTCCTCGCAGGAGGCGGAGGCTTACCCGATATCCGAGGACTGGATGCGCTTGACGCCGGCCTTGTCCATGTCGGCCCAGGCCTTGGCGAGGGATCCTTGGGTGTCGATGCCGCGGCACGCGTCTTCCACCACATAGGTCTCGAAGCCGGCCTTGCGCGCATCGAGCGCGGTCCACGCCACGCAGAAATCGGTGGCGAGCCCGGCCACGAAAACCCGCTCGACATTGCGCGCCTTCAGGTAGGCGGCAAGCCCGGTGGTGGTCTTGCCGTCGGCTTCGGTGAAGGCGGAGTAGCTGTCGACGTCCTTGTGAAAACCCTTGCGGATGATCAGCTCGGCCTGCGGGATCGCGAGGTCCTTCGACAGCCCTGCGCCGTCAGTGCCCTGCACACAGTGATCGGGCCACAGCACCTGCTTGCCGTAGGCGAGGTCGATGACCTCGAACGGCTTCTTGCCTGCATGGACCGAGGCAAAGGAGATGTGACCTGGCGAGTGCCAGTCCTGCGTCATCACCACATTGGCGAAGCTCTTGGCGATCTTGTTGATGACAGGCACGACCTGCTCGCCATCCTTCACCGCGAGGCTGCCGCCGGGCAGGAAACAGTTCTGGACGTCGATCACGAGCAGCGCGGAGCCGTCGTCGGGCTTGATGGTGGCGGCCCAGAGACTTCTTGGAACCAGGGTCGCAAGCGCCAGCGTACCAAGGCCTGCAACGATCCGTCGTCGATCCAACATCGCGCCCCTCCTCGCTTTGCGTGATACAGCGCGAGGAGGCTAGTTCCGTTCGGCGAACGACGAAAGTGGGATTTTTCCGACCGGGCTGCGAACGGCTGGTCAGCCGCGCGGCTGGATGCCGTCCCGCACCGCGCGGAAGCGCGGGAAGGCCTTCTCCCAATCGGTGCGCGGCGAGCTGCCGATGACCCGCACCGACGTCTGCGCGCCGAACCGCAGCCACTGCACGATGGTCACCGGGGTATTGTCCTTGCCGCTGACGGCGTCGATCCGGGTCTCGAAGCCGGGCTGGCCGTCGATCCGGATCGGTTCGGACATGGTGATCCGCCCGTCGCGCACGCCGGGGATCGTGGTCGCGATCTGCTGGGCAAAGCGGCCACGGTCGTCGGGCGTGGCGGGGGCCGAGCCGATGACGCCAAGCAGCATGAAGGGCTTGGTCTCGAGGACCTTGTCGTCGCCGTCGGCCATCAGCAGCGCTGCGCCCGGCGCCAGCATGCGGATGTTCTTGAAGCTGCCGAGCTCGGTGACCTTGAACGGCATCATGGCGAGCTGCTCGTCGACCGGCACCTCGTTGCGAATCTGGGCCGAGGCGAACATCTGCCGGACCGCGTCGTCGGTGTAGATCTTGCTCGCGTTCTCCGGCACCTGCACCGCGACATAGCCGGAGAAGGTCGGCCCCGGCAGGATCATGGAATAGCGCCGCACATTGCTGGCGCCGTCGCGCGCGCTCTCTACGGTGTAGTAGGCGAGGCCGGCCGGCGTCTCGAGGCTCTCGGGCTTGATGTTTCCGGTGCCGGCCGGGTTGGCCTTGAAGGCGGTCACGACCTCGTTGTAGGCGTCCGCGGGCAGGTCGGCGATCAGGACCTTGACGCCCTGATCCTCGGTCTCGAAGCCGATGAACGATTTGGCGCGGACGAGGCCCACCAGCGGTTTCATCCCGACATGCGCGCCCGGCGGAAACACCACGTCGGCGGCAAAGCCACGACAGGTGGCGGCAATCAGCAAGGCAACCGCAACGAGAACTCGAAAAGGCGTCATGGGGGATCTACCGGTTTTGCTTGGTGGCCGCGCAACGGGGCCGGTGCAGGGCTGGATGGCCTCTTTCAGTCGGACCGCTTTTAGCGGTTTTGATGACCCTGCAACAGGCCGCCAACTCTCCGCTCCGGGCCCGCAGGCTCGATTCCGTGGGCTTTTCGCCCCGATTGGCTGGCACTTTCCAGTTTCCCGACGTTTCCAACGAACGGCCGCCAGCGGCCAAACAGCGCGCCCACGACCCGTGCGCCGCTCTCGCATACGACGTTTGTGAGCGTTCACTCAACAGCGCTGACGCCGTGCTGTGAACGTTCGCGGTCGGCGGCCGGCCCCATCATTGCCGATTTGTTAACCCGGATCGGGCTTGAACCGGCGCCGCAGTCGGGCTGACACAATCTTTCAAACGTCAGTCTTTTCAGGCTTCAACGTTGCGTCCAGTCCTTGCGGGCAGGACCCTCTGTCCTATATCAGGCTCACCGTCGCAATATCGCGAGTATGTGAACGTCTGGGGGTTCGGTACGGAGCGCCGTCAGGGCCCAACCAACCTGCCGTAGCAAAGAGGATATCAAAATCATGGGTAAGGTCATTGGGATCGACCTCGGCACCACGAATTCGTGCGTCGCCGTAATGGATGGCAAAAACGCCAAGGTGATCGAGAATGCCGAGGGCATGCGGACGACGCCGTCGATCGTTGCCTTCACCGACGACGGCGAGCGCCTCGTCGGACAGCCGGCGAAGCGCCAGGCGGTGACCAATCCCGAGCGTACGTTCTTTGCGGTGAAGCGCCTCATCGGCCGCCGCTATGACGACCCGATGGTCGAGAAGGACAAGAAGCTCGTTCCCTACAAGATCGTCAAAGCATCGAACGGCGACGCCTGGGTCGAAGCCGACGGCAAGACCTATTCGCCCTCGCAGGTCTCGGCCTTCATCCTGCAGAAGATGAAGGAGACCGCTGAGGCGCATCTCGGCCAGAAGGTCGATCAGGCCGTCATCACCGTTCCCGCCTATTTCAACGACGCGCAGCGTCAGGCCACCAAGGACGCCGGCAAGATCGCCGGCCTCGAAGTGCTGCGCATCATCAACGAGCCGACGGCTGCCGCGCTTGCCTACGGTCTCGACAAGTCGAAGTCCGGCACGATCGCCGTGTACGACCTCGGCGGCGGCACCTTCGACGTCTCGATCCTCGAGATCGGCGACGGCGTGTTCGAGGTGAAGTCGACCAACGGCGACACGTTCCTCGGTGGTGAAGACTTCGACATGCGCCTGGTCGGCTATCTCGCCGACGAGTTCCAGAAGGAGCAGGGCATCAACCTGCGCAACGACAAGCTCGCTTTGCAGCGCCTGAAGGAAGCCGCTGAAAAGGCCAAGATCGAGCTGTCGTCGACCACGCAGACCGAAATCAACCTGCCGTTCATCACGGCTGACCAGACCGGTCCGAAGCATCTGACGATGAAGCTGACCCGCGCCAAGTTCGAGGCGCTGGTGGCCGATCTCGTCGAGAAGACCATCGAGCCGTGCCGCAAGGCGCTGAAGGATGCCGGCCTGACTGCCGGCGAGATCGGCGAAGTGGTGCTGGTCGGCGGCATGACCCGCATGCCGAAGATCCAGGAAGTCGTGAAGCAGTTCTTCGGCAAGGAGCCGCACAAGGGCGTCAACCCCGACGAAGTCGTCGCGATCGGCGCTGCGATCCAGGCCGGCGTGCTGCAGGGCGACGTCAAGGACGTGCTGCTGCTCGACGTGACCCCGCTGTCGCTGGGCATCGAGACGCTGGGCGGCGTGTTCACCCGCATCATCGACCGCAACACCACGATCCCGACCAAGAAGAGCCAGGTGTTCTCGACCGCCGAAGACAATCAGGGCGCGGTCACCATCCGGGTCTTCCAGGGCGAGCGTGAAATGGCGGCCGACAACAAGATGCTCGGCCAGTTCGACCTGATGGGCATTCCGCCGGCTCCGCGCGGCATGCCGCAGATCGAGGTGACCTTCGACATCGACGCCAACGGCATCGTCAACGTCTCGGCCAAGGACAAGGCGACCGGCAAGGAACAGCAGATCCGGATCCAGGCATCCGGCGGTCTGTCCGAGGCCGACATCGACAAGATGGTCAAGGACGCCGAGGTCAACGCGGCCGAGGACAAGAAGCGCCGCGAGGCCGTCGACGCCAAGAACCATGCCGATGGCCTGGTTCATTCGACCGAGAAGGCGCTGGCCGAACACGGTTCGAAGATCGCCGACACCGAGCGCCGTGCGATCGAAGACGCCGTCAGTGACCTCAAGGAAGCGCTGAAGGGCGACGACGCCGAGGCGATCAAGGCCAAGACCAATACGCTGGCGCAGGCTTCGATGAAGCTCGGCGAGGCCATGTACAAGCAGCAGGCCGAGGCCGATGCGGCTAAGGACGCTGCGAAGGATGACGTTGTCGACGCGGAGTTCACCGAGGTCGACGACGACAAGAACAGCAAGAAGTCTGCTTAAGCGGATTTGCGATCATGACCCTCACACCAATGAGCACGCCAGGCGTCTCGGAGGAGTGGGGGTCATTTTTCTTTAAGGCGATCGCTGCATCTTCCAGACAGGCGCAATCCTTGACGCGATCCTTAGCGCAGTCTTTGGCGCAACCGTTGGTGATCGCGATGAACTTCGGACGGAATTGAAGGATGTCCACCAAGCGCTGCTATTACGAGACTCTCGAGGTCGATCGGAACGCGGACGAGACCAAGCTGAAATCGGCTTTCCGCAAGCTCGCGATGAAATGGCATCCGGACAAGAATCCGGGCGACGCCACCAGCGAAGTCCGGTTCAAGGAAATCAACGAAGCCTATGAGGTGCTGAAGGACGGCGACAAGCGCGCCGCCTATGACCGCTTCGGCCATGCCGCCTTCGAGCAGGGCATGGGGGGCGGTGGTCCCGGCTTCGGCGCAGGCTTCGCCTCCTCCTTCTCCGATATCTTCGAGGATCTGTTCGGCATGGCCGGACAGCGCCGCGGCGGTGGCGGCCGCGAGCGCGGCGCCGACCTGCGCTACAACATGGAGATCACGCTCGAGGAGGCCTTCCAGGGCAAGACCGCGCAGATCGAGATCCCGGTCTCGGTCACCTGCGAATCCTGCTCCGGCACCGGCGCCAAGGCCGGCACCAAGCCGAAGACCTGCTCGCATTGCGGCGGCGCCGGCCGGATCCGGCAGGCCCAGGGCTTCTTCACGCTGGAGCGGACCTGCCCCGGCTGTCAGGGTCGCGGTCAGATGATCGAGGACGCCTGCACCTCCTGCGCCGGTTCCGGCCGGGTGACGCGCGAGCGCACGCTGTCGGTCAACATTCCTCCGGGGGTCGAAGACGGCACCCGTATCCGGCTCGCCGGCGAAGGCGAGGCCGGCGTCCGCGGCGGACCGCCCGGCGACCTCTACATCTTCCTGTCGCTGACCACGCACCAGTTCTTCCAGCGCGACGGCGCCGACCTGCACTGCCGCGTGCCGATCTCGATGGTGACCGCAGCCCTCGGCGGCGAGTTCGAGGTGCCGACCATCGACAAGGGCAAGACCAAGGTGAAGGTGCCGGCCGGCACCCAGTCCAGCCGCCGATTCCGCATCGCATCAAAGGGTATGCCGGTGCTGCGCTCGCGCCAGACCGGCGACATGTATGTCCAGGTCGTGGTCGAAACGCCGCAGAATCTGACCAAGAAGCAGCAAGAATTGCTGATGGAGTTCGAAAAACTCTCGTCCGGCGCAACCCAGCCGGAGGCGGCGGGTTTCTTCTCTAAGGTCAAGGACTTCTTCGGAAACCGCTCCGTCTAGCCGCAGTCGTTACGCTTGACCGTAACGACTTCGATCTATACGTGTTTATGAACGTTTTCTGACAACCGCTCGATTGTGCGCGGTCCCGCCTGGTAGCGACATGCCTCTGCAATCGTCCGTGCGTGCGTCGAAGAAGCCCCTCCGTCTCGACGACGAGGTTCGTTTCCTCCGTTCATGGATGGAGAAGCCGCTGCATATGGGCGCGGTGATGCCGTCCGGTCGGCTGCTTGCGCGCACCATGGCGCAATATGTCGATCCCGAAGCCGAAGGGCCGGTCATCGAGCTTGGGCCCGGCACCGGGGCGATCACCAACGCGCTGATCGAGCACGGCGTCGATCAGAAGCGTCTCGTCCTGGTTGAGTACAATCCCGGCTTCTGCGCGTTGCTGCGCGAACGCTATCCGCAGGCCAAGGTGGTCCAGGGCGACGCCTACAGGCTTCGCGACACGCTGTGGGACGTCATGAAGTCTCCGGCCTCGGCCGTGGTCTCCGGCCTGCCGCTCGTCACCAAGCCGATGCTGACCCGCCTGAAGCTGATCCGCGACGCCTTCCTCGCGCTCGCGCCCGGCGCGCCCTTCGTCCAGTTCACCTATTCGGTGGCGCCCCCGATTCCGAAGTCGCTGCCGGGCGTGTCCACAGAGGCCTCCGAGCGGATCTGGATGAACCTTCCGCCCGCGCGGGTCTGGGTGTATCGCAAGGGCTGACCGCTCGGCGCAATCGTGCCGGGCACGCGCCCTAACCGCGATTGCAGAATGTCCGCGCTGAAAATCCTCGTGATCCCGGGATCGCTTCGATCAGGCTCGCTCAATGCGAAGCTGGCAGCCGTGCTGGCGCACGAGCTCGCGCTGCTGGGGGCCGACGTCACCCGCATTTCGCTCGGCGATTTTCCGCTGCCGATCTACGACGGCGACCTGCAGGCCAAATCGGGCGTGCCGCAGCACGCCGTCAATCTGAAGCGGATGATCGGCGCCCATCACGGCGTGCTGGTCGTGACGCCGGAATACAATTCCTCGGTGCCGGCGCTGGTGAAGAACACGATCGACTGGGTGAGCCGCGTGCAGGACCCGCACGAGGCCCGTGGCCAGGTGTTCCGCGAGCGCGTGTTCGCGATTTCAGCCGCATCCGGCAACCGGCTTGGCGGCACGCGCGCGCTGGCGGCGCTGCGCCTGATCCTGTCGGCGTGCCACGCCACCGTGATCCCGAACCAGCTCGCGCTGTCATTCGCCGAGCAAGCCTATGACGACATGGATCACCTGAAGCACCAGGCCGACATCGACACGATGCGCGCGCTGGTGCGGCAGCTGATCGACCATTCCCAACGCATGATGTGAGGTGACATGCAGCCAGCCAGGATCGCTCCAAGGATCGCCCCGAGAGACCGGTTGATCGTGGCGCTCGATGTGCCGTCGGTCGCTGTGGCCGAGGCGATGATCGACAGGCTCGGCGACAGCGTCACCTTCTACAAGATCGGCTATCAGCTCGGTTACGCCGGCGGTCTCACGCTGGCGAAGCAGCTTGCAGGGAGCGGCAAGAAGGTTTTCGTCGATCTCAAGCTGCATGACATCGGTAACACCGTTGCGCGCGGCGTCGAAAGCGTCGCCGCTCTCGGCGCGACCTTCCTCACCGTGCATGCCTATCCGCAGACCATGAAGGCAGCGGTCGAGGCCCGCGCCGGCTCCGGCCTGAAGATTCTCGCGGTGACGGTGCTGACATCCTATGACGATGCCGACCTGCACGCTGCGGGCTATCGCCTCAACGTCTCCGACCTCGTCGAGGCGCGCGCCAGGCAGGCGCAGGCGCTCGGTGTCGACGGCCTCGTCAGCTCGCCCGAGGAAGCCGCCGCCCTGCGCAAGATCGTCGGCGATCAGATGAACCTGGTGACCCCCGGCATCCGTCCCGCGGGCTCGGCGACCGGCGACCAGAAGCGCATCATGACGCCGGCCCGCGCCATTGCGGCCGGTGCCGACTATCTGGTGGTTGGACGTCCGGTGATGGAAGCCGCCGATCCGAAGGCCGCCGCCGAAGCCATTCACACCGAGATCGCCCAGGTGCTCGCCTGAACCAACAACAAGGGAGAACACAGATGGCGAAGGGATACTGGATCGGACGCGTCGACGTTCACAACGACGAGGGCTACAAGCCCTACGCGGTCGCCAACCTTGCGATCTTCAAGAAATTCGGCGGCCGCTACGTGGTCCGCGGCGGCCAGCTCAATTGCGTCGAGGGCCAGAGCCGCTCCCGCAACGTCGTGATCGAATTCCCCGACTACGCAACCGCGATGGCCTGCTACAATTCCCCGGAATACCAGGCCAACATCAAGGTGCGGCAGCCGCATTCGATCGCCGACCTCATCATCATCGAGGGCTATGACGGCCCGCAGCCCTGACCGGCGGCCGGCCGGTTCGGTTGCCGGAACTGCCATGGCTCGCTATATCGCGTGGAGAGGTGAGCCATGGCTGACATGCGTTTGATCGTTGCGGGTGCCGGCGGCCGGATGGGCCGTACGCTGACGCGGGTGATTTCCGAAACCCCGGGGGCGGTGCTGGTCGGCGCGCTGGAGGCGCCGGGCTCGGAACTGCTCGGCAAGGACGCCGGCGTGCTCGCCGGCCTTCCCGCCAATGACGTCAAACTGTCGGCCGATCTGTGGTCGATGTCGGCGGGCGCCGACGGCATCCTGGATTTCACCGTACCGGCCGCGACCATCGCCAATGTCGCGATCGCGGCCGAGCGCGGCCTCGTTCACGTCATCGGCACCACCGGCCTGTCGCCGTCCGACGACGCGGTGATCCGCAGCGTCACCGACCGCGCCATCGTGGTGAAGTCGGGCAATATGAGCCTCGGCGTCAATCTGCTCGCGGCGCTGGTCAAGCGCGTCGCGCAATCGCTCGACCAGAGCTTCGACATCGAAATTCTCGAGCTGCATCACAAGCAGAAGATCGATGCGCCGTCGGGCACCGCCTTGATGCTCGGCGAAGCCGCCGCCGCGGGGCGCAAGATCGCGCTCGATCAGCATTCGGCGCGCGGCCGCGATGGCCTCACCGGCGCGCGGCGTGCCGGCGACATCGGCTTTGCCTCGCTGCGCGGCGGCACCGCGGCCGGCGATCACAGCGTGATCTTTGCCGGCCCCTCGGAGCGCATCACGCTGTCGCATCATGCCGAGGACCGCGCGCTGTTCGCGCAGGGCGCGCTGAAGGCGGCGCTGTGGGCGCATGGCAAGAAGCCCGGCATGTATTCGATGACCGACGTTCTCGGGTTGAGTGACTGAGTCCGCTCGACGAGATCAAATCCAGCTCAAGCGAAAACGGAATCTGAAATGAGTGATCGACTTCTTGTGCTCGTTCGTCACGGTCAGAGCGAATGGAATCTGAAGAATCTGTTCACCGGGTGGAAGGACCCTGACCTCACCGAGCAGGGCATCCGTGAGGCCAAGGACGCCGGCCGCAAGCTGAAGGCGCAGGACCTGTCGTTCGACGTTGCCTTCACCTCCGATCTCACGCGCGCGCAGCACACGCTGAAGCTGATGCTGGAAGAGATCGGCCAGACCGGACTGCCGACCACGAAGGATCTCGCGCTCAACGAACGCGACTACGGCGATCTCTCCGGCCTCAACAAGGACGACGCCCGCAAGAAGTGGGGCGAGGATCAGGTGCTGATCTGGCGCCGCTCCTACGACGTTCCGCCGCCCGGCGGCGAAAGCCTGAAGGATACGCTGGCGCGTACGCTGCCCTATTACGTGCAGGAGATCCTGCCCGGCGTGCTGCGCGGCCAGCGCACGCTGATCGCCGCCCACGGCAATTCGCTGCGCGCGCTGATCATGGTGCTGGAGAAGCTTTCGCCGGAGCAGATCCTCAAGCGCGAACTCGCCACCGGCGCGCCGGTGGTCTATCGGCTCAACGCCGATTCCACCGTTGCGTCGAAGGTCGATCTCGCGGGCTAGAAGCGATCGAGATTGTCGTCCCGTCATCCTGAGGTGCGCGAAGCGCGTCTCGAAGGATGCACGGCCACCGGCCGGGCCGTCGACCCTTCGAGGCTCGCTTGCGCGAGCACCTCAGGGTGACGGTGAGGGACTGGAAGTCTGTCTATTGGCAATCAGACCGTAGGATGGGTAGAGCGCAGCGAAACCCATCATCTTCATTTCCGCTGCGTGATTGATGGGTTTCGCTGCGCTCTACCCATCCTACAATCGGATTAGTGCAAGCCCACTTGCCCGGCTTCCCAGCCCAGCATCGCCTGCTTGCGGGTGATGCCCCAGTGATAGCCGGTCAGCGCGCCGCTCTTGCCGAGGGCGCGATGGCAGGGCACCACGAACGACACAGGGTTGCGGCCGACCGCGGCGCCGACGGCGCGTGAGGCCTTCGGGCTGTTGATGTTGCAGGCGATGTCGGAATAGCTCACCGCGCGGCCCATCGGGATCTTGAGCAGCGTTTCCCACACCCGCACCTCGAAGTCGGTGCCGATCAAGACGACGCGCAGCGGCTGGTCTGCCCGCCACAACCTTGTATCGAACACGCGCTGCGCCAATGCGGTGGTGCCGTCGGTGTCCTCGACATAGGTTGCGTTCGGCCAGCGCCGCTTCATGTCGGCGAATGCGGTCTGTTCGTCACCGGGATCGGCGAAGGCAAGCCCCGCGAGCCCGCGGTCGGTTGCGATCACGATCGCGGTGCCGAACGGCGAAGCGTGGAAGCCGTAGCGCAGCGTCATGCCGCCGCCGCCGGTCTTCCATTCGCCCGGCGACATCGCCTCGTGCGCGACGAACAAATCGTGCAGCCGTCCCGGCCCCGAGAGGCCGGAGTCGAGCGCCGCATCGAGCACGCTGGCGGAATCGCGCAACAGGTTCTTGGCGTGGTCCAGCGTCAGCGCCTGCATGAAGGCCTTCGGCGTCAGCCCGGCCCAGCGGCGGAACAGGTGGTGCAGTTCATCCGGCGTGACGGCGGCGGCATCGGCCATCGATTCGATGGTCGGCTGCGTGCGCCAATGCTCCGAGATGAACGCGATGGCGCGCCGCACCGAGTCATAGTCGCGCAACGCGGCGTTCTGGAGGCCCGGCTTGGCCAGGCGCTGGTCATGTATGGCGAGTGTCATCATGGTGTCTGATTTAGGAGCCATGGCGCATCCAAACCACCCGATTTCCGACAACCGCGCTTAGGTGATGGGGTTGTAAGTGGGGCCGCGCTTGGCAGTGTTCAACGCGGCGGTCAAGGCTTTGGAAAAACTGGCCTTTTCGTCCGGGCTCAGGAAACTGCCGACGCTGACCCGGCGGCCACGGGACACCAAATAAAGCCGCTCGATGCCGAACTCCTCATGCGAGATCTGCTCGAACCGCACCCACAGCGGATTGAGCACCCATTCGGCCACGTGGCCGCGGTGGCTGATCCGGCGCACCCGCAGTTCCGACGGCGTGACGGTGATCTCCTCGCTCGCTTTGGCGGTTCGGAAATTGACCTTGAACGCCCAGTAGATCACCAGCACGTCGAGCCCGAAGAAGCCGAAGATCGGCCAGGCGCCCAGCCACCAGAACACCGCGCCGGCGATGAAGCTGATCACGGTGACGAGCGACATCAGCACGATGAAGCCGGTGCGGTTCAGCGAGCGATGCGGCGTCAGCAGCGCCGAGAACAGCTTTGGCTCGGCCTCGGTGCCGGTCGCCTCGGTATCTCTCGCTGGATCAAAATCGTTGCCTGCGGTCATGACGTGTCAGTATATCCCGTTCATGGCCAAAATCATCCGCTCTCAACGCGCCAGCGCGCCAAGCGTTCGGTCCGCGCCGAAGAAGAAGGCCGCGAAAGCGGCAAAGCCGCTGTCCAAACGCGCGGCCAAGAAGCCTGCTAAGCAGGCGCCGGCAAAGGCCGCCAAGAAGGTCGCAAAGCCGAAGCCGTGGACGGCGGAGGAGATCTACGAGGTCTTCGACCGGTTCCGCAAAGCCAATCCCGAGCCGAAGGGCGAGCTCGAGCACCTCAACCCGTACACACTGCTGGTTGCTGTGGTGCTGTCGGCGCAGGCGACCGACGCCGGCGTCAACAAGGCGACGCGGCCGCTGTTTGAGGTCGCCGACACGCCGGAGAAGATGGTTGAGCTCGGCGAAGACAAGGTGCGCGAGTACATCAAGACCATCGGGCTCTATCGCAACAAGGCCAGGAATGTCATCGCGCTCTCGGAGAAGCTGATCGCCGAATTCGGCAGCCAGGTGCCGCGCACTCGCACTGAGATCGAATCGCTGCCCGGCGCCGGCCGCAAGACGGCGAACGTCGTGCTCAACATGGCGTTCGGCGAACACACGATGGCGGTCGACACCCATGTGTTTCGCGTCGGCAATCGCACCGGGCTCGCGCCCGGCAAGACGCCGCTCGAGGTCGAGCTCGGATTGGAGAAGGTGATCCCGACGGAGTTCATGCTGCACGCCCATCACTGGCTGATCCTGCATGGCCGCTATACCTGCCTCGCCCGCGGCCCGCGTTGCGAAGTATGTCTGATCAATGATCTTTGCCGGTGGCCGGAAAAGACCGTCTGAGCCATGGTCGTCGTGGCGTGGTAATAGGCTCGCCCGGCGTTCCGGTGCGTGATCGAGGAGTGTAGCGTGACAGAGCAAGTTCAAGACGGTTCCTCACGCGTCACCCAGCCGGCTCTTGCTCCTGCGACAGCGCCAGGAGCACCGAAATCTGCGACCAAGGGTTTCTGGCGCCGCTTCACGATTCCGCTGTTTGCCGTGCTCGTTGCCCTCGCCTTCGTCGTTGTGGCGACCTCGCGTTGGAATGCGTGGATCGGCAACGCCACGATCCAGACCACCGATGATGCCTATGTGCGCGCCGAGCTCACCCAGCTCAGTAGCCGCGTCTCCGGCGAAGTGCTGACGGTCGCCGTCTCCGATTTCCAGCGCGTCAAGGCCGGCGATCTGCTGGTGCAGATCGATCCGGCCGATTACCAGGCGCAGGTCGCGCAGGCCGAGGCGGGCGTGGTCGGCGCGCAGGCCGCGCTCGACAACCTCAACAACCAGGTCGAGCTGCAATATGCGACCATCGCGCAGGCCGAAGCGTCGCGGCTGTCCGCGGAGTCGCAGGAGACTTTGGCGCGGCAGGAGGAAGAGCGTCAGCACTCGTTGTCGCAAACCGATGCCGGCACGTTGCAGCGCCTCGAACAAGCCACTGCGGCTTACGCCAAGTCGCAGGCCGACGTGCAGGCCAGCCGCGCGGTGATCGCCGCGCAGCGCCATCAGCTCGAGGTCCTGCAAGGCACCAAGAAGCAGCGCGCCGCCGATCTCGACGCCGCCAAGGCGCTGCTGGCATCGGCCAAGCTCAAGCTCGGCTACACCAGGATCGCCGCGCCGTTCGACGGCGTCACCGGCGAGCGCCAGGTGCAGCCGGGCGACTACGTCAACATCGGCACCAACCTGGTCAATGTCGTGCCGCTGCCGAACGTCTATGTGATCGCCAACTACAAGGAGACCCAGCTGACCAACGTCAGACCGGGCCAGCCGGTCGAGGTCACCGTGGATACATTCTCCGGCGAGAGGCTGCGCGGCGTCGTCGAGCGCATCGCGCCGGCGAGCGGATCGCAGTTCGCGTTGCTGCCGCCCGACAACGCCACCGGCAATTTCACCAAGGTGGTGCAGCGCATCCCGGTGCGGATCCAGTTCGACAAGGGCCAGCCGCTGCTCGAGCGCCTGCTGCCGGGCATGTCGGTGGTGACGCGGATCAACACCGGCGAGGCGGTCGCCAATGCCGGAAAATAATGACGACCATCACAGCGGTCCGGTCTCGCGCGGCGACGTCGCGCGCTATCCATTTTTCGCGGTCGTCGCGGTGTTGCTCGGCGCGTTCCTGGCGAATTTCGACAGCCGCCTGACCACGGTCGGGCTGCCCGATCTGCGCGGCGCGTTCTCGCTCACCTTCGACGAGGGCGCGTGGCTCTCGACCGCTGCGATCGGCTCGCAGATCTTCGTCGCGCCGGCGGTGGCTTGGCTTGCCACCGTGTTCGGCCTGCGGCGCGTGCTCGGCATTCCGAGCCTGGTCTACGCCGTGGTCTCGTTGACCATCCCGTTCGTGCGCGACTACACGGCGCTGATTGCGCTCAGCATCGCGCACGGCATGCTGCTCGGCACCTTCGTGCCGGCGACCTTGATGATCATCCTGCGCAATCTGCCGATCCGCTGGTGGATTCCAGGAATCGCGATGTATTCGATCCGGGTCGGCTTCGCGCTGGACTCGTCGAGCTCGCTGGTCGGCTTCTATGTCGAGCATCTCGGCTGGCAGTGGCTGTATTGGCAGGGCGTGGTGATCGCACCGCTGATGGGCCTGATGGTCTATCTCGGCACCCCGAACGAGCCGGTCAATCGCGACCTGCTGCACCACGCCGATTGGGGCGGCATGCTGCTGCTCGGCGCCGGTGTCGCGATGGTCTATGCCGGGCTCGACCAGGGCAACCGGCTGGACTGGCTGTCGTCAGGCACCGTGATGGCGCTGCTGATCGGAGGTGGCGCGCTGATCATCGCCTTCATGATCAACGAGATGGTCGCGCCCCGGCCATGGGCGCATTTCAACGTGCTGTTCTCGCGCAATATTGGGCTCTCGCTGATCGTCATCCTGCTGTACACGCTGACCAGCCTGTCGAATTCGTCGCTGGTGCCGAATTTCCTCGGCACCATCGCTGCGCTGCGGCCGGAGCAGTCCGGCGTGCTGCTGTTCACCTACGGCGCGCTCCCGATGTTCGTGCTGGTGCCGATCTCGATCCTGCTACTCCGCCATTTCGATCCGCGCATCGTCGTGGTGCTCGGCTTCGCGGCCTTCGCGGCCGCCAATCTCTGGGGCACGCAGCTGAGCCACATCTGGGCGCGCGAGGATTTCACAGGCATCGTCCTGCTGACGTCGGTCGGGCAGGCGTTCACGCTGCTGCCGATCATCATCATGGCGCTGTCCAATTCCGATCCGTCGCGGGCGACGGCGTTCGCTGCCTACATCCAGATCATGCGGCTCGGCGGCGCCGAGATCGGCGTGGCCCTGATGGGGACCTGGCTGCGCGTTCGCGAGCAGATCCATTCGAACTATCTCGGACAGCACGTCCAGAACGGCGACATCGACGTCGTGAATCTGCTGAAACGGTTGGCCGGTGAATTTTCCGGCCACGGCATCGGGACGGCGATGGGGCGGGCCGTCGGCACGCTGGCGGCGCTGGTGCAGCGCGAGGCCAACACGCTCGCTTACATTGACGGTTTCTGGCTGTGCTTCTGGCTTGCGATCGCAGCGCTGTTCCTCGTGGCCCTGATCACGCGCGCGCCCCAGGGTCCGCTGTCGCCGGTGCCGCTTGTCTTCGTGAAGAAGATGCTGCGCGGGTCGGGCACCGCCGCTTCCTGATTTGCGAAAGGCGTGGCGGGACACCGCGGACGGGCCGCCGCCTGGGTCAATTAATAGTGACTGCTGCGGTCCAGCTATCTCGTGGGCGCCTGAAATATTTTGCACGTCGCGTGGTTCCACAACCGGGGGAACTGGAGCCACGATGATCGAGACCAAGCAGACGGCCGCGCTTGTTTCCATGGCGACGGCGGTTCCACCGCATCTATTCCATCAGGGGCAAGTCCTGCAGGCCGCGCGCAGCCTTCTTGCCGACCGCTATCCCGAATTCGAGACGCTCTCCAGCCTGTTCGCCAACACCGGCATCCAGCATCGCCATGGCGTGAAGCCGATCGAATGGTATCTCGAACGGCGCGGTTGGCCGGAGCGCACACAGGCGTTCCTGGAAGGCGCCGAGGCGCTGTTCGTCGATGCCGCCGGCAAGGCGATCGCGCGCGCCGACTTGACCGGCAGCGACATCGATACCGTGGTCACGGTGTGCTCGACCGGCATCGCCACGCCGACGCTGGAGGCACGCGTCGCCGGCAAGCTCGGTTTGCGGCCGGATGTGTCGCGTGTGCCGGTGTTTGGCCTCGGCTGCGCCGGCGGCGTGTCGGGCCTATCGATCGCGGCGCGGCTGGCGCAAGCGCGGCCGGGCACGAACGTGCTGCTGGTTGCGCTCGAGCTCTGCACGCTCGCGGTCCGCCACGATGAGCTCACCAAGGCAAATATCGTTGCGGCCAGCCTGTTCGGCGATGGCGCCGCGGCGATCGTGCTGCGCGCCGGCGACGGCGGTGCGACGCGGATCGAGGCGGCCGGCGAAAAGCTTTGGCCGGATACGCTCGGCATCATGGGCTGGACGGTCGATCCGGAAGGATTCGGCGTTGTCTTTCAGCGCACAATTCCGGACTTCGTCCGCGACCATATTGGACCGGCCGTCGCCGAAATTCTCGCGCGGATGCAGCTGACGACCGATGAGATCGACCGCTTCCTCTGCCATCCCGGCGGCTCCAAGGTCATCGCCGCGCTGGAGCGGGCGCTCGCGCTCGACCAGGGCACGCTCGATCACGAACGCGATGTCATTGCGGCGTGCGGCAACATGTCGGCTCCGACGGTGCTGTTCGTCCTCGAACGCGCTTGCGCCAAGGGCTTGCCGCCGCGCGCGCTGCTCACCGCGCTCGGGCCCGGCTTCACGCTGAGCTGCGTTGCGCTGAGGCACGCGGCGTGAGTTTCGCCTCGGTCATCCTTGCGCTGGTCACGCTGCAACGCCTCGGCGAGCTCGCGCTGTCCCGCCGCAACACCGAGCGGCTGCTGGCGCGAGGCGCGATCGAGGTCGGCGCCGGTCACTACCCGCTGATCGTGCTGCTTCACGCGGGCTGGCTGACCGCGCTGTGGATCTGGGGCCGCAACCAGGACGTCAACCTGGCTGCATTGGCGGCTTTCGTGGCACTGCAAGGCTTGCGACTGTGGATCCTCGCCGCGCTCGGACCGCGATGGACCACGCGGATCATCGTGTTGCCGGGTGCACCGCTGATCGCATCCGGGCCGTACCGGTACATTCCGCATCCAAACTATGCCGTGGTCGTCGCTGAAATCGCGCTGCTTCCGCTCGCACTGCACCTGCCGGTGTTGGCATTGATCTTTACCGTGCTCAATTGTGCGGTGCTTGCCGTCCGAATTCGCGCCGAGAGCCGTGCGCTGTCGGTTTCCGACTGGCCACGCATCAGCACGCCATGAGCGAGCGGGCAGATCACGCAGCCGACCGCCCGTCGGCTGCGACCTGGGCAGGGTTCCTGCTGATGTGCCTCGGCATGTTCATGGCAATCCTCGACATCCAGGTCGTCGCGACCTCGCTGCCGACGATCCAGCGCGCGCTAGCGATCTCGCCTTCGGCGATGAGCTGGATCCAGACCGCCTATCTGATCGCCGAGGTGATCGCGATCCCGCTGACCGGACTGTTCACCCATGCACTATCGCTGCGATGGCTGTTCGTCATCGCCGTCAGCCTGTTCACCATCGCGTCGGTCGGCTGCGCCTTCAGCGGCGGCTTTGCCGTGCTGCTGACTTTCCGTGTGCTGCAGGGTTTCTCCGGCGGCGTTCTGATCCCTGCGGTATTCTCTGCCGTGTTCACGCTGTTTCCGGCGCGCCTGCATCCGGTCGCCACCACGATCGGGGGTGCCGTCGCCGTGCTCGCACCGACCGTTGGACCTGTTGTCGGCGGCTGGATCACGCAAACCTGGTCGTGGCCGTGGCTGTTCCTGATCAACCTGGTTCCGGGAACGATTGCGGCGCTGGTCACGCCGCTGCTGCTTCCGAAGGAGGGGATCCATCTTCGCGCGTTCTCCAGGCTGGACAAATCGTCGCTGACCCTGCTCGCAGCGGTCCTCGCAAGCCTGATGATCGGGCTGAAGGAAGCGCCGCAGCGCGGCTGGGCCTCGATGCTCTGCCTCAGCCTGCTGATCGGAAGCATTGCCGGGACGGCGCTGCTGATCCGGCGCACGCTCCGCGCGGCGGATCCGATCGCGCAATTGACCTTGTTCCGGCGGCGTTCGTTCGCGATCGGTTGCGCGCTGAGCTTCTGCCTCGGCATCGGTCTCTACGGATCGACCTATCTGATGCCGGTCTTCCTCGGCTTCGTCCGCCGCCATGACGCCTTCGAGATCGGCACCATCATGCTGGTCACGGGAGCTGCGCAGCTCGTCGCCGCGCCGCTGGCGGCCTTCCTCGAAAGTCGCGTCGGCGCGCTGGTGTTGACCGGCACGGGCTTCGCCTTGTTTGCGCTCGGTCTCGGATTGAGCGCTTTCCAGCCACGTACGGTCGATTTCGGCGAGATGCTCTGGCCGCAGGTCGTGCGCGGCGTCGCCATCATGTTTTGCCTGCTGCCGCCGACGCGGTTTGCGCTGGGCAGCCTGCCGGAGGCCGAGATTGCCGACGCCAGCGGCCTGTTCAACCTGATGCGGAATCTGGGTGGCGCGATCGGCATCGCCCTGATCGACACCATCCTCTACGGGCGCAGCCCGATCTATGGCGAGGATTTTCGTGCACGCCTGCTGGCAGGCGATGTCAACGCGGCGCAGGCGATCGGCCTCGATCCGATGTTGCTGATCAACCGTCCGCCGGGGCCGCCTGACGATGCCACGGTGGCGTTCATCCGGCCGCTGGTCGAACGGGCGTCGCTCGCGCTCACCGTCAACGAGGCATGGGCGATGCTGGCCTGCGCGGCAATCGCCGGTCTGATGCTGGTGACGTTCACGCGCGACCGGGCGCCGGCGTCCGTCCAGGTGCCGCGGGAATGCGAGCTAGAGCGTGATCCGGAAAAGTGGACACCGGTTTTCCGAAAAGATCATGCTCAAGAAAGACATCTAGATTGAGGAGACGTTGCTTCGCCGCGCCGGCTCGATCAGCTCGCGCCGCGGGCCCGACAGCCGCTTGTACATGTGGACCATGAAGGCCATGCCGAACAGCGGCGTCGCCAGATTGACGATCGGAATCGAGACGAAGGCGGCGATGAACAGGCCCGCGGTGAACACGGTCGCCGCATTCTCCTTGCGCATCGCTTTGGCATCATCAGGCGAGCGGAACCGCATCGCCGCGAGCTCGAAATACTCGCGGCCGAGCAGCCAGGCGGTCGCGATGAAGAAGATGATGAAGCCTGCGCCCGCGAACAGCACGAACGGCAGCGCGACCAGGTAAACCAAGATCGTCAGTAGTGCCGTCTTGACGCCCTCGATCGTCGCCAGCGTCACCGGCAGCGCCACGCCGGGATGATCGGCCGGATAATGCTCGCGCTCGACATGGTCGGCGACATCGTCGACGAACAGGCTCGCTACCAGCGAGGTGATCGCGGGCATCAGGAAGATGCCGCCGAGCACGACGCCAAGGCCCGCCGAGATCGAGATGATCCAGGACAGCACGTGCAGCGTGGAATGGAAATTGGGGCCGAGCATGCCTTCGGCCCAGACCTCGCCCGTGTCGGCAAACCAGCTCAGCAACCGTTGCAGTCCGATCGCCAGCACGGTGATCAAAACCAGCGCAAGCCCGATCGAGCGCCACAGGATCGTGCGCATCGGCGGCGACAGGATTTGCGTAAGCGCCTTGATGGCGGCGTCGAACATGACCGGATTACCTCTGCAAATGATCCGCGAGAGGTAGCCACCCAATACGGCTTCGGCAAGTGCCGCTTGTGTCGCGGCTGGAAACCGCACCGAAATGCTTTAGGCGTCGAGCGGCTTGCCGCGGACCAGGGGTCCCCAGACACCGATGGTCACGATCACGATGACCATCGCCGCGGTGATCAGGCCGAACACGCCGCCGACGCCGGCCTCCTTCAACATGAACGCCACGATGAAGCCCGAGAAGGTCGCGCTGAGCCGGCTCATCGAATAGACGAGGCCCGCCGCGCGCGCCCGGATCGCGGTCGGAAACACCTCGGTCTGGTAGGCGTGATAGGCGTAGGACAGCGTCATGTTGGCGCCGGTCACCAGCACGCCGCTCAAGATCAAAAGCGCCGGCGCGGTGAGCTGCGCGAAGGCGAGGCCGAACACCGAGATCGCGGCGGCGGCGCCGCAGATGATCCATTTGCGCTCGAAGCGATCAGCGAAGGTTGCGGCCAGCAGCGGCGCGAGCGGATAAGCGAACGCGATGATGAAGGAATATTGCAGGCTTTTGGTGACGTTGATGCCCTTCTCGACCAGCAGCGCCGGAACCCAGTTGGAGAAGCCGTAGACGCCGAACGCCTGGCACAGGTTGAAGATCATGAACAGCACCACGAGCGAGGCATAGGGCGGCCGGAACAGGTCGGCATAGCCGGTCTCGACCGGCGCACGTGCCGGCGCCACCGCGGGCGCAGGGCGCGGCGTGGCCTCGCCCGAAGCAGCCTCGAGCGTCCGCATGATCGTCTCGGCCTCGGCGGCGCGGCCATTGCGGGCCAGCCAGAGCGGGCTTTCCGGCACGTAGAGCCGTAGCACCCAGATGATCATGCTGGCGGCGGCGCCGATCAGCACCACCCAGCGCCAGCCATCGATGCCGTGGGGCGAGAGTGGCACCAGCCACCACGCAAGGGCTGCGACGATCGGCACTGCCGACAGCATCACCGCCTGGTTGATCGCAAACGCCCGGCCGCGCATCCAGCTCGGCACCAGCTCGGTGATGTAGGCGTCGATGGTGATCACCTCGATGCCGATCCCGATTCCGGCGATGAAGCGCCACAGCAGCACGCCGCCAGGCGTGGTCTGGCACGCCATGATCACAGACGCCGCGCTGTAGAACAGCAGCGAATAGGTGAAGACGGCCTTGCGCCCGTAACGATCGGCGAGGAACCCGAGGAAGAAGGTGCCGATGAATAGGCCGGCGAAGGTCGCCGCGACGAAGGCGCCGATGCCGGAGAAGCCGAAGAAGGCCTGCGTCGTCGTGGTCATCAGCCCGCTACGCGCGAGGCCCGGCGCGATATAGCCGGTGAAGAACAGATCGTAGATTTCGAAGCAGCCGCCGAGCGAGAGCAGGATCACCAGCCGCCAGACATAGCCCGAGGTGGGCAGCGCCTCGAGCCGTCGCGAAATCTGGTCGGCTCCGCTTGTCGTGTTGGCGAGATCGGCAACCGAGCTGAGTTCGACGGCGCTCATCATGGTCCTCCCCGGATGGTGCAGTGGCCGCCTTTCTTGCGAAGGCGTGCGGTTCGTGCATGTTTGGCAGCCGGGAGCCAGAAATCCAGACGAACATATCGAAGCAATCGTTCGATATTTTCGATCTCAGATGAGGAGCGTCGCCTCCCAGGCGCCGCGGCCGACCTGGTCCGCGATCAGGGCGCGGATCAGGCGGCACATTTCCTCCATGACGTAAGTCATCGGGCGGTTGCGCAGGCGGCAGAGATAGAGCGTGCGGGTCAGTTTCGGTTCGACGACTTCGCGCGCGACCAGCAGCCGTGCCTTCAACGGCTCGCTGACGAAGTGGGTCGTCGCGATCGTGCAGCCGAGGCCCGCGGTCAGCGCCCCGATCATGCCGCTGGTCGAGTTGAGGTGCATGATGGCGTTGGCCTCGAGCCGCTTGAGCAGCACCGGGTCATCGAGCAACGCACGCGCCGACAGTCCGTATCGCAACAGGATCAGCGGCAGCCGCGTCACCTCCTCGAAGGCGATCGGCGCCTTCTTGCCGATCATCTTCTCGGTGCCGACGCAGAACATCTGCTCCTCCAGCACCGGCTCGGCGATCAGGTCCTTTTCCGAGGGCGGATTGTAGACCAGCGCGAGGTCGACATCGGAGCCCATTAAGTGCAGCAGCGTCGCGCCGGACAGGCTCTCGGTCAGCGACAGCTTCAGGTTCGGATATTTCGTCAGCACCGTCCGCATCAGCGGCACGCCGATCGCCTTCATCCCGGAATTGGCCATTCCGATCGAGATGTCGCCGGCGATCACGCTGCCGCCTTCCTTGATCTCGCGCTCGGCCGCCGCCATCGCGCGCAGGATGATGCGGGCATGCTCGTAGAGCCGCTCGCCGGCCGCGGTCGGTTCCATGCCGCGCGGCTTGCGCTCGAACAGCGGCGTGGCGAATTCGGCTTCGAGATTCGCGATGTGGTGGCTCAGCGCGGACTGCGCGACATTGGCTTGGTCCGCCGCCCGCGACAGGTTGCGCTGCTCGTAAACCGCGATGAAATAGCGAAGCTGGCGCGAATCCATGGGGGTTCAGCGTTCTAGAACGGCGAATGCACTATTCGACAGATTATATTTTTCAGATAGCGTGCGGAAGCCTAACCTGCGCCAATTACAAAGCGTTTTTCGAGCGAAGTGGGTACCGGTTCGCGTGAAGAAAACGCGTCTGAATCAAGAGCGCAACGAGCACGGAGAAACCGATGACCGGGAGCGGACTGCCGCTGGAGGGCGTAAGGGTCGTCGAGATGACCCACATGGTGATGGGCCCGACCTGCGGGATGATCCTGGCGCAACTTGGCGCCGAGGTGATCAAGGTCGAACCTCCCACAGGCGACAAGACCCGTTCGCTCGGCGGCATGGGTGTCTCGTTCTTCCCGCTGTTCAACCGCGGCAAGCGCAGCGTCGTGCTCGATCTCGCGAGGCCCGAGGACCGCGAGACGATGCACCTTCTGCTCGCCAGCGCCGACGTGTTCCTGGAGAATTTTCGCGACGGCCAGCTCGACAAGCAGGGTCTCGGGCCCGAGGAGCTGCGCGCGAAATATCCGCATCTGATCATCGCCGGCCACAAGGGCTTTCTCTCTGGCCCCTACGATCATCGCCCGGCACTCGACGAGGTCGTGCAGATGATGTCGGGGCTCGCCGCGATGACCGGCACGCGCGACAAGCCGCAGCGCGTCGGCTCGTCCGCCAACGACATCATGGGTGGCATGTTCGGAGTGATCTCGATCCTCGCCGCGCTCTATCAGAAACGCGGTGGCAATCAGAACGGCGCCGACATCCGCATCGGGCTGTTCGAGAACTGCCTGTTCCTGGTCGCCCAGCATATGGTCGAGTACGAGATGACCGGGCGCAAGCCGCGCTCGATGCCGGAGCGTGAGCACGCCTGGCCGATCTACGACATCTTCGATGCCGCCGGCGGCGATCGCATCTTCATCGGCGTCGTCACCGAAGGCACTGGCAGAGTTTTTGCCGCGAATTTGGTCTGACGGAGTTCGCCGACGATCCGACGCTGCGCTCGACCACGGATCGCATCATGGCGCGCGACCGGATCATTCCGCGCGTCGCCGAGGTGATCAAGGGCTGGAATGTGGCGGACCTCTCGGCGAGGCTCGACGCGCTCAACATCTGCTTCTCGCCGATCAACCGTCCGGAGGATCTGCTGCAGGATCCGCACGTGCTGCGGCCGGGCGGGCTCGTTCACAACGTCAATGCCGACGGCAAGCCGTTCCGCGTTCCCGCGCTGCCGCTCGAATGGAACGGCCACAATATCGGCGAGGGCCTGAAGGTGCCGGTGCTTGGCGCCGATACCGACGCGGTTCGCGCCGAGCTCGCACAACAGACAATTTCATCAACCGGAAACGCTGCGTGAGGCTGACATGACCCGCGTCCACGATATCTATCCCAACGACAGAGTGAGCCTCCGCGAAGTCGGTCTGCGCGACGGCCTGCAGCTGGTGAAGACATTCCCGTCGACCGCGGCGAAGCAGCGCTGGGTGCGCGATGAATATGCCGCCGGCGTCCGGCATTTCGAGGTCGGCTCGTTCCTGCCGGCGAAGACCTTCCCGCAATTCGTCGACGTCCGTGACGTCATCGCCACCATCGCCGCGCTCCCCGGCGCGCATGGCGTTGCGCTGGCGCTGAACGAGCGCGGCGTCAACGAGGCGCTGGCTTCCGACGTCGCCGAGATTGCCTCGGTGGTGTCGGCGACCGAGGAGCACAGCCAGGCCAATGCCAACCGCTCGCGCGAATCCGCGATCGAGAACATCAAGCGGCTCTGCGAGCTGCGCGACGCCAGCGCGCACAAGCCGCTGGTCAATGCCGCGATCTCGATGGGGCTGGGCTGTTCGATCGTCGGCGCGGTCGATCCGAAGGAGGTGCTGCGCCTCACCGAGAAGCTCTACGAGGTCGGCGTCGACATGGTCGCGATCGCGGATACCGTCGGCTATGCCGGACCGAAACAGGTCGGCGAGCTGACGCGCGGCGCGGTGAAGATCGCAGGCTCCAAGCCGGTCTGCGTGCATCTGCACGACACCCGCGGCATGGGCATCGCCAATGCCTCCGCCGCGCTCGATGAAGGCGCCCGCGTGCTCGACGGTTCGCTCGGTGGCCTCGGCGGCTGCCCGTTCGCGCCGGGCGCGACCGGCAATGTCGTGTTCGAGGACCTCGTCTTCCTCTGCGAGAGCAAGGGATTTCCGACCGGCATCGATCTCGATCGCCTAGTCGAGGTGCGCGCGATCCTGAAGTCCGAGATGCCCAACGAGCAGCTCTATGGCGGCCTCGCCCGCGCCGGCCTGCCGCGCGGCGCCAAGGCGAAGGCGGCGTAACGTGGCATCGGCAACGTTCTGATCAGTCGCGCATGCGGTGGCTCGAGCTGAAATCCTCGACATCGGGCCGCACCGGGGCCGTTTCGCGGTAGGGCGGCACGATCAGCATCACGACCCGCCGTGTCCGGCCGGGCCTGCCCAGCAGCGTCGCCTGGGCGTCAAACTCGGAGCGAAAGACGTCCGTCGCGCGCAACGTCGTGCGCGCCATCCAGTTCAGGCAATCCCGCTGGTCGGCGAAGCATAATCCCGCCCAGCCGCGATCGAGCGTGGTCTTGCGCGGCAGGCCCCAGGTGTACTGATAGGCAAACGGCCGGGCATAGGACGGATGATCCGGACTATAGAAGGCGGCAGCGAAGGCGAGCGCATCGTCGCCGCTGACGGCCGCCAGCGGCGTCCCGGCTGCGTCGTGCCATCGTGCGGTGAGCTCGGTCGCAACTGCATGATAGAAGCCGCGGCCTTCCTCATAGCCGTAGGCGTAGCGATAGAGTGCGTGGATCGGAGCGCCGGCGGCAACCGCGAGAATGGCGATACCCGCCACCATGACGGTCAGGTTGACCGCATAGAAGCGCTCGATCGGGTAGCTCGTTCCGCACACGATCAGCACGATGAACAGGAAGAGGCCCTGCACCGCCCAGAGCGAGGGCAGGTCGGTGCCGATCGCGAGCGACACGATCACCGGAAACAGGATGGTGCCGATGGCGACCAGCCGCAGCAGGCGGAGCCCCGGGTTCATTGCGCGGAAATCCGCAGGCAGCCGCGCCAGCCGCCGGCCGGCAATGAACACCCAGGTCACCGCCGCGACCGAGAGGGCAGCGATCAAGCCCATGATGAAGTAGGAGACTTCCCACAGCGCGGCGACATGATCGGCACCGGCATGTGCGAGCGCGTAGTCGAACGTCGTTGCCCCCGTCGTGGCGAGCCAATGCAGATGCGGGCCGAGCACGAGCATGCCGGTCAGCGCCGAGATCCAGGGGGAGGCCGACTGCAGATAGCGGCGGCGATCGGGATGCAGCACGGCCGCGAAAACGAAGCTTGCGACCAGGAAGATCGAATAATATTTGCCGAGCATCGCGAGTGCGCAGGCCGCGCCTGCCGCGATCGCCCAGCCGAGTTGCCGCGGCGCTTCGAACGCCCGCAGGAAGCAATAGGTCGCCAGCGGCCAGGATGCCAGCAGCACTGCGTTCGCGTTGAACCGCTGGGCGTGGAATTGATAGGCCGGCAGCAGCATCGCCAGCAGCAGGACGATCGCGCGCTTCTCGCCGCGGACAAAGCGGCGCGAGATCAGGTCGACTGCCCACAGCGCCACGGCCGCGTTGACCATCGCCATCAGCTGCAGCGACCAATCGCTCAGCGGAAACACCGCGGTCCATCCCCGGGTGATCCAGCCCATCAGCGGCGGATGCTTGGGGTATCCCCATGCGAGGTGGCGGCCGAGCGTCCAGGTCTCGAGCACGTCGGGATGCAGGCCGGCGCCGAGATAGGCGACGATGAGATACGCGGTCCAGATCGCGACGAAGAGGACGAGAAGCAGCGGGATCGACCACCCGGTCTCGATTCCCTCGAGCCAGCTGTTGAATGGACGGCGCCAGCGTGCCGGGTCCTTCTCCGACGCGGCGGCCATCGCCGAGAAATCGATCAACCAAAACACCGTAAAACTACCGAATGAAAGCAAGCTTGAAGCGTGCGCACCCTAGTGATGCAGCAGCCAGAACTCAACGACGAAGCCGGACGACGAGACCGATTCCAGATCATGGTTGACGAGGCCGTCCGCGGTGCGCGCGATATCCGGCGTCCGACATCGGCGGCCGTTATCCCGGCGTGGGCTCCGTGCTGATCACTTCCGCAGCCGGAAGCGCCGTCTCTTCGTCAATCGCTTCAGGAACAAGCGGCGGCGACTTGCGCTCTGGAAACACACTGAATTCGCCGGCTACCTCCTGGAGCGGCTTCTGCTTGTCGGCCCAGTGCAGGGCCGTGTAGTCGAAACCGTGCACGATGGTGGGTTTGACGACTTCGAAATAGGGCGAGATGTCGAAGTCGCGCGGCATGTAGAGCGAGGAATCGCGGATATGCAGGATCTCGCGGCGTGCCTTGCGGCTGGCGGCGCGGGTGATCTTGGGCAGGATCGGATAGCGCACGGCGTCGAACGCCTGCGCGATCAGCGCCGAGCAGATGATCTTGGTCGGATCGCCGGAGCCGAATGCGATCATGCGGCGGCGCCAGCGCTGCGGGATCGGCAGGGGAAACAGATAGCGCGCGAGATCGACGATGTTCTTGGTGTCGTAGCCGAAGCCGATGCGGTTGATGGCGTAGCGGCACACCGTGGTGCGATCCTCGAACGACAGTCCGACCGGACGGCAGAGGCGGGTGTGATAGGACAGGTATTTCGACAGCGGCGCGGAGGTCACGCCTTCGCCGATGTTGGCCTCGATCAGCACATGCTGCTCGCCGTCGGGCTCGAACGCGCCGTCGATCGGTCCGACAAACAGCGCGGCATGCGACCAGGTCGATTGCGTGAGGTACTTGATGATGCCGGAAATGCGGTTGTTGCCTTCGACCAGCAGCACATCGCCGGGCTGCATGATGCCCCGCAGATGGTCCGGGTCGCTCGGCGTGAACGGCTCGTAACCGGGGACTTCCTTCGACAGGTACCCCGCGATCCATTTACCGACGGTATCGAGCATTACGCCCATGGATTCCCCCCAGCGGTTCTACGACCGCTTGTGTTCACTTAATCATGGTCGCAAGCCGTTGCAATTTAGTTCATGCCATCAGCGGATCAATCATGATTGATTTACCATGAGTGTTGCTGCGGTCGGTGAGATGCGGCACAGTTCGCGAAGCGTTCCCATTCTCTGCAAGTCCCCGGAAACCATGCCAGAAGCTATGTCATGACAGTGAGCCGCCGCGATTTTCTGTCGGCGTCGGCTGCTCTCGCGCTGGCGCCAGTATTTGGCGGCCGGGCGGTTGCCGCGCCGCCGCCGCGCGAGGCCGACATCGCCGTGATCGGCGCGGGGGCCGCAGGCATTGCCGCGGCGCGACGGATCGCGGCCGCGAACCGCAAGGTGATCGTGGTGGAGGCGTCCGGCCAAATCGGCGGCCGCTGCCAGACCGATGCATCGAGCTTCGACGTGCCGTTCGACCGCGGCGCGCGCTGGATGCACAATCCCGAAACCAATCCGATGATCCGCCTGGCGCGCTCGGCAGGGCTCGACATCGTGACGGCGCCCGCGGGCCAGAAGATCCGCATCGGCCGGCGCTACGCCCGTCCCGGCGAGACCGAGGAATTCCTGGCCGCGCTGGTGCGCGCCAATCGCGCCATCGACGACGCCTCACGCAAGGCCGATATCGCCGGCGCCGCGGCAATGCCGAAGGATCTCGGCGATTGGGCCGGCACCGCGGAATTCCTGCTCGGCGCCAATTTCAGCGGCAAGGATCTGAAGGATCTCTCCGCCGTCGACAAGGTGCGCGCGCAGGATCGCAACACCGCGATCGCGTGCCGGCAAGGGCTCGGCGCGCTGATCGCAAAACTCGGCGAGGGGCTGCCGCTCGTGCTGTCGACGCCGGCGCAACGTATCTCGTGGAGCAATCGCGACGTGATGGTCGAGACGGCATCCGGCAAGATCACCGCGCGCGCCGCCATCGTCACGGTGTCGAGCAACGTGCTCGCGAGTGGCAATATCAAGTTCGCGCCCGAGCTTCCGAAGCGCGCGCTCGATGCCGCCGCCAAGCTGAACCTCGGCAGCTATGATCGCATCGCGCTGCAGATCCCCGGCAATCCGCTCGGGCTGTCGCGCGACGACGTCATCATCGAGCAGAGCAATTCGACCAAGACCGCGCTGCTCTACGGCAATATCGCAGGCTCCTCGCTGTGCACGATCGACGTCGCCGGCTCGTTCGGCCGCGATCTGTCCGCGCAGGGCGAGAAGGCGATGGCTGCGTTTGCGGTGGAATGGCTGACGAAGCTCTATGGCAGCGAGGTCGGCGCCGCCGTCAAGAAGACCAGCGCGACGCGCTGGAACGCGCAGCCCTTCATTCAAGGGGCGATGTCGGCCGCAGCACCCGGCGCGCAATTCTCGCGCCGGATCCTGACCGAGCCGATCGGCGCGATGTACCTCGCCGGCGAGGCCACGCATGAGACGCTGTGGGGCACGGTCGACGGCGCCTGGGAGAGCGGCGAGCGCGCTGCGGACGCCGCGTTGCGCAGGATCGGAGGGGCCAAGGATGCGACGCCGGAGCCCGCCGCGCCCGGCGCAAAACACAAGCGCCGCGCGCCGCGATCGGCCGGGCCGATGAATTGATCGCGCGGTGAGATTTCGGCATCGCAGGCCGCGCTGGAATTGGTTCTCGATTCAATATGTCAAACACGCGGCGTCATCACCCGCGCATGCGGGTGATCCAGTATTCCAGAGACAGTAATGCTTGAGCCGAGAGGCCGCGGCGTACTGGATCGCCCGGTCGAGCCGGGCGATGACAGCTGTGGGTGGTGACGCTACTTCGCATTCCCGCGACATGATTTGTCAGGGCCTTGCCGCGAGTTCCGCGCCGGGGAATGACGCGCCTTCTCACACCGGCAGCTTCAACTCCATCAGATCCTTCGCCACCACGATCCGGCCCTTGAAATTCGTCTTCACATCCCGGGTCCAGTCGTCGTCGGTGACTTGAGGATCATCGCCCGGGACGAAGTGGCTGAGCACCAGCGTCTTGACGCCGGCGGCGGCGGCGATGCGGCCGACGTCTTCGGTCGAGGTGTGGCTGTCGAGCAGATGCTTCTTCAGCGTCGCGCCGTTCTTGGTCTTCGCCACCAGGCGATCGACCGCGGGAATGTAGAGGCATTCGTGCACCAGCACGTCGGCGCCCCTGGCGAACTCGGCGAGCTTCGGATTGTAGGCGGTGTCGCTGGAGAACACGATGACACCGTCCGGCGTCTCGAACTTGTACGCGAAGTTGTCGACGATGGGCGGGTGCGGCGTGCGGAACGCGGTGACGGTGACATCTGATGTCTTCAGCACCACGCCGTCGTCGGTGATGTCTTTCGCGATCAAGAGCTTTCGCGGATCGGGCCGGCCTTCATCCTCGATCCGGGTCTCGACGTCGAACTTGTTCAGCTCCCAATACTCCTTCGTCATCGCCTCGATGCCCTTGGGGCCGAACGAATGGATCGGCGTCGAGAGGCCCGCCGCCCAGGCGTTGTAGAACAGATTGCCGTACTCCAGATTGTGATCGGAATGGTGATGGCTGATGAAGATGTACTTCACCGACGGAATCGGCACGCCGGCGCTGACCAGCTGGCGGCTGACGCCCATGCCGCAATCAATGACAAAGGGCGTGTCGTTGACGACGAGAAGATTAGCGGGGTTGGAGGCGCCGATGCCGACGCGCGGGCCGCCCTTGGTGCCGAGGAGCACGATCCGGGTGCGCGGTTTTGCATTTTGCGCGCGCACGCCGGGCGCCGCGAGCATGGCGGCGCTGCCGAGCGCCAGTTTCAATGTGGTGCGGCGACCGATCATGGTGTTCCTCCCGCGGTCTTCTTCTGAGCTCTGCCGAGCCTACCCGCCGCGCAAAATGCCATCAAGCGCCGGCAGGCCGACGATGACGGCCGCCGCAATCAGCGCGTAGCAGATCGCGCGAAACACCTGCTCGCTGGCCTTCCCGAACAGCGAGGCGCCGAACCAGACGCCGATGCCGTAGATCGGACCTACGATCAGCGAGAACTTGGCCGATTCGATCGTGATCAGTCCGGTGAACCAGTAGCTGACCAGCGAGAAAAAATCCGAGGCGCCGAAGAACAGCACGATGTTGGCGCGTGAGATCACCGACGAGATCGGGCGTCCGAGCCAATAGGCGACGATCGGCGGGCCGCCGGTCTGCGCGAGGCCGCTGCAGAAGCCGGAGAGGCCGCCGACGCCGATCGAGAGCGCGGCGTGATCCTTGCCGTGGTAGCGCCAGCCCGACAGCAGCAATGCAAGCAGCGCTGCGACGAAGCAGGAGATGATCCAGCGCGTGGTCACGGGCTCGAGCACGGTGAGGAAATAGGTGCCGATGGGAACGCCGACCAGCGCGCCGGCCACCATCACGGCGGTGGCCTTGCGGTCGGCATGCGTCCAGGCATTCGGCAGCAGCGGCGTCGCGGCAATGAAGTCGATGATGAGCAGCAGCGCGGCCACCAGCCGCGGCGCCGCGACGCTGCTCGCCAGCGGCATGAAGATCAGCGCCGAGCCGAAGCCCGAAAAGCCGCGCGCCGTGCCCGACACGAACGCAATCGCGCAGATCGCCAGCGCGATGCTGGTCGAGATGTCGGACGGGATGAGGCTGAGGGAGGTCATGGGAGGGAAACGCAGTTCAACCAGCTGGCCGGCAAGTGGGCTCATGCCTTGAGACAAAGTGCCCGCAACTCAGACCCGTCATCCTGAGGTGCGAGCGGAGCGAGCCTCGAAGGATGAATCGGCCACAGTCGGGCCGTCGACCCTTCGAGACGGCCGCTACGCGGCCTCCTCAGGGTGACGGTGACGGGTTCTCCTCCCCCGCGTGCGGGAGAGAGCTGCGTATCACTCGCGTCCCCATCGCGCCCGCGCCAACATCACGCCCGCAGCGTGCCGCCGGTCTTCTTGGTCACCTCGGCAACGACCTTGGCGGCAACCGCGTCGATCTCCTGGTCGGTCATCGTCTTCTCGCGGGGCTGGATCGTCACCGCGATCGCGATCGACTTCTTGTCGGGATCGATGCCCTTGCCTTCATAGACGTCGAACACTGTGACGTCAGTGATCAGCTTCTTGTCGACACCCTGCGCCGCGCGGACGATGTCGCCGGCCTTGACGTTGCGATCGACGATGAAGGCGAAGTCGCGCGACACCGGCTGGAACGCGGAGAGCTCCAGCACCGGCTTGGCGCGCGTCGCCCGCTGCTTGCCTTGCGGGATGCGCTCGAGGATTACCTCGAACACGATCATCGGACCGTCGGCGCCGAGCGCCTCGGCGGCGCGCGGATGCAGTTCGCCGAAATAGCCGAGCACGTTCTGCGGACCGATCTGGATGGTGCCGGAGCGCCCCGGATGCAGCCACGCCGGGCCGCCCGGCACGATCTGCAGCGCCTGCATCGGCGCGCCGGCAGCCGCCAGCACGGCGAAGGCGTCGGCCTTGGCATCCATCGCATCGGCCGCAACCGAGCCGGTCCAGTGCCGTCCGATCCCGTTCGACGAGGCGTACCCATGGCGCACGCCCGAAGCAGCGACGAGCTGGTCCTCGGGCTTGTCGCCGCGGAACACCTGGCCGACCTCGAACAGCGCGACATCGGGAGTGCCGCGGTTGATGTTGGCCTGAGCGGCCGCGACGAGGCCGGGCAGCAGGCTCGGCCGCATGTCGGAGAGATCGGCCGCGATCGGATTGGCGAGCACGAGCTCGCTCTGGCCGCCGCCGAACAGTTTTGCCGCGTCATTGGTGATGAACGACCAGGTGACGGCTTCCACCATGCCGCGGACGCCCAGCGCGCGCTTGGCGCGGCGGGTGCGCTGCTGCATCGGCGTCAGCACCGGCTTGCGCGGCTCCTCGCCGCGGTCGAACGGCGTCATCGGCACCTTGTCGACGCCGACGATGCGCACGATCTCCTCGACGATGTCGGCCTTGCCCTGCACGTCGGTGCGCCAGGACGGGATCGCGATCTTCACGACGGGGCCGGTGCCGGCCAGCATGAAGCCGAGCCGGGTCAGGATCAGCTTCACCTCGACCAGCGGCACCTCGATGCCGGCAAGGCGCTTGACCTCGGTGAGCGGAAAATCGATGACGCGATCTTCGCCGAACTGCTTGCCGACCACGACGTTCTCGGACGGCGTGCCTCCGCAGAGATCCAGCACCAGCCTGGTCGCGAGCTCGAGCCCGGGCACCATGAACGCCGGATCGACACCGCGCTCGAAGCGATAGCGCGCATCCGAATTGATGCCGAGCTTGCGGCCGGTCTGCGCGATGTTGATCTCGTTCCACAGCGCCGATTCGATCAGCACGTCGGTCGTGCTGTCGTCGCAGCCCGAAGCCTCGCCGCCCATGATGCCGGCAAGCGATTCGACGCCGTGCTCATCCGCGATCACGCAGACATTGCTGTCGAGCGTGTAGGTGCGGCCGTCGAGCGCGAGCAGCGTCTCCCCGTCCTTGGCGCGGCGGACCGTGAGGTTGCCCTCCACCTTCTTGGCGTCGAACACGTGCAGCGGGCGCGCGCGGTCGTAGGTCATGAAGTTGGTGATGTCGACCAGCGCATTGATCGGGCGCAGGCCGATCGAGGTCAGCCGCTTCTGCAGCCACTCCGGCGAGGGGCCGTTCTTCACGCCGCGCACCAGACGCAGCGCGAAGCCCGGGCAGAGCGTGGCGTCGTCCACCTTGACCTGGACCGGGCAGGGGAACTCGCCCTTGACCGGCTTGATGCCGGGGTCCTTGAACTTGCCCATGTCGGCGGCGGACAGGTCGCGCGCGATGCCGTGCACGCCGGTGCAGTCCTGCCGGTTCGGCGTCAAATTGATCTCGATGGTGGGATCGCCGAGCCCGGCCCAGTCGGCATAGCCCTTGCCGAGCGGCGCGTCGGCCGGCAGCTCCATGATGCCGTCGTGATCCTCGGAGAGCTGCAGTTCGGCCGCAGAGCACAGCATGCCGCGGCTCTCGACGCCGCGGATGGTGCCGATGCCGAGCGTGATGTCCTTGCCGGGGATGTAGGTGCCGGGCGGCGAGAACACGCTGATCAGCCCCGCACGCGCGTTCGGCGCGCCGCACACCACCTGCACCGGCGCACCGCCGTCGCCGGTGTCGACCATGCAGACCCGCAGCCGGTCGGCATTCGGATGCTGCTCAGCCGAGATCACGCGCGCGATGGTGAACGGCGCAAGCTGCTTCGCCTTGTCCTCGATGTTCTCGACCTCGAGCCCGATCATGGTGAGCTTGTCGGCGAGCTTGTCGAGCGGCTCGTCGGTCTCGAGATGTTCCTTCAGCCAGGAGAGGGTGAACTTCACGGCTGCATGCCTCGGTTCTTGTTGGTGTTGACTAGGATACTTGCGCCGGCGGTAGGGCTCCCTCCCCCTTGCGGGGGAGGGTGGGGAGAGGGGTACGCCGCTCGCGCGGGAGGTCGTTGTGTCGTGGGCTGCGTCAGCAACATCGAAGCAAGAAGGACTCGCGGAGATGTCCTGGCTAGCGACTGCGTTCAGCGTTCGCGGCCACCCCTCTCCCTGACCCTCCCCCGCAAGGGGGAGGGAACGGAGAGAGCGCGCCGTGGGTGAAGGAAACCCAGACTCACGAACTCAATCCCCCCGCGATGGTCGGGATGTCGAGCGGCTTGAAGCCGTAGTGGTTGAGCCAGCGGATGTCGTTCTCGAACAGCTGGCGGAGATCGGCGATGCCGTATTTCAGCATCGTGATGCGGTCGAGGCCCATGCCCCAGGCGAAGCCCTGGTAGACGTCGGGATCGATGCCGCAGGCTCGCAGCACGTTCGGGTGCACCATGCCGCAGCCGAGGATCTCCATCCAGTCCTCGCCTTCGCCGAAGCGGATCTCGCCCTTGTCGCGGCGGCACTGGATGTCGACCTCGAGCGAGGGCTCGGTGAACGGGAAGAACGACGGCCGGAAACGCATGTTGATGTGGTCGACCTCGAAGAACGCCTTGCAGAACTCGTGCAGGATCCATTTGAGGTGTCCGAGATGCGAACCCTTGTCGATCACGAGGCCTTCGACCTGGTGGAATTGCGGCGTATGCGTCGCATCGGAGTCGATGCGATAGGTGCGGCCCGGGCAGATGATGCGGATCGGCGGCTTCTGGGTCAGCATCGTGCGCACCTGCACCGGCGAGGTGTGGGTGCGCAACAGCATGCGCGAGCCGTCCTGCTTCGGGTTGAAGAAGAAGGTGTCGTGCATCTCCCGCGCCGGATGGCCTTCGGGGAAGTTCAGCTTGGTGAAGTTGTAATCGTCGGTCTCGATGTCGGGACCTTCGGCGATTGCAAACCCCATGTCGGCGAAGATGGTGTTGACCTCGTCGAACACCTGGCTCAGCGGATGGATGCGGCCGGTCTCCGCCGGCGCATCGCGCAGTGGCAGCGTGACGTCGATGGTCTCGGCGGCGAGACGGGCATCGAGCGCGGCCGCCTTCAGCACGTCGCGCCTGGCCGCGAGCGCCTGCGTCACCGCATCCTTGGCGAGGTTGATCTTGGCGCCCTCGGTCTTGCGCTCGTCCGGCGACATCTTGCCGAGGGTGGCGAGCAAGGCCGAGATCGAGCCCTTCTTGCCGAGGGCCGAGACGCGCACCGCCTCGAGGGCGGCTTCGTCAGCGGCTGAGGTGATCTGGTCGAGGATGGATTGTTCGAGCGTTGCGAGGTCGGACACGGTCAATTCCTGCGCTGAGCATGATCCGGCGGGAAGAGCCGGCTTCCGAACCATGCGCCAAAATTCGGCTGGGTTGTCGCCGCCCGAAGGCCGTAACGTCAAGCAAAAAGCCGGTCATTTCGGGCTTGTGGCCGGCGCATTGAACCCGATGCGGAGGCCGGGCTACCCAAGGGGAGTTCAAGGAGGCCCACGCGATGTTGCTGCGATCTTGCCTTGCCGTGCCAGCGGTCCTGTTGATGCTCGGAACGGCGCATGCCGCGACCGACGAATGTCCCGCCAAATCGACCCAGATGGACGACATCATCGCAGAGCTCGAGAAGGCGCCGAGCTGCAACCGCGCGATGAAGGTCTTCGAGGCGTGCGAATACGGCGCCAGCGGAGACGTCCAGTTCGGCGAAGTGGTCGAGAAGAAATGCGAGGCGGACTTCCTGTCCGGCCTCGGCGTGTCGCAGAAGAAGGCCTATGCCGGCCAGCTCAAGCGCTGTGACCACAAATACGACAACGAAAGCGGCACCATGTACCGCTCGTTCACGGCGTTCTGCCGGGCAATCGTCGCCCAGCGCTTTTCGCAGAAGGCGCTGAAAGCGGGCCCCAAAGCCCGCTGACAAGGCCCGCTAGGGTCAGGCGGCGAGCGCCGCCTTGGCCTTCTCGGCGATCGCCTGGAACGCCACCGGCTCGTGGATCGCGAGATCCGACAGCACCTTGCGGTCGACCACGACGCCCGACTTGGACAGGCCGTTGATGAACACGCTGTAGGTCATGCCGAACGGACGGACCGCGGCGTTGATGCGCTGGATCCAGAGCGCGCGGAAGGTGCGCTTCTTGCGCTTGCGGTCGCGGAAAGCGTACTGACCGGCCTTTTCGACCGCCTGCTTGGCGACGCGGATGGTGTTCTTGCGGCGGCCGTAATAGCCCTTGGCGGCCTTGTAGACTTTCTTGTGCTTGGCGTGAGCGGTCACACCGCGTTTGACGCGAGACATGACGGAAATCCTTGAGATCTAGAAGAGACGGGGCGCCGCGCTAGGAGCGGCAGGGTTCAAGCGAGTGAGCGCGATCAGGCGTTCGGCAAGAAGTACTTCTTGACGTTGTCGCCGTCGGTCTTGAACAGCACGCGGGTGCCGCGGAGCTGACGGATCTGCTTCTTCGTCCGCTTGATCATGCCGTGGCGCTTGCCGCGCTGGGCGTGCATGACTTTGCCAGTGGCAGTCACCTTGAAGCGCTTTTTAGCGCCCGACTTGGTCTTCAACTTGGGCATTTAGCTCTCCTGTGGCACAGCACGAAAATCGCCCCGAGAGGCGTCCGGCCGGCTAAAATGCTCGTTAGAGCGTTGAAAGTGCTAAGGTTTTTTCCGAATTGAAAGAACCTGCACTAGACGTCGCCACGGCAGCCCTTGATCAGCCGGGCGGCGAAGGCCCGGCTTATGACAGAGGATCGGCGGTTTTGCAACGTTTGAAGCGGGAAATCGGGCCGGAACTGGCTCGTAGCCGGGTCCTGTAGCCCGGATGGAGCGAAGCGCAATCCGGGGCAGGTCGACCCGTGGATATGCCGTCCCGGATTTCGCGGAGCCTGTCATCTGGCGCGCATTCGCGCGACCCGTTGGCTCCATCCGGGCTACGGACGACTCCATCCCGGCTACGAAAAACGAAACAGCCCGCCAGATCGCCTGACGGGCCGTTCCATTCAACAAAGCGACAAATTCGAATTAGCGCGGCGCCAGCACCATCACGACCTGGCGGCCTTCGAACTTCGCGTCCTGCTCGACCTTGGCGAATTCGGCAACGTCGGCCTTCACCTTGTCCAGCAGCTTGGTCCCGATCTCTTGGTGCGCCATTTCACGACCGCGGTAGCGCAAGGTGATCTTGACCTTGTCGCCTTCCTCGAAGAAGCGCTGCATGGCGCGCATCTTCACATCATAGTCGTGATCGTCGATCATCGGGCGGAGCTTGATCTCCTTGATCTCGACAACCTTCTGCTTCTTGCGGGCTTCGGCGGCTTTTTTCTGCGCGGAATATTTGTACTTGCCGTAGTCCATGATCTTGCAGACCGGGGGACTGACGTTCGGCGAAATCTCGACGAGGTCCATGCCGGCTTCCATGGCCATCTTGATGGCCACCATGGTCTCGACGGTGCCCTTGTTGACACCATCGGCATCGATCAGCTGGATCTGCGCGTTGCGAATCTCATCATTGGTGCGCGGCCCGTCTTTGGCGACTGTGGGCGGGGCTCTATTGGGACGGCGAATGGGTAACTCTCCAAAGTTGTGAAAGGGAGGCGGATATTTTGAAGCAAGACGCTGCGGCGGGCAAGCGAACTCGCTTCTTTAAGCGGCAAAACCGTCAATTGCGAGGCATTTTAGCCACGCTCGGCAGATATGGCCGGCACATCTGCTCCGCAAGGCGGGCCAGCTGCCGTTGACCGCTGCCGCGCGACGATTGAAAACCAGATGTCTGACACGCGAGTGACCGAACCATGAGCCAAACCGCCACATCCGGACAGGAACCCGCCTTCATCGAGGTCGGCGAGGGCCGTGAGGCGCGCCGGATCGCGGTGCGCGCCCGTGCCGGCGCCAATCCCGGCCTTTTCTGGCTCGGCGGCTTCAAGTCCGACATGACCGGCACCAAGGCGGTCGCGCTCGATGCGTGGGCCGCCGAGCATGGCCGCAGCTCGGTCCGGTTCGACTATTCCGGCCACGGCGAATCCGGCGGCGAGTTCGCCGACGGCACGATCGGCCGCTGGCTCGAGGAGAGCGTTGCTGTGTTCTTGCAGTTCTGCAGCGGGCCGCAGGTCGTGATCGGCTCCTCGATGGGCGGCTGGATGGCGCTGCTGCTTGCGCGCGAGATCGCGCGGCGCGGGAGCGGGAAAGCGAAACTCGCCGGCCTCGTGCTGATCGCGCCGGCGCCCGACTTCACCGAGGAACTGATGTGGAAGGGTTTCTCACCGGAGATCCGCGCCGAGATCGAGACCAAGGGCGTGTGGCTGCGTCCGTCCGAATATGGCGACGGCTCGCCCTATCCGATCACCCGCAATCTGATCGAGGAGGGCCGTAACCACCTTCTGCTCGGCAGCAAGATCGATGTCGGCTGCCCGGTGCGCATCCTGCAGGGCGCGCAGGATCCCGACGTGCCGTGGAAGCACGCCTTCGCGCTGGTGCACCGGCTGCCGGCCGAGGACGTGGTGCTGACCATGATCCAGGACGGCGACCACCGCCTGTCACGGCCACAGGACATCGCGCGCATCATCGCCGCGGTGGCGGAGATATAGGCACGCCGCCGCCCTTCGTGGGCCGCTGAAGAAGCGGCCACCTCCAGCGACAACGGCTTCGCCGTTGCGCGGGGGTGACGGCTACGGAAAAGGCGTCATCCCCGCGCAAAGGCTTTGCCTTTGTCGCTGGAGGCGCGAGCGAAGCGAGCCTCGAAGGATGGGCCACATGCACCGGGAGAAACGCCAATGGACACAACGAGCATGCTGCGCGCGTTCTGCGACGCGGTCGAACAGCGCAACGGCAAGGCCTTCGCAAGCCTCTTCACCGAGGATGGCGTCTACCACGACGTGTTCTACGGCGCCTTCGAGGGCCGCGCCAAAATCGCCGAGATGATCGACGACTGGTTCTACCGGACCGCGACCGATTTCCGCTGGGTGATGCACGATCCCGTCAGCGACAGCAAAACGCTCTACGCGCGCTACACGTTCAGCTACCGCTCGACCCTGCCGGAAGCCAAGGGCGCGCGTGCGATGTTCGAGGGCGTTGCGATCATGCGGCTGCGCGACGGCAAGATCGCCGAGTACCGTGAAGTCGCCAACACCGCGCCGGCCTTCGTCGACCTGAATTTTGCGCCGGAGCGGATCGCCAAGATCGTCGGCAAGCAGGGCACAGCGCTCAGGGCGCGGGACGAGATGAAGCGGCATTTGGCCGACTAATTCTCCGTCATTGCGAGGAGCGTAGCGACGAAGCAATCCATAGGTCCGCATTCGCGGGAGCATGGATTGCTTCGCTTCGCTCGCAATGACGGCGGTGAGGTCCTACGGCGGCGGCGGGTTGGTCATCGGCTTGCGCTGGGCGAGCGCCGCGACGGTCGACGTGCCGATCGGACCCTTCTCGTCATAGAGCCAGCACTCGCCGATCGCGACGCCGTCGGTGGCGTGATGGTTGACGACCTCGAAGCCGATCCAGTTGGTCACCGGCAAACGGTGCAGATAGATCGTGACGTCGCTGTTGATGTAGCCGAGGCCCTGGTCGCCGGCATTGGCGAACGGACTGGCGAAATCCGCGCCGGTCGCGACATGGACGAACGGCGTCATCTTCACGCCTTCGACGAGCTCGCGCACTTCGCTCATCCAGAGCCGGCGCTCGCCGAGCGAGCCCATATGGCCTGTGATCGGCCGCGTCTCCCATTTGCCGTTCATGCCGAGCCGGGGATCGGTCGGCTTCGGAATGTCTGCCGGCGCCGGCACCTGCCAGTTCGGCGGTGACCATACGTTGCCCGGTGCATTTTCCGTCCTGCGCAACAGCTGGCAAGAGGCGCGCGCCATGCTGGTGCCGCCGGAGACAAACTCGGCCTCGATCATCTTGATGCGGAGCCCATCGCGCACCAGCTTGGTCGTCACCTCGATCGGCGTCGTGATGTTGGGCAGCCGGAACATGTCGACCGTCAGCCGCGCCGGGACGAAATCGTCGGAGCCGTGGCGCTCCTCGATGACGAAGGCGAGCAGTCCGATCACGACGCGGCCGTGCAGGGATTCCGGACTCCACGGTCCGTTGGCAACTGATGTCGGCATGAAGCCGTCGCCGTGCCTGGTGAAGAAGGGCTGGTTTGTCATGGCGGGCGACCATGACGGGAATGGCGCGATGAAATCAAGGGCTTCTCTCGTCATTGCGAGGAGCGACAGCGACGAAGCAATCCATCCTTCCGCGTAGCTGCGCGATGGATTGCTTCGCTTCGCTCGCAATGACGGGGATGGAGACTTCATACATTCCCGATCTTCGCGGCGAAGCTAGACAGCGATAGCTTCCTGCCACTCCCGCTGCACCGTGAGATCGGGCTCGCCGCCGGCCCGTGATGCCAGCGCCGCGAACGCGTCGGGCGCGATCAGTTGCGACAGCGCCCACACCGCCGCGCCGCGCACCAGCGGGCTCGCATCGTCGAGCAAGCGCCGCGCCTCGGCTGCGAGGTTTGCATCGCCGGAATTGCCGATCGCGATCAGCACATTGCGGATGAAGCGGTCGCGGCCGATGCGCTTGACCGGCGATTTCGTGAACAGCGCGCGAAACGCCGCATCGTCGAGCCGCGCCAGCTCGCCGAGATCAGGCGCGCGCAATGCATCGCGCGCCGCAAGCTTCTGCTCGCGGCCGGCTTGCGCGAATTTGTTCCACGGGCACACCGCGAGGCAATCGTCGCAGCCATAGATGCGGTTGCCGATGCTTTTGCGGAATTCGTGCGGGATCGGCCCCTTGTTCTCGATCGTCAGATAGGAGATGCAGCGCCGCGCATCGAGCTTGTACGGCGCGGGGAACGCCGCGGTCGGGCAGATGTCCTGGCAGGCGTTGCAGCTGCCGCAATGATCCGTGTCGCTTTCGTCGCGCGGCAATTCGGTCGCGGAATAGATCGCGCCGAGAAACAGCCACGAGCCGAACTCGCGCGACACCAGATTGGTGTGCTTGCCCTGCCAGCCGATGCCTGAGGCTTGGGCGAGCGGCTTCTCCATCACGGCGGCGGTGTCGACGAACACCTTCACCTCGTCGCTGGTCATAGTGGCGAGCCAGCGCGCCAGGATCTTCAGCCGCTTCTTGATTACGTCGTGATAGTCGTCGCCCTGCGCATAGACCGAGATCGCGCCATGCGACCGGCGCGCGAGGAGCTTCAGCGGATCGTCGTCAGGTCCGTAATTGACGCCCAGCATGATGATCGAGCGCACGCCGCGCCACAGCACGCGCGGGTCGGCGCGCCGCTCCGGATTGGCCGCGAGCCAGTCCATGTCGCCATGGCCGCCGGAGCCGAGGAACTCGAGGAAATATTTTCCGGCTTCGCTGGTCGCGTCGGGATCGGTGAAGCCGATCGCATCGAAGCCGAGCGCGCGCGCCTCGCGCTGAAGCGCGGCCTTGAGATCGGACGGGGAGAGCCTGACCGCCGGGTTCAGAAGTCGAGGTCCACATAGGTGCGCGACGCCGGCACCCCCGCCAGCCATTCGCTGAGCAGCGGGCGGAACGACGGGCGGGATTTTACCCGCGCGTACCACGACTTTGCCGCGTCGTCCTCGCTCCATGGCACGTCGCCCAGATAGTCGATCGCCGAGAGATGCGCCGCGGCGGCGAGATCCGCGTAGGTCAGGCGGTCGCCGGCGAGATAGTTCCGCGTCTTCGCCAGCCAGCCGATATAGCTCAGATGATAGCGCACATTGACCTTGGCGGCGCGCATGATGTCGGGCGCCGGCGGGCCGCCGCCATTGTCCTCGCTCATGAAGCGCTTGTAGATCCGCTCGGTCACCAGCGGGTTGGAGGCTTCCTCGAAGAATTTTTCGTTGAACCACGCCATCAGCCGGCGCACCTCGACGCGCTCGGCCGACGACGTCGGCAGCAGCCGCCGCTCGCCCGCATCGAGGCCATGCGTCTCGTCGATATATTCGGCGATGATGGGCGCGCCCGGAATCGGCGGAAAGCCCTCGGCGATCAGCACCGGCGTGGTTGCCGCCGGATTGAGCGCCAGGAATGCCTCACGACGCTCCCAGACCCGTTCCTCCACCAGGCGCAGATCGAGGCCATACTCGCCGAGCACGAGGCGAATGAAGCGCGAATGCGGACAGAACGGATGGTGATACAGCGTATACATGAAGCCCTTGGTAGTTTCGCGGCGCTTAAGAAACCATCAACCTGTGCGGCCCGGCCGTGCGATTTGCCCCGGCCAGTTCCGTTCGTCTCTATGTCGCGTCAGCACGCAAACCGGTAGCCACCCCCGCAGATGGTGCGGGTCACAAAAACGCTATAGCCCAGCAAATCGGCCGGGTAACCCATTGTTTGACGATTTTTTGCGATTGCGGCCAATGTGCGAATAAGCGAGAAGAATCCCGTTTTCCACACAGGGCAGGCCACAACATGATGACGGATATGCTGCGGGCGGTGATTCTCGGCATCGTCGAGGGCGTCACCGAGTTCCTGCCGGTCTCTTCGACGGGGCACCTGCTGCTCGCGGAGCGCTTCTTCAATCTCGGCGAAGGCAATTTCTGGAAGAGCTTTGCGATCCTGATCCAGCTCGGCGCGATCCTCGCGATCCTCGTGCTCTACTTCTCCAGATTGTGGCGCGTCGCGCTCGGCATGTTCTCCAATCCCGACGACCGCCGCTTCGTGATCGGCGTGCTGGTGGCGTTCCTGCCCGCCGTCGTGATCGGCCTGATCGCCGGCAAATACATCAAGGAATTCCTGTTCAATCCGTGGGTGGTCTGCTTCACGCTGATCGTCGGCGGCGCCGTGCTGCTCTGGGTCGATCAGCTCGATCTCAAAGTGTACGAGGACGATGCGACCCGGTTTCCGCTGTTGATGTATTTCTGGATCGGCGTCGCGCAGTGCCTTGCGATGATCCCCGGCGTGTCGCGCTCCGGCGCCAGCATCGTGGCGGCGATGCTGCTCGGCGCCGACAAGCGCTCGGCGGCGGAGTTCTCGTTCTTCCTCGCGATCCCGACCATGGTCGCGCGTTCGTCTATGATTTCTACAAGAACCGCGCCGACTTCAGCTCGGACAATCTCAGCGTGATCGCGGTCGGCTTCGTAGTGTCGTTCATTACCGCGATGATCGTGGTGCGCGCGTTCCTCAACTTCGTCACCCGCCGCGGCTTCACCTTCTTTGCCTGGTGGCGCGTGATCGTCGGCACCCTCGGCCTGATCGCGCTGGCGATGGGGCGGTAAGGCAAACTCTCTCCGTCGTCCCGGCGAAGGCCGGGACCCATTACCACAGTTCTTTCAGTGGCGCAGGGCTGTGGCCCCAGCGTCCTACATCTCGAGCATTCGTGGTTATGGGTCCCGGCTCGCGCTGCGCTTGGCCGGGACGGGCTGAGAGATTTGCGCTTACGCGCTCTTCTTCTGGAACTGCCCCGTGGCGCGGAAGCGCCAGAGATATTGCGGGGCGACCGCTTCCATCGAATCCGGCGTGATGCCGAGGCCCGCAAACGTCAGCCCGGCGGCCTTGGCGGCCTCCGACACCACATTGTCCACGCGCAGCATCGCGACCTGGTCCGGGGTCAGGGTGAACGGGCCCGGCGCGAACTGCAGGACATACGACTGCAACTTGGCGAGGCCGAACGGCAGCGGCGCCAGCATGCGATCGCGCTGGGTGATCTTGAGGATGATCTGCATCACCTCGCGCATGGTCAGCACCTCAGGCCCCCCGAGCTCGTAGGTCGCGCCTGCCTTGGCCTTGCCATCCACCGCATCCGCCACCGCGTCCGCGACGTCGGCGACATAGGCCGGCTCCACCGTGTTGACGCCGCCGCCGACCAGCGGCAGCACAGGCGAGATCCGCGCCAGCGCCGCGAAGCGGTTGGTGAACTGATCCTCCGGCCCGAACAGCAGCGACGGCCGCATGATGGTGGCCGACGGCAGCGCCGCCTGCACCGCCTTCTCGCCTTCCGCCTTGGCGCGGAAATAGCCCGACAGGGAGTTTTCGTCAGCCCCGATCGCCGAGACATGGACCATTCGGGCGCCGTTCGCGGCGGCCGCCTTGGCGATGGTCTCGGCGCCCTTCACCTGCACGGCATCAAAAGTCTGCCCGCCGCCCTCAGCCAGGATGCCGACCAGATTGATGGCGACCTGCGAATCACGCATCGCCGCCTCGACCGAGGCCGGGTAGCGCACATTGGCCTGGACGGCATGAATCTGCCCGACCCGGCCGAGCGGCTGCAGATGGCCGGCCAGTTCAGGCCGCCGCACCGCGACGCGGACCCGGTAATCGCGCTTGCAGAGCGCCCGGACCACGTTCCGGCCCAGAAAACCCGATCCGCCGAAGACCGTGACTGTGGTGTCCAGGTTCGATGCCATCGGGTGGTTCCTGTCGGATTCGGGAGTTATTGACGTGGGTTAGCCATCTGGCGATACGCCATCGACCCCACCATGTACAGGGTATTCGATTTTTCGTTTCGTGAATTTGACAAGCGCGTAACCGAACCTTACTAACGCGCCCACGCCCAGGTGGTGGAATTGGTAGACGCGCTGGCTTCAGGTGCCAGTGGCTTAACGGCCGTGAAGGTTCGAGTCCTTTCCTGGGCACCATCCCTTTCATAAGCGATTGAAATCGCTCTGCATCCGCGGGGTGGGTGCGGCAACGCCGTCACCCGCTACCGCTTCCGGCCGTTCCGGCCCCATGCTCGCGAAGTAGCGCGGCCCTCACACGATCCGCCGCCCCGCGCGGCGCGCGATCGGCCGCTGCACGAAGTACATCGCGACCAGCGAAATCAGGGTCGTTGCCACGACGACGTAGCCGATCCGGTCGAAATGCAGCAGCGAGCCGTCGGGATTCTCGGCGACGATCGCGGCGGCAACCACCGAGCCCAGGCCGCCCGAGAGCTGCTGCACGGAGGCCGAGACCGCGCTGAACGATCCGCGCTGGCTCGCATCTGGGATCGCTGACATCAGTGCCTGCGACGGGATCATGCGCGAGAAGATGCCGACGAACATCACGACATTGACCAGGATCGCGGTCAGCAGCGAGACGTGGCCGAGATTGGTGTAGATCGACACCATGATGACGGACACCACGCAGCCGAACGCGAAGATCGGGTACTTGCCGAACGCGTCGCTGGCGCGGCCGACCAGCGGCCCCATCACGATGCTGAACAGGCCGGAGACCAGATAGATCGTCGGCAGATGCACGATATCGATGCCGAGATTGTGCACGGTGAAGGCGCTGCCGAACGGCATCAGCATGAAGCCGCCGGTTGCCAGCAGCGTCGTCACCAGGAAGGCCAGCGTGTAGCGCGGCTGGCCGACGGTCGCGATCAGATGGCGGAACGGATTGCTGTCGTGCTGCAGCTTGAGGTGCCCGTCGACGGGCTCCATGAACAGCGCGATGGTCGCGATCGCCGCGATCGACAGGCCGACGATGGCCACGAAGCAGATGTGCCAGTTCCAGTGATTGGCCAGGAAAAGTCCGGCCGGCACGCCAAGCACCTGGCTCGCTGCGAATGCCGTTTGCAGCACGCCCATCGCGCGGCCGCGCTGTTGCAGCGGAAACAGGTCAGTGACGATGGCAAGCACGACGGAGCCGATCACGCCGCCGAACAGGCCGGTGACGATGCGGCCAAGCAGTAGTACGTGGAAATTCTGCGCCAGCGCGCAGAGCACGGTGCCGAGCATGAAGCCGACATAGAAGAACAGCAGCAGCCGCTTGCGGTCGAAGCGATCGGCAAAGCCGGCGGCGAGGATGCCGGAAATGCCGGCGGCGAAGGCATATGCGGAGACCGCGACGCCGAACTGTCCCGCCGTGATGTTGAGCGAGGGCATCAGGATGGCGCCGAGCGGCGACATGATGATGAAGTCGAGGATCAGGGTGAATTGCGTGAAGGCAAGCAGGGCGATCAGGAACGATTGATAGCGCGTAAAGCCGCGTACCTGCGGCTCGTCGTCGATCGGCGCGGCGATGGTCTGTTCCGACATGGGACTCATTCGTGATGATGCAAAGGGGCGCAAGCGGCTGCGCAGAGATAGGGTCACCGCACGCGGATTTCATCGGCGCCGAAACGCAAAAAAATGCGCGGAAGTGTGATCGGAAACCGCGGAGTCTCCCGGTCATTCATATGAGGATTGCGCGGCATCCGATCATCCCATCTCTGATCGTTTGAATTGTAGCGTGATCCAAATGCAACAGAGTTCGCGCGATGCCAGGCCGCCGTGTCGGGATATGGCAGGAGCCGGGCGGAAAACCCGCGCCTGAGCGGCCGGAGACGGCCTATCCGCTCGCATCCCCGGCGTTTGGGGGCTAGTGTCGCCTGTCGAATCGATCCGAGACCCGAGGCCTTCATTCATGACCATCCGCCTGCATCGCGGCGACCTGCCCGATCTCACCCGCTACACCGATTCCGTTGCGATCGACACCGAGACCATGGGGCTGCATCCGCATCGCGACCGGCTCTGCGTGGTGCAGATGTCGAACGGCGACGGCACCGCCGACGTGATCCAGATTCCGAAGGGGCACACCGATGCGCCGAACCTGAAGGCGCTGCTCGCCAATCCCAAGATCACCAAGATCTTCCATTTCGCGCGGTTCGACGTCGCGGTGCTCTACAACACCTTCGGCGTGATGCCGGCGCCGGTCTATTGCACCAAGATCGCCTCGCGCCTGTCGCGCACCTACACCGACCGCCACGGCCTGAAGGATCTGGTGCGCGAAGTGCTGAACGTCGAGCTGTCGAAGCAGCAGCAGTCGAGCGATTGGGGCGCGCAAAGCCTCAGCGAGGCCCAGCTTGCCTATGCCGCCTCCGACGTACTGCACCTGCATGCGCTGCGCGACAAGTTGAACATGATGCTGGCGCGCGAGGGGCGCACCGATCTCGCGCAGGCGTGCTTCGATTTCCTCCCCACCCGCGCCAGGCTCGATCTCGACGGCTGGGAGGCCGAGGACATCTTTGCCCATTCATGATTCCGCCCGTTCATGATGGGCGCGAATTCGTCGCAGCGGGGCCATTTCCGCCCCGTTTCGGCCAAACTGTTCACGCGTGGTCTCCCTGCGGGGGCGCGACGCGAGGTCCGGGCTGCATATTTGGGCGGCTCCGGCTAGAATAGGGGCAATTTCGCGCCTCTGGAGCTCAGGTGAATTCGGTTCAGAATCCAGCCTATGTCACTGGCCTCGAGGCGCGCTTTGCCGCTGCCGCGCGGCACAGCCGCATGGTGCGGATCCTGCGCGTCGCGGTGCCCGCGGTGGTTGGCCTCGCGATGGCCTCGATCATCTTCGTCTCGGTCTACAATCCATTCCGCGAAATGATCCCCAAGCTCCCGGTCGAGATGGACAACCTCGTGGTGTCGGGCACCAAGATCACGATGGAATCGCCGCATATCGCCGGCTTCTCGGCCGAAGGGCGGCCCTATGAAATGTGGGCCAAGGCGGCGATCCAGGACGTCACCGATCCCGACCATGTCGAGCTGAAGACGATCCGCGCCAAGGTGGCGCAGCAGGATCAGTCGACGGTGACGATGGATGCGCGCACCGGCTTCTTCGACAACAAGAAGCAGCTGCTCGACCTGCGCCAGGATATCTTCCTGCAGTCCTCCACCGGCTATGAGGCCAAGCTGACGCAGGCGTTCGTCGACATCAACAAGGGCAACGTCTCGTCGGACGAGCATGTCGACGTCAAGCTGCTCGAGGGCACGCTGACATCAGATCGCCTCAGGATCTACAACAGCGGCGAGCTGGTGCGGTTCGAAGGCAATGTCGTGATGTATCTCGACAAGCTCGGCGACAACAATCCGAGCCCGCCTGCCGAGGCTGCGCCACCGCCACCTCCGCCGCCACCGAAGGCGCGCAAATCCGCCAACACGAAATGAATTTGATGATGAGACGTTTTCCGCACGGCTTTGCAATCGCGGCCTTTCTGCTTACGCTGTTTGCAGCCGGCGCTGCGTCCGCGCAGGGCTCGATGTCGGGCGTTCCCAACGCCATGCAGGGCTTCTCGCAGAACCGCGACCAGCCGATCCAGATTGAGGCTGCCGCGCTCGAGATGCGCGACAAGAAAAAGGAGGCGACCTTCTCCGGCAATGTGAAGGTCGTGCAGGGCGACACCACCATGACCTCGAAGGTGCTGGTGGTGTTCTACGAGGATAAATCGACCCAGACGCCGGCGCCTGCGCCGGCCGCCACCAAGGGTGCCGCAGCCAAGGGCGCCGCGCCGATGCAGTCGGCAACGCCGGGCCCCGGCGGCGCGTCCTCGATCAAGCGGCTGGAGGCGAAGGGCAATGTCGTCGTCACCCAGAAGGATCAGGTGGTGACTGGCGAGACCGCGATCTTCGACACTAAGACCAATTTGATCACCATGCTCGGCGGCGGTGGCGGCCAGGTGGTGCTGACCCAGTGCCAGAACGTGCTGCGCGGCGACCGCCTGCTGGTCGACATGACCACCGGCGTCTCGCGGGTGGAATCCGAAAGCGGCAAGGTGCAGGGCCTGTTCATCCAGTCGCAGGGCGGACAAAGCGGCAAGGGTGGCTGCGGAACGCCGGCTGCCCCCGGCACGGCGCCAGCGGCCCCGTCACCGCTTCAACTGCTGCCGGGTAGCAAGTCGAAATAAGCGCCGCCGGCGCGAGGATTATCCTGCCGATGCTGGTTTCGCGCGCCGCAATCGTTGCTCTCCTCGCGCTGATGGCGTTCGACACCGCGCGCGGACAGGGCACTGCGTCCGCGCCCAACGCCATGCAGGGTTTCGCGCAGAACCGCAACCAGCCGGTCAAGATCGAGGCGGCCGTGCTCGAAATGCGTGACAAGAAGAAGGAGGCGACTTTCTCCGGCAATGTGAAAGTCACGCAGGGCGACACCACCATGACCTCGAAGGTCCTGGTCGTGTTCTACGAGGACAAGTCGACCCAGCCGCCGGCGACTGCGCCGAACTCCACCGCACCCAAGAGCCCGCCGCCGCAGTCGGCAACGCCCGGCCCCGCCGGCGCATCCTCGATCAACCGGCTGGAAGCGAAGGGCGATGTCGTCGTGACCCAGAAGGATCAGGTCGTCACCGGCACCACTGCGATCTTCGACACCAAGACCAATCTGATCACCATGCTCGGCGGCAGTGGCAGCCAGGTGGTGCTGACCCAGTGCCAGAACGTGGTGCGCGGCGATCGTCTGCTGGTGGACATGACGACCGGCGTCTCGCGTGTGGAATCCGACAGTGGCAGGGTGCAAGCCATGGTCGTCCAGGGACAAGACTGCGGCGGCGCGCCGGCCGCGACCAGCCCCGTAAGCCTCCCGTCAGCTTCCGCCAAGCCATCAAAATCAAGATGAATCAATGCATTAGATAATATTTTGCGGCCGCGAGGTTGAAGCGCGCGGGGCGAGACTGTATCTACTCGAGCGGCCCGGCCGAACGATATGCCTTTGAGGGGGAGTTGTTGGCCGGGACAGGGGCATCCATTCAATCAAGGCGCGGGTGATCGCGCTTTGCCGTGTTGTTTGAGCATGATCTCCGCGCAAAGGCGTCCGCTTTTGTCGCGAGGGAAGGCCGGTATCCAGGTTTCCGGCGCATGCTTGCGGGTACGCGTGCGAATCGATTGGTCCGCAGGCAAAGTCGCGGGATCACCGTGAAAGGCTGAAGCGAAGCGGGGATGGTGGATTTTCTCGGCATGTTCCGGCGGCGCTCTGCGAAACGCAGCTCCGGATTTGCGCGCTCGCATGACGACATCACGGCGCTCGGCGACCAGTTCGGCGAGATGCTGACGTCGTCGGTGCGCGACGCGCCGCCGATGGCGCGCGCCGCTTCGGTTCCTGCCGCCGAGCTGCCGCGATCCCAGCCCGCAGCAGCGCCCGCTCCGGCGCGGGCAAGGCCAGCCAGGAACAGCGCCCCGGCGGCGCCGCAGCTCATCAAGCGGCCGGGCTACCTGGCTGTGCATAGCGTGGAAAAGAGCTTCGGCAGCCGCCAGGTGGTGCGCGGCGTCAGCATCTATGTGCGCCGCGGCGAGGCGGTCGGCCTGCTCGGGCCGAACGGCGCCGGCAAGACCACGGTGTTCTACATGATCACCGGCCTGATCAAGGCCGATCGCGGCGCGATCGAGCTCGACGGCCACGACGTCACCAAGCTGCCGATGTATCAGCGTGCGCGCCTCGGCATCGGCTATCTGCCGCAGGAAGCCTCGATCTTCCGCGGCCTGTCGGTCGAGCAGAACATCCGTGCCGTGCTCGAGGTCGTCGAGCCCTCGAAGAAGAAGCGCGAGCACGAGCTGGATTCGCTGCTCGACGAATTCAACATCACGCGGCTGCGCAAGAGCCCGTCGATCGCGCTGTCCGGCGGCGAGCGCCGCCGCGTCGAAATCGCGCGCGCGCTGGCGACGCGGCCCAATTACATGCTGCTCGACGAGCCGTTCGCCGGCATCGACCCGATCGCGGTCGGCGACATCCAGGACCTCGTCCGCCATCTCACCAACCGCGGCATCGGCGTGCTCATCACCGACCACAACGTTCGCGAGACGCTCGGCCTGACCGACCGTGCCTATATCGTCTATGCCGGTGAGATCTTGACTGAGGGAAGCCCGGAGGAGATCGTTAATGATCCCGATGTACGTCGGCTTTACCTTGGCGAGGAATTCCGCCTTTAGCCTGAAAATTGCATCCGTCAAGCCGTGTACAAGCTTCACGGACTAAGATAAGCAAGAATCGAGCCAACTTTTAAGGTCGATCTTGCCTGCATGGCGCTGACGCAAAGACTAGAGTTCCGCCAGTCGCAGTCGCTGGTGATGACGCCGCAGCTGATGCAGGCGATCAAGCTGCTGCAACTGTCGAACCTGGATCTGTCGACCTTTGTCGAGGAAGAGCTGGAACGCAACCCGCTGCTGGAGCGGGCAGCCGACGGGCCGGAACCGCCGGTGGCGGGCGAGCCGGTCATGGAGCGGGCCGACTACGGCGATTCCGACGGTTCCAACAGCTACGGCGATGACGGCGACTCGTCCGACATGGCCTCAGGCTCGGGCGGCGAGGCCGCTTTCGAGCCCGGCCAGGAGGAGTGGCTGAACCGCGACCTCGGCACCCGTGCCGAGATCGAGCAGACGCTCGATACCGGTCTCGACAACGTGTTCTCCGAGGAGCCGGCGGAGGCGGCCGCGCGCGCCGCGCAGGACGCGCCGCCCTCGGTCTATACCGAATGGGGCGGCGGCGCCTCCAGCGACGACGAATACAATCTCGAAGCCTTCGTGGCCGCCGAACTGACGCTCGCCGACCATCTCGCCGAACAGCTCGCGGTCGCGTTCTCGGCGCCGGCGCAGCGCATGATCGGGCAGTACCTGATCGACCTCGTCGATGACGCCGGCTACCTGCCGGCCGATCTCGGCCAGGCCGCCGAGCGGCTCGGTGCGTCGCAGCAAGCGGTCGACGAGGTCGTCGCCGTGCTGCAGAAATTCGATCCGCCGGGTGTCTGCGCGCGAAACCTGAGCGAGTGTCTCGCGATCCAGCTGCGCGAGCTCGATCGCTACGATCCGGCAATGCAGGCGCTGGTCGAGCATCTCGATCTGCTTGCCAAGCGCGACATCGCCGGCCTGCGCAAGCTTTGCGGCGTCGACGACGAAGACATCACCGACATGATCGCCGAGATCCGCCGGCTCGATCCGAAGCCCGGCCTGAAGTTCGGCACCTCGCGGACGCAGACCATGGTGCCCGACGTCTATGTGCGTCCGGGTCCCGACGGCGGCTGGCACGTCGAGCTCAACAGCGACACTCTGCCGCGCGTTCTGGTCAACCAGACCTATTACTCTGAGCTGTCGAAGACGATCCGCAAGGACGGTGACAAGTCGTACTTCACCGACTGCCTGCAGAACGCGACCTGGCTGGTGCGCGCGCTCGATCAGCGCGCCCGCACCATCTTGAAGGTCGCGACCGAAATCGTCCGCCAGCAGGACGGATTCTTCACCTATGGCGTCGCGCACTTGAGGCCGCTGAATCTGAAGGCAGTCGCGGACGCGATCCAGATGCATGAATCGACGGTGTCGCGCGTCACCGCCAACAAATACATGGCGACCAATCGCGGCAGTTTTGAATTGAAGTATTTTTTCACCGCGTCGATCGCGTCCGCGGATGGCGGCGAGGCGCATTCGGCCGAAGCAGTGCGTCACCACATCAAGCAGCTGATCGACGGCGAGGCGCCGTCGGCGATCCTGTCCGACGACACGATCGTGGAACGTTTGCGCGCCTCGGGCATTGATATCGCCCGCCGCACCGTCGCGAAGTACCGTGAGGCGATGCGGATACCATCCTCGGTGCAGCGCCGCCGTGACAAACAGAGCATGCTCGGTAATGCCCTTTCGGCTCCTGCCTCCTCGCCCGACCGCTCGCGCGATACAGCCCCCGTTTAGGTTACTTCTTGAGGATGGCCCCGTCCGAGTACGGACAGGTCCATGCGCTCGTTGCGTTCGCGTCAAATCGCGATAGTCTCGACCTTTCCAGGTCGAGCATCGTCCAGAAAGGAAGGTAACCGGAATCCAGCAACCATCATGCTCCTGCAAGACTGACCGAGGCATCCCAGCAATTGAGGCATCAAATGACCCTTCGAATCTCGGGAAAGAGCATCAGCATCGGCGAGGCGCTTCGGGCGCGCGTCAGCGACCGCACCGACGAGGTCCTGCGAAAGTATTTTGATGGCAACTATTCCGGTCACATCACGCTGAGCAAGGATGGCTTCGGCTTCCGAACCGACTGCGCGCTGCATCTGGATTCCGGCATCACGCTGGAAGCCGAATCCAACGCCGCCGACGCCTATGCCAGCGCGGATGCCGCGCTGTTGATGATCGAGAAGCGCCTGCGCCGCTACAAGAGCCGGCTCAAGGATCGCTCCGCCCGCAAGACCTATGCCGCCAACGCTGCGCTTGCCGAGTTGAACGGCGTCGGGCTCGACGCGCCGAGCTATGTCATCGAGGCGCCCGAGAACGAGGACGAGGTCACCGAATACAGCCCTGTCATCATTGCCGAGGCAACCACCGCGCTGAAGCGGCTGTCGGTCAGCGAGGCCGTGATGGAGCTCGATCTGACCGGCGCCTCCTGCCTGGTGTTCCAGCATGGCGGCAGTGGCCGGTTGAACATCATATACCGCCGGACGGACGGCAATGTCGGCTGGGTCGATCCGCCTGCGGTGAGCCCCTGAGGATAGTTGGCAGATGGCATTGACGTCCGAAGCCAGCCCTGCTTATGGTCCGCCGCCTCCAGGAACAAGGGGGGCGGAACAGGGTTCGCAGGTGTTGGCACCGCCGATACGTTGGAGTAGAAGCCCTGCCAATGGACCCGGGCTAAGCCCGCATCCCACCTCATCTTCTTGACGCCGCCGCTGTAAAGCCTATTTCGCAACCTGACGGTCATTCACCTCGGAACGTCCCAATGCCGATTACCGATCTGGTCGCACCCGAGGCGATACTTCCGGCTTTGAAAGTCATCAGCAAGAAGCAGGCGCTGCAGGAACTCGCCGCGCGTGCATCGGCGTTGACCGGGCAGAACGAGCGCGCGATCTTCGAGGTGCTGCTGCAGCGCGAGAAGCTCGGCACCACGGCGGTCGGCTACGGCGTCGCCATTCCGCACGGCAAGCTGCCCAAGCTGGAGAAGCTGTTCGGCTTCTTCGCCCGCCTCGAGCGCCCGATCGATTTCGAGGCGATGGACGGCCAGCCGGTCGACCTGATCTTCCTGCTGCTGGCACCCGAAGGCGCCGGCGCCGATCATCTCAAGGCGCTGGCGCGCATCGCCCGCCTGCTGCGCGACCAGGACGTCGCCAAGAAGCTGCGCGCCTCGCGCGACGCGCAGGCGATCTACTCGGTGCTCGCGCTGCCGCCGGCGAGCGCGGCGTAATCATCCGCGTCAGCGAACTCGTTCGCGCAACTGTCATTCGGAAATGGTCTGTTCGTCACGCGATGGCGCACGCGAACACTTTCAGTCCGTAGCCCGGATGGAGCGAAGCGCAATCCGGGAATCTCGCGGCTGGCGCGAATCCCGGATTTCGCTGCGCTTCATCCGGGCTACGAAGTATTCGAACGTCTCAGCAGATCGTCGGCAGCAGACGGCGGACTTCGTCGAGCAGATCGGGCACGGCCTTCTCGTCATTAGCGAGATGCCTGAGCAGCGCGCTCTGGAACAGGCCGTCGAACAGCGCGTAGAGCGCGGCCGGCGACGATGCCGGCTGCTTGTTGCCGAGCTCGGCGTAGCGCGTGGCGATCCGCCAGATCATCGCTTCCAGGCTCTTGTCGATCTCGAGCACGTCCTTGCGAAACGCGGGTTCGAACATTGCCTGTGAGCGCAGATCGTACCAGAGCCGGTGCATGCGCGCTTCGTTCTCGAGAGTCGCCGCGAGCTTGGCGAGGAAGCCTTCGGTCAGTTCGTCGCGGCTTCGCGCCGTCGTCACCACCTCGTCATAGCGCGTCACGCATTTCGCCTTGTAGTGACGGACGCAGCAACAGATCAGATCGAGCTTGTCGCTGAAATAGTAGTGAAACACGCCGTGCGTGAATGCGGAGTTCTGCGCGATCTCGCGCAGGCTGGTGCGCGCAAAGCCGAGCTCGCCGAGCGTCTCCAGCGCGGCCTCCGCAAGCTCGACGCGCCGCGCGTTGAATTTCTCGTCGCGCAGCGCCTCGGTCGCCACAGCTACGCGTTGGGCCGCTCCTGTCGATTGCCGGGCCATCCCGTGCCTTCCCTCTGTCTCTTCGGTTCAGCGACTATACCGCGGCGACCGCGGCGCGCTCCATCCCTTCACATCATCCTCTTTGACACTTGTCAAATTCAGGCTTGACAAGTGTCAAGTTCCTGGACGAGGGTTGGCCAAATAATTTGGACAACCGTCAAGACGGCTGACCAATCGATAAACAGGAGGAGATGCACCGTCAGGGGCGCGCCATGCTGCGCCCCGCCGACGCCGGCCGCGACCACCAATGCGCTCCGAATGCGCAAGCCTGCCGGCCCGCACTGCCGATCTCAGCAGCACCAGAAATCACCAGCAAAGGGAGGACTACGTCATGAGTGGGAAGAGCCTTGAAGGCAGGAAAGCCCTGGTCACCGGCGGCGCCCGGGGGATTGGCGCGGCCATCGCGCAGGCGCTGGCGCGGTCCGGCGCTGCGGTCATGATCGGCGATATTCTGGACGATGCCGGCAAGGCCACCGCCGCCGAGATCGCCAAGGCCGGCGTCAAGACCGGTTTTGCAAAACTCGACGTCACCGACGATGCGCAATGGGAGAGGGCCGCCGCCGCAACGGTCGAAACCCTCGGCGGCTTCGACATCCTGATCAACAATGCCGGCATCGAGATCACCTCGCTGGTCGCCGATATCAAGGCCGAGGATGCGCGCCGGATGTGCGACGTCAACATCGTCGGCACCGTGCTCGGCATGAAGCACGCCTTCCGCGCGATGCGGCCGGGCGGCGCCGCCGGCAAGGGCGGTGCGGTGGTCAACATCGCATCCGTCGCGGCGACGATCGCTTTCCCGAGCATCGCCGTCTATTCCGGCACCAAATCCGCGGTCGATCGCATGACGCGCGTCGGTGCGATGGAGGCCGGCAAGCTCGGCTATGGCGTGCGCGTCAACTGCATCTATCCCGGGCTGATCCCGACCGACATGGGCCTGCAGCTCGCCAATGACATCGTGAAGATCGGCCTCGCGCCCGACGTCAATGCCGCCGTCGGCTCGGTGGTGGAGCAGACGCCGCTCGGCAAGCTCGCGGAGGTCTCCGACATCGCCGACGCCGCAGTGTTCCTGTGCTCGAACGATGCCCGCTTCATCACCGGCATCGGCCTGCCGGTCGATGGCGGCATGGGCATGTAGCAACGAAGCTGACAACAAGCATTTCGGAGGATCGCAATGAGCGAGAAGAAGCCCGTCATCGTCTATGGCGCGTCCGGCTATACCGGCCGGCTGGTCTGCGAATATCTGCGTGAGTACAACATCCCCTTCATCGCCGCCGGCCGCAGCGCCGACAAGCTCAACGCCGCGATGAAGTCGAACGTGGCCGGCATCGAGACCGCCGACTACGAGGTGGTGACGGTGCCGCACACCGCGGCCGCGCTGACCGAACTGTTCAAGGGCGCCTCGGTGGTGCTCAACACCGTGGGCCCGTTCGCCAAGTTCGGCGTCGAGGTGGTGCAGGCCTGCCTAGCAGCCAAGTGCCACTACACCGACACGACCGGCGAGCAGGACTGGCTGATCACGCTCGAGCAGGAGTTCGGCGCGAAGTTCGGCAATGCCGGCCTGCTGCTGGCACCGGGCATCGCGCAGATGTACACCACTGGTGAGATCGCCGCGCAGCTCTGCCTGGAAACCCCCGGCCTCGACACGCTCGATATCGCCGTGTTCTGGGGCGGCAGCCCGACCATCGCCTCGACGCAGACCATCCTGGTCAACGCCGCGATGGCCAAGGCCTACTATCTGGAGCAGAACAAGTATGTCGAGCATCAGCCCGATGCCGGCCTCTACAATCTCGCGATCCCCGGCCAGCACGAGCTGGCGCTGGCGCTGCCCTGGGGCGGCACCTCGCACCCGGTGTGGTTCAAGCGCGATCCGCGCGTCGCCAATGTGAAGGTGCTGGGCGGCGTGTTCAATCGCGCGCTGATGCTGGGTGTGCCGCAGATCGTCGCCGCCGCGCTGGAGGCGACCAAGGACATGAAGCCTGACGAGCGCTACGCCGCGCTGGCGCAGACCGCGGCCGGCGTGATGAACACCATGCCGCCGCGCGAGAACCCGCGCGTCAACAAGTCGTTGGATTCGGTGTACGCCTCCGGCCCGCTGGGGCGCGCGCACTGCGTCATCTACGGCAACAGCAACTACAAGCAGACCGGCATGCTGCAGGCCTTTGCCGCGGCGTACCTGCTGCAGCAGTCGCCCAAGCGCGTCGGCTTCGCCTCCGGCTGCCAGGCGTTCGGCCACCACGAACTGCTCGGGCAATTGCGCAGCTTCGGCCTGGTCGGCAAGCCGGTCCTGACCGTGCACGACTGATCTTGAGCCCCGATCGGATCGGGGCTCAACACTCCGCTCCCTGAAGCGTTTTCGTCAAGCGGACTGGTATCTGCCTTGCTCGAAAACGCACTATCCGCGGGTGATGCAGTCGCGCGTCACCCGCGCCTCTTGCGAGGCCCGCCATGCGCTTCATCGATTATCTCGACAAGGGTGCCTCGCTCGGCGCCGACGCGCCGTGCCTCACCATGGATGGCCATGACCTCAGCTATGGCGAGGTGCAGCGGTTGAGCTACCGGATCGCGCGCGGGCTCGAGCGATCGGGCATCGCGCCCGGCGACAAGGTCGCGATTCTGTCCGGCAACGATCCGCTCGCCTTCGCCTGCGTGTTCGGCATCTCGCGCGCTGCGGCGGTGTGGTGTCCGATCAATCCGCGCAACGAGGCGGCCGAGAACAAGTTCATCCTCGACCAGTTCGATTGCAACCTGCTGCTGTTTCATTCCAGCTTCGCGCCGATGGTCGAGGCCGTCAGGCAGGACCTGCCGAAGCTGCGCGCGCTGGTCTGTCTCGATGCCGAGCTGCCGTTCGCGCCGTCGTTCGAGCGCTGGCTCTCCGGGCTCGCCGACGATCACTATCAGCGCGACACGATCGACGATCTCGCGATGATCCCGGGCACCGGCGGCACCACCGGCAAGCCGAAGGGCGTGATGCTGTCGGGTCGCAACATCGAGGCGATGACCGCGCTGACCCTGATGGGCTACCCGTTCAAGGGCCGTCCGGTCTATCTCGCGCTGGCGCCGCTGACGCATGCCGCCGGCGTGTTGTGTTTCCCGATCATGACGCTCGGCGGCCGCGTCGTGATCATGCATCACCCTGATATCGGCGAGTTCCTGGCGTTGATCGAGCGCTACCGCGTCACCCACACCTTCCTGCCGCCGACCGTGATCTACATGCTGCTCGATCATCCCGGGCTCGACGCGGCCGATCGCAGCTCATTGCAGTGCTTCTGGTATGGCGCGGCGCCGATCTCGGCGACGCGTCTCGCGGAGGCGTTGCAGCGGATCGGACCGATGGCGCAGCTGTTCGGACAGACCGAGGCGCCGATGATGATCTCGATGATGCCGCCGGCCGATCACTACAATCCGGACGGCACGATCGCGATGGAGCGGCTTGCGTCGGCCGGGCGGATCGGCCCGCTGGTGCAGGCCGGCATCATGGACGGCGACGGCAAGCTGCTGCCTGCGGGATCGCGCGGCGAGATCGTGGTGCGCGGCTCGCTGGTCATGGAAGGCTACTACAAGAACCCGGAGGCCACGCGCGAAGCATCAGTGCATGGCTGGCACCACACCGGCGACATCGGCTACATCGACGGCGACGGTTACCTCTATATCGTCGATCGCGCCAAGGACATGATCATCACCGGCGGCTTCAACGTCTACTCGATCGAGGTCGAGAACGCGTTGCGCGCCCACGAGGCGGTGCAGGATTGCGCTGTGATAGGATTGCCCGACGACAAATGGGGCGAGCGCATCGTCGCCGTGGTGCAGCCGCGCGCCGGCCACACCGTCGATGCGATTGCGCTGGCGGCCTTCGTCAAGCAGCAGATCGGCAGCATCAAGACGCCGAAGCAGATCGAGGTCTGGGACGATCTTCCGCGGTCGAAGGTCGGCAAGGTGCTGAAGCCCGACATCCGCGCGCGGCTGGCCTGAACGTTCGAGCAGTTGGCGTAAGCCACAGACCAAGGTCGAATTTACCGGGCGGACCGAAGGGCTAGATTTCGGTTTGCAAGACCGTGTCACAAGGGATGTCGTACTCCCGCGATGGCGATCGGTTGCGCCGCTCGCGATCCAGGGACCGGCTTCCCGGGGCCCTGCATGGGCGCGACCCGCGCATTGGCGACGCCGCCCCAACCAAACTGGCAATCGGGCATCGACAGCATCGTCCACCGCCGTGGACGGTGGCGCAACGCATTCCAGAAGGCCGAATATGTCGGCCAGGGAGATGCACATGACGACATTGGACATTGCAGTCACCCCACTGCCGGAAGCCGAGCATCAGGCGCAATTGCGTCGCGCATTGATCGCCAGCACGGTGGGCACCACCATCGAATGGTACGACTTCCTGCTTTACAGCACGGTGACCGGGCTCGTGTTCGGCAAGCTGTTCTTCCCGAAGTCGGATCCGCTTGTCGGTGTCCTGGAGGCGTTCGCGATCTACACGGTGGGCTTCATCGCGCGACCGATCGGTGCCGCGATCTTCGGCCATTATGGCGATCGCATCGGCCGCAAGGCCACGCTGATCGCGACGTTGCTGCTGACCGGACTTGCCACTGCGGCCGTCGGCCTCGTCCCCACCTATGACCAGATCGGCATCTGGGGTGCGGTGATCCTGACCGTCATCCGTTTCATCCAGGGCGTTGGCGTCGGCGGCGAGTGGGGCGGCTCGGTGCTGCTCTCGATGGAGTGGGCGCGCACCAACCAGCATCGCGGCTTCATCACCTCATGGCCGCAGCTCGGCGGTCCTGCCGGACTGCTGCTGGCGAACATAGCGGTGCTGGTGTTCAGCCGTTTGTCCGGCGATCAATTCCTGGTTTGGGGCTGGCGCATCCCGTTCCTGCTCAGCCTCGTGATGATCGCCATCGGGCTCTACATCCGGCTCGGCATCATGGAGACGCCGACGTTCCGCCGGATCGTGGCCGAGAACCGCGTCGCACGGGTCCCGGTGATCGAGGTGATCAAGCGTCAGCCGCGCTCGATCATCCTCTCGGCGCTGGCGCGAATGGTCGAACAGGCGCCGGCCTATATCTATCTGGCTTTTGTCTTCGCCTACGGCACCCAGGTGATCCATCAGGATCGCGACTTCCTGCTGATCTGCTTGATCTGCGCCGGCACCATCGAGCTCTTCAGCATCCCGCTGGCCGGGCACCTGTCGGATCGCGTCGGGCGCAAGCGCCTGTACACGATCGGCGCGGTCCTGACCGGGCTATTCGGCTTTGCGTATTTCGCCATGCTGAACACCGGCACGCCGTGGTTGATCTTCATCGCCATCGTGCTGTCATTCGTACCGCACGCCTTGACGTATGGACCGCAGGCGGCCCTGATTGCCGAGTGCTTCACGCCGCGGCTGCGCTACAGCGGCTGCTCGATCGGCTATCAGCTCTCCTCGGTGATCTCAGGCGGACCGGCGCCGCTGATCGCCACCGCGCTGCTCGCGGCCACCGGGTCGGGTTATGCGATCGCGCTCTACATCCTGTTCTGCGCGGTCGTCAGCATTGCCGCGACCGCTATGATGCCCGACTACACCAACAAGGACATTTCCGAGGAGCACGACAGGCCTTGATCGAATGTTCCGCGAGCGAAGATTGACCGAGCGGCAGCCGCGGGGAATTGCGCCTGCGCGGCTGGCACAGCTTGAACCCGCGTGGTCCGGCTCTACCTCTTGCCGTACTCGGTGAACACATAGTCGTGGTTCTGCACCACAGTGTGGCAGGCATAACCGCACTTTGCGTCGTTTTCCTGCGGCGGATTATCCGTCGTGTTGGCAGGCCTGAACACATCTGTCGCCGCGTCGTACTCGAACGCGCCGTATCCCCATCCGCCGCTATCCGCGAACCTCTTGCTGTCCTTGACCATGAAATCGACGTCGTGCTGGGCGCCCGGCACTGTTGGTTGACCGGGATACGTCTCTTGCTTCTTCGGGATCCAATGAATCTTCGCCATCTTGACGCCATCCGGGAACGGCTTGCCATTGCCGGGTACGCCCTCCCGGTAGGCGCCGATCATCGCCGGATTCCCCAGGATCACGGCAATGACGCCCTCGTTCTCGCTGATCGCGATCACGGACCAGTCCTCGTATCCCCTGAACTCGGAGAACGCGAGTCCATTCGGCACTTGCAGGCTGTACTTGTCTTGCGCGGAAATTGCGACACCAGTCGCCAGGACGGAAATCGACACCGAAGCAACGAGATTGATCAGCGAGCTCTTCTGCATGGTCGCATCTCCTTCATTCGATTTGATCGTGGATAAATCTTGCCGGGAATCCCCTTATTGCATTGTCTTCCGTGAGGCTCAGCCTGCGGGAATTAATTACAGCATGGAACCGAGCGAAGCGAAATGGACCGCAGCCATGCTCTGCTGCCTAAAGCCGCACAAACCGTTCAAACTGAGAGGGCCCGCACCTGGCGTCATCGAAGACGCGGGCGTCTATTGACAACCCGGCGGTGACGCCAGAAGACGGGCGTGCGCAACATTGCGCGTGCGAACCAGGGATGACAGATGTCCCGCGATTTTCGCCTTGATCGCGTTCCTGTCGACGTCCTCGCCTACGAGCTCGCCGAAGAGCGGGCGATGCGCTCGGCCGGATGGGCCGCGCCCTGGAACAGGCGCTCGCCAAGCTGCGCGAGTTCGATGCCGCGCATCCGCACGCTGACACCCCGGCGCCCGCGCAACAGGCGCGGCGCATCCTGGTGCGGGAAGCCGGCCACGCGCTCTGGATGTTCGTGGTGCAGCGGGAGGCGTGCGGGCTGCGCAACAACCGGATGCTGATGCGCGACTACAACGTTCCCGGCGAGGTGCAGCTCAGCATGGGTCCGATGCTCGCCGCTTCGTCTGCATTGCCATAAAAAATGCGCGGGCCGCCTTCGGTCGAGGCCTGCCCGCGCATTGAATTCGCGGGTGCTGAATTCAGCACCCAATCAGGGAATTTGTGTCAGTGGACGCTGACGGCTTGCAGCTCGTTGCTCCAGGCGTTGGCGATCGCGGCTTCGCGGCTGTCGGTCAGCATCATCGGCGTGCCGTCGGCGGCATGCAGTGCGAACAGTTTGAGGCCGGGCGCGATTTTCGGCGCCTGCGGAAAGAGATCGGGCACGTCCTCGGAACGGACCTGCTTCACATAGGCGATATGACCCTCGCCCAGATGAGCCAGCGCTTCCGGCGTGACGTTGCTGGATTCGATGGTGGTGGTACTCATGTCACTCATGGTCTCGACTCCTCAGTCAGATAAGCGGTCGAGTCCGCTCCTTGTTTCTATTATTCGTGCTCATTGATAGCGATTGTCTTAATGACCCGTTCAGGTTCCGGCCTGGCCAGGTCAATCGACAACAACCCGTTCTTCAGATCCGCGCCCAGCACCTGCATCCCCTCCGCCAGCACGAAGGTGCGCTGGAAGTGGCGCGCGGCAATGCCGCGATGGATGTATTGCCGAGCCTTGTCGTCCTGCTGGCGGCCGCGGATGACGAGCTGATTTTCCTCAATGGTTACATCGAGTTGGTCGCGGGTGAAGCCCGCCACCGCCAGCGTGATACGAAGCCGCTCAGGCTGCCCGTTGGTACGGTCGCACCGCTCGATGTTGTAGGGAGGATAGCCGTCAGCGCCCTTCACGACGCGGTCGAGCGCACGCTCGATCTCGTCGAATCCCAGAAGGAACGGACTGGACAACGATGGAACACGAGACATTACAAAGTCCTCTCGAAGCGACTTTGAGGGGCCCTTGCGGCGCCCCATGCAACCGGTGGGCCGTCTGGCCTCCGGTCAGTGAGGGATATGGGGGCGATCTGGATAGCGTTCAAGCAGCCCCGAAACCAGCCTAAACGCCCGCAACATGAGGGCAAATTCTTCTCGATCGGTTACCCGGCGACCCGCTTCCGGCCATCAGCGGTAAAAAGATGCAGTTTGTCGCGTGGGGCGACCGCCCGGATCCGCTCGCCGATCGCGGGGCCGGTGGCGCCGGGAACCCGGACGATGACCTCGCCCGGCGGCAGCTCGCCCGGATTGGCGGCAACCCCCTGCTCCTCGCGCTGGCGGCTGCCATAGACGAAGGTCTCGGCGCCGACATGCTCGATCGCCTCGACGGTGAGACCGAGCGCGACGCCGCCCGAGACGGTCTCGCTGGAGATCACGAAATCCTCCGGCCGGATCCCGACGATCCCGGCGCCGTCCGCGCCCGCGATCTGGGACGTCAGCTCATCCGAGCGCAGCGGCATCAGGTTCATCGGCGGCGCGCCGATGAAGGACGCGACGAAGGTGGTCGCCGGCTTCTGGTAGATATCCAGCGGATTGCCGATCTGCTCGACCTGGCCGCCATTCATGACGACGAGGATGTCGGCCAGCGTCATCGCCTCGAGCTGGTCGTGGGTGACGTAGATCGACGTGGTGTTGAGCCGGCGCTGCAGCTTGCGGATCTCGACCCGCATCGCGATGCGCAGCTTGGCGTCGAGGTTCGACAGCGGCTCGTCGAACAGGAACACCTTCGGCTGGCGCACGATGGCGCGGCCCATCGCGACGCGCTGGCGCTGGCCGCCGGAGAGCTGGCGCGGCTTGCGCTCCAGCATCGGCGACAGCTCGAGCACGCGCGCGGCTTCCTCGACGCGGGTCTTGATCTCGGCCTCGGCCATGCCGCGGTTGCGCAGGCCGTAGGCCATGTTGTTGTAGACGCTCATATGCGGATAGAGCGCGTAGTTCTGGAACACCATCGCGATATCGCGATCGGCGGGCTCGACCTGATTGACGACGCGGCCGCCGATGTCGATCTCACCGCCGGTGATGGTCTCGAGCCCCGCGACCATGCGCAGCAGCGTGGACTTGCCGCAGCCGGAGGGGCCGACCAGCACGCAGAACTGGCCGTCACCGACGTCGACATCGACGCCCTTGATGGCCTCGAAGCCGCCGGGATAGGTCTTGCGGACGCTGCGCAGCGTGACGTTAGCCATTACTTTTCCGTCTCCACCAATCCGCGCACGAACAGTTTCTGCATCACGACGACGACGAACACCGGCGGCAGCATCGCAAGCAGCGCGGTCGCCATCACCACAGGCCATTCGGTCAGTGCGTCGGTCGTGGTGATCATCTTGCGGATGCCGACCTGGATGGTCTGCATGTCGTCGCGCGTGGTGATCAACAGCGGCCAGAGATACTGATTCCAGCCGAGGATGAAGAGGATCACGAACAGCGCGGCCATGTTGGTGCGCGACAGCGGCAACAGCGTATCCCAGAAGAAGCGGAACGGGCCCGCGCCGTCGATGCGCGAGGCTTCCAGCAATTCATCCGGCACCGTCATGAAGAACTGCCGGAACAGCAGCGTCGCGGTGGCGGAGGCGATCAGCGGCAGCGACAGGCCGGCATAGCTGTCGAGCAGATGCAGGTCGGCGACGATCTTGTAGGTCGGATAGATGCGCACCTCGACCGGCAGCATCAGGGTGATGAAGATGATCCAGAAGATCGCCATCCGGAACGGAAACCGGAAATACACGATCGCATAGGCGGAGATGATCGAGATCGCGATCTTGCCGACCGCGATCAGGAGCGCCATGACCAGCGAGTTCAGCATCATGTTGAGCACGGGCTCGCGGGTCGAGCCGCTCGTGCCGACAAACAGCGTCTGGTAGTAGGTCTCGAGGAAATGGCCGCCGGGCAACAGCGACATCTGGCCGTTGGCGATGACGGCGTTGTCCTGGGTCGAGGCGACGATCGCGAGATAAACCGGGAAGGCGACGATCGCGATCCCGATCCACAGGATGACGTGAGCCAGATAGCGCTGGAAGCCCTCTTCCTCGACCATCAGTAGGTCACCTTGCGCTCGACGAAGCGGAACTGGATGCCGGTGAGCACGACCACGATGACCATCAGGATGACCGACTGCGCCGCCGAGGAGCCGAGATTGCCGCCGAGCAGGCCATCCGTATAGACCTTGTAGACCAGCGTTTCGGTCGCCTTGCCGGGGCCGCCGCGGGTCATGGTGTCGATGATGCCGAAAGTGTCGAAGAAGGCGTAGACGATGTTGATGACCAGGAGGAAGAAGATGGTCGGCGACAGCAGCGGGAAGATCACGGTCCAGAATCGCCGCATCGGGCGCGCGCCGTCGATCGCGGCGGCTTCGATCACGCTCTTCGGGATGCTCTGCAGCCCTGCGAGGAAGAACAGGAAATTGTAGGAGATCTGCTTCCACGCCGCGGCGAGGATGATCAGCGCTGCAGCCTGGTCGCCGTCGAGCAGCGGATTCCAGTCAACGCCCATCGCGCGCAGATAGCGCGACAGCACGCCGAGCGAGGGGTGCAGCATGAACACCCAGAGCACGCCGACCACAGGCGGAGCCACCGCGTAGGGCCAGATGAGAAGCGTGCGGTAGAGCGTCGAGCCGCGCAGCGGCTTGTCCGCCATCACAGCGAGCAGCAAGGCGAAGGACAGCGAGGACACCGCGATCGCGAACGAGAACGCGAAGGTCCTGACGATGGCGGCGAAATAGGCCGGGTCCTTGAACAGCTCGAGATAGTTCTCGAACCAGACGAAGCTGGTGGAAAGGCCGAAGGCGTCCTGCAGCAGGAAGGACTGGATCACCGCCTGCGCGGCCGGCCAATAGAAAAAGATCAGGACGATCGCGAGTTGCGGGGCAACCAGCGCGTAAGGCAATAGCTTTGATTGGAAAATCGCTTGCTTTTGCATGGTCTCTAAGAAAGTGGCAGGCCGCTTGTCGCGGCCTGCCGGTTGATGGGCTCAAACCATCATGTCAGTGGACGGCGGTCTTTTCAAACTGCCGCAGCATCTGGTTGCCGCGCTCGACGGCGGAGTCCAGCGCCTGCTTGGCGGTCTTCTTGCCGGCCAGCGCCTGCTCGATCTCCTCCGACCACATGTCGCGCAGCTGCACCATGTTGCCGAGGCGCAGACCGCGCGAATTCTCGGTCGGCTCCTTGTTGGTGAGCTCGAGCAGCGGGGTCTCGAGATAGGGCTGGTCCTTGTAGAAGCCCTCTTCCTTGGCCTTGGCGTAGGCGGCCTTGGTGATCGGCAGATAGCCCGAGGCCTTGTGGATCCAGACCTGGCGGTCGGTGTCCGAGAGGAAGGTCAGGAACTTGGCCACGCCCTTGTATTCCTCGGCCGACTTGCCGCCCATCACCCACAGCGAGGCGCCGCCGATGATCGAGTTCTGCGGCGCGCCCTTGACGTCGGGATAATACGGCATCGGGGCTGCGGTGAAGTTGAACTTGGCCTGCGCCTTGACGTTGCCGAAGAACGCCGACGAGGTCAGGTAGATCGGGCACTCGCCCGAGGTGAAGCGGCCTTCGCCGGTGTTGGTGCGGCCGGCATAGTCGTAGGTCTTGTCCTTCTGCAGCTCGACCAGGTTCTCGAGATGCTTGACCTGCAGCGGGCCGTTGAATTCGAGCACGGTGTCGAAGCCGTCGAGGCCGTTGGCCTTGCTGGCGAGCGGCACGTTGTGCCAGGCCGACAGCTGCTCGAGATTGACCCAGGTGACCCACGAGCCGGAGAAGCCGCAGGTATTGTAGCCGGCCGCCTTCAGCTTCTTGGCGTCCTCGAACACCTGCGGCCAGGTCTTCGGGATCTCGGCGATGTTGGCCTTCTTCAGCGCGTCGAGATTGACCCACATCACCGTCGACGACGAGTTGAAGGGGAACGACAGCATCTCGCCCTTCGAGGTCGAGTAGTAGCCGGTGATCGCGGGCAGATAGACGCTCGGATCGAACTTCTCGCCGGCATCGGCCATCAGCTTGTAGACCGGTTTGACGGCGCCGGTGGCGGCCATCATCGTCGCGGTGCCGACCTCGAACACCTGCATGATGTGCGGCGCGTTGCCGGCGCGGAAAGCCGCGATGCCGGCATTCATGGTGTCGGCGTAGCCGCCCTTGTAGGTCGGGATCACCTTGTAGTCGGACTGCGAGGCGTTGAAGTCGTTGGCCAGCTTGACGATGACGTCATTGTTGGCGCCGGTCATCGCGTGCCACCACTGAATCTCGGTCACCGCAAATGCAGGCGACGCGAATGCGAGCGTAGCAGCGGCTACAGCAGCAGCGCCGAGTCGTCGGAAAATCATCAAAAGCCCCTCCCGGTTGGAACGTCATCTTTCGTTGCGCGCGTTATCAGCGCCGGATGACGTTCAAATGACCGTATAAACGAAAGCCATGGTAGGGGGGAAGCCGAAGCAAAGGGAAGCGGTAAAAAAGGCGGAGATCGCACCGCGCCCCTGCGGGTGCAACGCCGGACGCGACGTTGCACCGCAGGGGCGGCATACTGCGGAGGCATGATGAGATTAGGTTGAGCTGTAACGGCGTCGAAAGTTCACCTCTCCCTTGGGAGAGGTCGATTTGCGGAGCAAATCGGGTGAGGGATTACGGTCGATCGAGAGGGCAAGAGCCCTCACCCGGATTGCTTCGCAATCCGACCTCTCCCCGACGGGGAGAGGTGAACCGGGACCGCGCCAAGCCGAATTCAATCAGAA
>NZ_LFLZ01000048.1 GCF_001189845.1 Bradyrhizobium tropiciagri
CCTCGCGGGCGGAGGCGACGATGGATTCCGCGGTGGCGGTGCCGGCAGTCGAGAGCGAGTGCTGCATGTCGGCCGCGAGCGAGCGGACGAGGTTGGCGGCTTCGGTGGAAGCGCCGGCCAGCGTGCTCTGGGCCTCACGGGCGGAGGCGACGACGGCTTCCGCGGTTGCGGAACCGGCCGTCGACAGCGAGCGCTCGACGTCGCCGGCGAGCGACTTCACTTGTCCCGTAACGTCGGTCGAGGTCGAGATCAGCGTGGTCTGGGCCTCGCGCGCACCGGTCATGATCGCTTCGGCGGCAGCAGAGCCGGACATCGACAACGATGCCTCGACATCGGCGGCCAGCGACTTGACCTGACTTGCGGCTTCGATCGAGGCGCTGACCAGCGTGGTCTGCGCGTCGCGGGCGCCCGACAGCACGGAGGCTGCGGTGGCGCTGCCGGCCGCCTGCAGGGTGCGCTCGACGTCCTCGGACAGCGCCTTGATCTGCGAGGCGACGTCGCCGGAGGCGGACACCAGCGAGACCTGCGCATCGCGGGCACTGGTGAGGATCGAGTTGGCGGCGCTGGTGCCGACGGCGGTCAGCACGCCCTCGACCTCGGCCGAGCTCATCTTGAGCTGGTTGCCGACGTCGGCTGACACGGTGAGCAGCGCCTGCTGCGCGGTGCGCGCGCCGGTCTGGATGGTTTCGCTGGTGTTGACCACGAGGTTGGTCAGCGAGCGCTCGGCGTCCTCGACATGCGACTTGATGCTCGACGACAGCAGCTCTGCGCGGGACATCAGGTCCTCGCTGGCCTGGCGGCCGCTGCTCTCGATGCGGCCGGCGACGGCCTCGACGCGCGAGCCGAGCAGGTCCTCGAACTGCGCGACGCGGGTGTCGATGTCACCGGCGATGACGCCGACACGGCTCTCGATGCCCTGCTGGATGTCGGCAAAGCGCGCCGAGATCGTGTCGGTCAGGTTCGAACTGTGGCCGCTGATGGTCTCGACGAGGCGGCTGTTGTGACCGTTGATGGTGTCGGCGAGGCGGGTGCTGTGGCCGTTGATGGTGTCGACAAGGCGGATGCTGTGGCCGTCGATCGTCTCGGCGACGCCGTTGATACGGTGGTCGACCGCGGCGATCGCCTGCACGGTGCCCTCGGTCAGGGTCGTGGTGAGCAGGCCGAGGCGCGAGTCGATCGAATGGATCGCCTGGGTGGCGCCTTCGGTCAGCTGCGTCGCGAGCGTGCCGAGATGGCCGTCGATGGTGTCGGTGACCGACTTGGCGCGGCTCTCGAAGGTGACCTCGATCGACTTCATGCGGCCGTCGATCGCATCGTCCAGCGACTGCAGGCGGCCGTCGAACGAGCCGATCCTGGTGGCGAGTGAGCTGTCGAACGACGACAGCTTGTCGGTCAGCGAGGCGTCGAGATTGGTGACGCGGCTGCCGAGCGTGGTCTCGAACTGCAGCAGGCGCTGGTCGAGCGAGGCGGTGATCTCGCCGCTATTGGTGGTGACGCGATTGTCGAAGGTGTCGACATAGGTCTTCAGGCTGTCGGCGATGTCCTGGGTGCGCTGGCCCATGCGCTCGACGATGTCGCCGCCGAAGGTCTTCACGGTGCGGTCGAATTCCGAGATGTGGCGGGTGATCAGCGCGCCGAGCGTGCCGGAGTCGCGGGCGAATTTCTCGGCGAGCTCGCTGCCGTGGTTCTTCACCAGGTCGTCGAACGCGCTCATCTGCAGCGACAGCGAATCGTGCGCCGTCTCGGTCTGGCCCACCACCTTGGCGACCAGGGAATTGACGGTGACATCGAGCGCCTCGCTCGCGCGGTCGCCGGAGGTCATGATCTGGCCGGCGAGGCGGTTGCCGGCGTCGTCGATCTTGCTGACGAGGTCGTTGCTGCGCAGCTCGAGCTCGAGCAGCAGCGAGTCGGCGGAGTTCTTCAGGGAGTCGTGGACCTCCTCGGTGCGGTCGGAGATGCCGTCGACGATGGCAGACGAACGCTGCTCGAACTCGCCGGTGATGCGGTCGATGCGCTCGTTCAGCATCTCGTGGACGCGGTCGGCCAGATCGACGAACTCGTCATGGACGTGGCCGGTCTTGAAGTTGAGGCTGGTGGTGAGCCGCTCGGAGGCGTCCATCACCGCGCGCGTGGTCTCGGCACTGGCTTCCTCAAGGCGGTCGAGCAGGTCGCCGCCGCGCTCGCCGAGCGCGAGGATCATGTTGTCGCCGGCATGGCTCAGCGCGGTCGTGATGTGCTGGCCGCGCTCTTCCAGCGCGCCGGTGATGCTCTTGGCGACCTCGTCGACGCGCGAGGCGATCGCGTCGGAAATCAGCGCGATGTCGTGGCGCAGGTCGATCTGCACGCCGGAGATCGCGCTGCGCACCTGCTCGGCCTGGCCGACCAGATTGTCGCGCTGGTGGGCGATGTCCTGCAGCAGCGCGCGGATGCGCACTTCATTGTCGGAGTACGCGCGTTCGAGTGCCGCGACCTCGTTGGCGACGAGGGTCTCGAGTTCGCCGGCGCGCGCGATCGCGCGTTCGACGCCATCGCCCATCGCCGCGACCTCGCGGCGGATCGCCTGGCCGACCGTCACCATGGAATCGGCGGCGGCGTTTTCCGGTTCGGAGAATCGCATTGCGACCTGCGCCATCGATTGCGCGATCATCTGCATGCGCTGGCCGTGCGCGGCGAGGCTGGCGAGATAGTAGAACAGCAGGATCGGAACGGCGAACAGTGCGGCGAGGCCGGCGAGCACCAGGACGCCGGTGCCTTGAGCCATCGACGCTTGCAGCGCAGGCCAGAAGGCGATGGTGAGGATCACGCCGCCGAGCAGCCAGGCGCCGGAGCAGACGAAGAACAGCGTGAAGGCGTTGCGGGCGCGCCCTCCCTGCAGCGTCTGCAGCATCTGACCGATGGTCTCGCGATCGTCATTGGCGGCGCGGCGAGGGGCACGCGGTTCTTCGATCGGCTCGAAGGCCGAACGATCGGAATTCGGACGCTGATCGAACGAGGTGGCGGAAAAATCCGCGGACGATGGCGGCAGGCTGGGCGGTGCCGCGCCTTCGTTGAGGGGGCTGCGGTTTTCCGCGCCCTGTTCGCTGATGTTGAGGGCTTCCTGGATGGCAGAAAGCGCGACTTCGGTGGGATCTTTGACCTTCTTGGGAGTGTTCGCCATGTTCAGTCTGAGCCCTCTCACTATTTTACGCGTCGGCGAGCCTGCGATCGTCCCCACGCAAGCTCGAAGCCGGTGCCCACAAGCGGAGCGCAAGCGCCCCCTCGGCGGCTTGTCCGCTACATCCGCAAACATCCTATGGGGAGAGTGATGCGAATGAAATGCTTGCGATTAATACTTTCTTAATCATCGTTAACAGCTTTGCGCCATAAGGCCTTATGGGTACTCGAAATTCCCCTCCCAGAGGGCCGATTGTGTCCGGAAATTGTCCAGAATCAGGCGGTTTTGCCGATCATCCCGACAACAATTCGTTAACCAGTTTCGTGATTGGCTCGCCCACGGTCCGCCGGTGAAGACCCGGCAGAGACGACAGGGACAGGCCATGCCGCTTCATCTCGAACGCGTTGAATGGATGCAATCGCCGCCGCTCGCGCCTGGCGACGGCCCGATCGACGTCGATCACCTCCGGCGCATGACGCTGGGCGATCCGGGGCTGGAGCGGGAAGTGCTGGCGATGTTCTCGACCCAGTCGGCCCGGATCCTTGGCGAGCTGGCTGCCCTGCCGCCCGAAGCGCCGACCCATGCCCACACCCTGAAGGGTTCGGCCCGAGCAATCGGTGCCTTCGGCGTCGCCGAGGCGGCCGCCAACCTGGAAACCGCGCTGGCCGGCGGTTTCGATCCGGCCCAGCCCCTTGCAGCGCTCGGGGCCGCGATTGGCGAGGCGCGCACCGCGATCGAGCTGATTCTGGGCCGGTCCTAGGCTTCCCCATCTCCACGGCCAGCCGCAGCGGCCGGGATGCCACCCGGGCCGGCCGGCAGGTTTTCGGTCTCCGCGCTGGCGCTGTGCGGATCGACCCGTTATACGACTGCCCGGGACCTTTCCATCCATCCTCCGGCGCATTCCGGCAGCACGAGCAATCATGGCCAAAATCCACTTTATCGACCATAGCGGCGAGAAACGCACAGTTGAGATCGAGAACGGCGCGACGGTGATGGAAGGCGCGATCCGCAACGCCATTCCCGGCATTGAAGCCGAATGCGGCGGCGCCTGCGCCTGTGCGACCTGCCATGTCTATGTCGATGAAGCGTGGCGCGAGAAGGTCGGCGCGCCGTCGCCGATGGAAGAGGACATGCTGGATTTCGGCTTCGACGTGCGCCCGAATTCGCGGCTGTCCTGCCAGATCAAGGTGACCGACGAACTCGACGGCCTGGTCGTGTCGACGCCGGAACGGCAGGCCTGATATCCGTTACTCGCCGTCCGGGTTCACACCGCGACGGACCCAGCGGCGGAAGTTCTCCCTGACCTCCGCCGGCAGCGGCGTCGGCCTGCGCGTGGCCTCATCGATCATCACGGTGACCGCCTTCGCCGACGCAACGCATCTCCCTTGCGAAAACACCACCTGATCGAAGGTGGTCGACGTCCGCCCGAACTTGACGAGACCGAGCCCGAGCTCGATCCGGCCCGGCCAGTGCAGCTCGGCGCGGAAATGGATGTCGAGACGCACCATGATCCAGCCGAGCCCCGCCGGCATCAGCCCCATGCTGCGGTCCTTCACCAGCGTGACGCGGCCGGTTTCAAAATAGCTCGCATAGACGGCGTTGTTGACGTGCCCGTTCGGGTCGAGATCGGCAAAGCGCACATTGTCGGACAGCCGATATGGAAAGTCTTCCAGGCGCAGTGCATCGTCGGCGCGGACAGGGGCATTCACGAGGGGGATCTCCGTCGGTTTCCTGCCCATACAGCCGAGTTGCGCAGGCTCGGCAAGGGGTTGCCGCGCCAGCCGCTGTCCCTATTATGCATGTCACGATCCGGCCCACTTGGCTGGACAGGCGAAAAGCCGTCCAGTCGACCTCAACTGAAAAGAAGCGGACATGAGCGAAGCGATCAAGACCGATGTGCTGATTATTGGCGCGGGCCCCTGCGGACTGTTCGCCGTGTTCGAACTGGGCCTGCTCGACATGAAGGTGCATCTGGTCGACATCCTCGACAAGATCGGCGGGCAGTGCGCCGAGCTCTATCCCGAGAAGCCGATCTACGACATTCCCGGCATTCCCTTCGTCACCGGCCAGGGGCTCACCGATCAGCTGCTGGAGCAGGTCAAGCCGTTCAATCCGACCTTCCATCTCAACGAGATGGTGGAGAGCATCGAGAAGATCGGCGATCCCTTGTTTCGCGTGAAGACCGATGCCGGCAAGGAGTTCGAAGCCAAAGTGGTGGTGATCTCCGCGGGCGGCGGTTCGTTCCAGCCGAAGCGCCCGCCGGTGCCGGGCATCGAGGCCTATGAAGGCACCTCGGTGTTTTATGCCGTGCGCAAGATGGAGCAGTTCCGCGACAAGAACATCCTGATCGTCGGCGGCGGCGACTCCGCGCTCGACTGGACGCTCAATCTGCATCCGATCGCCAAGCGCATCACGCTGCTGCACCGGCGCGACGATTTCCGCGCCGCGCCGCACAGCGTCGAGCAGATGCGCACGCTGGTTGCCGACGGCAAGATGGATCTCAAGATCGGCCAGGTCACCGGGCTCGAAGGCGCTGGCGGTCAACTCTCGGGCGCCGCGTTGAAGGGCAACGACAATGCGATGTCGACGATCGCCTGCGATACGATGCTGCCGTTCTTCGGGCTCACCATGAAGCTCGGTCCGGTCGCGAACTGGGGCGTCGCGCTGGAGAACAATCTGGTGCCGGTCGACACCGCGGCGTTCGAGACCAACGTGTCAGGCATCTTCGCGATCGGCGACATCAACACCTATCCGGGCAAGCTCAAGCTCATTCTCTCCGGCTTCCACGAGGGCGCGCTGATGGCGCAGAAGGCGCACCGCTACGTGTATCCGGACAAGCGGCTGGTGTTCCAGTACACAACCTCGTCATCAAGTCTGCAGAAGAAGCTTGGCGTGAACTGATTCCGCTCCAGCAGCGACCAATGCCGGGGGCATGGGCCATTTCCCGCGCGGCGCGGGTACTGGAACGCTCCGTCAAATGGCCGTAGTCTGCGCGTAGTCGAGTTTTTGGATTGATCAGGTGATGATGATGCGGAACACGCGATCCAGACTTCGGCTGATCCTGGCGCTCGCCGCGGCCTTTGCGCTAGCTGCTCCGCTCGCGGCGTCCGCGGCCGAGCTGTCGGCGGCCGGCCTCTGGCAGAAGATCGAGGACGGCAAGCCCGAGGGCTGGTTCCTGGTGATCGAGCGTAACGGCCTGTACGAAGGCATGATCGCCAGGATGTTTGCAGCGCCCGGCGATCCGCCTAATCCGGTCTGCTCGAAATGCACCGACGATCGCAAGGACATGCCGTGGCTCGGCATTCCGCTGATCCGCGACATGAAGCGCAACGGGCTCGCCTATGAAGGCGGCAACGTGCTCGATCCGCGCAACGGCAAGGTCTACAAGGCCAAGATGACGCTGAGCGCCGACGGGCAGACGCTGACGATGCGCGGCTATCTCGGCATCTCGCTGTTCGGCAAGGACGAGGTCTGGACCCGGCTGCCCGACACCGCGATGGCGCAGCTCGATCCCGCGATCGTCGCCAAATATCTGCCGGCGCAGGCCGCGGCGGTGAAGCCGCCGCCGCCGGCGCCCGTGCCGGCGACGAAGCGGCACTAGGACTTTTCACACTCCGATCGAGATCACGTTCGCTCGCGTTCGCCCTCGCACGGCGCGAGCGTTCAGCGCTGCTCCGGTGCCGTCGGCAATGGTGCGACCGGCTCGGAAAGCACCTCGGGCACCGTGGTGTTCAATTGCAGCACGGTGGCGGCCGCGGGCACCGCTGCATCGGCCATCGCCGCGTGACCTTCGGCGCTGGGATGCACCGCGCCGCCATACACCGCCGACAGGATGCCCCATGTCGCGTCGTGGATGTCGGTTGGCTGCATCGATGACGGCAGGCCCTGCGGGTAGGTCATCGCCGCGAAATAGCTGTCATTGGCGTCGCGGATCCAGCGCGCGCGGGGCAGGTAGGCGCGGTATTCGCCGGCGCTGCGGCCGCATTTCAGCGGCTGGCTCGCCGCGGCAACGATGTCGGAGACGAAGCTGTCGCCGTTGGCGGCGAAGCAGTCGCGGTCGAACTCCGGATCGTTCGATGCGCGCGCGCAGAAGCCGTGGCTTGCGAACGCGTCCTGATGCGCATCGACGAAGGTCATGCGGTCGGCCTGCGGATTGCGGCAGATGATGCCGGACTGGCACTGCGCGATCGCCTTGAGCTGCGGCAGGAACTCGTTCTGCACGAAGCTCGAGACCGAGGCGAGCCGCTTCGGATCGGCGTTGAACGAAGGATGGATATCGAAGCCGGCGCGGCCGCCGGGGCAGGGCGCTCCGCCATTGGCCAGCGCCGGATTGGCATAGGCCGTGTAGATCACGCGCGAGAGGTCGCCGCCGAGCAGCGGCTTCAGCGCATCGCGCAGCTTGGCGAAATCGGCCGGCAGGTCGCGCGCCAGTGCCGAACGCGCATCGTCGACGCTGGCCATCGAGCCGCCCTGGCTGAACAGCGTACGTTCGGTCGGCGTGTCGACGATCACGTTGGCGACGAGGCCGGAGAAGTAGATGTCGTTGGCGCCGATCGACAGCAGCACGAGATCGAGCGCGCGGTCGGGCTGCCGGCGCTTGGCGGCTGCGAGGGCCGTGCGCAGCTCGGCGATCTGGCCGTTGACGGTGCCCGAGCAGGTGTTGGCGGTTTTGGTCGGCAGACATTCGCGCGCCTGCTGCGAGCCGAGCAGCCCGTCGGCGATGGTCGCGCCGGTGCAGGCCAGCGGCAGATAGGTCACCGCGATGTGCGGATATTGCACGGCGAGCGCAAGCGCGGTGCGGGTCTGGTAGCTGTACAGCGAGCGATGACAGGCCGAGTTGAGCCACAGCGCGCTGTGGCGCTGCCAGTTCGCCAGGGTGTCCGGCGCCTCGCAGGCGCGCCCGCCTTTGAAGCCGGCACGGCTCGGCCGGTAATATTGCGCTCCGCCGAGATAGGAGCGGAAACAGAATCCATCGTCGGACAGTGCGATCGCGCGATCGGGATTGCCTTCGCCGGATGCGATGCTGTCGCCGAGGCCGGCGATCAAGAGGTCGCGCACCGCGATCTGCGTCGTCACGCGCTGGTTGGCGTCCGAGCCGCTGGCCACATCGACGGTTGCGACCGTGGTGCGGCCGTAGCGGACGCGCAGATTGACCGGCTCGGCGCAATCGAAGGTTTGGGATTGCGGCCCATCGCCGTCGTCGAACGACCAGGCGCAGGTTGCACCGACCGGAACCGGGCCGGTGAGCCGCACGACGATCGGGTGATCGATCGGCGTCAGATAGCTTTCCTTGACGTTGTCGCGGGTGCAGGGCTCGCTGACGCGGCCCTGCAGGTCGATGCAGAGCCGGTTGACCGTGTTGCGCGCCCAGCCGCGGCCGTCGCTTTGCAGTTCCAGCGCCTGTTCCGAGGCCAGCACGCTGCGGCCGAGGCCGCTTTCGACATGCAGGCGGAAGTCGCGTTCCTCGCGGAACAGGCGGAAGCGGTTGCGGACCTCCCAGGAGATCGAGAGCTGGGTATCCTGCGCCTCCGCGGCTGAAGCCAATACCGCCGCAAGCGCGCTGCCGAGCAGCACGCTGCAGACCGTCACACGAAACGAAAATCGAACCAAAAAGCCAATCATGGCGCGGTTTGACGCGAGTGGTACGGCGAAAATAAGAGAAGCGGCTGCAGGGATCAAAAATCCGGGATCGAACAAACCCGGGCCGGGGCTGATAACATTGCCGATAGCGTCGCTGTTACCGTCTCAGCCGCCTGATCTGCTGCTGCCGGCTTTCGATCGGTTGCCGCACGGTCGCCGAAGCCGTGCAGGCTTGGCTGAGTCGTTTTCGTTCCTGCCATGGCCGCACCACGTTGAGCCACAGCTCGCGCATGCCCATGATCGAGATCGAAATCCCGAACGGGATCAGGAAATAGAGGATCCGGAACACGACCAGCGTCGCCAGCAACTGCTCCTTGCTGAACTCCGGCAGCGCCACCAGCATAGCGGCGTCGAACACGCCGATCGAGCCGGGGGCGTGGCTCGCAAAGCCGAGCAGCGTCGCCAGGATGAACACCACCGCCAGCGAGACGAAGTCGATATGTGGATCGGTCGGCATCAACAGATACATCGCGAGCGCGCAGAAGCCGAGATCGACCACGCCGATGATGATCTGCAGCAGCGTCAGCTTGGCCGAGGGCAGCACCACCTTCCAGCCGTTCTGGCCGAGCTCGCGGCGCTTCTCGCCGGTCAAGAGCCAGACGAAATAGGCGCCGATGCCGGCAAGGCAGCCGAGCGCGATCAGCCGGTTCATCGCCGGCGGCAGCAGGTCCATCGCCGATGCCGCGGAGGGGTGCCAGGCCATGCCGAAGCCGAGCACGAACAGATTGCCGAGCCAGAAGGTCAGGCCCGAGAGAAAGCAGATCTTGGCGACGTCGATCGCGGACAGGCCGTAATCGGAATAGATCCGGAAGCGGATCGCGCCGCCGGTGAAGACGGTGGCGCCGATATTGTGGCCGATCGTGTAGCTGGTGAAGCTCGATAGTGCTGCGATGCGGTAGGGGACGTGGTTCTTGCCGATCGTGCGCAGCGCGAAGAAGTCATAGAAGGTCAGCGTGCAGAACGCTCCGACCACGCAGAGCGCCGCGAGCGCGATCCGGTGCGGCGCGATGTCGGTCAGCGCGGTGAGGATGATCCCGGTATCGACGCCCTTCAGGGTGTGGACCAGCGTCGTGATCGCGAACACGATGATGAGCACGCTCGCAGCGATCCCGAGCCGTTTCCAGCCGATCTTTTCCTTGAAGCCACGCCCGAGCGTGGTCAGCAGCCGAAGCATTCATCCTCCCGGCAGGGACAATTTCAGTGGGACCCGGTCACGGACGGCGACGGGTGACGGGCAAACGCACCGTACGCGATGACCCATAAGGCAAAACCGATGCGTTGTGCAGCCCTTGACAAGCCAACCTTCGGCTCCTGTCCAGCGTTGTTGTCATACTCGCTACATATGTTCTCGCTCTGCGGAATGTGAGTCGGGGCCATGCCGCGCGCCGCGGCGGGACCGCTGCGTGTTCCCTTCGATCGGCCATTCACAGCGATTTCGCCGGCATTTTTGCCGGTTTTGCCGCCGTTGCGGGGACTGCCAGAGCGGAACGAATAGACGATATGCATCGGCATGGGGAGGTCGGGGCCGGCTGCGGCGTTTACTAAAGCGTGAAGTCGATACGCGCATCTGCGTGATCGGGCTGTGAACCGCGGTTGGGGCCGGAATGAGGCGGCCGGAGCCCGGTCCGTAGGTCTATTGAGGCAAAACGCCGCGCAACATCGTTGCGGCCACACGGCCCGGCCGCCATCGCAATGCCACACTTCGATCGATGGCGAAGTATCAATGAGAAACGAAGACCTATCTCTCGCATTGGTCGCGAAGAGCGAGGTCAAGACCATGCAACGGACATCCCTGAACCTCCGGCGCGTGCCGGATCAGCGCGCGGCGTCGCATCGGCGGCCGGCCGGGCTTGCGGCGACGTTGACGCTCGCTGCCATGAGTCTCGGTTACGGCGTCGTGCAGCTCGACGTCACCATCGTCAATACGGCGCTCAACGCCATCGGCGCCTCGCTCGGCGGCGGCGTGGCCGAGCTGCAATGGGTGGTCAGCGCCTACACCATCGCCTTCGCCGCCTTCATCCTGACCGCGGGCGCGCTCGGCGACCGGATCGGCGCCAAGCGCATTTTCATGGCCGGCTTTGCCATCTTCACCGCGGCATCGCTCGCCTGCGCGGTCGCGCCTGATGCCGCGACGCTGATCGCCGCGCGCTGCGTGCAGGGACTGGCCGCGGCCATCCTGGTGCCGAACTCGCTCGCGCTGCTCCGCCACGCCTATGCCGACGAGACGGCGCGCGGACGCGCGGTCGGCGTCTGGGCCGCCGGCGCCAGCCTTGCCTTGACCGCCGGCCCGTTGGTCGGCGGCGCGCTGATCACGCTGGTCGGCTGGCGCGCGATCTTCCTGGTCAATCTGCCGATCGGCCTCGCCGGGCTGTGGCTCGCCTGGCGCTTTGCCGGCGAAACCACCCGCCATCAGCAGCACCGGCTCGATCTGCCCGGGCAACTTGCGGCGATCGCCGCGCTCGGCACGCTGGCCGGCGCGCTGATCGAAGGTGGTGCGCTTGGCTGGGACAGCCCATTCGTGATCGCAGGCTTCGCGCTGGCTGCCGTCTTCTCGCTGCTGTTCGTCTGGCGCGAGGCGCGCGCGGCGCAGCCGATGCTGCCGCTCTCGCTGTTCAGCCACAGGATGTTCGCGCTGACCTCGATGGTCGGCCTCTTGGTCAACGTCGCGTTCTACGGACTGATCTTCGTGCTCAGCCTCTACTTCCAGCAGGTCAACGGACTATCCGCGTTCGCAACCGGCCTCGCGTTCGTGCCGATGCTCGGCGCCGTGCTGCCCGCCAACCTGGTCGCGCCGCATGTCGCGGAGCGGATCGGCGCGCCGGCGGCCATCGCATTGGGCGCCGCGATCTCGGCCGCCGGATGCCTGGCGATGCTGTTGATCGGTCCCGGCACGACCTATCCCGCGATCTGCCTGCAACTGCTGGCGATCAGCGGCGGCCTCGGCCTCCTGGTGCCGCCCTTGACCTCGACGCTGCTCGGCAGTGCCGAGCCGCAGCATGCCGGGATCGCGGCCGGGGTGCTGAATGCGACCCGGCAGACCGGCAGCGTGCTCGGCGTCGCGCTGTTCGGCTCGATGGTCGGCCGGTCCGCGGCCTTCATCGCCGGCCTGCATGCGGCCCTCGTGATCTCCGCCGGCGTCTTGCTTGCCGCCGCCGCGCTGGTCTGGATCGGCGCCTCATCACCAGCGCGGCGGTGAGCGAAGCTTGCTCCTAACCGGCGGCCGCCGATGGGCAGCCGAGCCTGCCGGCCGAATTGTGTGTGAGGACTGCGGTTTTCCTCGACGGTACTCCGTGCATTCAAGGCTTCTTCACCATGCGTGGAACCTTGCTGCGGTGCGTTACCGTTCGTACACGAATACGCTTGTTCTTATGGGTCCATAACGGGGGCCTATATGTATCGCGTACTCACCTGTCTCACCTTGGAACATGACTGGCGGTTGGTCGTCCTTGGTGGGGTGATCTGCTTGCTCGCAAGCGCCGTCGCGATCAGCCTGTTTCACCGGGCCCGCGCCGCCCAGGGCCGCGCCCGCGAGATCTGGATCGGCCTCGATGCGGCGGTCGGCGGTTGCGGCATCTGGGCCACCCATTTCGTCGCCATGCTGGCCTACGATCCCGGCATCGAGGCCGGATACAACATTCCGATCACGCTGCTGTCGCTGGTGCTCGCGGTTGCGATCCTGGCCGTCGGCCTTGCCGTCGCAGCGCTCGATGAACGCTGGTGGACGGTCGCCGCCGGTGGCGCCATCGTCGGCATCGGTGTCGCGGCGATGCATTACACCGGCATGCTTGGGCTGGAATTGCCCGCCCGCATCGTCTGGTCGCCCGGCATCGTCGTGACCTCGATCGTATTCGGAAGCCTGTTCGGCGCGCTCGCGCTGGTGGTTGCGACACGCGGCGAACGTTTTGGCACCACTGCGGCCGCGACCGGTCTCCTGACGGTTGCGATCGTCTCGCATCATTTCACCGGAATGGGTGCGGTGACGCTGGTCCCGGACCCGACCATCGTTCCCGATGGGCTTTCGGTCTCGCCGCGCGTGCTCTCGTTCATGACCGCGGTTGCCGCCTTCGCGATCCTCGGGCTGTCGCTGATCGCCTCTATCCTCGATCGCCGCGCGAAGACCGAGCTTCACAAGCAGAAGATGGTGCTGGATACCGCGCTCGAGAACATGTCGCAGGGGCTCTGCATGTTCGATGCTGACGGCCGCATCATGCTGTTCAACGAGCGCTACAGCGAGATGATGGGGCGCAATCGGGTGCCGCTGCAGGGCCGTTTGCTGATCGACGTCCTGCAGGACCTGCATTCCATCGGCGAGTGGGACGGCGATCCCGAGGAATTCTGCAATGCGCTCGTCGCCGAGGCAAAGGCCGGCAACGGCGCGACGCGGATCGTCAGCCGCAACGAGCGCGCGATCCGTGTCGTCGACCAGCCGATGAAGGGCGGCGGCTGGGTCGCGACCTTCGAAGACATCACCGAATGGCAGCAGGCCCAGGAACAGATTTCGCACATGGCGCGGCATGACGCGCTGACCAACCTGCCGAACCGCACGCTGTTCCGCGAGCAGCTCGAGAAGGCCTCGCGATTGGCCAAGCGCTCCGACCAGCTCGCGGTGCTGTGCCTCGATCTCGATCATTTCAAGGAGATCAACGACACGCTCGGACATCCGGTCGGCGATGCGCTGCTGCGCGAGGTCGCGCGCCGGCTCGGCGAATGCGTGACCGAGCACGACACCGTGGCGCGGCTCGGCGGTGACGAATTCGCCATCGTGCAGTTCTGCAGCAATTGCGAGCCCTCCGTGGTGTCGTCGCTGGCAAGTTGCGTGGTCGAGCGGATCGCCGCGCCCTACGAGATCGAAGGCCACCAGCTCGTGATCGGCGTCAGCATCGGCATCTCGCTCGCACCCGAGGACGGCAAGGATCCCGACGAACTGCTGCAAAAGGCCGATCTCGCACTGTACCGCGCCAAGGCCGATGGCCGCGGCACCTACCGGTTCTTCGAGACCGGGATGGATGCGCGCGCGCAGGCGCGCCGGCTGCTGGAGCGCGACCTGCGGCTCGCGCTCGAACGCGACGAGTTCGAGGTCTATTACCAGCCGATCCGCGATGTCGAGGGCGATCGGGTCGTCGCCTTCGAGGCGCTGGCGCGCTGGAATCACGCGCAGCGCGGGCTGATCGCGCCCAACAATTTCATCCCTGTCGCCGAGGAAACCGGACTGATCGTTCCGCTCGGCGAGATCGTGCTGCGCAAGGCTTGCGTCGAGGCCGCAAGGTGGCCCGCGGACATCGCGGTTGCCGTCAACCTGTCTCCGGTGCAGTTCAAGAATCCGAGCCTGGTGTCGTCGGTAAGGGCGGCGCTGGATGCGTCGGGCCTGTCGCCGGATCGGCTCGAGCTCGAGATCACCGAATCGGTGCTGCTGCAGAACAGCGAGACGACGCTCGCGGTGCTGCACGAGCTGCGTGGTTTCGGCGTCCGCATCTCGCTCGACGATTTCGGCACCGGCTATTCGTCGCTGAGCTATCTGCGCAGCTTCCCGTTCGACAAGATCAAGATCGACCGTTCGTTCGTGACGGATCTTGCGACGCGCGAGGACTCGATGGCGATCGTGCGTGCGGTCACCGGTCTCGGCAAGAGTCTCGGCATCGTCACCACGGCGGAGGGCGTCGAGACCGATACCCAGTTCGACCTGCTGCGTCAGGAAGGCTGCACGCAGGCGCAGGGCTATCTGTTCAGCCCGCCGCGGCCGGCGGCTGACGTCGCCAAGATGTTGCGCCGGGCGCCGGAACGGTCGGTGGCCTGATCGGATTCGTGTCGGACGTGCTGTCTTGACGCAAACCGGCGTCCACCTGGCGCGGGCGTTGCTCACAAATTGGTAGCGTCCGCTTTGCACTTGAAAGGCGACGTTGAAACCGGGATGTCGGCGTGTCGGCCTTGGGGCCATTAACGGACGTAGATCGGCTGAATTGCGCCCAGGACAGAGTCAACCACAACAAGGCTGTTTAGTGTTAGGTGCGCAGCAGGATTGCTGCTCCTGCAGCCATCGGTCGCGCGGCTTGCAACTCGATGGACGCGCCGACAGATAGACGCGGATCGCGGTGTCGCCTGCATCCATCCGTTCCGCGCGATAGATTTGCATCGGCCGCACGCCATCGCTCACCTCAAAGGTCAGCTTGGCCTGCGGATCGAAGCCGACGGCCTGGTCGACCTTGCGGATGATCGCGAGAAACTTCCCGGCAGGCATGTGGCCGCGGTTTTCCTCCTCGATGTCCCAGAGCTGAATGAAAGTCTCGCTCCAGCTTTCAGGGTTCGCGCCGCAATCGAGCCCCCTGAATGAACCGGTTCTGACCTCGGTCACGTGGTAGCTGGGGCGGACATCCCGGCCGCCGTAGCTGAAGATCAGCGGCTTCTCCCTGTGCGTCTGCAGGCCGGAAAGGAGGGCCGCGGCTGAAAGCTCGTCCACCGGGAGCAGGGCGCCGACGACCGATCGGGTATTGGCAAGTGTGTCCATGGCTGCTATCCTCATTTCAATGGTTGTTGAATTGTAGGATTATCGAAAGATGGAGGAGCGTCAAGCCCGAACCGCTTTCGCCGCGCTGTCGCAGGAAACGCGGTTGCGGATCGTGCGGTTGCTGGTGCGGGCCGGTCCCGATGGAATGGCGGCGGGGGCGATCGCCGAAGCGGTCGCGGTGTCGCCATCCAACGTGTCCTTCCACCTGAAGGACCTCGAGCATGCGGGCATGATCGTGCCGCGCCGCGAGGCGCGTTCGATCATCTATTCGGCCGACTTCAATGGCTTGCGCGATCTCATCGCGTTCCTGATGAAGGATTGCTGTGCGGGCCATCCGGAGATTTGCGCGCCAGCGCTCGCTGAGGCCCAATGCAGGCCGTTCACTACCAAGAAGAAGGCGCGTGCCTGATGCCCGACTTCGACCTGCCGCGGCGCCTTGCGGCCGAGGGCCTTGGGACCTTGCTTCTGGTCGCGACCGTCGTCGGCTCCGGCATCATGGCCGAGACTTTGACCAGGGACGTCGCGTTGGCGCTGCTCGGCAACACGCTTCCGACCGGCGCCATTCTGGTGGTGCTGATTACGATCCTTGGACCGATATCCGGCGCGCACTTCAATCCGGCGGTGACACTGGTGTTCACGCTCAAGGGCGAACTCCGTCCGCCGCACGCCGCGCAGTACATTGCGGCGCAGGTACTCGGGGGCATCCTCGGCGCGATGGTCGCGCATGCTATGTTCGGCCTGCCGCTGCTGGAGATCTCTGCGAAGGCAAGGACCGGCTTTCCGCAGTGGTTTGCGGAATTCGTTGCCGCGTTCGGACTGATCGCGACGATTATCGGCGGCCTCCGATTTCGTGAGGCTTCGATACCATGGCTGGTCGGGCTCTACATCACGGCCGCCTACTGGTTCACCGCATCCACGTCTTTCGCCAATCCGGCCGTCGCCATCGCACGCTCGTTCACCGATACGTTTTCCGGTATCCGCGCTCAGGATCTGCCGGGCTTCGTCGTCGCCGAAATCCTGGGGGCCATGGTGGCGCTTGCCTTCATGACCTGGCTGCTGCGGGGCGCTGAAACCACCAAGGAAGCGATCCGATGACGATCACGATCTATCATAACCCCGATTGCGGGACGTCGCGCAACACCCTGGCCATGATCCGTCAAGGCGGGGAGGAGCCAGAGATCGTCGAATATCTCAAGACGCCTCCCTCGCGCGACGCGCTGGTTTCGCTGATCGCGGCCATGGGCATGACGCCGCGGGCGCTGCTCCGCGAGAAGGGCACGCCTTATGCCGCTCTCGATCTTGCCAATCCGAAATGGAGCGACGACGAGCTGATCGACTTCATGATCGCACATCCGATCCTAATCAATCGGCCGATCGTGGTCTCGCCGAAGGGCGTGAAGCTGTGCCGGCCATCCGAGGCTGTTCTTGATCTCCTCGCGGTCGCCGGCATCGGCCAGTTCGTCAAGGAAGACGGAGAGGTGGTTTCGCTGAAGACGCCGGGCGCGCGCGCTGGATGAGCCGCCGCACAGACAACGTGCTAATCGTCGCGCTCGGCACCACGCAGACCATTGCCTGGGCATCGAGCTATTATCTGCCGGCTATTCTCGCTGACCCGATCGCGCACGACCTCGGCATCTCGACGAACTGGCTGTTTGCCGCGTTCTCGATGGCGCTGGTGATCTCAGGATTGCTCGGTCCGCGTGTCGGCCGCCAGATCGACCGGATGGGTGGGCGCGAAGTGCTCTGCGCGTCCAACCTCATTTTGGCGTCCGGTCTGATCCTGCTCGGGCTTTCGCAGGGCGGCGTTCTGATGGCGGTGAGCTGGCTGCTGCTCGGCGTCGGCATGGGTCTTGGCCTGTATGATGCGGCCTTCGCAGCGCTCGGGCGCATCTATGGCGACGCAGCCCGCCGTTCCATTACCGGCATCACATTGATCGCGGGCTTTGCGAGCACGATCGGCTGGCCGCTCAGCGCGTGGGGACTGGCAACGATCGACTGGCGCTGGACTTGCTTCGGCTGGGCGGCTGCGCACATTCTGATCTGCCTGCCGCTGAACGGTTTGTTGATCCCCAAATTGAAGAGAGAGCATCGGATCGCAGCCGACACGCCAACGCCGCATATTCTGATCGACCGCGCGATGGTGCTGCTGGCCTTTGCTTTCGCGGCCGCCTGGAGCGTCACGTCGGCGATGGCGGTTCACTTGCCGCGCATTCTTGAGTCGTTGGGCGCAACGCAGGCGCAGGCGATCGCGGCAGGCGCGTTGATCGGCCCGGCGCAGGTGGCGGCGCGCATTGTCGAAGCGAGCCTGCTGAAGCGTTTCCATCCGCTGTGGTCAGCACGATTGGCCTGCATCACGCACCCCTTGGGCGCCTGCGTGATCGGCTTGTTCGGCGGTGGCTTTGCCGGAGTCTTCGCGCTGCTGCACGGCGCTGGAAACGGAATCCTGACGATCGCGCGCGGCACGCTGCCGCTGGCGATCTTCGGTCCAAAGGATTACGGCTACCGCCTGGGGCTGCTCGGCGCGCCGTCGCGGCTGTCTCAAGCGATCGCGCCGCTGGCATTCGGCTTCCTGATTTCACCGCTCGGCGGCTATACGCTTGCGGTTACGTCGGCCCTGAGTTTGGCTGCACTCGCGGCGTTGTTCGCACTCAAGGCAGGGAGGGACACTTCTACCTAGATTGGCGTTCCAGCGGGTCCGCCCTGGACCATAAGCCGTCTGCGGCGGCCAAGCGGAGCGACCTCCGCTTTACCTCGGAGTCCGGACGTTTACGAGGAGGCGCGCTAGTTCTTCCTCAGCGCAAAATAGGCGCCGCAAAACGCCATCGCGGCGCCGAGGCACAAAGCGGCGAGGCCGGCGAGCACGGCGGAGATGGTCGACACCGCGCTCGGTGCCGAGGCCGCCTGACCGGCCCCGGCCAGCATCAGCACGCCGACGACGATCAGGAACTGCCGCATCCGCTGCGGGATCTGCCCGGCCACCGCGCTGTGCATCAGATTGGCGGTGAAGTAGCCGCCCGAAAACCCGACGCTCGCGATCAGCCACCAGGCGATCGCAGCGCCTGCCGGCATGAACTCGTGGCTGTCGGAGCGCCACAGGCCGCCGAGATCGAGCCCGTAGCGTGCGCCGAGCATATGCACGGCAAGCGCCAGCAGCACGCCGGATATCATCGCGCCGCCGAGGATGAGGTAACGCGGAAAATAGGTCGTCTCGGGCATGGCTCGCTTGTAGGATAGGCACGACACTCCATGCAAGCGCGCGGATGTGTCCGAACAGGTGGAACGGCGGATTGCCAACAACGTTGCAGGACCGGCCGGAAGCAGGCGAGGGCGCAGCCGTGCGCTATGCCTACAAGGCCTCGCTGGTCGGCTCGGCGCACCAGTTCGAGCTGACCGGGGACGGGCTGTCGTGGCGGATCGCCGGCCGCTCCGGCGTGTGGGATTACACCGACATCTCCGCCGTGAAGCTGTCCTATCGCCCGGTCTCGATGCAGCAGCAGCGGTTTCGCGCCGATATCGACAATGCCAAGGGCGGGCGAATCGCGATCCTCTCGACGACCTGGCAGACCGCGACGCTGGTCGCGCCGCAGGGGCATCTCTACCGCGACTTCATCGTCGAACTGCATCGCCGGATGCAGGCGGCCGGCAGCACGGCGAGGCTGACCGGAGGTCTCGGGCCGAAGACATATACCGCGGCGCTGGCGGTGCTGGCGTGGCTTGCGGTGGCCATGTTCGGATTGCTGGTGATGGCGCTCATGACATCCAACTGGATGGGCGCGCTCTTCCTGCTTGGCTTCGCCGCGCTGTTCACCTGGCAGGTCGGCGGCTTTGTCACCCGTAACCGGCCGCGGCGCTACAGCTTCGACCAATTGCCCGATACGCTGTTGCCCAAGCCGTTGCCCAAGCCGGATCGCAATCAAGCGCAATGAAACGTGACTTCGTGCGCGCCCTCGCGCGCGGCATCGTCGGCGTGTGGTGTCGCGAACGGAGCGGGCAGGGCATGGACGATCGAAGTTTGCGGATGCCGTCCGGCGACGAGATCGCCGCGATCAATGCCCGGCACCTGATCGAGACGCCGCTCAAGCCCGCCGATCTCCTGTTCGTGTTCGGCACCCGCGGCGATGTCGCCGAGCGGGTCGACATGGCGGTCCGGCTCTGGCGCGACGGCTTTGCGCGCTGGTCGATCGTGAGCGGCGGCATCACGCCGGGCGATGGCCGCTCGGAGTGCGAGATCATCAAAGCCGCGATGGTGGCCGACGGCGTGCCGTCGGAGCGGATCCTCGAGGAGCATCGCGCGCAGAACACCGGCGAGAACGTGATCTTCTCGCTGCCGGTGATCGACGCGGCGTTGGGGCTCGCCAATATCAGGAGCGTGATCTGCCTCGGCAATAGCTGGACCGCGCGGCGTTATCCCATGACGCTGCAGCGGCACTGGCCGGAGGTCGAGAAGATGCTGGTGACGGTGGATAGCTTTGCCGTCCCGCGTACGCTTTGGCACACCGTCCCCGAGTTTCGCCGCCGCGTCCTGACCGAGTGGGACAAGATCGAGCCGTACATGGCGAGGGGATTCATCGCGGAGTGGCCGGTTGCCTGAAGGGAAAATCCGTCCGTTCGCGCCGGCCGGACTGTAAGCGGGCTGTAAGCAACACGCTGTAACATTGCCGTCTGATTTGCTTTTAGCTGGAGTGTCAGATGACAATCCGGACCCCGTTTCTGGCCCTGTGCCTCGCGCTCTTGAGCGTCTCTCCGGTTCTTGCGAAGGGCAGCGTAGGCAACAAACACGATCCGCTGGATCATAGCCACGTCGACAACCTGCCCCTCGATGTACGGCAATATGTTGCCGGAATCTGCAGGGGCACGCCGGTCGCGCAGCACGACTTCGCGACCTACTCGCCGCAAGAGAAGCGCTGGCGGATCAACCTCGAATACCTGCAGTGCGGCGTGATCGGGGAGTATCGCCGAGGCAACCAGTGCCTGGATGTGGACTTCGTCGCCGAGGGTGCGCATTTTCGTCTCGTCAGAAAGACGTATGCGGCCTGCGGGTTCTAGAGCATGATGGGATTTAGCTTGAACCTAGATCGGCAGCGGAGGTTCACCTCTCCCTTGGGAGAGGTCGCGCGTAGCGCCGGGTGAGGGGTTCCGGTCCCTCGCTAGAGCTGCGGCCCCTCGCCCGATTTGCTTCGCAAATCGACCTCTCCCAAGGGAGAGGTGAAGCGAGCGTGCAGCCGAAGCGCTTCCATCACAGTTCACGATGCCTGGCGCTCCGGCCACCAGAACAGGCCGTGCCACATGCGCATCGGAGCCTCTTGCGCGCGATGCTACTGCCGGTGGCTTACTGGGGCGCTGATGCCAACTAAAGGCAGCCGGAGATCGAAGAAGGCCGGTCGCTCGGCGCGGTGTCACTCCGTCGCGTCAAAATCCTCTTCGGTCGCGCCCAGCATTGCCGCCAGTGTCCGCAGGCCGAGGTCGAGTTGCTCCATCGGCGGCGCGGCAAGCGCAAGCCGCACCGCATTGGGCGCATGCCCCGGCGTGGCGGCGAAGGTCGTCGACGGCGTCAGCGCGATGTCGCGGCGCGCCGCGGCCGCAACCAGGGTCTGCGAGCGCCAATGCGGCGGCAGGGTCAGCCAGAGATGATAGGACTTCGGGTTGGTCTGGATCTCGAAATTGGCCAGATGCTTCGCCGCGATCTGCTGGCGGCGGCCGGCGTCGATTCGCTTCAGCCGTGACAGCTCGGCGGCGGTGCCGTCGGCCATCAGGCGCTGTCCCGCGGCGAAGGCGTAGCCCGACGCCGTCCAGCCGCCCGAGCGCACCGCGGCCATGATGCTTTCGCGCAGCCGCGGCGGCGAGACGATGAAGCCGAGCGCGAGACCGGGCGCGACCTTCTTCGACAGGCTGTCGAGCAGGATGCAGCTGTCGGGCGCGAGCGCGGCCAGCGGCACCTCGTCGTCGAGGAATCCATAGACGCCGTCCTCGATGACGACGAGGCCGAGCTTCTCGATCACGCGCAACAGCTCGGCGCGGCGCTCAGCCGGCATCGTGATGCTGAGCGGGTTCTGGATCGTCGGCTGGACGTAGATTGCCGACAGGTGCGCCTCCCGGTGCGCCTTCTGCACCGCGTCCGGGCGCACGCCGTGCTCGTCCATCGCGAGCGGCACCAGCGTGATGCCGAGCCGCGCGGCAATGCCCTTCACGAACGGGTAGGTCAGCGCCTCGACGCCGCAGCGACCGCCGGGCGGCACGACGGCGGCAAGCGCCGCGCCGATGCATTGCCGGCCGTTGGCGGTGAACACGATCTGGTCGGGATTCGGCGCCCAGCTCTTGCGCGCGAGGAATTCCGAGGAGATCGTGCGCGCCGCCCGCGTGCCGAAACTGGTCGCCGGCCGCAGCGCACCCTCGAGCACCTCGGGCCGCTCCAGCCCTTCGAGGCTCTTGGCGATCATCGTCGCCTGGTGCGGCAGCAGGGGATAGTTGAATTCGAGGTCAATGCGGGCGCCGCGCGGCTCGGTCGGAGCGGCGATGCCGCGGCGCGCCTCGCCCGACACGAAGGTGCCGCGGCCGACTTCGCCGACCACCAGCCCGCGCCGCAACAGCTCGGTGTAGACCCGGCTCGCGGTCGAGACGGCGATGTTGCGGTCATAGGCGAAATGGCGCTGCGGCGGCAGGCGGTCGCCGGCCTTCAGCTCGCCGCTGGCGATCTCGGCGGCCACCGCATCCGCCAGCTTCAGATATTCGAATCTCGACATTATTGCACCGAGAGCAATGTTTTACTTGCTCCGAGGAATGTACCGGATCATTTAAGAAGGAACAAGCCCATGATTGCACCGAGGAGCGCGCAAGCAATCCGAGGGTCCCACGGCGCAGGTGCTGAAACGGCATTTGTGTCGACGGCATAGCTTCGCCTTTTGGGCATCGATGGAGATGACAATGACGACGATATCCTCAGCCGCCGCAGCGCCCGCGCGGTCCAGTATGTTGGGCGGATTGCTCCGATTGCTCCGCGTGTGGGGCGATGCACTCGCGACCTATTGGGTGCGCCGCGAGGCGATCAAGACGCTGCGCCAGCTCGATGACCGGGCGCTGCGCGACATCGGGCTTTCGCGCTGCCACATCGAGACCGCCGTCACCGGCGATCTTGACCTGGAGCTGGTGCGGATCCGCTGAGACGACGCTTGGAGACGACCCTTGCGGGAGCCGGGCGAGGAGGCGCTTGCACGATTTCGGAATATTAGAAATATATCCCTGATTTGCCCGACGTGTCAAGTTGCGGTGTCGAACGCCCTGCAGCCGCCGGCATGCTTTGCATGGGGTTGTTTTCGATATTTCGGCAGCGCGCACCTGCAGTGGTCGTTGCGAGGTGCGGCTGGACACAGCATGGTCCGGAAAAGTGTGTAGCGGTTTTCCGAAGGGACCATGCTCAACCGGGAATCTGAAGCGCGAGCGAAGCGCGCTTCAGTGCCGCACCACCAGCACCGAGCATTTGGCGTAGCGCACCACGTGTCCGGCATTCGAGCCGAGGAAGTAGGTGCGCATCGCCGGGCGGTGCGAGGTCATCACGATCAGGTCGGCCTTCATCGTCGCGGCCTCCTCGAGGATCTCGTGGTAGATGCCGCCCTGGCGGACCACGCCCGAGATGCGCCCGGGTGCGATGCCGGATTCGCGCGCCACGATCGCAAGCGCTTCTTCCGATGTTTCACGCTGCTGGCTGTCGAAATCCGCCGGAACGTATTCGGCGAGCATCACCGGCGTCATCGGCAGCACGTTGAGCAGGCGCACCGCCCCGTTCCAGGTCTGCGACAGCGTCGCTGCGGTTGCGATCGCAGGCTTCGCCAGATCGGTATCGGCGAGGTCGATCGGCACGAGAATGGACTTGTACATCAGCGCCTCCTGTCCGCGATTGGTCTGGAGCCGTTTGGTCCCTGTGCCGGGACGCGCGCCTTCTTTTTCTTCGGATAGTCCGTGGTGTCGACGCGAACCGGTCCCCCTGTCGCGCGATCGTCAATATAGCATGGCGGAACGGCGGTGTCCGCCCGCGTCAGCCGCGCGAGGCCTGCTTCAACAGCTTAGGGCTGACGAACAGGACGAGCTTGCCGCGCCGGAAGGAGACGTCGTTCCAGTCGTCGGTCGCGAAGTCGAAGACGGCGAGTCCCGAGGTCGGCAGATTGTCCGCGAGCGCGCGCTTCGCCGCCTCGTCGCCGCTGCCGGTCAGCGTCAGCGCCAGCTCGTGCATCCCGGGATTATGGCCGATCAGCATCAGCCGCTTCGGATCGGTAACCGAGGCCATCCGGATCGCGGCGAGCAGCTGCGCCGGATCGGCGCCGTAGAGTTCCGGCACGACGTCGACTTTCGGCGCAGATCCCGCGCCCTTCAGCACCTCGCGCACGATCTCCCAGGTCTGCGTGGTGCGGACCGCCGGCGACACCAGCGCCAGATTGGGCAAAGGCGGGTGGCGAGCGATCCAGCCGCCGATCTCCGCCGCATCGCGGTGGCCGCGCTCGTCGAGACGGCGATCCTGGTCGTGCCCCGAGGGCGCGTCGTGTTCGGTCTTGGCGTGACGCAGCAGTAGCAAACGGCGCATGAACTTCCATCTCGATTCGGTCTGGTCGAATTAATTCTACAGGCTCATGCCCTGGACAAGGTGACAAGCGCCGCAGCGGTTCGTAAGAAACGACATGAGCGAGACTTCCACAAGTGCGGCAGACGGCCCCGACGCGGCGGCTTCACCGTTCCGCGACCGCTTGGCGTTCGACCTCGACGTCGACATTTGCGTCGTCGGGGCGGGGCTGGCCGGCCTGACCGTGGCCCGCGAGGCGGCACGGCTTGGGGCCAGCGTCGCGGTGCTCGAAGGGCGCCAGGTCGGCTGGAACGCTTCCGGACATCATCTCGGCACCGTGATGCCAGGCTTCGGCCTGCCGATATCGGATGTGATCGAGCGCGTCGGCCTCGATGACGCCCGCGAATTGTGGGCGCTGTCGAAGGAGGGCGCCGACTATGTTCGCGCCACCGCCACCGAGGATTTGATCCCGGGCATCAGCCCAAGCGACGGCGCGCTGGAAGTCTCCAATGTCGATGTCGGCGAAGCGCTGATCAGCCGCCTGCAGACGCTGGGTGAGGAATTTGCGACCGAAGTCGAAGGCTGGCAGGTCGATCGCGTCCGCAGCGTGCTCAGGACCGGGCGCTATTTCCACGGCATCTACTATCCGAAGGCGTTCCAGATCGACGGCCGCAAATATGTGCATGGTCTCGCCGCGCTGGCTGTGCGGGCGGGCGTGCGGATCTTCGAGGAGACGCCGGTCGTCAGCATCGATTTTTCCGGCATCCGCAAGCGCATCGTGACGCCGACGGCGCGACTGCGCGCCAACCACATTGTCCTCGCCGGCAATATCCATCTCGGTGCGCCGCTCAAGCGCCTGTCCGATACGCTGCTGCCGGTGTGGCGCTACGCGGCTCTGACTGAGCCGCTCGGGGAGCGGCTGGCGGAGGCGATCGCCTTTCCCGGCTCGGTCGTCGACAGCGACGGCATCGATCATTTCCGCGTCGTCGATGGCGATCGCCTGTTGTGGGCCAGTCCCGAAACGACCTGGGATGCGCGGCCGAAGCGGTTCGCTGCGGCGGTGCAGCGCCGCATCGCCACGGTGTTTCCGCAACTCGGCAAGCCCGCGATCGCAGACACGTTCGGCGGCGCGGTCGGCGTCACCGTGCATGGCATGCCGCAGATCGGGCAGTTGCGCAGGGGCCTGTGGGTGGCGAGCGGCTTCGGCCGGCAGGGGCTCAACACCTCGGCGCTCGCGGGCCAGTTGATCGCGCGCAGCATCCTGTGGGGCGATGATCGCTGGCGGCTGTTTTCGCCGTTCGAGCTGGTCTGGGCCGGCGGCACCACCGGTCGCGTCGCCGGTCATTTCGTCGGCCTGTGGGCGCGGGGCACAGCGTCCGCGGCGGGTGTTTTGGCGCGCTACCGCGAGGGGGCACGTGCGCGGGAGCAGGTCCGCGAGGCACGGCTTGCCGAGGCCAATCTCAAGGCGGGAACCCGGGGACCGGCACCCCGCCGTTCGCCGGGGGCCATGGTGCGGCCGGTGCCGCCGGCGCCACCCCGGCAGATCGAGGATGGCGGGGAGCGGTATCCTCACGCCTCGCAAGAAAGTGAGCGGATCTCCGACGGGCGGATGTAACGTCGACCGGCGGGGTTCGTATCTGTTGGCGAGCCCGTTCGGCCTGCTTTGGCCCCCGCATCGGAGATGATTGATGATCGATCGCCGCATCCTGCTTGCTTCCGTCGCCAGCCTGCTGAGCTTCGCTGCCTTCCGCTGGCTGCGCGCCTCGCCGGCGCAGGCCGCCGAGAAGTTCGAGATCGAGAAGACCGACGCCGAATGGAAGGCGCAGCTGACGCCGCAGCAATACGAGATCCTGCGCAACCAGGGCACCGAGCGGCCGGGATCGAGCCCGCTGCTCAAGGAGCACCGCAAGGGCACCTTCGCCTGCGCCGGCTGCGACCTGCCGCTGTTCTCGTCCGAGACCAAGTATGAGAGCGGCACCGGCTGGCCGAGCTTCTACAAGCCGCTGGATAACGCGGTCGGCACCACGTCGGACCGGACCTTCGGCATGCTGCGCACCGAGGTGCATTGCCGCCGCTGCGGCGGCCATCTCGGCCACGTCTTCGACGACGGCCCGAAGCCGACCGGGCTGCGCTATTGCATGGACGGTTTTGCGCTGGTGTTTCATCCGGCGGCGCCCTCGGCGACCTGACGGCGCCCATAGCGTTTTCAAGCGAAGTGGGTACCGGTTCGCGTCAAGAAAACGCGTCAAAACAAAAGAGGGAGCGCAGTTCAGAACTGCGCTCGGTCCCCGGCAATTGTTGCCTGCCCGGCAATTGTGCCCCGGTTAAACGGCCGGGGCTTTTTTTTCAAGCGCATGATTTTGTTACGATTCGTTTCCTGGCACGACCTTTGCGACATGCTCCGCCGATGCGGCCATCTGCTGATTGCCAGCCGCCGGGAATCGAATTGGAGAACATGTCATGGGTATCTTCGGCGCACTTACGACGGCGGTCGGTGGCTTGCGCGCAGGCTCGTACGCGCTCGAGAACATCTCCGGCAACATCGCCAACTCGCAGACCACGGCCTTCAAGCGCATCGATACCTCCTTTCTCGACCTCGTTCCGCAGACCGCGCTGACCGCGCAGCTCGCCGGCGGCGTCACCGCGCAGTCGCGCTCGACCAACTCGGTGCAGGGCGACGTGCAGTCGGCGTCGGTCGCGACCTTCATGGCGATCAACGGCAACGGCTTCTTTGCGGTGCAAAAGCCCGGCAGCTTCACCGACGGCTCGCCGGTGTTCGACGGCGTCGACCGCTACACCCGCCGCGGCGATTTTCAGCTCAACAAGGATGGTTATCTCGTCAACGGCGCCGGCTATTATCTCGAGGGCGTGCCAATCGACCCGACCACCGGCAACCCCTCTGGCTCCTCGCCGCAAACGCTGCGCTTCAAGAACGACTTCCTGCCGGCGCAGCAAACCACCAAGATCGACTATCGCGCCAACCTTGCGTCCTACCCCCTGACCACCGCGCACGACACCTCGGTTCCGGGCTCCGAGCTGATCCGGCCGGGCGCGTTCAGCGCCGGACATAACCCGCTGGTGCTGGGCACGCCGGCCGCGCCCTATACCGATTCATCGGTCACCGGCACCGCGCAGAACAACAAGGCGACGCCGTCGGTGGCCAACACCGCCGCGACCTTGCTGTCGGGCGCCGCCGGCAGCGACTCGATCAACGCCAGCTTCAGCGCCGGCTCGGCCGGCCCGCCCGTCGTGCCCGCCGATACGATCACGGTGAACGGCACCGTCATCACCTTCGTGGCTTCGGGCGCGACCGGCAACCAGCTCAACGTCACCGACAGCATCGGAACGCTGCTCGCCAAGATCGACGCGATCACCGGTACCGCAACGCCGTCGACGATCAGCGGCGGCAAGATCACCCTGCACTCCGGCACCGCGTCGGACCTCAACGTGACGAGCTCGAACTCGACGGCCCTTGCGGCGCTCGGCTTCACCGGCTCGGCGGTTGCGACCCGCGGCGGCGGCGGCACGGTCGGCACCGGTCAGGTCGTCGGCAACGACAACTCGACCTTCCTGAACGAATCCGTCTCCGGCGGCGCGGTCACGGCCTATGACGTGTCGGGTGCGCCGGTGAATCTGCAATTCCGCTGGGCCAAGTCCGACAGCTCCTCGCTGGGCGCCGGACATACCGATACCTGGAACCTGTTCTATCAGGTCAATCCGAACGCCACCGGCACGCAGGTCTCCTGGCAGAACGTGAACGTCAACTTCACCTTCGCCGCGAACGGCCAGATGTCGCCGGCGATCTCGTCGGTCACGCTCAACAATGCCGTCGTCAACGGCGTGTCGCTCGGCAACCCCGTGATCAATTTCGGCTCCGGCGGCGTGACCCAGTTCGCGGATGCCAACGGCAACGTCCAGGTCAACCAGATCCAGCAGGACGGCTTCCCGGCCGGCCAGCTGCAATCGGTCAGCGTCTCGACCAACGGCCGCATCGTCGGCAACTACACCAACGGCCGCAACATCGACCTCGCCGAAATCTCGGTGGCGACCTTCAACGGCACCAACTTCCTCAAGCGCATCGACGGCGGTGCGTTCGAGGCGACCGACGAGTCCGGCGCGGCGCTGTTCGGCAAGGCCGGCACCATCGTCGGTTCGTCGCTCGAGAGCTCGAACACCGATATCGCCGACGAGTTCACCAAGCTGATCGTGACCCAGCAGGCCTATTCGGCCAACACCAAGGTGATCACGACGACCAACTCGATGGTGCAGGACCTCCTGAACGTGGTGCGCTGATCGCATCGACGATGCACGTGTGAAGCAGTAAAGGCGAGTACACAGCATGGGTTTGAGCCAAGCCCTCTCCACCGCGATGTCGGGCCTGCGCGCCACGCAGGCCTCGCTCTCGCTCGTGTCGTCGAACGTCGCCAACGCGGAGACGCCCGGCTACGTCAGGAAGACGCTGAACCAGGATACCGGCACCACCGGCCAGTTCGGGTCGAGCGTTCTGATCACCGGCGTCAACCGACAGCTCGACGAATTCCTGCAGACTCAACTTCGCACCGAGACGTCGGGCGCGTCGTATGCCGACGTTCGCTCGAGCTTCCTTGCCAATCTACAGGGCGTCTACGGCAATCCCGACTCCACCGGCACGATCGAGGACGCCTACAACAAGTTCCTGACCGCGCTGCAGGGACTGTCGACCAGCCCGGACTCGCAGTCGGCCCGCATCGGCGTCGTCAATGCCGCGCAATCCATGGCGCAGCAGCTCAACGCGACCTCGCAGGGAATCCAGACGCTGCGCGCCAATGCCGAGGCCGGTATCAGCGATTCCGTCAACACCGCCAACAATGCGATGCAGCAGATCGCGCGCCTCAATGTCCAGCTCGCGGCCAATGCCGGCACGACCGATGCGTCGACCGCGGCATTGCTCGACCAGCGCGACCGCTACGTCACGCAGCTTTCGCAGCTGATGGACATCCGCACCGTCACCAACAGCCAGAACCAGGTGACGGTGTTTACCAATTCCGGCGTGCAGCTGGTCGGCACCGAGGCTGCGACGCTCAGCTTCAACGCCCAGGGCACGATGACGCCCAACACGCAGTACAACTCCGATCCGACCAAGAGCACCGTCGGCACCATCACCATCACGTTCCCGCATGGCGGCACCTATGACATGGTGTCCACCAACTCGATCCGATCGGGCAAGATCGCCGCCTATCTCGAGCTGCGGGACAAGACGCTGGTGCAGGCCCAGGCGCAGATCGACCAGTTCGCCGCCGCGATGTCGAGCGCAGTGTCGGACAAGACGACGGCGGGCACGGCGGCGACGGCGGGGGCACAGTCCGGCTTCGACCTCGATCTCTCGGGGCTGCAGAGCGGCAACACCATCCACGTCTCCTACAAGGACAACACCACCGGCCTCACGCACAATCTGTCGATCATCCGCGTCGACGATCCGAGCGTGCTGCCGCTGAGCAATACCGCAACCGTCGATCCGAACGACGAGGTGCTGGGGGTCGATTTCTCCGGCGGCATGAGCTCGGTATTGTCGCAGCTCAACGGCGCGCTCGGCGGAAGGGGGTTGCAGTTCTCCAATCCGTCCGGGTCGACGCTGCGGGTGCTCGACGACGGCGCCGCCAACAAGGCCGACGTGACCGCAGCCTCGGTCACGACAACCGTCTCGTCGCTGACCTCGGGCGATCCGCAACTTCCACTGTTCACCGACAATGGCGGGCTCTACACCGGCGCGATCACCGCGAACGGCTCACAGTCGACCGGCCTTGCCGCGCGCATCAGCGTCAACACGGCGCTGGTCGGCGATCCCTCGCGCATGGTGGTGTATTCGACCAATCCGCAGACCCCGGCCGGCGACACCACGCGCGCCAACCTCGTTCTGAACCAGCTGTCGAGCGCCTCGTTCAGCTATTCGCCGCAGACCGGCCTCGGCACATCAGGCGCGCCGTTCACCGGCACGCTGCTGAACTTTGCCAAGCAGTTCATCAGCCAGCAGGGCGAATCGGCGACGGCGGCCAAGCAACTGGCCGATGGTCAGGACGTCGTGCTGAACACGCTGCAGACCAAGATGGACTCGACCTCCGGCGTCAACATGGACGAGGAGATGGCGCATCTGCTCTCGCTCCAGAACGCCTATTCGGCCAATGCGCGCGTGATGTCGTCGATCAAGCAGATGTACGACGCGCTGCTGCAGCTCACGTGAGGGTAACATGTCGATCGACGGCGTAAGCGGCAGAACTTCCTATATCGGCACCACGATCCTCAACCTGCGCAGTCAGCTTAATGACCTGACGACGCAGCTTGCGACGGGCAAGGTGTCGACGACCTATGCGGGGCAGGGGCTCGATCGCGGCTTCGCGCTCAGCCTGCGTGCGCAGATCAGCAGCATCAATGCGTTCTCCGACACCGCCACCAATCTCAACACCCGCCTGAACGTCGCCAACCTCAGTCTGCAAGGTCTGTCCGACGTCGGCACCCAGGTGAAGAACGCGTCGACGACCGCGACGTTGACGCTCAACGACAGCGGCCAGACCTCGGGCCAAATCACGGCGCAGGCCGCGTTCGCCAACGCGGTTGCGATGCTGAACAGCCAGTCGGGCGACCGTTACCTGTTCTCCGGCCGTGCCATGGATACGCCGGCCACGGTGTCCGCCGACACGATGCTGAAGGGCACGGCAACCCAGGCCGGCCTCACCCAGCTCATCAATGAGCGCAAGCAGGCCGATCAGGGCGCCAGCATGATGGGGCGCCTGAGCGTCTCGTCGCCGCCGGCGACCACGACGGTGACGAGCATCGCCGAGGACGGCTCGCCGTTCGGCCTGAAGCTGCTGTCGGTGCAGTCGTCATTGACCGGCGCCACCGTGACCCAGCCGACCGGCACCCCGAAGTCGGAATCGGTCGATCTCGGCGCCGTCAATCCGAAGGATGGCGACAAGATCAAGTTCAACTTCACGCTGCCCGACGGCACCACCGAGGCGATCGAGCTGACGGCGACGACGACCAACCCGCCGCCGGCCGGCTCGTTTTTGATCGGCGCCGACACCACGGCGACGACGGCCAATTTGCAGTCGACGCTGACCTCGTCGATCAAGACCTTGAGCGACACGTCGCTGGTCGCAGCTTCCGCGGTCGCCGCGTCGAACAACTTCTTCAATCCGGTCGCGACCGTCTCGGGCGCGGCCGTCAACAACCAGAACACGCCGCCGGCGCCGATCTCAGGTGCCACGGCGCTTTCGGGGACAGCCGGCACCGACTCGCTGTCGACCAGCTTCGCAGCCGGTGACACCATCACGGTGAACGGGACCCCGATCACCTTCGTCGCTTCCGGTGCCACCGGCAACCAGGTCAATGTCACCGACAGCGTGCAGACGCTGATGGCGAAGATCGACCAGATCAGCGGCACCAAGAATCCGTCGACCATCAGCAATGGTGTGGTCACCCTGCATGGCGCCGACGGCGCGAGCCTCTCGATCTCGAGCTCCAACACGGCGGCACTCGGCGCGCTCGGCATCGCCAACAACACGACTGCGACCCCGGCGCCGCTCAGGGTCGGGGGACCGCCGTTCAACACGGCGACCAGCCTGGTCGCGGGCACCCCCGCCAACACAGTGTACTGGTACACCGGCGAAAACGGCCCGGGATCGGCGCGCGGCACCGCCGTCGCGCAGGTCGATCAGTCGATCACCGTGCAATACGGCGCGCGCGCCAACGAGCAGGCGTTCCGCTACTTGTTGCAGAACGTCGCGGTCTATGCGGCGGTCACCACCAACGCCAGCAATCCGAATGCAAGCGCGCAGGTGACGGCATTGGCACAGCGCGTCGGCGCGAACCTCGCGCCGCAGAACGGCCAGCAGCAGATCCAGGACGTGCAGGCCGAGTTCGCCGGCGCGCAGACGGCGACCAAGGCGGCGACCGATCGCCAGACCCAGCTCAAGAGCATGGCGGAAACGATGCTGGACTCGGTCGAGGGCGTCAATCAGGACGAGGTCGCAACCAAGATCCTGGCGCTGCAGACCAGTCTGCAGGCGTCGTATCAGACCACGTCGATGCTGTATCAGACCACGCTGCTGAAATATCTGCCGATCAGCTGATTGCCCGCCACCCATCTCCAGCCAGCAAAAAGGCCTCCTCGCGGAGGCCTTTTTCGTTCAGGCGAAGGCTAGAGCGTTTTCAAGCGAGGTGGACGCCGGTTCGCGTGAAGAAAACGCGTCAAGACGAGGAGCTCTACGCGCTCTTGCGGGCATCGTCCTGATTGGTCTTCTGCTGACCGCGCGCGCTCTCGAGCAGCTTCTCCTCATGCGCGATCAGCTTCTTGGATTCCTTCAACGCGTGATACAGGTCGCCGTTGAGGATGAAATTGTTGACGCTCTCGATGAAGGGCCAGGCGCTCGGCATTGCGGTGATGATGTCGCGCACCAGGCTGAAATAGGTCGGGTGGTGCGCCATCGGATCCGGCGACAGATACATCAGCTGCACGGCGAGATAGATCAGCTTCGCCGGCGTGTCGGCGGTCTCCGGCGTCAGGATATCCTTCTCGCGCAGGATCGGGATGCGGTCGCCGTCGATCAGGAGGCGAGCACGCTGATCGGTGTTGGTGATCACGCAGCTGCCGACGATGATGCGCTCGTTCGGTTTGAGTTCGACCTTCAGGGCCATGACCGTTCTCCTTTGCCGGGCAGTCGCGCGATGTCGTCGCTAGCGGAACGAAGTTGTGCTCGGCACTGCTTAGCAGCCGCCGTTGCGGCCCGGGGCCGATACGACAGCGATCCTTTCCCATGACGGTTAACGCTTGGTGAATGACGGGCCGGCGCAGGCGTCGGCGTTCGGCCGGAATCGGCAATCGTCTCAGTAGTTTTCGTGGCGAACTTCGCCCTATGGCGACAATTTTATTCTTCGGCATTTGAATCAAGTGCCGTTCTGGAGATTCCTATTTCCTTCGCGGGCGCGAACGCAGGATGGGCCATCCGCGCGGTCAGAAAGGACTGACGCGGTTTTGTCCTCAGTTTCACACCAGAAAGGTATGAAAATGTCCGGTATCATTCTCTCGTCCTCCGTTCGCCAGAACCTCCTCTCCCTCCAGTCCACCGCCGATCTGCTCTCCACCACGCAGAACCGCCTTGCCACCGGCAAGAAGGTCAATACGGCGCTCGACAACCCGACCAACTTCTTCACCGCCCAGTCGCTCGACAACCGCGCCAGCGACATCAACAACCTGCTCGACGGCATCGGCAACGGTGTGCAGGTGCTGCAGGCTGCCAACACCGGCATCACCTCGCTGCAGAAGCTGGTCGATACCGCGAAGTCGATTGCCAACCAGGTGCTGCAGAGCCCGACGGGCTACACCACCAGGTCGTCGGTCACCTCGACCGCGGCGCTCGGCGGCACGTCCGCCAACCTCGTCGACGGCACCACGATCAAGAGCGGCGACGTGCTGGCGATCGCGGCCTCGGCCGGTCAGCCCGCCTTCTCCTTCACCTTCGGGGCCAGCTCGTCGCTGGCGCAGCTGAACACGGCGCTGTCGGCCAGCAACCTGACGGCGAGCTCGACAGCTCCAACAAGCTCGTCATCACCACGACCAATGACGCGGCGTCCTCGACGATCGGTGCGGTGACCTTCACCAACACCGGCGGCGGCACCGCGACGTTCAGCGCAGCCGGCACGGCTCCGGTTGCCGACACGGCCTCGCAGTCGGCGCGTGCGGCCCTGGTGCAGCAGTACAACAACACCATCTCGCAGATCACGACCACGGCGCAGGATTCGTCGTTCAACGGCATCAACCTGTTGAGCGGCGACAGCCTGAAATTGACCTTCAACGAGACCGGCAAGTCCACGCTCAGCATCACCGGCGTCAAGTTCGATGCCGCAGCTCGGCCTGAAATCGCTGACCGCGGGCACCGACTTCCTCGACAACAACTCGGCGAACAGCGTCATCTCGTCGTTGAGCTCGGCGAGCTCCTCGCTGCGCAGCGAAGCCTCGACGCTGGGTTCGAACCTCTCGATCGTGCAGATCCGTCAGGACTTCTCGAAGAACCTGATCAACGTGCTGCAGACCGGTTCGTCGAACCTGACGCTGGCCGATACCAACGAGGAAGCGGCCAACAGCCAGGCGCTGTCGACCCGCCAGTCGATCGCTGTCTCGGCGCTCGCGCTCGCCAACCAGAGCCAGCAGAGCGTGCTGCAGCTGCTGCGCTAAGCGAGCCAAAACCTGGTTCAGGAACGGCGGGGGCAACCCCGCCGTTTCTCGTTTATCTCCGGGATATTACGGTATCTGTCGATGCCGTAAGAACGGCGCATTTGGTAACGCCCGCTAACCATATTTAAAGGCGCCGGATGCATAAATATCGAGCGCTAGAATTGCGTCTCCGCGGCTCGAGAAATCCGCATCCCATCGAGGTCATTAATGTCGAATGCAGCCCAGGCCTACGCTCGTACCTCAACGACGACGGCGTCCCCCCGTGAAATCGAAGCGCAGGCGCTCTTGAAGGCCGCGCGGCAGCTGCAGGAAGTCCAGGCGAACTGGAACGGCCTCGACAAGGCGCTCGATCATGCGTTGCTGTTCAATCGCCGGTTGTGGTCGATCTTCCTCAGCGCGGCAGAGGGCGACGACAATCCGCAGCCGCTCGAGGTGCGTCAGAACATTGCTAACATCAGCGTGTTCGTGATGAAGCAGACCATCGACATCCAGATGAATCCGGACCCGGCGAAGCTGAAGTCGCTGATCGACATCAACTGCAACATCGCCGCCGGCCTCTCGGGCCGCGGCTGATCGGGGTCACAACGGAGCTCTCGGCATGGCCGATGTGTTGAGCATCCTGTCCGCCAACTACAAGGCTGCCGGCCTGACGGTGCCGTCGAAGACGCCCTATGTGGCGGTCGATCCGAACCTCTATCAGGGCAGCTGGAGCGGCAAGTACGCCAACAACAAGTCGTTCAACATCTCGGTGTCGAACGTCGAGGGCTTCCGCGCCAAGGTCCACTATCAGAGCGACGGCACCAACAAATATCAGGACGTCCTGATCAAGGACGGCGCGTTCCGGATCGGCGATACCAAGTTCTCGCTGGTGCAGCAGGGGACGGCGCTGATCGCCAATGTCGTCACCGATCCGGCCACCGGATCGACCTATCTCGACAAGGCCTACGCCACCCAGAAGTGAGGGATCGTTCGCTGGCGTCTAGGCGCGGCGGTCGGTTGCGCGCGCGCGCGTCGGCGCGTCCTTGCTGAGATCGAGCGCGTGGAAATAGGCGCGGCGGCGCAATACGGCTTCTTCCGGAAACTGCCTCACCACCAGGTTGGTGCGATTGTCGACCACCTGGTAGACCACGGCGCGGGCGTCGCGATCGATGATGACCTGGTCGGTGACCGATGGAGCCTGATTTGAAATGGACGCATTGACCGCGTTGGGGTCGATCGTGACGCGCACGCTCGGCTCCGGAGCGGTGACGCTCTGGCTCGTGGGCAATTCGGTCTTCACCGCCTTCTGCGCCGTATCGCTCACCGGAGTGATCATCGGCGCTGCGACCGGTGCCCCCACCGGCTTGATGTTGAAATCTGTACTCATGGCAGCCTCGTAGTGCACAGGCACTAGTTTGCTTGAGTCAAATCCCAACCCCTCACGAACCGCAACTCTACGGGGAACCTCTCAATAGGGTGTTAGGGAACACGCTGAATGCCGCGCTGCCGGAGCCGCGTCGAATTGAGCTAAATTGTCGGCTTGTGCGCGTCAGAGCGTGCGGCTGACGGCGATCGGCGTCATGTTGCGCGGACCTGGCGCGGCGCGCTGTCCGTTTGCGGTGTAGGTGTTCGGGATGTTGCGGCGCTGCACCTCGGCGTTGACGCCGCGCACGATGCCTTCGGAGACGGCATGCGCGGTCGCGAGCACCGTCAGGTTGACCTGCAGCATCGCGCGGAACGTTTCGTGATGACGCCGCAGCGTCGCCAGCAGTTCGGGGTCGGTCTGCGACAGCATCTTCTGCATCGACTTCAGATGCTCCACCGCGAGCATATAGCGCCGCGACAGCTCCGACTTCTGCGCCTCGAGCTGCATGCCCTCGCGGATCTTGCCGGCGCGAACGAACTCGGTCTCCCGCTCGACGACGACGAGCAGCGCGCTCATCACCTCGGTCAGCTCGTTGGCAAGACGCGCGACGTCGGGAGGCGTCGACGTCGTACCCCGCGCGGCGGGGGCGGAGGCTGGCCGCGGCTGCTGTGGACGCTGGTTCATCGCGCTGCTCCTTAGCTCTTGTTCGCCTGCTGCAGGATCAGCGAGCGGAACACTTCGTTGGAAATGCCGACGCCGCCGGACTTGGCGAAATTCTTCGAATACTCGTCGGTCAGCATCGAGCGCCACGGCCCGGTGCCGACCGTGTCGCCGTAGGGACCGTCGCCCTTCAGGCCGGTCGTCATCTGCGAGAACATCGTGTTGAGGAACATCGATTCGAAATCGGTCGCGGTCGCCTTCGCCTTGGTGATCTGCTGCGGCGTGACCTTCTTCATCGCGTCCTGCAGCACCGGATCGGGGCGGCCGTTGAACGTCGGCATCATCGCCTTGTTCGGCATGCTGCCGGTGGTGCTGTTGATCAGGCTCGCCATCACATCACCTCGATGTCGGCTTCGATCCCGCCAGCGGCCTTGATCGCCTGCAGGATGCTGATGAGATCGCGCGGTCCGATGCCGAGGCCGTTGAGGCCATCGACGAGCTGCTGCAGCGAAACGCCGTTTCTGACGAGCGCAAATTTCTTGCCGTCCTCGCTGACGCCGACGCTGGTGCGCGGTGTCACGACCGTTCGGCCGCGCGACAGCGGATTTGGCTGGCTGACCTGTGGGCTCTCCGAGATCGTGACGGTGAGGTTGCCTTGCGCCACCGCGACGGTGGCGACGCGAACGTCGCGGCCCATCACGATGATGCCGGAGCGCTCGTCGATCACGATCTTCGCCACGAGATCGGGGTCGACCTGCAACTGCTCGATCTCAGTCAGGAACGCGACGACGTTGCCCTTGAACTCCGGCGGGATCGAGAGCTGCACGGTGGAAGGATCGAGTGGTTCGGCGGTTTTGACCCCGAGGTAGTCGTTGACCGCGGCTGCGATGCGCTTCGCGGTGGTGAAATCGGCGTTGCGCAGCGCGAGCCGCACGTTGGGCAGGCGATTGAGCGCGAACTCGATCTCACGCTCGATGATGGCGCCGTTGGCAATGCGGCCAACGGTCGGCACGCCACGGACGACGCTGGCAGCGGCGCCTTCGGCCGCGAAGCCGGCGACCGCAACCGATCCCTGTGCCACCGCGTAGACATTGCCATCCGCGCCGAGCAGGGGGGTGACGAGCAGGGTGCCGCCCTGCAGGTTCTTGGCGTCGCCGAGCGCGGACACGGTGACGTCCATGCGCGTGCCCTGGGTGCCGAATGCCGGCAGATTGCCGGTGACCATCACGGCGGCGACGTTACCGGTGCGGATGGTGGCGCCGCGGATGTTGACGCCCATGCGCTCGAGCATTGCTTGCAGCGATTGCTTGGTGAAGGGGATGTTGTTGAGCGTGTCGCCGGTGCCGTTGAGGCCGACCACGAGGCCATAGCCGATCAACTGGTTCTGCCGCACGCCCTCGATGTTGGCGAGATCCTTGATCCGCGACGTCGCGGCCGCGGGCGTGGCGGAAGCCGCCAGCGCCAGCAGCGCGGCGCAGGCCAACCCGAATAAGCTTACGATGCGGATGCCGGGCATCCCGATGCTCCCCTCAAACTCACTGGCGGATCACGCGACACTCCCATGACGGCGATCCGCCATTAACCATGCGAGCTGCGTGCCACTTTGTGTCATTGGGGCAATATACTGATATGTTTATCGAAATTGTCTGGCCCCCGTTTGGCTGGGGTTGGCCAGGGAGCGCGAAACTGCCGTGCGGCGGCAGAAATTGCCGGGTCGTTTACGCATCGTTAACCATAAAACGGCGATGCTCGCGGCATCAGGCCTGCGGGATCATGGCGATGCGCATCTACGGACCGAACGGCACCACGCTTGGCACGTCCACCAGCTCCACGCGGCGCACCTCGTCGAGCGGCTTCTCGCTGCCGGATGCAACGACCGCGCAGGAGGAGGTTCGCTCCACCGCTGCGCCGAAGGCCGCCGCCAGCCTCGATGCACTGCTCGCGCTGCAAGGCGTCGAGGACCCGACCGAACGCCGCAAGCGCTCGGTGGCCCGCGGCAAGGGCGCACTCGACGTGCTCGACGCGCTCAAGCTCGGACTGCTGTCCGGCAATTTCGATCCCTCCACCGTGAACCGGCTGCGCGATGCTGCGGCGAGTCTGAAGGAATCCTCCGGCGATCCCGGCCTCGATGCCGTGCTCGGCGAGATCGAACTGCGCGTCGAAGTCGAGCTCGCCAAGGCCGGGCAGTACTAGGCTCTTCTCTCGATCAAGTAATCCGTGTCACGCCGCCAGCGCCTTGCGCTGCGCGTCGTAGCGGCGCTGCGCCGCCAGCACCTCCTTCAGATTCTGCTCGGCCCAGTCGCGCAGCGGATCGACCGCCTCGGCGAGCGTCGAGCCGAGCGGCGTGATCGAATACTCCACGGTGACCGGGACGGTTGCGATCGCCCGGCGGCGCAGCAGCCCGTCGCGCTCCAGGCTCTTCAACACCTGCGAGAGCATCTTCTGCGAGATGCCTTCGATGGCGCGGCGGAGTTGGTTGAAGCGCATCGGCTCGTTGCGCAGCAGCAGCAGGATCAGCACCGCCCATTTGTCGCCGACCCGGTCGAGGATCTGGCGCGTCGGGCAATTGGCGGCATAGGCGTCCGGCTTCAGGCTGGCGGCTTTCATCGGGTTACTCCGGCGTAATCAGGTGAGACAAGAGTGCCTTCTTCACACTTACATCCATTTGGCTATCTAGTCACCATTGGAAACTATCAATCGGAGACTTGAGATGAAGATCGCCATCGCCGGTGCGTCCGGCCAGGCCGGCTCGCGCCTGACCGCGGAACTGGCTCGCCGCGGCCATGCCGTCACCGCCATCGCCCGCAACCCGGAGAAGATCGCAACCCTGCCGGATGTCACCGCCAAGAAAGGGGACGTGAACGACCAGGCGGGCCTCGCCGCGCTGTGGGCCGGCCACGACGCCGCGATCAGTTCCGTCCATTTCTCCGTCAGCGACCCGCTCAAGCTGATCGGGGCGGCCAAGCCTCCGGGGTCGGCCGCTATCTCGTGGTCGGCGGCGCCGGCAGCCTCGAAGTGGCCCCGGGCGTCCGCCTGGTGACGACGCCGAACTTTCCGCCCCAGTACAAGGCCGAGGCCTCGAAGGGGGCCGAATTCCTTGACCTGCTGCGCCAGGAAAAGGAGCTGAACTGGACCTTTTTGTCACCCTCGGCGCTGTTCGTGGCCGGCGAGCGGACCGGCAAGTTCCGGCTCGGGACCGACCAGCTTTTGACCGCTGCGACGGGAAAAGCTCGATCTCGTTCGAGGATTTCGCGGTTGCACTCGCCGACGAAATCGAGCGCCCGGCCCATATCCGACAGCGTTTCACGGTCGGCTATTGAGGGGGGCGGGGCGGCCCCCGGGCAGGGCGGATAAGTTTGCCTGTGCAAGGCCTTGGGGGCAGCCCGCCTTTCGCGGTGGCAGATATTGTCTGTCACATGACGTGGCTATATAAGGCGCCGCGCGGAGGGGTCCTGTTCCCTCCGCCTGACAGGGACATGGCTGCCTTTGGAAAAGCTGAAGAACTACCGGCCGACTGAAAAAGAGCCTTTCATGAATGAGCGGCAGCGCGATTATTTCCGCGCCAAGCTGCTGGCCTGGAAGGATGAGATCCTCCGCGAATCGAAGGTCACGCTGCAGACGTTGCAGGAAGAGAACGTCAATCACCCCGACCTCGCGGACCGAGCTTCCTCGGAAACCGACCGCGCGATCGAACTCCGTGCCCGCGACCGTCAGCGCAAGCTGATCTCGAAGATCGACGCGGCGCTCCAGCGCATCGAAGACAACACCTACGGCTATTGCGAAGAGACCGGTGACCCGATCTCGCTGAAGCGGCTCGAAGCCCGCCCGATCGCAACGCTGTCGGTGGAGGCGCAGGAACGCCACGAGAAGCGCGAGAAGGTCTATCGCGACGAATAGTGGCGGCTGGCCACCACAGATTGATTCCGGCGCGCACCGGTTATAGGTTCGCGCCGCCATGATGACACGTACTCTCAACATCGCATCGGTCTTCTTCCTGGGCTGATCCCGTTTCCGACGGGAAACACGCTTCCACATGGAAGCGCTGATCGCCCGGCAAGCTCCGCTTGACCGGGTTCCGGTGAACCGAATGGGCCGGTCAGGTTCCGCGCAGCGCGGACCATCGTTGGCTGGCGACAGTTTGAGAGACAATCATGATCAGTCGAGACGACGCACGTGCGCCGAGCGACGCGGCAAATCGCCGGACGCGCGCGGATGAACCTCGCGCAGATGGGCGCCGACTGCGAGGTCGCGCTCGCGACGGGCGAGGCGGGCACGGTCTATCTGTGCCATCCGTTCCTGGTGCATGCCGCGCAGATCCATCGGGGAAAGCGGCCGCGCTTCATGGCCCAGCCGGCGAGCCGTATCGGCTCGCGCGTGACGATGGTGCGTACTCGCCGGTCGAGATCGCGATCCGGCAGGCGCTCGGCATGAACTGACGCCGCCGCGCTGCATACTTACTTCGCCTCTCCCGCTTGCGGGGGAGGCCGGATCACATCGTTAGATGTGATCCGGGTGGGGGCTCTCTCCACACGAATAGTCTTCGTCGTGGAGGCATCCCCACCCCAACCCTCCCCCGCAAGCGGGAGAGGGGCACAGCGTCGATGCGGCGATACTTCGGCAACATCTACGCCAGTCCGGCTCCGACTGTCGTCTCGCTTGCCGGCGTGCTACGGCGCGGGCCGTAGGTCTTCGACCACGCCAGCAATTCGCGGAACGCCGGCGTCAGGCCCCAGGCCGAATCCGTCAGCTCGTATTCGACCTGCAGCGGCTTCTCGGCGAGCACCTTGCGCGCCACCAAGCCGTCGCGCTCGAGCTCGCGCAGTTGCGCGGTCAGCATGTGCTGGGTGATCGGCGCGAGCGCGCGGCGCAGTGCGCCGAACCGCATGCCGCCATGCATCAGCGCGAACAGGATCTCGACCTTCCACTTGCCGCTGAGCGTGTGGATCGCCTGCTTGGAGTCGATCAGCAAAGTCGGGTCGGTGGGGCAGCTGTCGCAGTCACCGCCGTCACAAATATCCGTGGTATTGTTTTCCATACCGGTCTCGATTTTCATTCTACTTGCTCGAACAGAGATAGTGACCAGATGCGGCCTGTGCAGGGTGGGCGGCGCGATGTCCGACCCCGCCGAACCATCGAAAGGGCGAGGACATGAGCGCGGTGTTGGTCACGGGCGGAACGGGTTTCATCGGCGTGCATACGATCCTCCAGCTGCTCGCCGACGGGCACGTGGTGCGAACCACCGTGCGCAACCCGGATCGCAGCAAGGACGTGATCGCGATGCTGCGCGAGGGCGGCGCTGATACGGCCGACCAGGTCGGCTTCGTCACCGCTGACCTGACGCGCGACGACGGCTGGCGCGAGGCGGCCAGGGGTTGCGATTACGTGCTGCATGTCGCATCGCCGCTCGGCTCCAATGTGCCCGAGGACGAGAACGAGCTGATCATTCCGGCGCGCGAGGGCACGCTGCGAGTGTTGCGCGCGGCGCGCGAGGCCGGCGTGAAGCGCGTCGTTGTGACGTCGTCGTTTGCGGCGATCGGCTACGGCCATCCGCCGCATGCCAAGCCGTTCGATGAGACCGTCTGGACCAATCTCGATGGCCCCGACGTGCAGGCCTATCCGAAATCCAAGACGCTGGCCGAGCGGGCCGCCTGGGATTTCGTCGCGCGCGAAGGAGGTGGCCTCGAGCTTGCCGTGGTCAATCCCACCGCCGTGTTCGGCCCGGCGCTCGGCCCCGACTTCTCCGAGTCGATCGGCATCATCAGGGCGCTGCTCGATGGCGCGATGCCGGTGGTGCCGCGGATCCATTTCGGCCTCGTCGACGTGCGCGACGTCGCCGACCTGCATCTGCGCGCCATGACCTCACCGAAGGCCAAAGGCGAGCGGTTCCTCGCGGTTGCCGGCGAGACCATGTCGGTGCTGCAGGTGGCCGGGCTGTTGCGCAGGAAACTCGGCAGCAAGGCGCGGCGCGTGCCCCGGTTCCAGGCGCCGGATTGGATGATGCGGCTCGCCGCACGGCGCAATCCGCTGGCCCGCGCCGCCCTGCCGTGCTCGGCAAGGTGCGCCGCTCGACCAGCGCCAAGGCGCAGAACCTGCTCGGCTGGCGCCCGCGCGGCAATGAGGAGATGATCCTCGCGACCGCCGAGAGCCTGATCAGGCTCGGCCTGGTCAAGGCCTGACAGCCTCTCCCGTCCGGCGTGCTTGCCAGACGGGTCGGCGAGTGCTGAATTGCCTTAAGCAGACGGAAGGCGCCACCGCGCCACCGTGACCAACAGGGAGGCTGCGCAGATGGATCGGGTCCTCGCGGCCGCCAAGGCGATTGCCAGCGCGCGTCGCAACCGCACGCCGCTCAAGGCGCTTCCGAAGGACGTCGTGCCGCTCGACGAGGCCGAAGGCTACCAGGTGCAGTACGCGCTGCACGATTTGTTGCAGCCGCAGGTCGGCAGCCTCGTCGGCTACAAGATCGGCTGCACCAGCGCCGTGATGCAGGAGTACATCAATATCGCGCATCCCTGTGGCGGCGGCGTGTTCGAGAAGGTCGTGCATGACAGCGGCGTGCAGCTGCCGGCGGCCGATTTCGTCCATGTCGGCGTCGAATGCGAGATCGCGGTGCGGCTGGCGCGCAATCTGGCTGCGAGCGAAGCGCCGTTCACCGCCGAATGGGTCGCGGAAGCGATCGAGGCCTACCATCCCGCGATCGAGATCGTCGACGACCGTTACGTCAAATGGGAGACGCTCGGTGCGCCGACGTTGATCGCCGACGATTTCTTCGCCGCCGGCTGCGTGCTCGGCGAGGCCGTGCCGCGCATCACCGTGCCGGATCTGCGCACGGTCGTGGGACGCGCGATCGTCAATGGCAAGGAGGAAGGGCGCGGCACCGGCGCCGACGTGCTCGGCCATCCCCACAACGCGCTCGCCTGGCTTGCCAATCATCTCGCCGCCGAGGGGCGTGGCCTGCATGCCGGCCAGATCGTCATGACCGGCAGCCTGGTCAAGACGGTGTGGCTGAAGGCGGGCGATGTGGTCGTTATGGAGCTCGACGGACTCGGCAAGGTGGAAGCGACGTTCACCTGACCTTGCGTGCTCTCAGCGTCGGGACGTCGCTGTTTCCTACAGTTGATCGTTCGTGCACATCAGGACCTTGCCGTCCCACAGGCTTCGGACCGCGTCGAACGGCACGGCCAGCCTGGCATACTTGCGATTGAACCAGACCCCGACCTCGAAGCCGTCATCCCCGACCACGAGGCGATCGAATTCGTGCTGCAGGATGATCGTGATCTCCTCGGGGTACTTCTCGATCACGGCGGCGGGCAGCTTCACGCCGTCGGCCCGGGTCGCGAAGGTGATGTTGACCGGCCGGTCCTCCGCGGCGCGGCGGAGCAACGCAGTCATTTCGATCCGCTTCTGTGCGGTGTTGCAGGGCTCGACGCCGGCGCGCGCCGGGAACGAGGCCGCGACCAGCACCAGCACTCCAGCCATCCGTCCGCGCCGGCGCCACATCCGCCTTCTCCATGTCGCTCACGCGATGTCGTTCAAGGCTTCAGTGGTTGCAGGTGGCGCTGAGGTTCAAGTCGCCGGCCGCTTGTCGTCCGTGACCAGCTCGACCTTGCCATCGGTCAGCCGATAGACCGCGCCGACAATCCTGAGCTTGCCCTGATCGACCGCGGCGTTGAGGATCGGCGTCGCCGTCTTGAGCTTCGCGACGTTGTCGATGACGTTTTGGCTGACGGCGTTGGCGAGGTGGTCGCCGGGCTTGCCCTCGGTCGCCTTCACCGCCGGCGCGATCGCCGTGACCAGCGAGGGCAGATGGCCGGGCAGGGTAGTGTTGTCCTTCAGCGACTTGATCGCGGCGTCGACCGCCCCGCAGCTGTCATGGCCGAGCACCATGAACAGCGGCACGCCGAGCACCGACGATGCATATTCGAGGCTCGCGATCATCTCGTCGCTGGCAAAATTGCCGGCGACGCGGCAGACGAACAGATCGCCGCGGCCGGTGTCGAACGCGTATTCCGGTGCGATGCGGGAGTCCGCGCAACTCAGGATGCCGGCGAACGGATTCTGTCCGCCGGCCAGCGCCTCGCGCTCGTGCTTGAAATCATGCCGCCGCGACACGCCTTCGACATAGCGGAGATTGCCCTTCACCAGCCGGTCGAGCGCCGCGTCCGGCGGCAGCACGTTCTGCGGCTTCGGCGGCGGCTTTGTCTCCTTGGCGGAGATCGGTGATACGAAGGCGAGGCTGGCGGCGGTGCACGCCGCGGCGGCGAGGAAGTGGCGCCGGGAGGTTTGGCCGGGAGGTGTGACGTCGCAGAGCTGGCACATCAAGGTTCTCCGTGAACAAGGACCGCATCCGCGCGATATTTGTAGGTGATGCGCTGGTTCTTCGCAACGACATGCGTTGACGCACTCGCGACCGCGACGTCCACGCGTCGTCGTCCTGGCGAAAGCCAGGACCCATACCCACCGCGCCGAATTGTAAGAGGGATCATGGCCCCAGCATCGCGCAGCATGAGCTTTCGGGGTAATGGGTCCTTGCCTTCGCCAGGACGACGATGAGGATGGATCTCGCTTCAAGATGTCAAACAGCCAAGTTCTCGGTGTCATCACCCGCGCATGCGCATGCGGGTGATCCAGTATTCCAGAGGCAGTCGTTGTTGAGCCGATGGGCCGCGGCGTACTGGATCGCCCGGTCGAGGGCCGGGCGATGACAGCTGAGGATGGGACGCAGCTTCGCATTCTCGCGTCATGAGTTGCCCGAGCTTTGCTCTTCGTTTCGCCGTCTCATCGAAGAGAGGGCGCAGGGAAAGCCGGGTGCCGATCGCAGCCTGCTTTCGTAAATAACCATTGGGCTATGTGAATAAGGGAGGGCCGGTGCGCTTGAGCTACCGAACGGCATGGAAGCTCCGCCTTTCATTCGCGCCTGCGAGTTCCCTGTTGACTTATCCATAACTAGCCAGTTATACGTCAATTCATAACCAACGGGTTATTGATTGCAAAATGCCAGACGCTCACGACGTGCTGTTTCGAACCCTCGCAGACCCGACCCGCCGGGCGATCTTCGAGCGCCTCTGCCGCGAGGGTGAGCAGACCGTCAGCGCGCTGACGGCGCGGGCGAGGATCTCTCAGCCGGCGGTGTCAAAGCATCTCGGCGTGCTGAAGCAGGCCGGGCTGGTGCGCGATCGCCATGAAGGACGGCAGACACACTACAGCGCGCAACTCGGCGCGCTGGCGCCGCTGATCGACTGGAGCAGCCAGATGGCCGGCTTCTGGCAGAACCGGTTCGACCACCTCGAAGATCTCCTCAAAAGGATGGACCAATGAACAACACCACCCGTGAGACGCGCTCGGCGATCGTCGAACGCGAATTTCCTCATCCGCCGGAAAAGCTCTGGCGCGCGCTGACTCAACCGCATCTGATGGAGGAGTGGCTGATGAAGAACGACTTCAAGCCCGAGGTCGGGCACAGCTTCAATCTGCGCGGCGAGTGGGGCGGCGTGCTGGACTGCAAGGTGCTCGCCATCGAGCCGCACAAGACGCTGTCCTACACCTGGAATTTCGCGCATGAGGATGCCGCCTACAATCTCGAGAGCGTGGTGGTCTTCACGCTGACCCCGACGCCGCACGGCACCCATCTGCGCGTCGAGCAGTCCGGCTTCCAGCCGCATCAGAAGCAGGCCTATGGCGGCGCCCATGCCGGGTGGAAGCAGTTTTTCGAGAAGCTCGATCAGCTGCTGGTGCGGGCGGAGTGAGGATTGCTGCAGCTCCATCCTCGTCATTGCGAGCGAAGCGAAGCAATCCATCTCTCGGCACGTGCTGCACGATGGATTGCTTCGTCGCTATCGCTCCTCGCAATGACGGTTGTACTCACATCATCCAACAGGAGATCACATTGAACTGGAACAACTTCATCCGGCAATCTCACCGCTGGCTTTCGATCGTCTTCACGGTCGCGGTCATCATCAACATCATCGCGATGGTCCTGCAGCAGCAGGCGACCTGGATCGGTCTGCTGGCACTGTTCCCGCTGATCCTGATGCTGCTCAGCGGCCTGTATTTGTTCGCGTTGCCCTATCTGGCGCCGCGGCGTCGGCTCGGGGGATCGACCTCGGCATCGCAAATATGATTGATTGGGGCAGCCGAGCAACGCGAGGCAGCAATGACGGCATCGGAACGTATCGATCAGATGATCGAGGATCTCACCGACTGGCGCGGCAAGACGCTCGCCAGTCTGCGCAAGAGCATCCTCGCCGCCGATCCCGGCATCATCGAGGAGTGGAAGTGGATGGGCAGCCCGGTGTGGTCGCGCGATGGCATCATCGCGGTCGGCAACGCGCACAAGGGCAAGGTGAAACTGACCTTCATGTATGGCGCGCAGCTCCCGGACCCCGACAAGCTGTTCAACACCGGCTTCGAGGGCAATGTGCGGCGCGCGATCGACCTGTTCGAGGGCGACAAGATCAATGCCCCCGCGCTGAAGGCCCTGATCCGCGCCGCGATCGAGCTCAACCAGGCCAAGTCGAAGAAGACGGTGAAGAAGCCGGCGAAGAAAGCCGCGGGCGCTGGCGCAGCCGCGAAGAAGAAGCCGTGTGCCGCGAATGAGGGTTAGCCGCCGGCTCGCGCGCTGAGGCCGCGCGGGGCAGGAACTGGCGTGTCACCCGTTCGACGACCGTCCCTTGATCGCGGAGACTGCTCTGAAAATGCACCCGCCGGCCAGCGCGCCGACGAACATGAGAGGCGGAAGCACGGTGCCGGGCGCGAACATGATGAGCAACGCTATGGCCTGACCGACTTGTGTCGAATGATCCGACATGGCGTGGGCAAACAGGAGCGGCAAAATCAGCGCGACTGCTCCGCCGAACAGAAAGCCTCGCCAGAATGATCCGTCCATCAAGACGACCGTCTTTCCTTATCCCGTGCGTGCCGTTTGCGGTGCGAGTCATTCTGGCGCGTTGTGGTACGCATGTGAGCGGCAGACTCTCAATTCTCCCTTAAGGCTATCCATCAAGATGATCAGAACCCGGCTCGCCACGCCACATCGTCGGACGTAGACGCGATCTCGGCGCTGCTGACGGCCAATTCCGGCGATCGCGGCGGCATGCTGTTCGGACAATGGCCGCGCGACATGATCGCGGCGCGCATGGCACGCGGGCAATCGATCGTCGTCGCGACCGGCGAGGCCGGCGACAACGCTCGGGTTGAACCCGCCGACGGCGGGCCCGACAAACCTGAAAGGTGGAGCTGTTGGCAATGGACTGGGAAGCGCTTTGTGAGGCTCTGCTGGGCTCTTTTCTCCCGGCGCCGACGGGCTCCAGATTGCTTGACGCCGCGCCAACCGGAATCTTCCGCTCGCCGCTGTTCTGGACATGGATTGCGCTGCTCGCCGGTCTGATCGGGCTCGCGTGCTGCATCGTTTACATCGGCTTGCGGTCGACGCCGGCGCTGCTTTGGCTCGCGCTCCTCGTGGATGCCGTGGCTCTGGTGTTCGTGCGGCGTGCGCTCAAATGGCGCTATCCGATCTAGCGATTTCGGCCGCGCGTTGCGCCGCGGGCGGCCTCTCTAGGCCGAGATGTCGACCGCCTGGCCGGCCTTGCCGGCGTTCCTCTGGAACGCCTGCTCGATCAACTCCTTGATCTTCTGCTCGACCGCGGCGCGCTGATCCGGCGTCATGGTCTTCAGGTCTTCCTCCGACAGCCCCATGCCCTTGAGGATGTTCGCGCGCATGCGGTCCATTGGGCTCATCTGCGCGTATTTGAGAAATTTCTGCTCGACGGTGTCGTCGGAAGAGCCGGCGCCGGTAGCTTGCGTGGATCCGGAGGCATCGGCCGTCAACGGCTTCTTCAATGTGCCAGTCGTCATGCTGGCTGTGACCGATCCGAAGGCCGAGATGGACGTCATCTGCGCGCGCTGTCCCCGTTGCAATGCTGCAATCGCGGAGCAAATGGCGTGCCATGCGCCAGTGTTTTCAAGCAGATCGCGACGACGCGGCGCGTGCCTGACGTGCCGCGGGAAAGTTCTGCCGGGTGAAGTTTGCCGGAGGAGCGGCCGTCATGCCATCGTATGCACGATCACCGGACCCGCAACCCGTTGCGGCCGTCATGCCATCGTATGCACGATCACCGGACCCGCAACAGCGGTAGCCTGCCCGACCAGCAAGGGACCGAGATTGTCGTCGATCCAGGCCAGCGCGCGGCGGTTGGCCTCCTCGGCACCGGCATGATTGTTGAAAACGCTGATCGCGGTGACGGTGTCGTCGCCGGCATAGACCACGTAATAGGCCATGAAGCCTTCGACGTCGCTGATGATCGGGATCGCGCCTTCCTTGATCCGGCGCGCGAGTTCTTCGGCGGTGCCGGTCTTTGCCTTGGCCTGACGGATGGCGGCATACATGGGCTTGCTCCTTCCGGCTGGATCGATCGGGCTGCGCTTGACGCGCAGGCATGATCGTACGCCGGCTCGGGCGCGGACGCCATCGGGAAGGGGACGGATCAGACGAAGCGCTTGCCCGCGAACGGATTCGGCGCGCGGCGGCTGACGGTGGGCCTTGGCAGCCTTGCGAGGCCGGCGGAAGCCGGCGCGGATTTCGGCGGCGGCGTGGGCGCGGCTTCCGGTTGCTGCAGAAACAGCGTGGCCTCGAACACCACGCCGGGGGCCTGCCTGGCCGTTCCCATGCACACCGCGCGATTGCCGCTGAACGAGCCGGTCAGCTCCGCCTCGACCTCGTCGCAGCCGAACACGGTGGTGAACGGACCGTCGGCATATCGGCGCGTCGTCAGCACCGCGGTGAAGCGGTCTTCATCGAGCTGATAGGAGCCGCCATAGGTGAACATGGCGTCGCCGCCGCTGATCCTGCCATTTGCGAGCTGGACTATTCCGGTGCCTTCGCCGCGCGGCGTCCGGAACCACGCCGCATATTGCCCGTCTCTTTGCATGACCGTCATACAAGCAGAAAACCCTGCGTTGTCCTCTTGCTACGTTGCAAGCGCCGGGACTGCCACTGCGCGCTGCTGCGACGGTTAACGAACCGAGAAGGCGATCGCACGACTTTCGCGAGGCGGTATCGGACTGGTGTGCGACAACAGTGCGAGTGCATGCGACCGGTCACAAGAGCCATTCTGTTCCGAAGCGGATGGCGCTCTTGGTTTGTTTTGGGGCTCTAAATGCCACGGCCCCCGCCAGGGGAGCTGGCGAGGGCCGTGTTGGTACACCGCGCCGCGCCTAGGTTCGCGACGAGATGTGGGAGCTCGTGAAAGTCTTACTCAGGCACGATCCTGATCCGAAACCTTCGGGATCATGCGGCTAGAAGGGCAAGAGCACGTCGAGAACCTGCTGGCCGTAGCGCGGCTGTTGCACGTCGGTGATCTGGCCGCGGCCGCCATAGGCGATGCGGGCCTGGGCGATCTTCGAGGAGTCGATGGTGTTGTCGCTCTGGATGTCCTCCGGGCGCACGATGCCGGCCACGATCAGCTCACGGATTTCGAAGTTGACCCGGATCTCCTGCTTGCCCTCGACCACCAGATTGCCGTTCGGCAACACCTGGGTGACGACCGCGGCGACGCTGGTTTGCAACGCTTCCTGCCGGTTCACCGAGCCCTTGCCGTCGCTGGACGCCGTGGACTCGGCGGTCAGGATCTTTCCGGGCAGGATCTTGTTGGCCTGCGTGATGGTCTGCGAGCCCAGGAAGTTGCTGACCCCGGAGTCTTCCGAATTGGTGCGGCTGCGCTGGGTCTCGTTGGCGATCGCCGCCTTGTCGGTGAAATTCACCGTGATGGTCAGCAGGTCGCCGACGCGCGCGGCGCGCTGGTCCTTGAAGAAGGCGCGGGAGCCGCTGCGCCACAGCGAGTTCGGGCTGTAGGAGGCGACCTCGGGCTTCGGCATCGGCATCTGCACCGGCTTGTAGCCGGGCTGCGTCGTCGGATTGTCGATCGACGTCAGCTTCGGCTGCTCGCCGATCTGGGAGAGACGGTCGATCGACGAGCAACCGCTGGCGATCGTTCCGAGTGCGAACAGCGCACCGGTCAGGATGAGGCGGTTGATACGGTACTGGGACATGAACTTTACTCGGCGTTTGGTGCGACTGAACTCAGCTTGACGGAAGCGGAATCTGAAGTGGTGGCGTCGGCGCTAGGTGGCGCAAGCGGGGTCGCGACCGAGATCGAGACCTCGCCGCGGCCGGTGACAACGCCGGAGACGGCGCGCTTGGACTGCAAGTTCATCACGCTGACGACGTCGCCCTCGGCGCCGCCATCCATCGCCTTGCCGCGGATGGTGAGATAGATGCCGGCGGTGCGGTAGATCAGCACGACGTTCTGGTCGCGGGTGACGAGATCGGGTTTCGCCATGTCGGCGACGCGCAGCGCCTGGCCGGCGCGGAGCTGGCGGCGCATCTGCATGCCGATGGTGCCGTCGCGCGTCGCCGCGTCGTTGCCGATGTCGGCCTTCGGACGGCGTTCGATCATCACGTCGGAGGCCTTCAGCACGTCGCCGCGTTCGACATTGCGGGTCAGCACGGCGGCCTCGATGGTCTCGATCGCGGTGCCGGTGAGGCGCAGCTTGTACGGCGCCGCGCCGGAATCGTTGCCGATCTCGAAGGTGACGTCGAAGCGCGTCGAGCGCGGGTCGTAGCGCACGGCGATCGGCTGCATCGCGCCGGTATTGGTCGCCTCCAATCTGATATCGCCGGGATCGCGGTCGAAGGTCAGCGCGATATTGCCGGCCCGGCCGAGGCCGTGGCGGCCCTCGAGGGCGCGCGACACCTGCTGCTCGATTTCCTTGCTGTCGATGGTGCGCGCGAGCCGCGTGACGGTGATCTCCTTCAGCTCGCGGGTGTCGACGCCGATCACCTGGTGCGCGCGCAGCACATTGAGCACCTGCGCGACCGGCAGCGTGCCCGTGGTGCCGAGATCAGGCGCGCGGTAGACCGCGATGCTGCCAGCGCTGCCGGCATTGTCGATGAGGTCGCCGACCCGCACGATGTCGTCCGCGACCGTGATGCTGGCGCGCAGCGTCGGCGCCGCGATGGTCTCGCTGCGGCTCTGCGCGGCAGCCGAACTCATCGAGGCGGCGAGAAGTGCGGCGGCGATCAGGAGTGAGCGGGCGATCATCGACATCATCCTCAGCGGAACAGATTGGAGGTCGACTGCATCATCTGGTCGGCGGCGGAGACCACTTTCGCGTTCATCTCGTAGGCGCGCTGCGCCGCGATCAGGTCGGAGATTTCCGAGACCACCTCGACGTTGGCCTGTTCGAGGTTGCTCTGCTGCATGTCGCCGTAGCCGTCGGTGTTGGCGGTGCCGTCCTGGGGCTGGCCGGAGGCCGGCGTTTCCTGGAACAGGTTGTCGCCGATCGGCATCAGCCCGGCCTTGTTGATGAAGCGGGTCAGGCCGATCGTGCCGATGTTGGTCGATGCGGTCTGGCCCGGCAGCGTCACCGAGACCTGGCCCTGCGCATTGATGGTGAGGCCGGATGCGTTCTGCGGGATCGTGATCGTCGGCTGCACCAGATTGCCCTGCGCGTTGACGATGCGGCCCTGATTGTCCATCTGGAACGAACCGTCGCGGGTGTAGGTGAAGGTGCCGTCCGGCATCAGGATCTTGAAGAAGCCCTCGCCGCGGATCGCGATGTCGAGATCGTTGCCGGTCGGCGACAGCGTGCCCTGGGTCATCATCCGCGGCGTGCCGACGGTCTTGACGCCGCCGCCGAGGTCGATGCCCATCGGCATGATGGTGTTCTGGTCGGAAGCCTGCGCGCCAACCCGGCGCACATGGTCGTAGATCAGGTCCTGGAACGCGGCGCGCTGCTTCTTGAAGCCGGTGGTGCGCAGGTTCGCGATGTTGTTGGAGATCACCTGAACGCTGAGTTCCTGTGCCGCCATTCCGGTCGCTGCGGTATAAAGTGCGCGCATCGGTCAATCCCCCGGATCAGTTCGGCACGTCGGCGAGCTTCTCGATCGCCGATTTGTGCAGGTCGCTCTGCTGCTGCAGCAGCGAGGCGATTTGGGTGTAGGTCCGCGTGATCTCGATCATGCGGCTCATCTCGACGACGGAATTGACGTTCGACTTCTCGATGAAGCCCTGGCGGATCTGGGACTTGGTGTCCGGCAGCGGCTGCGCGCCTTCGCCAGGCGCGTAGAGATTGGAGCCTTCCTTGAGCAGGCGCTGGGCCTGCGCGAACGAGACGAGGCGCAGCTTGCCGCGGATCGAGTCGAGGCGGGACGTGCCTTCGAGCACGGAGATGTTGCCGTCGGGGGCGATGTTGACGTCGTGATCGGTCTGCTGGAACGTGATCGGGCCGGAGGTGCCGAGCACCTGGTAGCCGGAGGCGGTGACCAGCTGGCCGCGGTTGTTGATCTGAAGGTTGCCTTCGCGGGTGTAGCGCTCGCCGCCCGGCGTCTGCACCACCAGGAAGGCGTTGCCGTCGATCGCGACGTCGAGCGGGTTCTTGGTCTCTTCGGTCGGACCCTGCGAGAAGTCGTGGAAGGTCGCGCGGTCCTGCACGAACGAGACGCGGCGGTCGCGAGCCGCGAAATTGTCCTCATGCGCGTTCGAGGAGAGATACTCCTGGAACAGCGATCGGTCGGCCTTGTAGCCGTTGGTGGTCATGTTCGCGATGTTGTTGGAAACGACATCCATCTGCCGTTCCAGCACCATCTGCTTCGATAGTCCGACCAGAAGCGTATTCTGCATCGGCGGTTCTCCCCTGTGAGGTGATCCGAATGCAGGTTCTCCCAAACCTTCACGCCGGACCGTCGGTAACCATTGGGTTCTCCCAAACCCGCTGGTCACGCCGTCCTCTCAGCGAAAGCCGTGCCAACTTGAAATATTGAGGTATTTTAGTGGCTTAGGTGTCTGGCCGGGGGCCGCGGAGGGCGGCAGAAAGGTCTTGTTGACCATGTTTGCCCGGCAGTTTTTTCCTAGTGGATGGTAAATCCTAAGCTTCCGTTAACCATTATTACCTTAGCGTTGACGGCATTGGGGCGCGTGTGCGCCGGCGGCATTTGTATCGCGTCTTCAGGCCAAAGCTGGGGCAAATCGCGTTCGCATCCTTCAGGTTGAAGCGGGCGGACGATGGCGGACGAGGAAAAGACGGACAGCGGCGAAGGCGCGGCCGCTCCGAAGAAGGGCAAGCTCAAGCTGATCATTGCCGTCGTCGGCTTCCTCGTCGTGCTCGGCGCGGGCGCGGGCGGATGGTTCTTCTTCATGCGCGGCCACGGCGAGGAGCAGCACGCCGAGGCGCCGCCGCCGAAGCCGCCGAGCTTCGTCGACGTGCCGGACATGCTGGTCAACCTGGTCGGCGCACCCGGCGAACGGGTGCAATACCTCAAGCTGAAGCTCGTGCTCGAGATCAAGGAAGAGAAGCAGGTCGAGGCGATCAAGCCGGCGCTGCCGCGCGTCACCGACCTGTTCCAGACCTACATGCGCGAGCTGCGCCCGAGCGACCTCAACGGCTCGGCCGGCCTGTTCCGCCTCAAGGAGGAGCTGACCAAGCGCGTCAACCTCGCGGTGGCGCCCAACCAGGTCAATGCGGTGCTGTTCAAGGAAGTCGTGATCCAGTGACGGGGTGGATGTAAAGCCATGGCCGGCAACGACCAGATGGACCAGGACGCCATTGCGGCCCAATGGGAAGCCTCGCTCGATTCCGAGGATCCCGCGGCGGCCGCGGCGGAAGCTGCCAAGAACGAGCTCACCGAGAACATGGCGCTGCAATGGGCCGCCATGGTCGAGGACGGCAGCCGCGACTTCGGCAGCAAGAACACCAATGGCGAGCGCGTGCTGTCGCAGGAGGAGATCGACAATCTCCTCGGCTTCACGGTCGGCGACGTCAGCCTCGACGACCATTCCGGCATCCGCGCCATCATCGATTCCGCGATGGTGTCCTACGAGCGTCTGCCGATGCTCGAAATCGTGTTCGACCGCCTGGTGCGGTTGATGACGACATCATTGCGCAATTTCACCTCCGACAACGTCGAAGTCTCGCTCGATCGCATCACCTCGGTGCGGTTCGGCGACTACATGAACTCGATCCCGCTGCCGGCCGTGCTCTCGGTGTTCAAGGCCGAGGAGTGGGAGAATTTCGGTCTCGCCACCGTCGATTCCAGCCTGATCTATTCGATGATCGACGTGCTGCTCGGCGGCCGCCGCGGCCAGACCCAGCTCCGCATCGAGGGCCGGCCCTACACCACGATCGAGACCAATCTGGTGAAGCGGCTCGTCGAGGTGGTGCTGTCCGATGCCGAGCAGGCGTTCCGGCCGCTGTCGCCGGTGACCTTCTCGATCGACCGGCTCGAGACCAATCCGCGCTTTGCCGCGATCAGCCGCCCGGCCAACGCCGCAATCCTGGTCCGCCTGCGCATCGACATGGAAGACCGCGGCGGCAATGTCGAATTGCTGCTGCCCTACGCCACCATCGAACCGATCCGCAACGTGCTGTTGCAGATGTTCATGGGCGAGAAATTCGGCCGCGACCCGATCTGGGAAGGCCATTTCGCCACCGAAGTGGCGCAGGCCGAGATCTCGGTCGACGCGGTGCTGTACGAGGCCGACATCCCGCTGAAGGAGCTGATGAAGCTCAAGGTCGGCGACACGCTGCCGCTGGACATCCGCTCCGACGCGCTGGTCTCGGTGCGTTGCGGCAACGTCACCCTGACGGAAGGCCGCATGGGCCGCGTCGGCGACCGTGTCGCGATCCGCGTCACCAAGAATTTGCGTAAACCCCAAACCACCTTCGCGATGTTCGAGAAGGCGGACGAGCGGACCAAGATGATGGAGGCACCATGAGTCATGTGCTTGGACTAGCGATCGAGAGTCTGGTGGCCATGCTGCTGATGTTGACCATCGGCTACTGCTGGCTGCTCAACAAGCGGCTGCAGCGGCTGAAGGCGGACGAGCATTCGCTGAAGGCGACGATCGCCGAATTGATCACCGCGACCGAGATCGCCGAGCGGGCGATCGGCGGGTTGAAGCACGCGGTGCGCGACGTCAACGAGAACCTCGGCAACCAGCTCGATGCGGCGACGCAGATGTCGGCGCTGCTGAAGACCCAGCTCGCCGAGGGTGACGGCGTGGTCCGCCGCCTGTCCAAGATCGCGGCGGCCGCGCGGCCGCCGGAGGCCGCGCGCGCAGCGGCGCAGCCAGCTGCGCCCGCCGCTCCAGTGGCGCCGGCGCCGAGGGTTTCTGCCGCGCGCGCGGTTGCCGCGGCGGCTGAAGCCTTCACCGAGCGCAGGAGGGCCGGCGGCCTCGCTGCATGAAGTTGCTTCGTGACATCAGGGTGATGCCTGTGGTGCTGGTCGCAATCTTCGGCCTGATGGTGCTGAAGGTCGCGGGCCTCGTGCTCGATGGCGGTTACGTGTTCGCCGAGGACGCGCCGGCCAGTCCGGCCGGCCCGTCCTGGGCGCAGCAGAATTTCAACTTCCCCGGCGCCGGCAAGGCGGTCGTCGACAGCAAGATCAAGCCCGATCCCGGCGACATCACGGGATCGGTCGAGAAGAAGGACGACAAGAAGGAAGAGGCCCCGAAGCCGACGGCGCCGGCCGCGGAGCCGTCCAAGCCCGATGGCGTTGTGGTCAATCTCGATGCGCCGGCGCCGGTGTCGGCATCCGAACGCGCGATCCTGGAACGGTTGCAGTCGCGCCGCCAGGAGCTCGAGACGCGGGCCCGCGAGGTCGAGATCCGCGAGAGCCTGTTGAAGGCCGCCGAGAAGCGCATCGAGGCCAAGGTCGAGGAGGCCAAGGCCAACGATGCCAAGGCGAACGCCGACGCTGCGGCCAAGGCGGAAGCCGAGGCCGCGCGCTTCAAGGGCATCGTCACCATGTACGAGAACATGAAGCCGAAGGATGCTGCCAAGGTGTTCGATCGCCTGGAGATGAACGTGCTCTACCAGATCGCCTCGCAGATCCAGCCGCGCAAGATGTCCGACATCATGGGCTTGATGCAGCCCGAAGCCGCCGAGCGGCTCACGGTCGAACTTGCCCGCCGCGCCGGCGGCGACAAATCGGCATCGACCGACGATCTGCCCAAGATCGAAGGCAAGATGCTTGCGCCGAAGACGAATTGACGGGGTCTGATCGAGGGGCCCGTCAATTGCCAGCTGTCGGCATCTTCAGCCGTAAGCCGGATTCGGCCTGAGATCAGGTTGCCTGCATTTCATCCAGACGATCGCGATCACCGTTGCGCACATGAACGGACCAACGGGCAGGAGCACGAACGGGAAAGCGTACCCTAACACGACGATGACGCCGAGACCGATACGGATGGCCCGCCGATTGGCGACCGGCGAGCCCTGATCGACGTCAGCCTTCATCAGGAAGACCAGCGCCATCGCCAGCATCGGAAGATCGTAGATGAGGAAATAGGGAGACATCAGCGGAGTGGCCGCAAGCAGGCTGGCTGCTTGCAGGGCGAAGCTGACGTTACGACGCCATATCACAACCACCCAGACCAGCACGGCAGCCGCGACGGCCATATGGACCGACCAAGCCAGTCCGTAACCAAGGCCGGCAACCCGCAGCAGGCCATAAACACTCGACAGGTTAAACCAGGCGACCCCTCCACCGGCTTGAAGCCGCGCCGAGACAGTCGTTGCCCCTTAGACGAATGCCTTGAACGTATCCCAGCCGAAGCTCACTCCCGTGAGCAGCATGAGCGCCAGTATTGCCAAAGCTGCGGTGATGATGGCGTTCCAACGCCCCGTCGCGATCAGCACGAAGGGAAGGAGCACGCCGAATTGAGGTTTGAAGATGAGCAGCGCGATCAGGATGCCGCTAAGGAACGGGCGCCTGTCCAGCGTCAGCAGGATGCCGCCGAGCAGCGCTGAAGCAAGCAACGCGGATTGGCCGTGGAACATATCGTAGAAGACCGGCGGGGTCGCGAGTGCCAGCAGCAGGGCGCTAGGGCGTGGCCGGATCGCATAGATGACGAGAAGCCAGCAAGACAGCTTTGCTGCACTCCAAGCCAAAAACGCGATCGGAAACGGCAGCAGGGCAAGGGGCGCCAGGACCAGGAAAAACACTGGCGGATAGAAGAACGGAAGTGGAAACTGATCGTAGGGATACCGGAGTTGATTGATCGCCGGCATCCGAAGGACAAGTTGCTTATGCAGTTGGTCCCAATCGTAGGCGGCGGCCGCGTGGCCATCGACCGCCATCGTGCCCGCGCCCCAAAAACATGAGAAATCGTTGCCAGCACCTTCGACGTTGCCACTGAACGGCAGTACCGCGATAGCGATCAGGAGAATGCAGGCAATGGCCAGCGCCGGGTCATCTTCTGCAAAAGCATTATGGCGCGCGACTTCGTTCATAATTTTGGTTTGAAAAGAGCTTAAATCAATCAATGGTCGAATCTATCATTGCGCTTCCGGGCCAGGCAGGGCCGGGCATTCCCGGGCTTATTCGGAGAGTTAATCCAAGCCGATGTACGTGAGCGAATGCGGAACCAGGCGCATACGCCGCGCCTCCGAAAATGCGGTCGATGGGTTTACGTTAACAGCTCCTTAACGTCGCCCGATCCAAGATCGGGACGCGCGGGCGAGGGCGCTTCGCGCTGGTATGGCTGAGGTCCCGAGAAAACGTTTCGAGATGGCGCGAACGGCTGCCGCTGGAACATGGTCGCTAGGCCGCGCCTGGGCGCGGACCGCGCGTCTGTGCCTGCTCGCCACCGGCCTTGCTCTGACGACCCTCACATTCTCGACGGTGGCGCATGCCGACGACCCGGTGCCGGGCGAGGCGACATTCTCGGCCGCGAACGGCTATGCCCGGCTGGTGCTGAAGCTGAAGGAGGACGTCGAGTCGGAGGTCACGACCGCCGGCTCGATCATCGTGATCCGCTTCAAGCGTCCGGTTGATATTTCGGTCGAGAAGCTGGGCGATGCGGTGCCGGATTATGTCGGCGCCGCCCGCCGCGATCCGGACGGCTCGGCGATCCGCCTGTCGCTGGCGCGCCGCGTCACCGTCAACACCATGACCGCCGGCGAGCGCATCTTCGTCGACTTCCTTCCCGACGGCTGGACCGGCCCGCCGCCGTCGCTGCCGCAGGACGTGATCCGCGAACTGGCGGAGCGGGCCCGCGCCGCCGAGCGGCTGCTGCGCGTCCAGCGCGCCGCCGATGCTGCCAGGAAGAAGCCGCCGATCCGCGTTCGCGCGCTGGTGCAGTCGACCTTCGTCCGCTTCGTGTTCGAGGTTCCGGACGGGGTCAGTGTCTCCTCGGTGCTGAACGAGCAGAAGCTGACGCTGTCCTTCAACTCGGTCCTGAGCTTCGACCTTGCCGATGCCAAGGTCGCGGCCCCGCCGAACGTCGCGTCGATCAGTTCGCGTGCCGATACGGACACCTCGGCGGTCGACGTGACCCTGATCGGCGATGTCGACGTGCATTCGTTCCGCGACGAGAAGAACTACATCGTCGATGTCGCGTTCCAGCAGAACGAGCAGCAGCAGGCGGCGAAGCCCTCGCTGAGCACGCTGTTGCCGACACCGCGCGGCAAGAAGGGCGCAGCGGCGATCGCACCAGTGACGTCGGAAAGCTTCGCGCGGCAGGCCAAGATCGAGATCCGGCCCGATCAACCCAAGGCGGAGCCTGCCAAATCTGAGCAGGCCACATCCGAGCAGACCAGGTCTGAGCCGCCGCAATCCGAGCCGGCCAAGCCCGAGCAGGCCACGACCGAACAACCGGCCGCCGCGCCCGCGAAAACCGAACAGCCGAGATCGGAGCTACCCGATCCGGAACTGCCGAAGGTCGCGGCCGCACCGGCGGCCGACGTCGAGAACGCGGTCGCGCCACGCGAGGGCAGCGCCGGTGACGCGGCGGAGCAGAACAAGGCGCCCGTCAGCGAAGCGCCGAAGCCTGCGCCCCCCGTCGCGGCCGCGCCGGCGATGGAGACGCCGAAGCCCACCGCTGCACCATCGCCGTCTGCCGAAGCCCGCGCCGGCGCCAAGTCCAGTGCCAAGTCGAGTGCCAAGTCCTCGGTCGACGCCCAGCGCGACAGCGATGGTCTTCGCGTGACGTTCTCATTCCCCGGCCCGACGCCGGCGGCACTGTTCCGCCGCGCCGACACGGTGTGGATGGTGTTCGACACACCCGAGGCGATCGATGTCGACCCGATCCGCGCCAAGGGCGGCTCGCTGATTGCGGATGTCAGCCGGATTGCGCTGGAGAAGGGGCAGGCGGTGCGCTTCCGCCTCAACCGGCCGCAGATGCCGTCGCTCGAAAGCGACGACCGTTCGCGCGGCGTGAGCTGGGCGCTGACCTTTGCCGACCATGTGCAGAAGCCGCCATTGCCGCTGTCGGTGGTGCGCAACATCAGCGAGCCGTCGCTTGCCAATGTCAGCGTGCCGCTCGCCAATGCCGGCCAGCTCCATAGGCTGGTTGATCCCGATGCCGGCGATACGCTCTGGGTGGTGACCGCGCCGCCGCCGACCCGCGGCATCATCAAGCGGCAGGATTTCGTCGAGCTCTCGCTGCTGGAATCGATCCACGGCGTCGTGGTTCATCCGAACGCCGACGACGTCAAGGCCGAGGTCGCGCCGACAAGGTGATGCTGGGCCGGCCCGGCGGCCTGACGCTGTCATCGGCCGATGTCGCCGCCGAGCGCGCGACCGCGGCGGTGAAGCCGCTGTTCGATCCGGACGAATGGCGCAAGAACCAGTCGGAACATTTCCTCAAGCAGCTCGATAGCCTGATTGGTGCGACGTCGACGGCCAATGCCGAGCAGCTGCCGCAGGCGCGGCTCGATCTCGCCGAGTTCTACATGGCGCGCGGCATGTACCAGGAAGCCCATGGTGTCGCCAACCTGATCCTGTCCGAGAGCAAGCGCGGCAGCGAGACGGCGTCGGTGGTGATGGTGCACGCGGTCGCCAGCATCCTGATCGGCCACCCCGAACGCGGCCTGAAGGATCTCGCCAATCCAGTGATCGGCAATGGTTACGATTCGCAATTGTGGAAGGGGCTGGCCTTCGCCCGCGAAGGCAAATGGGCCGAGGCGCGCGAAAAATTCAAGAATGCCGAGTTCTCGGTCGCGACGCTACCGCCCGACCTGCAGCGCATCGTCACCATGGATTCGATGAAGGCCTCGCTCGAAGTCAAGGACTATGCCGGCGCCGCGCGGCGCAAGAGCGATCTCGACGTGGTCGGCGTTCCCGACGGGCTCAAGCCCGCGGTTGCGGTGTTGCGCGGCCGGCTCGCCGAAGCGCTCGGCCAGGAAAAGGATGCGCTCGACGCCTACCGCTTCGCCGCCAATTCGGCCGACCGCCAGGCCACCGCCGAAGGCAAGCTGCTGGAGACGCTGCTCAAGCAGAAGCGCGGCGAGATCGGCCGCGACGATGTGCTGAAGGAGCTCGAGCTATTGTCGATGCTGTGGCGCGGCGACAATATCGAGCTGAAGACGCTCTATGTGCTGTCGAAGATCTACGCCGAGACCGCGCGCTATGCCGACGCCTTCGCGGTGACGCGTGCCGCGACCCGGCTGCAGCCGAATGCGCCGGAATCGCGCCAGGCGCAGGATGCCGCCTCGGCGCTGTTCGTGCAGCTTTATCTCGGCCCGAAGGGCGACGAGATGGCGCCGATCGATGCGCTCGGCACCTTCTACGAATATCGCGAATTGACGCCGATCGGCCGCCGTGGCGACGAGATGATCCGCCGGCTCGCCGATCGCCTCGTCGGCGTCGATCTGCTCGACCAGGCCGCCGACCTCCTGCAATACCAGGTCGACAAGCGGCTGGAAGGCGCGGCGCGCGCCCAGGTCGCCGCGCGGCTTGCGATGGTCTATCTGATGAACCGCAAGCCCGACCGCGCCATCGGCGCGCTGCGCTCGACCCGGATCGCAGACCTCTCCGGCGAGCTGCGCCAGCAGCGGCTGCTGCTCGAGGCGCGCGCGCAGAGCGACGTCGGCCGGCACGATCTTGCGCTCGACATCATCTCGAACATCACCGGACACGAGGCGATCCGGCTGCGTTCGGACATCTATTGGGCGTCGCGGCACTGGCGCGAGGCATCCGAGCAGATCGAGCTCTATTACGGCGACCGCTGGCGCGATTTCACCCCGCTCAATCCGGGCGAGAAGGCCGACGTCATTCGCGCCGTGGTCGGCTACGCGCTCGCCGAGGACGCCATCGGGCTGTCCCGGTTCCGCGAAAAATACGCGCCGCTGATGTCCGGCGATGCCGACAAGCTCGCGTTCGACGCGGCCAGCAAGCCGGTCGCGACCTCGAGCGCCGAGTTCGCCCAGATCGCGCGGATGGCCGCCAGCGTCGACACGCTCGACGGCTTCATTCGCGAGATGAAGACCCGCTTCCCCGACGCCACCGCCCGCGCGCCGCTGCCCGATCCGGTGTCGACCGGATCGGTGCCCGACATGCCGAAGGCGCGCCGGTGAGCGTGCTGCCGGCGATCAAGGGCGAGCGCCGCGCCAGCGCGTCGCCCTAGCGGTGCCGGCCCTACGGCCCCGGTGACACCCAGGCGGTCGAAATGACTCCCTTGGCGTCGAGCGCGATGCGCCAATGCGACGCGCCGTTCTCATGCCTCACACTGTAGACATCCTCGCCCTGGGCCCCGACGCCGAGGAAACGCGTGGACTCGATCGCGCCCCAATCCTCGAAGCTGCGCTGCATGTTCGGCAGGTGCTCGCGGGTCGCTGCGGCGAGCGCCGGAGTCATGTCGTCGTAGTTGGGGTGCCCTGATGTCACCGATTCAAACAGGCGGTGCAGCGCAGCTTCAGTCCCAGGGGCTGCCGATTGATTTCTTACGCGCTCCGTCGTGCGGGTTGCGATCTGCTGCGCCGCCGCGGCGTCGATCCGTGGCATCAGCTTGTCGCCGTTTTGATGCAGGATCAGCGACGTGACCTGACCATCGGCGCCGGTGACAAAGCTGATTTGCGCGTCGACCTCCTTGGCGAAAAACTCGGTCCGGCTTTCAGCAAAGAACGGCACCGCGCGCTGGCCGGTGAGCTGGATGGAAAGCTGCTGGCCGTCGCGCATCACGCTGAGGACGGCCTGCTCGCTGAGCTGGTAGTATCCGGCATAACGATCGAGCACTGGTGTCGCGACTGCGATCTCCTGCCGCACGTCGTCCGGCGGCGGCTGCGGGACGGGAGCCGCCACGTCGGATGCCGCGCCGGTCGCCTGGATTCGCGCCGCCAGCGTGTTCCAGTCTCGCTGGCCGAACAGTTTGGCGATCAGCTCCAGGCTGTCGCTTTGGGTGAGGGGGATCGATTTGGCGCCGAGCGCTTCGCGCAGCGTCTGCCCCATGGCCTTGGCATCACGGAAGTCGCGCATGGAATAGTCCTTTGCATCGACGAACGGAAAGCATCAGGGGCTTGCGTTGCTGACCCGTTCGCGCGGGCAAAGGAAGCCTGAACCATGGCTTGATACATTCACCGTCCCCGGGCGGGGTGCAAGCGGCGGGTAGTATCGACCCGGGCCGAATGTTCGCCGCAGACCCGCAATTTGTCAATTGCGACAGCCCGTGATCGCCTGCGTCCTCTCGACATCCTGCCGTCAAATCGGCAACCATGGCCGAAGTCGCCAGCCGGGAGGACGTCGTCACATGAGCAAGCCGATCAAGACCGAAGCCGAACTCATCGCGATGGCACGTGCCGAGTTGAAGGTACATGCCGATTGCCCAGACGGCATGGACATCTCGGTGCTGCGCGACGGCGACAGCTGGGAGTTCCGCGCCAGCGCCAACGAGGCCACGGTGGCAAGGCCCGGCTATCCCGAATGCGTCGCGATGCTGGTGCAGATCGGCGACCACCTCAGCAAGCAATATGATGTGAAAGGTTAGCGGCTGCCGCGAAGCGGGGGGAGCGATGGACCGCATCGACGCCATGAAGGTCTTCGTCGCCGCAGTCGACGAAGGCAGCCTTGCAGGCGCCGGGCGGAAATTGCGGCGCTCGCCGGCGGCGGTCAGCCGGGCGATTGCGTTCCTCGAGCATCACGTGGGCGCCGAGCTGCTTCATCGCACCACGCGGTCGCTGAAGCTGAGCGATGCCGGTGAGCGCTATGCGTCGGCGTGCCGGCGCATCCTGAGCGAACTCGATGAAGCCGACATCTCGGCCGGCGGTGAGCGGGCCGCGCCGCGCGGCACGCTAACCATCACTGCGCCCATTGTCGTGGGTGAGGACGTGCTGCGGCCGGTGCTCGATGCCTTCATGACGGATCATCCGGCGGTGTCGGTGCGGCTCGTGATGCTCGATCGCACGGTCAATCTGATCGACGAGGGCATCGACGTTGCGCTGCGCATCGCCCATCTCGCCGATTCCAATTTCGTCGCGATCAAGCTCGGCGAGGTGCGCCGCGTGGTCGCGGCCTCGCCGGGCTATCTCGCGCAGCATCCGGTGATCCGCGAGCCGGCCGATCTGGCGAAACAGCAGATCATCGCGATGACGCATTTCGGGCTGGACTCCTGGAGCTTTCCGCCGGCCGCGAAGTCGAAGATCGCGCGCGCGGTCCAGTTCACGCCACGGCTGGTCGTCAACACGGTGCGGGCGGCGGTTGCGTCGGCCAGCGAGGGCTACGGCGTCACGCGGCTGTTCTCGTATCATATCGCCGAGGAAATCCGCGACGGACGGCTGCAGATCCTGCTCGCCGGTGACGAACCCCCGCCGTTGCCGGTGCATCTCCTGGCGCCGCAGGGCCGCTTCGACGTGCCGAAGGTGCGCGCCTTCGTCGATTTCGCCGGCCCGCGGCTGAAACGCTATTTCGAGCGGCTGTCGCGCGAGGCCAGCAAGGCCAATGCAAAAGCGCGACGAAGCTGAACCGTCATCGCGGTTTGGTTTCCTGTTTGAGCATGATCTCCGCAACGTTGCGCGTTTGTCGCGCCGGACAACCGCTTCGCACGTTTCCCGACCATGCTCAGTCGTTCGCGCCGCGGAAGAGTGTCTGCCGAATAGCGGGCATTCGCGCGGAAAGCGGATGTATCTAGGTTGCCCTCCATCGAAGCGGCGCTGGGTCGCTTCAGCAACGGACGGAGAGAAATCATGGGTGCAGAGCAGAAGGTTGCCATTATCACCGGCGCGTCGCAGGGTCTCGGCGAGGCCATCGTCAAGGGCTATCGCGACCGCAATTGGCGCGTCGTCGCCAATTCCCGCAGCATCAAGCCGTCGTCCGATTCGGACGTCCTGGCAGTACCGGGTGACATCGGCGATCCCGAGGTTGCCGAGCGCATCGTCAAGCAGGCCCTTGCGCATTTCGGCCGCGTCGACACGCTGGTCAACAATGCCGGCATCTTCGTCGCCAAGCCGTTCACCGACCATACCGACCAGGATTACGCCGCGGTGCTGGCGACCAACCTCAACGGCTTCTTCTACATCACCCGCCGCGTCGCCAAGGAGATGGTGAAGCAGGGATCCGGCCACATCGTGCAGATCACGACCAGCCTGGTCGATCATGCCAACAGCAACGTACCCTCGGTGCTGGCCTCGCTGACCAAGGGTGGTCTTGCCGCCGCGACGAAGTCGCTCGCGATCGAATACGCCGCCAAGGGCATCCGTGTGAATGCGGTGGCGCCGGGCGTGATCAAGACCCCGATGCACGCGCCCGAGACGCATGACTACCTCGCCAAGCTGCATCCGGTTGGGCGCATGGGCGAGATGAAGGACATCGCCGATGCCGTGCTGTTCCTGGAAGGCGCGGGCTTCGTCACCGGCGAGATCCTGCATGTCGACGGCGGCCAGAGCGCCGGGCATTAGGGACAGGTGGGTGTGATGCCTATCGTCACCATCCAGGTCACGCGTGAGGGGACGACGCCCGGTGCGTCGTCCACCACGCCGGAACAGAAGGCCGCCCTGATCAAGGGCGCCAGCGAGCTGCTGCGCGATGTGCTCGGCAAGCCCATGGAATCGACCTTCGTCGTCATCGAGGAAGTCGACACCGACAATTGGGGCTGGGGCGGGCTGCCCGCGCTCGAATATCGCAAGAAGCTCGCCGCTGCTGCCTCTTCCCGCTGATCGCTTCTGCCAGATCAAACTAGGCGCCTCTCCCGATCGGGAGAGGCGAGCAGTGATCGCTACAAACGATTGCTGCGATCGCAACTAATCATTTTTCACGAACGGGCGGAGGGCCTACTGCCATGTCCATGTCAGCAAATGTCGATCATGACAGGCGTCATCACGCCGAGCCGCGTCGCGACGCGGGCGGGCCGCTGTGGCTGTCCGCCGCCGCAGGGCTCTGTGCGTCGCTGGTCGGGCTCGGGCTGGCGCGGTTTGCCTACACGCCGCTGATCCCGGCCTTGATTGCGGCAAAGTGGTTCACGCCGGCGGAAGCGGTCTATCTCGGCGCCGCTAACCTCGCCGGCTATCTCGCCGGTGCGTTGATCGCCCGCGACCTCGGCGCGCGGATCGGCTCGGTGTGGGCGCTGCGCGGCATGATGCTGCTGGCCGCGATCACCTGCTTTGCCTGTGCGGTGCCGATCTCCTTCATCTGGTTCTTCGGCTTCCGCTTCCTCGCCGGCATCAGCGGCGGCGTAATCATGGTGCTGGCGGCGACCGCGATCCTGCCGCGCACCGCACCGAGCAAGCGCGGCCTGATCGGCGGCGTGATTTTTGCCGGCGTAGGATTAGGCATCGCAGCCTCAGGCACGCTGGTGCCGCTGTTGCTGCAGCAGGGCGTCAAGGAAGCCTGGTATGGCCTCGGCGTGCTGTCGGCGGTGTTGACCGCGATCAGCTGGAAGGCGTGGCCCGCCGAGGCGCCCGCCGCGCGTGGTGCCGCCGAGCCGCGCGTCGCGTCGCATGGCGTCCGCTCGCCGCTGGTGATCGCGCTGTGCGTGGAATACGGCCTCAACGCGCTGGCGCTGGTGCCGCACATGGTGTTCCTGGTCGATTTCGTCGCCCGTGGTCTCGGGCAGGGGATCGCGGCGGGATCGTATTACTGGGTGCTGTACGGCATCGGCGCCGTGGTCGGCCCGCTGCTGACCGGACATCTCGCCGACCGCGCCGGCTTCGCGGCGGCGCTCCGTGCGGCGTTCCTGATCGAGGCGGTCGCGGTTGCGCTGCCCGCGGTGACGACGTCGCCCGCCGCGCTGATCGTGTCGAGCCTCATCGTCGGCGGCTTCACACCCGGCATCGTTCCGCTGGTGATCGGCCGCATCCACGAACTGATCCCGCATTCGGCGGCGAGCCAGCGCTCGGCCTGGGCGCAGGCCACCACGACCTTCGCGCTGTTCCAGGCGGCGGGCGCCTACGGCCTGTCCTGGCTGTTCGCGCAGAGCGGCGGCGACTATGCGCTGCTGTTCGTGATCGGCGCGGCCGGCGTGGCCGCAGCGCTGGCGATCGAACTGTTCAGCGTCGTGGCGCTCGGGCGCAAGCGGAGTTAGTCGCGCAGCGCTTTCGTCAAGGCCGCGACGAGGCGGTCGGCATCGGCCTCGTCGTTGAAGACGTGCGGCGAGATCCGCATCCGGCCGAGCCGCAGCGCGACGTGGATGTTTTCGGCAGCGAGCCGCGCGATCAATTCCTTCGGAATGCCGCCGGCCATGCCGAGGCTCAGGATATGAGGCGCACGCACGCTCTGCGCCAGCACGTCGAGCCCGAGGTCTCGCACGCCGTCGGCGATCCGCTCGGTCAGCATTGCGAGCCGCTCGCTGACGGCAGCGGCGCCCCATTCCGCCATCATCTCCATGCCGATCGATGCCATCTCCAGCGTGATGAAATGATCGCGCTCGCCCATGTCGTAGCGGCGGGCATTGTCGACATAGCCGAGATCGCCGAAATAGACCGGGTTCTCGGAGTTGACGTTGCGGCGGCCGGAGGAGGTCTGCTCCAGCGGCACGCCGCTCTGATGACGTTTTGCAATGTAGAGAAAAGCGCGGCCGTAGGGGCCGACCAGCCATTTGTAGGTCGGGAAGATCACCGCATCAGGATCGAGCTTCGTCACGTCCATCGCGACGACGCCCGCGCTCTGCGTCGCGTCGATCACGAACATTGCGCCCTGCCGCCGCAGCGCGGCCTGCACCCTGTCGACGTCGATCATGCCGCCGTCCGACCAGTGCACCGACGAGATCGAGGCAAGGCCGACCGGCGGCGCGTCGGCGCGGCCGATCGCGGCAAGTACCGCCGAGGTCCAATCGCCATCGGCGGGCTGGCGCACGGTGTCGACGACAAAACCCTGCGCCTCGGCGCGGGCGTGCCATTCCAGCACCGGCGAGGAGTGATCGTTCTCCAGCACGACGACGCGCGTGCCGCGCGGAATCGTCAGCGCCTTTGCCATTGTCGCGACGCCATAGCTGATCGCCGGGATCAGCGCGACGTCATCGGCATCGGCATTGATCAGGCGGGCCGCCGCCGTGCGGGCGCGCTCATGCTGGCGGCCGGCGAAACCGGCATCGATGGTCCAGGGCTGGCCCTTGCGCCCGACCGCGGCGCGGCCGGCCTCCAGCGTCCTGAGCGGCAGCGGGCTGTAGGACGCCGAATTCAAGTAGCAGACGTCGCGTGGGATCTCGAACAGATGGCGCTGGGAGGGAAGCATGTCGTCTCGTGGCTGGGATTGCAGATGATGTCGCGATGCGGACGAGCGCGCGCTCAGCCGTCATACTGGTCCGGCCCCATCGCCCACGGCGCCTGATCGTAGCCGTTGGCGAAGGTGCGGTTGGTCTGGTCAGGATTGCGATTGACCAGCGGCCGCAAATACATCGGGTGGGTGGCGCTGCGCACCTCGTGCTCGACAGTGAACAGGTGCCGGCCATCGGCGGGATCGACGATGTCGCAGAAGCGGTACTGGTACTGATTGTCCTCGCGCGAGACCAGATTGCGCGCGCGCAGCCGCCTGTAGGGGCCCGAGAAGTCCGTGATGTAGATCTGGACGTGATGGCCGTCGAACTCGCTGGGCGCAGAATCGGTCTCGCGGAATTGCAGATACTGGTCCTTGCCGACCTTTGCGCGCGCGATACCACCGTCCACGCTGGCGGGGATGCCCATGATCTCGGGATAGAACCGGCTGATCGCCTCGGCCGTGCCGCGCGGCACGTCGAACTCGACATAGGGCATGCCGAGCGCGATGCGCCCGAACCGCTCGGCGTCCGGTTCAAAGCAGCGTAGCCGGTTGCCCCAGGGGCAAATCGCCTCGACGTGATCATGGTGCTCGCGATAGCTGAACGCGGTGCCTTCGAGCTTGGGCGCGACCGCGGCGAGGCGCTGCAGCAGCGCCCGCCGTCCGGCGATCACGATACCGGTGTGGCCGCGCAGCACCTGTGGCCTGCCGCTCGGCAGGTGAAACTGGCTGCGGCCGGCATTCACCCACATGTTGCTGTCGGAGACCATCAGATAGGGATCGCGGGTCAGCCCGATGCCGGCGACATAGAACAGCGTGGCGAGGCGCTGGTCCGGCACCTGCACGTTGACATGCTCGAGATGGATGGCGTTGCCGAGATCTTCTGCGGCGCGATCGAATGGCTGCTGCACGGCGCGGCTCCCTGGATGCGGTGCCGCGCATGATAGTGCAACGGCCCGGCCGATCCAGCGATGCGGCCATGAATGTTTCGCGGGGCTACCCCCCGTAACTCTGCACCAGGCTGCCGGCGACCAGCGCCCAACCGTCGACCAGGACGAAGAAGATCAGCTTGAACGGCAGCGAGACCACCACCGGCGGCAGCATCATCATGCCCATCGACATCAGCACCGAGGCGACCACGAGGTCGATGATCAGGAACGGCAGGAACAGCAGGAAGCCGATCTCGAAGGCGCGCTTCAATTCGGAGATCATGAAGGCCGGCACCAGGATGCGCAGCGACACCTCCTCCGGCGTCGCCGGCGGCGGCTCGCCGGAGAGGTCCATGAACAGCTTCAGGTCCTTCTCGCGGACGTTCTTCTGCATGAAGCCGCGCAGCGGGACCGAGGCGCGCTGCAGCGCTTCCTCGACGCCGATCTGGTTGGCGACCAGCGGCTTGATGCCGTCATCATAGGATTTCTGCAGCACCGGCCCCATCACGAAGGCGGTGAGGAACATCGCCAGCGCGATCATCACCGAATTCGGCGGCGCGGTCGCGGTGCCGAGCGCGGTGCGCAGCAGCGAGAGCACGACCACGATGCGCGTGAACGAGGTCATCATGACCAGGATCGACGGCGCGATCGACAGCACCGTGAGCAGCGCGATCAGCTGGATCGCGCGCTCGGTCACGCCGCCATTGCCGCCGCCGAGATTGATGCTGATATCCTGCGCCATCGCCGGATCGGCGAAGGATCCGGCGGCGATCAGGACAGCGATGAAAAAAACTCTACGCGGGACTGCCCCTGATCTCACGAAGGATTCTTCGGTCGGCCGAGTAGCGAAGCCATCTCGTCCTCGAGGTTCTCGAACCCGCTCTTCTGTCCGCCGGCGGGCGGGGCTGATGGTTCGCTGCGCGGCGCGCGGACCGGAGGCGCCTCGGGCGCAACCGGCGGTGCGACGGTCTCGCCGGCGCCGGTCGGGCGGCGCAGTGCCGCCTCGAGCCGCTGCGCCATCTCGGCGAGATTGGCATCGGCGTTCGATGCGGGCGGCGCGGCCGGCGGCGCCTGGGTCGCGACCGGCGGTGGAGCAGGCGGGGGCGGTGGCGGTGGCGCCACGGCGCGCTCGGGCGCGCGCAGCGGCGGCGGCGCTTTCGGCGGCGTCGGCGGCG
>NZ_LFLZ01000049.1 GCF_001189845.1 Bradyrhizobium tropiciagri
GTTTCTCGATAGACCTGTACCCCCTCACCCGGATCGCATCTTGCGATGCGATCCGACCTCTCCCCGCAAGCGGGGCGAGGTAAAGGATACGACGCTGCGCGAAAGCGGCCATCACTCCGCCGCCGTCAGATGCTGCACCTTCCCCGCGATCTCGCGCGGCACGGGCGCGGCCCACGGCGCGCCGCGGCGGCGCTTGACGTCGACCTCCATCCAATAGAGCTCCCAGCCCATCGTCGGCCCGATGCCGTCCATCGTCGCGGGGCCCTGGATGCTGCGCGCGGAGGCCTCGTCGAGGAACAGCATCGGCTTTTCGCCGCCGCCGACCTTCTCGATCTCCTGCCGCAGCAGGCGACGATACTGCACGATCGCCTTGTCGCTCTGGCCGAGATGCTCGTTGGTGCGGTCCTGGATCGCGCCCATCGATTCCACCGCCCACTGGTCGTGGACGTTGATGTCGGTGCCCATGCCGGTATAGGTCTCGGTCGCCTGCTCGTGCGGATCGAAGCCGTAATCGTTGCTGCGATTCTTGCGCGACTTGTAGTCGGGCAGCGTATAGAGCTCGAGCCGCTGGTCGCGCATCTTCTGCTTGTCGACCGGCGCCGCGTAGCTGGTGAAGATCGCGTACCAGTAGCAGTTCTCGTCATCGACCGGCACATGCCACTGCGTGATCGTCATCTCGGTCGACATCGGAATCACGAAGCCGTGCGGGAACAGCTGATTTGTCACCCGCACATGGGTGCTGGTGTCATCGAGCTGGCGCAGCGCGATCAGGCGCAGGCCGTATTCGGTGTGCTCGACATTGATGATCGGCCGGTCATATTCGCGCAGGATTTTCGTCATCGGCATGTCGCTGCCCGCGGAGGCGCCGCGGAATTGCTTGCCGTAGGCAGCTGATGTGTCCTCGTCCTCGAAGAAGCGATGGAGGAAGGAGGCGTGCGCCGGATCGATGCCGACTTCGAGCGCCTGCAGCCAGTTGCAGTTCATGTGGCCCTTGAATGCGAACGTATGGCTGCCGGGCGCGACGAAGCAGTCGAGCTCCGGAAACGCCGGCGGGGCGCCTTCGCCGAGATAGGCCCACAGGATGCCGCTCTTCTCGACCACGGGATAGGAGCGCTGCTGGATGCCCTTGCAGAGTTGCGAGCCGGCCGGCTCCGCCGGCGTCTCGATGCACTGGCCTGACGTGTCGAACAGCCAGCCATGGAAGGCGCAGCGCAAGCCGCCATTCTCCAGGCGCCCAAACGCGAGGTCGGCGCCGCGATGCGCGCAATGCCGGTCGATCAGGCCGTAGCTGCCGTCCTCGCCGCGGAACAGTACCAGGTTCTCTCCGAGCAGGCGAACCGGCCGCACCGGGCGCGGTCCTTCCAGCTCGTCGACCAGCGCCGCCGGCTGCCAGTAGCTCCGCATCAGCTTCCCACATGGGTCCTTGCGGCCGGTGCGGGTGATCAGATCGTTCGCTTCCTGGCTCATCATGGCGGCGTCTCCCGGATTTGGATTTGTTCGCCTATTGAACGAATGTGCGAATTATGCCATGTCTGGTTTGGACAGCAAGCGCAATTTTTGAACCGTTCAAAGCCGACCCATGCCCAAGCTGAAACGGACCGACCAGGACGAGCGCGCCACCGACTTCGTCGAGGCGCTCGATCGCGGCCTGCGCCTGCTGCAGGTGTTCGGCACCGTCACTGGTCCAGCGACGCTGAGCGACCTGGCGCGCGCCGCCGATCTGCCGCGCGCCACCGCGCGCCGCATCCTGTTCACGCTCGCGCACGGCGGCTTCGTCGCGACCGACGGCAAGCTGTTCACGCTGACGCCGCATGTGCTGACGCTCGCCGGCTCGTTCCTGCAATCCAACCAGGTGGTGACGGTGCTGCAGCCGGTGCTCGACCGCATCGCCACTGCAGCCCAGGAGATCGCCTCGCTTGCGCTGCTCGACGGCGACGACGTCGTGTTCGTGGCGCGCTCGAGCCCGACCCGGGTGTTCTCCGCCGGTCTCGATATCGGCTACCGGCTGCCGGCGTTCTGCACTTCGGTTGGCCGCGCGATGCTCGGCCGGCTCGATGATCCTGAGCTTGCGGTGCGGCTGAAGGCGATGCGCCGTGAAGCCGTGACGCCGCAGACCGTCACTGATCCTAAGAAGCTGCTCGCGACGATTATCGCCGATCGCGCGCAGGGCTATTCGCTGGTCGACCGCGAGGCCGAACCGCATTTCCGTTCGATCTCGGTGCCGGTGCGCCGCTACGACGGCACCATCGTCGCCGCCATCAACATGGGCGCGCATGTCGACCGCGTGCCGGCCAAGGAATTGATCGATCGCTTCCTGCCGCTGCTGCGGGAGGGGGCCGAGGATGTGAAGAGCCGGCTGCTGTGAAGGCCCCCAATGCCGTCACGGATTTCGTCATTGCGAGGAGCGACAGCGACGAAGCAATCCATGCATCCGCACACGCGGAAGGATGGATTGCTTCGCTTCGCTCGCAATGACGGGGTTAGGATTGAAAGCTAAAGCGCCACGCTGCGCAGCCCGAACGATCGCGCTTCGTTCTGCAGCACCGGCCGCACGGAATCGATCAGCCGCGCCGCGGCGGCATCGACCGAGAGCCCGGCGGTGTCGACCACCGCCGAGGCGCGGGCGTAGAGCGGCTCGCGGCTGACCAGGATGTTGCGCAACTCCGCCATCGCCGAGCGGTCGTCGGCCATCGGGCGCAGATCGCCCTGGCGGCGGACGCGGGCCATGTGCTCTTCCGGCTCGGCCTTCAGCCAGATCGTGTAGAACGACGACAGGATCAGGTCGAAGGTCAGCGCCTCGGAGACGATGCCGCCGCCGGTCGCCATCACCATCAATTCCTTGCGCGCCAAGAGCTGCGTCAGTGCAGCCTGCTCCATGCGGCGAAAGCCTTCCTGGCCGTAGAGCGCGATGATCTCGGCAACCGACAGGCCGTTCTGCGCCTCGATCTCCTTGTTGAGTTCGACGAAGGTCCAGCCGATCTTCTTCGCCAGCATCCGCCCGAGCGTAGTCTTGCCGGCTCCGCGCAGGCCGATCAGCGCGATGCCGGAGAACGAGGCGCGGCGCGGCGCCAGCGGGCTGCTGCCGGCCAGCATGTCCTTGGCCTGCGCAATCTGGCCCGGCGAGGCCTTGCGCAAGAGATCGCGGATCACGGCCCAGTCCGGCACCGGCTCGCTGGAGGGGATCAGGTCCTCGAGATGCGCGCCCATCGCGCCTGCGACACGGCGCAGCAGCACGATCGAGACATTGCCTTTGCCGCTTTCGAGCTGGGCGATGTAGCGTTCGGAAATGCCGGAGACCTTTGCGAGCACCTTGCGCGACATGCCGCGCAGGGCGCGCATCGTGCGCACACGCTGGCCGAGCTGTTCGAGGAAGTCGGTTTCCGGATCGTTGGCTGCGGTCATGATCCCTGTGCGACGCGCGGTCCTGACTGAATCAGGCCCAATGGTTTAGGAAACATAGTGCCGATAAGGATTGACAGCAAGCCAAGCTGGTGGCTTTGTATGAATTATAATTCTTAAATTCACAGGAGAGGGAAGCGTGGCGCGTCTGGGTCCCAAGCAAGGTCCGGGGAGCGGGGCATGACTTATAACGCAGTCTCCTGGCTGCTCGACCGCAACGTCGATGAGGGCCGCGGCGACAAGGTCGTGTTCGACGACACGGTGTCGCAGATCACCTACGGCCAGTTGCAGCAACAGACCCGGCGGGTCGGCAACATGCTGCGCCGGCTCGGCGTCCGCCGCGAGGAGCGGGTCGCCATGATCATGCTGGACACGGTCGATTTCCCGATCGTGTTCCTCGGCGCGATCCGTGCCGGCGTGGTGCCGGTGCCGCTCAACACGCTGCTGACCGCGGAGCAATACGCCTACATCCTCGGTGATTGCCGCGCGCGCGTGCTGTTCATCTCCGAGGCGTTGCTGCCGGTCGTGAAGGACGTCATCACGCGCATGCCCGATCTCGAACACGTCGTGGTCTCCGGCAAGGACGCGCATGGCGACAAGAAACTATCGGACGAGATCGCGCGCGAGAGCGACGTGTTCGCGACCGCGCCGACCCATGCCGACGAGCCGGCGTTCTGGCTCTATTCGTCGGGCTCGACCGGCATGCCGAAGGGCGTGCGCCATCTGCATTCCAATCTCGCCGCGACCGCGGAGACCTATGCGAAACAGGTGCTAGGCATCCGCGAGAACGATGTCGGCCTGTCGGCGGCAAAACTGTTCTTCGCCTATGGGCTCGGCAATGCGCTGACGTTCCCGATGTCGGTCGGTGCCTCCACGGTGCTGAATTCGGAGCGGCCGACGCCGGCGGTGATGTTCGCGCTGATGAACAAATATCACCCCAGCATCTTCTTCGGCGTGCCGACCCTGTTCGCGGCGATGCTGAACGACGAGGCGACCAAGGCGCAGTCCGGCGGCAATCGCCTGCGGGTCTGCACCTCGGCCGGCGAAGCGCTGCCGGAATCGGTCGGCAATGCCTGGCGCGCGCGGTTCGGCGTCGACATTCTCGATGGCGTCGGCTCGACCGAGCTGCTGCACATCTTCCTGTCGAATGCGCCTGGCGACATCAAATACGGCTCGTCCGGCCGTCCGGTGCCCGGCTACAAGGTGCGGCTGGTCAACGAGGCTGGTGCCGACGTCGCTGATGGAGAGGTCGGCGAGCTGCTGGTCGATGCGCCCTCGGCCGGCGAGAGCTACTGGAATCAACGCGCCAAGAGCCGCGCCACCTTCGAGGGCGCCTGGACCCGCACCGGTGACAAGTACACGCGCGATGCCGATGGCCGTTACACCTTCTGCGGCCGCGCCGACGACATGTTCAAGGTCTCCGGCATCTGGGTCTCGCCGTTCGAGGTGGAGAGCGCGCTGATCACCCATCCCGCGGTGCTGGAAGCGGCCGTCGTGCCGGAAGCCGATCCGGAAGGGCTGTTGAAGCCGAAGGCCTATGTGGTGCTGCGGCCCGAGAGCTCGGCCGAAGGCTTGCACGAGGCGCTGAAGGAGCACGTCAAGCAGAAGATCGGCCCGTGGAAATATCCGCGCTGGATCGATGTGGTCGACAATCTGCCGAAGACGGCGACCGGCAAGATCCAGCGGTTCAAGTTGCGCGAACACGAGCACTAGCTCTCCACGAGTCGTCCCGGCGAAAGCCGGGACCCATAACCACAGGCTTTAGTTGTCGCGCGAAAGCCGTCGAACAGCATCTCTCAAAATAACGGCCGCGGCGTATGGGTCCCGGCTCCCGTGCGCAATTGCGCACTAGGCCGGGACGACGATGAGGAGGCGCCATCATGCAAGACCTAAATCCCACCGGCTTCCTCAGCATCGACGGCGCCGAGCTCGAATACCGCATGATCGGCCCGTCACCCGAGTCCGCCCCGACCATCGTGATGCTGCATGAAGGCCTCGGCTGTGTCGGGCTGTGGGGTGACTTCCCCGACAAGCTGCAGGCTGTGACCGGCGCCGGCGTGTTCGCCTATTCGCGCGCCGGTTATGGCGCCTCGTCGCCGGCAAAACTGCCGCGTCCGGTCGACTACATGCACCGCGAGGCGCTCGACGTGCTGCCGCAGCTGCTCGATCGGATCGGCTTCCGCCGCGGCCTGCTGCTCGGCCATTCCGACGGCGCCTCCATCGCGGCGATATATGCCGGCGCGCATCAGGATCATCGCCTGCACGGCCTTGCGTTGCTCGCGCCGCACTTCATCGTCGAGGACATCTCGGTGCGATCGATCGCCGAGATCAAGACGGCATACGAGACCACCAATCTGAGAGAGAAGCTCGCGCGCTGGCACAAGGATGTCGACAACGCCTTCCATGGCTGGAACGGCGCCTGGCTCGATCCGGCATTCCGCGACTGGGATATCTCCGATTATCTCGCCTACATCCGCGTGCCCGTGCTGATCGTGCAGGGGGCGGACGATCAATACGGCACGATGCGCCAGGTCGAGATCGCCCAGGAGGAGTGCCACTGCCCGGTCGATGTCGCCGCCATCGCCGGCGCCGGCCACTCGCCGCACCGCGAGGCATCAGCGGTGACGCTGGACGCGGTCACCGAATTCGCCAAGGCAGCTTTACGCGACGACCCGGCATTGGCGGCCTGAGAGGTGGCGAATGATCGCAACTCGTTATTGCGAGCGAAGCGAAGCAATCCATCGCGCAACACGCGCGGAGGCATGGATTGCTTCGTCGCTGTCGCTCCTCGCAATGACGGGGATGGAGCAGTGTGCACCTGCCTTGAGGCATCGCTGGTGCCAGGCCATTGGCCGAGCGAGCGATTTTCCCAGACATGAAACAAAGTGCATGTTTCTGCGTTTTGAACTGGACTAGATCGAAAACATGCACTATTGTGCATGAAGACAAAGACGAACCTTCAAACGAACAACAGGTAAGGGTAGCCCATGGCTGGTGACGATCGCGTCCTTGCAAACGGGGCGAAGTACATCGATTTCCAGACCGAGCCGTCGCGCTACCGGCACTGGAAGCTCGACGTCGCCGGCGACGTCGCAACGCTGACCATGGACGTCGACGAGAACGCCGGCCTGTTCGAGGGCTATCAGCTCAAGCTCAATTCCTACGACCTCGGCGTCGACATCGAGCTGGCGGACGCCGTGCAGCGGCTGCGCTTCGAGCATCCCGAGGTGAAGGTGGTGGTGATGCGCTCGGGCAAGAACCGCGTGTTCTGCGCCGGCGCCAACATCCGCATGCTGGCGGGTTCGACCCACGCCCACAAGGTCAACTTCTGCAAGTTCACCAACGAGACCCGCAACGGCCTGGAAGATTCCAGCGAGAATTCCGGCCAGAGCTTCATCACCGTCGTCAACGGCACCGCGGCCGGCGGCGGCTATGAGCTCGCGCTCGCGACCGACCACATCATGATGGCGGATGACGGCGCCGCCGCGGTCGCGCTGCCGGAAGTGCCGCTGCTCGCGGTGCTGCCGGGCACCGGCGGCCTCACCCGCGTCGTCGACAAGCGCAAGGTGCGCCGCGACCACGCCGATTTCTTCTGCACCATCGAGGAAGGCATCAAGGGCAAGCGCGCGGTGCAATGGCGGCTGGTCGACGAGATCGCGCCGAACTCCAAGCTCGAGGGCAAGCTTGCCGAGCGCGTCAAGGAATTCGCCGCGAAGTCGAAGCGCAATGGCGCGGGCAAGGGTCTGACGCTGACGCCGCTGACGCGAACGATCGACGACAGCGCGATCCGCTACGGCTTCGTCAGCGTCGATATCGATCGCGCTGCGCGCATCGCCACCATCTCGATCAAGGCGCCGGAAGCCGCTGCACCCGCCGACATCGACGGCATGATCGGGCAGGGCGCCTCGTTCTGGCCGCTGCAGGTCGCCCGCGAGCTCGACGATGCGATCCTGCATCTGCGCATCAACGAGCTCGAGATCGCGATGCTGGTGTTCAAGAGCCACGGCGAGCGCGCCAATGTCGTGTCCTATGACGCGTTCCTCGAGGCCAACAAGGCGCACTGGCTGGTCAACGAAATCAGGCATTACTGGAAGCGCGTGCTCAAGCGCATCGACGTGACCTCGCGCACGCTGGTGACGCTGGTCGAGCCCGGCTCCTGCTTCGTTGGCACCTTGGCCGAGCTCGTGTTCGCCGCCGACCGCTCCTACATGCTGATCGGCCAGAAGCAGGGCGACAACCGCCCGCCGCCGGCGATCGAGCTGACCGCGATGAATTTCGGGCCCTATCCGATGAGCCACGGCCTGACCCGGCTGCAATCGCGCTTCCAGGCCGATCCGTCGGATCTGGAGCGGGCGCAGGGTGCGATCGGCAAGGCGCTCGACGCCGAGGAGGCGGAGGAGCTCGGTCTCGTCACCTTCGCGCTCGACGACATCGACTGGGACGACGAGGTCCGCGTGTTCTTCGAGGAGCGCACCTCGTTCTCGCCCGACGGCCTCACCGGCATGGAAGCCAATCTGCGCTTCGTCGGTCCGGAGACCATGGAATCGAAGATCTTCTCGCGCCTCACCGCGTGGCAGAACTGGATCTTCCAGCGGCCGAACGCGGTCGGTGAGGACGGCGCGCTGCGCCGCTATGGCACCGGCCAGAAGGCGCAATTCGACATGACGCGAGTGTAGAGGCGAACACCGCCGTCATCCTGAGGTGCGAGCGCTTGCGAGCTCGAAGGATGATTGGAGGCAAGAATGCCAGACAAGCATCCTTCGAGACGCGCTACGCACTCCTCAGGATGACGGTTGAGCAAGACGCGATACGCACCGAAACGATATCAAGGAGCACGCCATGAACATGAACATCATGAACGTCGATTACTCGACCAAGATTCCGAACAATGTGAATCTCGCCGAGGACCGCCAGGTGCTGAAGGCGCTGGAGGGATGGCATCCCGGCTACATGGACTGGTGGAAGGACATGGGGCCGGACGGCTTCCAGGAGTCGCTGGTCTATCTGCGCACCGCCTATTCGGTCGATCCGCGCGGCTGGGCCAAGTTCGACTACGTGCGGATGCCCGAATATCGCTGGGGCATCTTGCTTGCCCCGCAGGAAGAGAACCGTGTCATTCCGTTCGGCGAAGACTTTGGCAAGCCGGCCTGGCAGGAAGTCCCCGGTGAGCATCGCGCGATGCTGCGCCGCCTGATCGTGATCCAGGGCGACACCGAGCCGGCCTCCGTCGAGCAGCAGCGCCATCTCGGCAAGACCGCGCCGTCGCTCTACGACATGCGCAATTTGTTCCAGGTCAATGTCGAGGAAGGCCGCCATCTCTGGGCGATGGTCTACCTGCTGCAGAAATATTTCGGCCGCGACGGCCGCGAGGAGGCGGATGATTTGTTGCGCCGCCGCTCGGGCGACGCGGATTCGCCGCGCATGCTCGGGGCCTTCAACGAGGCGACGCCGGACTGGCTGTCGTTCTTCATGTTCACCTACTTCACCGACCGCGACGGCAAGATGCAGCTCCACTCGCTGGCGCAGTCGGGCTTCGATCCGCTGTCGCGCACCTGCCGCTTCATGCTGACCGAGGAAGCCCACCACATGTTCGTCGGCGAGACCGGCATCACCCGCGTCGTGCAGCGCACCTGCGATGCGATGAAGGAAGCCGGCATCACCGATCCGAACGACATCGCCAGGATCCGCGCGCTCGGCGTCATCGACCTGCCGACCATCCAGAAGAAGCTGAACCTGCACTATTCGCTGTCGCTCGATTTGTTCGGCTCCGAAGTCTCGACCAACGCCGCGAACGCCTTCAATGCCGGCATCAAGGGCCGTTACAAGGAAACCACGATCGAGGACGACCATCAGCTGAAGAGCTCGACCTATCCGGTCATGAAGATGGTGGACGGCCAGATCAAGATGGTCGACGAGCCGGCGCTGACCGCGCTCAACATGCGGCTGCGCGACGACTACACGCAGGATTGCGTCAAGGGCATGCTGCGCTGGAACAAGGTGATCTCGACCGCGGGCATCGATTACAAGCTGACGGTGCCGAACACCGCCTTCCACCGCCAGATCGGCGAGTTCAAGGACGTCCATGCGACGCCCGATGGCCTGCTGATCGACGACGCCACCTGGGCGAGCCGCAAGAACGACTGGCTGCCGTCGACCGCCGACGGCGACTTCATCGCCTCGCTGATGAAGCCGGTGACCGAGCCCGGCGAGTTCGCCTCCTGGATCTCGGCGCCGAAGGTCGGCATCGACAACAAGCCGGGCGACTTCGAATATGTGAGGATCGAGAGCTGATCCGCTCGAGCATGATCCGGAAAAGTGTGAAGCGGTTTTCCGAAGAGATCATGCTCAAAGAATAAATCAGGTCATGATGCGAAATCGTATCATGACCTGATCGTTCCTCTCCTGCCGGAGGGGCCGGAAAGGGGTGAGCCGAGAAGGTCCTGGCTCGCCCCTTTTCTTTTTTGGCCAGATGCCGGCATGAAGCCGGCCTCAATCGTCATTTGCAAGTTCGTCGGGCCACATCTGCGCGCCGTGAAGCACGCGCAAAATGCGAACAGTCTCACCGTCGACAAGGTACGCCGCGACATAAGGTGTGCGCGGGATGACCAGCTCGCGCGTGCCTGCGACGCGTCCGGGCCGACCACTGTCAGGAAAGTCGAGCAGGCGCCGCGCGGCATCGGCAATCCGCTCGTCAACATGAACCGCAGCAAGTGGGTTCTCGGCTTCGATGTAACTGAAAATGTCGTCGCGATCGGACAACGCGAAGCGCGACCAGACGAGTTTCACCGCTTGCGCTCCGCCGCTTTTCGAAGCGCGGCGGCACGGCGTTGCTTGAAATGCGCTTCGACTTCGGAATCATCGAGGCTGGGCCGGGTATCCGCCAGGGCCTGGCGCACCTTCTCGCGAAACCAGCCGTCGTAGGCTTGGCTGCTGCTTACGAGCTCCAGGGGAAGCATGCCTTCATTGGCCGTGCGCGTCAGCAGGATCCGCACGGCGTCGGATACCGTGAGGCCCATGTTCTCTAGAACCGCAGTGGCCTTTTCCTTTACGTCCGCATCAATGCGGGTTTGGATAAGGGCATTCGACGCCATAGCGCCCCTCCTTGTTTGCTATCAATGTAATGCATTTGAATGACAAATGCCAGAGGTGCCACAACCTGTGGCCGGAGCTGAGCACGGCGGCTAATTCGGCTCCGCCTCTCGGCGCGTCCATTGCCTGCATGATCAAAGAAGGGCGCCACGCTGCCAGCGAGGCGCCCTTTATCACCGTCCCGCTGATCGGCGCGGGAATGCCTGATGGTTGTGAGAGCCGCGGTTGCTACCCCGCGATCTCCAGCCCCGCGGTCGCGTAGACCACGCCGCCGTCGACCGCGATGGTGTTGCCCACCACATAATCGCCGGCGCGCGAGGCGAGATAGATCGCGGTGCCCGCCATATCCTCGTCGCTGCCGACCCGCCGAGACGGGACGCGCTGTGCGACCTCATCGGCGTGGTCGCGCGCGGCGCGGTTCATGTCCGACTTGAAGGCGCCCGGCGCGATCGCGGTGACGTTGATGTTGTCCTTGATCAGTCGCGTCGCCATCCGGCGCGTCAGGTGGATCACCGCGGCCTTGCTGGCGGCATAGGAATAGGTCTCCATCGGGTTGACGAAGATGCCGTCGATCGAGGCGATGTTGATCACCTTGCCGGGCTTGTCATGGCTCGCCGCCGCACGCAGCGGCTTGGCCAGCGCCTTGGTCAGGAAGAAGATCGACTTGACGTTGAGGTTCATCACCTTGTCCCAGCCGCTCTCCGGGAATTCGTCGAAATCCGCGCCCCATGCCGCGCCGGCATTGTTGACCAGGATGTCGAGCTTCGGCTCGCGCTTGATGATCTCGCCGGCGAGCTTGTCGCAGCCCTCGACGGTCGAGATGTCGATCGGCAGCGCGATGCATTCGCCATCATAGGCGGCTGACAGTTCCTGGGCGGTGGCCTCGCAGGGACCTGCCTTGCGCGCGGTGATGTAGACCTTGGCGGCACCCTGCGCCAGGAATCCCGCCGCGATCATCTTGCCGATGCCGCGCGATCCCCCGGTCACCAATGCGACGCGGCCCTTCAGTGAAAACAGATCCTTGAACATGCGCTCCTCCATTGCGTTGTCAGTGGTTCTGATCGCGGCCGCGGATCGAGTCAAGGAAGGAGAGGGTCTGGATGCAGCGAAGCGAAATCCGGGGCAGCTCTATTCGTGGTGGCGGCCGTCCCGGATTGCGCTTCGCTCCATCCGGGCTACGTATGCAGGCTCACGCCGCATCAATCCGGCGAAAGCCGTTCCACACCGCGGTGGCAGCGCCGGAGGTCAGCACCGGCAAGAGCCGCGCGTCCTGGTAATTGCCGTTCAGCGAGACCCGTTGCAACGCGGTCAGGTGATCGGCGCTTTCGGGAAACAGCATGCCCGGCCGTGTCGTCACCGCGGTCCGGAAGCCGATTGACCTCGCGAGGGCGAATTCGCGCTGCCCGGCGGCGATCCGGTCGCCATAGGGATAGGCGAGATGCGCGACTTGCCGCTGCAGCGCGTCCTCGATCCGCGCCCGGCTGGTGGCGAGCTCGAACGACGCGATGGTCTCGCTCTGCTTGGCGAGATTGCAATGGGTGATGGTGTGGGCGCCGATCGTGACCAGCGGATCGTCGGCAAAGCCGCGCAATTCGTCCCAGGACATGCAGAGCTCGCGCGCGATGCTGGCCTCGTCGACGCCGTGGCGGATGCACAGCTCGGAGATTGCGGCCTGCATCTCCTGCTCGCGCGGCAGCGAACGCAGCCAGTCGTGCATGCGGCCGAACGCCGTGCGCTTGGCCTGCGGCGTCGCGGTATCGATCCGCGTCATGGTGCCGTCGATCGGCACCTCGATCGCGGTCGCGGCCGCGATCACCCGCTCCAGCGCGATCCACCACAATTTGCCGCAGCCCTCGGCGAAGTCGCTCGGGACAAAGACGGTGAACGGCGCGTTGAACTCGCGCATGACCGGCAGCGCGAAATCGCGGTTGTCGCGATAGCCGTCGTCGCAGGTGAAGCAGGCGAAGCGCCGCGCGAAATTCCGTTCGGTGAGGCGGCGATGCGCCTCGTCCATGCTGATGATTTCGACGTCGAGCGCGCGCAGATGCGTCAGCATCGCGCGCAGAAAGTCCGGCGTGACCTCGAGATGATGGTTGGGCTGGAACGCGTCGGCGCGCCGCGGGCGGACGTGATGCAGCATGAAGATGGCGCCGACGCCGGCGAAAATCGGCCGCAGCAGGATGTGCGCACCCGAAAAATACAACGCCTCCATCCCGGCACGGATCACGGTGTTGCGGAGTTGTTTCATGAGGGCACGGGCCGGCCGATTTGCATTCCGCCGCAAACTTAGCGAAAGACCACTGAAGAAACTGTTATCCCGGTCCGACATGGCGCCTCGCCATGGCAGTCGATTTGGGGTTTGACAGTCAGCCAAGGGTTTGTTTTCTCTCTGGTTCCCGACCCGCAGGACGCTGAATGCACGGACTTTTCAAGTGGAGTAGCAAGTGGTGGCCGGGGGTGATTCCACTGGTCGTCCTGTGGGGTATCGCGGCCTGGACCTCAACGGCGACGGTCGAGGCGGACCTCGCTGCGCGCTCCAATGCCGCACTGAAGGACACCGTGCTCGACAAGCGCCGCATCAGCGTCGACGGCCGCGACGTGACGTTTTCCGCCAATGCCTTCTCCGAGGACGGCCGCCTCAGCGCGGTGGCGTCGGTCGAAGCGGTGCCGGGTGTGCGGCTGGTCAACGACGAGACCCGCCTTGTTCCCGAGGCCAAGCCCTATGTGTGGTCGGCGGAGCGCGACGTGGTGCGCGTCACGCTTGGCGGCAACGCGCCGCTGCCGTCGAGCAAGAGCAAGCTGACCGAGGCCGCGAAGGCCAGCCTCGGCGGTGTCGAGGTGGTCGATCAGATGGCGCTCGCCCGCGGCGCGCCACAGCGATTCGATCCGGCGGCGCTGTTGCTGCTCGACCAGATCGGCAAGCTGAAGGAAGGCAAGATCACGCTGACCGACAACAAGGTTGCGCTCGACGGCATGGCGCGCGAGCTCGGCGGGCGCGAAGCGGTCGCGGCGGCGCTGAAGAACCTGCCGGAGGGCTATTCGATCGCCGCCAACGACATCAAGGCGCCGCCTTACGTGTTTCAGGCCTACAAGGACCCGGTCGCGGTGACGCTGACGCTGACCGGCTACGTGCCCGACAACAACGTGCATGCCGCGCTGGTCGCCGCCGCCGGCCGCAAGTTCTTCAGCGAGAAGGTGGTCGACAATCTCAAGGCCAGTATCGGCGCGCCCTCTGGGTTTGCGGCGGCGGTGGTGCCCGCGCTCGGTGCGCTGTCGCGGCTGTCGACCGGCACGCTCGTGGTGTCGGATCGCGAGGTGAAGCTGTCGGGCGATGCGCTCTACGATGCCGCGGCCGGCCAGATCCGCGACGGGCTCGGCAAGGACTTTCCGCAGGGCTGGCAGTACAAGGCTGAGGTCACGGTGAAGCCTGCGGCGGCGCCGGTCGATCCCACGGTGTGCCAGCAGCTGTTTTCCGAGATCCTCTCGAAGGGCAAGATCCGCTTCGAGTCGGGCAAGGCCGATATCGTTCCTGACTCCGCCGGCCTGCTCGACCGCCTGATCGAGACCGCGATGCGCTGTCCCAATGCGACGATCGAGGTCGCCGGCCACACCGACAGCGATGGCGAGGAGGCGGCCAACCAGGCGCTGTCGGAGCGCCGCGCGCAGGCCGTGGTGGATTACCTGGTGCGCGCCGGACTGCCTGCCAACCGTTTCACGCCGATCGGCTATGGCAGCACGCAGCCGCTCGCCGGCAACGAGAACGAAGATGGCAAGGCGCAGAACCGCCGCATCGAATTCGTGGTGAAGTAGCGATGACCGTGCTCGCGACATTCGTCTGGGGTTGGCTGCTCGGCGCCGCGCTGCTCGGCTTCGGCATGGGCTGGATCGCGGTGGTGCACCGGGCGCAGGCCGTCTCACGGGCCTGGATGATCTGGCTCGCGCTGCTCGCCGCCGCGCTGGTGGCGGCATCATTCGCGCGGGTCGTGCCCGGCCGCTTCGGCTATTGGCTCGATCTCTTCCTGATGATGTTCGCGCTCTATCTGGTGGGCTGCGCGATCGGCTCCTGGTTGCGCGACTGGGTGGTCTCGCGCAGCAAGCCCGCGAGCTGATCCCTAAACCCTTGATCCATAGGAGGTGAGCGACGCCGCCACGCGCGGTGCGCGCCGCATGCATTATAGGGCTTGACAATAATACGTACGTGCGTATTAAATCATGTCCATGCCAAAACCCTCTCTCCGCGATGCCATCCTCGACGCCGGCCTGAAGGAAATGTTCCGGACCGGCTATCACGGCACCAGCGTGCGCGACGTCACCACGGCTGCCGGCGCGCCGCAGGGCTCGTTCACCAACCATTTCCGCTCCAAGGAGCTGTTCGCCTCCGAGGTGCTGGACCGCTACTTCACCTATGTGCGCGGCCTCGTCGCGGAGGCGCTGGGCGACACCGCGCTGCCGCCGCGCGAACGGCTCCGCCGCTATCTCGATCTGATCACCGGCAAGCTCGCCCATGACGGCTTCACGCGCGGCTGCCTGATCGGCGATTTCAGCCTCGAAGCGTCGGGCACCAGCGAGATGCTGCGCGAGCAGCTCGACGAGATCTTCCGGGAATGGCGCGCGCCGTTCGCCGCCTGCATCGCCGAGGCCCAGGCCAAGCGCGAGATCGCGTCCGACTTCGATCCCGATGAGCTTGCCGACTTCCTGCTCGCATCCTGGCAGGGCGCCATGTTGCGCATGAAGGTCGAACGCAGCGCGGCTGCGCTCGAGCGTTTCAAGACGATCGCATTCCAAACCGTGTTCAGGGAGTTGCCATGACGACATCCGCCGACATCAGCCTGCATCATCGCGCCGTGCTCGGGTCTACGATGGCCTATCGCGAGCTTGGGCGCAGCGACGCGCCGCACGTGCTGTTCCTGCACGGCAATCCGACGTCGTCCTACATCTGGCGCAACATCATGCCGCTGGTGGCGCCGGTCGGGCACTGCATCGCGCCCGACCTGATCGGCTACGGCCAGTCCGGCAAGCCCGACATCGCCTACCGCTTCTTCGACCAGGCGGACTATCTCGACGCGCTGATCGACGAGCTCGGCATCACCTCGGCGTATCTCGTCGCCCAGGATTGGGGCACGGCGCTCGCATTCCACCTTGCGGCGCGCCGTCCGCAACTCGTGCGCGGGCTCGCCTTCATGGAGTTCATCCGCCCGATGCGGGATTGGTCCGACTTCCACCAGCACGAGGCGGCGCGGGAGACGTTCCGGAAATTCCGCACGGCGGGCGTCGGCGAGGCGATGATCCTCGACAACAACGCGTTCGTCGAACGCGTGCTGCCCGGCTCGATCCTGCGCACGCTCAGCGAGGAGGAGATGGAAGCCTACCGCGCGCCGTTTGTAACGCGCGAGAGCCGCAAGCCGACCTTGATGCTGCCGCGTGAGCTGCCGATCGCAGGCGAGCCTGCCGACGTCGATCAGGCGCTCACGGCAGCGCACGCGGCGCTCGCGGCATCGACCTATCCGAAGCTGCTGTTTGCCGGGTCGCCCGGAGCATTGGTGTCGCCGGCCTTCGCCGCGGAATTCGCGGCGCGGCTGAAGCATTGCGCGGTCATCCAGCTCGGCGCGGGCGCGCATTACCTGCAGGAAGACCATCCGGAGGCGATCGGCCGCTCGGTCGCCGGCTGGATCGCCGGCATCGAGGCTGCGAGCGCGCAACACCTTGCAGCATGAGCGGATGGGAGAACACGCCGTGACCGACCTCTCGATCACCTATTGCCGTCCCTGCGGCTACGAGACACGCGCCAGGGCGGCGGCCACGCTGCTGCGCGAACGCCTTGGCCTCGATGCGGAGCTGGTGCCGGGCAAGGGCGGCGTCTTCGAGGTCAGGCTTGACGGCAAAGTGATCGCCAGGCGCGTGAAGGGACATTTCCCCGATGCCGCTGACATCGTCACCGCGGTGGCTAGCGCGCGGACGTAACCAACCGCGGACTGGCCTCGTTGCCGTCGCAATGATCATTGCGGCGGCGATTTTTGTTGACTGGATGCCGCGCGGCGCATCAGCTTCCCGTAGTTTCCCGGATGGTCTTGCGCACCATTCGGCGGGCTAACTGCCGCACGCGTATATCAAGCCTTGTCGAAGACGGCCAGAAACGCGCATATTTGTGCACCCGCTGTCATGAATCATCCCTAATATCTTGAAGATGCGCGTTTTATTGTCGTTTGACGAATTCCACTGCGGCTTAAAACGCGCTACACGGGGCAGGGCACAGCGAAGCGCCGGCGGAGATCGCCTGGAAGCCGTCGTCGCGGGATCGCAATTCGAGGTCTAGATGCTGGAAGCAATACGCAGGGCGATGGCGTTTCTACGCCAGAAGCAACTCCTGCATCGGCTGGGTGTTGTCATCAGCATCGCCGTCATCGGCATCGCCTGCTACGTCCTCTACCACATGCTGCGCGGCATCGACACCAACGAGGTGCTCGAGGCCATCAAGAGCACCGAGCCGCGGCAGATCATGCTGGCGGGACTATTCGTCGCAGCCGGCTATTTCACGCTGACCTTCTACGATCTGTTCGCGGTGCGCGCGATCGGCCATGCCCACGTGCCCTATCGCATCAATGCGCTCGCGGCATTCACCTCCTATTCGATCGGCCACAATGTCGGCGCCAGCGTCTTCACCGGCGGCGCGGTGCGCTACCGGATCTATTCGGCCTGGGGATTGAACGCGATCGACGTCGCCAAGATTTGCTTTCTCGCCGGCCTGACCTTCTGGCTCGGCAATGCCGCGGTGCTCGGGCTCGGCATCGCCTATCACCCGGAAGCCGCCGCCAACATCGACCAGCTGCCGCCGTGGCTCAACCGCACGCTGGCGTTCGGCATCATCATCGCGCTGGTCGCCTATGTGGTCTGGGTCTGGACCCAGCCGCGGGTGGTCGGCCGCGGGCCGTGGACGGTGACCCTGCCGGGCGGCCCGCTGACGCTGCTGCAGATCGCGATCGGCATCGTCGACCTCGGCTTCTGCGCGCTGGCGATGTACGTGCTGGTGCCGGACGAGCCCAATCTCGGCTTCGTCGTGGTCGCGGTCATCTTCGTGTCGGCGACCCTGCTCGGCTTCGCCAGCCATTCCCCCGGGGGGCTCGGGGTGTTCGATGCCGCCATGCTGGTCGGCCTCTGGCAGATGGACCGCGAGGACCTGCTCGGCGGCATGCTGCTGTTCCGCCTGCTCTACTATATTGCGCCATTCGTCATATCTGTAATCTTGCTGACGTTTCGGGAGGTTATCGTCGGCGCCCGACTCAAACGGCTGCCGCAGACTGATTCGGGTCCCCGCGCCGAGCCGCACCATGAGGCGGTTCTGGTCCGCAAGCGCGGTGATTCCGGGGTCTGATGACGCGGCCCGATGCCTCCCGAGGGATGGTCGATATGACCGTGCCTGGGCGAGACACGAACCGACGGGAAGAAAGCCGCCGCGATGGCAATTGACGATACCCCGCAGTCCATTTTCTCGCCCTGGCCCGACCGCCTGCGCCATTCCGCGCTGATCCTGCTTGCCGCAGCGCTGGCGCTCAGCGTGGTGGTCGCGCTCGGCGAATTGTCGCTGGTGCGCGCCTGCGCGGTGTTCGTCTGCATCGCGGCCGCGGCGCTGGTGCCATGGCGGCTGCATGATGCCGGGACCTCGCGCGAGGATGTCCGCGGCGTCAATCCGGTCGAGGCCGCGGCCGTCAGCGCCGTCGTCGCCGGCATGCCGGATCCCGCCGTGCTGCTCGATCGCGCCGGGCGCGTCATCCATCTCAATGCCGCCGCGGCCCAGCTCGCGCCGGCGCTGCGCAAGAACGAATTGGCGCAATTTGCCCTGCGTTCGCCTGAAATCATCACCGCGCTGCGCGAGGCGATTGCGACCACCGAGCCGCGCCGCGCCACCTACACCGACCACGTGCCGGTCGATCGCTGGATGGAATTGGTGATCACGCCGGTGCCGGTGCCGACCCAGTTCGGCGGCACCGAGAAGTGCATGCTGATGACCTTCCACGACCTGACGCCGCTGCGCCGGGTCGAGGAGATGCGCGCCGATTTCGTCGCCAACGCCAGCCATGAGCTGCGCACGCCGCTGGCCGCGCTGTCCGGCTTCATCGACACGCTGCAGGGGCCGGCGCGCGAGGACGCGCGGGCGCGCGAGCGCTTCCTCGGCATCATGCACACCCAGGCCACCCGCATGGCGCGGCTGATCGACGACCTGCTGTCGCTGTCGCGGGTCGAGCTGTCGGCCCATGTGCGGCCCGAGGCCTCGATCGACATCGTGCCGATCATTCGCCAGGTGGCGGACGGGCTCGAGGCGCTGGCCAGCGAGCGCCAGGTCGAGATCGACGTCGACCTGCCGCAGGCCCCGGTCACGATCGCCGGCGACCGCGAGGAACTGCTCCGCCTGTTCGAGAACCTGATCGAGAACGCCCTCAAATACGGCGCCTCGGGCGGCCGCGTCATAGTGTCGCTCAATCAGACCGTTCCGGGCGCATCGGGCGAGGGGAGCCCCGAAATCCGTGTCATGGTACGGGATTTCGGCCCCGGCATCGCCCCGGAGCACCTGCCGCGGCTGACCGAGCGGTTCTACCGGGTGGATGTCGGCGACAGCCGCAACCAGGGCGGAACGGGCCTCGGATTATCGCTGGTGAAACATATTCTTAACCGTCACCGCGGGCGTCTCTTGATCGAGAGCGTGCCGAGGAATGGCGCGACTTTTACCGCCTGTTTTCCCCGGCCGAAGCCCTCGCTTTCGACTCAAAGCTAAGCATTTTCAGCCGCTTAGCTCTGTCATCCAACTGTCATCCAACCTTCGTAAAAGCAGCACCGACCGCTCCTAGATGGACCGGCGTGAGCGCGATCGGGCGCATTCGGCGCTTCGCTCACGAGATGGAGACCACCCCATGAATTTCATTAAAGCAATCGTCGCTGCCGGCATGATCGCCGCTTCGACGTCGGCCTTCGCTGCCGATATTACCGGCGCGGGCGCAACGTTTCCGTTCCCGATCTATTCGAAGTGGGCTGACGCCTACAAGAAGGAGACCGGCAACGGTCTGAACTATCAGTCGATCGGCTCCGGCGCCGGCATCAAGCAGATCCAGGCCAAGACCGTGACCTTCGGCGCCACCGACGCGCCGCTCAAGGCCGAGCAGCTCGAGAAGGACGGCCTCGTCCAGTGGCCGATGGTGATGGGCGCGATCGTTCCGGTCGTGAACGTCGAGGGCATCAAGCCGGGCGATCTCGTGCTGTCGGGCGAAGTGCTCGGCGACATCTATCTCGGCAAGATCACCAAGTGGAATGACGCGGCGATCGCCAAGCTCAATCCGAAGCTGACCCTGCCGGCCGACGCCATCACCGTCGTGCGCCGTTCGGATGGCTCGGGCACCACCTTCAATTTCACCGACTACCTCTCCAAGTCGAACGCCGACTGGAAGTCCAAGGTCGGTTCGGGCACCGCGGTCGAATGGCCGGTCGGCGTCGGCGCCAAGGGCAACGAAGGCGTTGCCGGCAACATCAGCCAGACCAAGAACGCGATCGGCTATGTCGAATACGCTTATGCCAAGCAGAACAAGCTGACCTACACCGCATTGGTCAACAAGGCCGGCAAGACCGTGCAGCCGACCGTTGCCGCCTTCCAGGCCGCCGCGTCGAACGCCGACTGGGCCAAGGCCCCCGGCTACTACGTGATCCTGACCGACCAGCCGGGTGAAGCCTCCTGGCCGATCACCGCTGCGACCTTCATCCTGATGCACAAGGACGCGACCGACAAGGCGGCCTCGCAGGAAGCGCTCAAGTTCTTCAAGTACGCCTTCGAGAAGGGCGACAAGGCGGCCGAAGAGCTCGACTACATCCCGATGCCCGACTCGGTCGTCAAGCTGATCGAGAAGACCTGGTCGTCGGACATCAAGAGCTAAGTCAGACGCTTCGAACTAGGCCTGTGCCGCCTCATCGGCGGCGCAGGTTGAGCGACCAAGACCCGGGTTCCGTCACCGCCGAAGACGCGCGGATGGGGCCCGGGTTCGCGCCCCCGGCGCAACCGGAACGACGCCCGGCTTCATGCGTCAGTGAAGATCGCTTCGGGGGCGTGGCGGTTTGTGCAGGTTTCAAATAAAAACGAGGGGATTGGCGTGGCAGACATGGCTGTTCAGAGCGATGTGATGGAAGCCGCGGGACCTTACGATCGCGCCAAGGCCCTCAGCGCCTTCAAGCTGGGTGATCTCACCTTCTACTGGATCACCCGCATCTCGGCGATCTCGGTTCTGCTGATCCTCGGCGGCATCATCCTGTCGCTGATCGTCGGCGCCTGGCCGGCGATGAAGGAATATGGCTTCGCCTTCCTCTGGACGCAGCGCTGGGCGCCTTCGGCCGATCCGCCGGTGCTCGGCGCGCTCGGCCCGATCTACGGCACGCTGATCACCTCCGTCATCGCCATGCTGATCGCCATTCCGGTCGGCATCGGCATCGCCGTATTCCTCACCGAGCTGTGCCCGCAATGGCTGCGCCGCCCGATCGGCATCGCCATCGAGCTGCTCGCCGGCATCCCCTCGATCATTTACGGCATGTGGGGCTTCTTCGTGCTCGGGCCGTTCCTGGCCAACACGTTCCAGCCTTTCATGATCAGGATCTTTGAAGGCATTCCGGTGCTGGGCGCGGTGTTCGCTGGCCCGCCGTCCTATCTCAGCCTGTTCAACGCCGCGCTGATCCTCGCCATCATGGTGCTGCCCTTCATCACCGCGATCTCGGTCGACGTGTTCAAGACCGTGCCACCCGTGCTGAAGGAGGCCGCCTACGGCATGGGCTGCACCACCTGGGAAGTCGTCCGCAGCGTGGTGATCCCCTCACCCGCGTCGGCGTGATCGGCGGCATCATGCTGGCGCTCGGCCGCGCCCTCGGCGAGACCATGGCGGTGACCTTCATCATCGGCAACTCGTTCCGCATCTCGTCGTCGATCTTCGCGCCCGGCACCACGATCTCGGCGGCGATCGCCAGCGAATTCGCCGAGAGCGACGGCCTGCACCAGTCCGGCCTGATCCTGCTCGGCCTCCTGCTGTTCGTGCTGACCTTCTTCGTGCTCGCCGGCGCCCGGCTGATGCTGATGCGGCTTGAACAGAAGGCGGGGAAGTGACGCCATGAACCCGATCTACAAATCCCGCCGCCGCAGCGACATCGTCATTCGCGCACTCTGTGTCGGCGCCGCGCTGTTCGGCGTCACCTGGCTGGCGCTGATCCTGATCACGCTGCTCTACAACGGCATTGCCGGCCTCAGCGTGCAACTGTTCACCCAGAATACGCCGCCGCCGGGCTCCACCGATGGCGGCCTGCTCAACGCCATCGTCGGTTCGGTCATCATGACGGTGATCGGCGTCGGCATCGGCGCGCCGCTCGGCATGTTCGCCGGCACCTACCTCGCCGAGTACGGCAAACACGACAAGCTCACCTCGGTGATCCGCTTCATCAACGACATCCTGCTCAGCGCACCCTCGATTATCATCGGCCTGTTCATCTATGGCGCGGTGGTGGTGCCGATGCGCGGCTTCTCGGCGATCGCAGGCGCGCTCGCGCTCGCCGTGATCGTGATCCCGGTCGTGCTGCGCACCACCGAGGACATGCTGCTGCTGGTGCCCAATCCGCTGCGCGAGGCCGCCTCCGCGCTCGGCCTGCCGCGTTCGCTGGTGATCAAGCGGATCGCCTATCGGGCTGCACGCAGCGGCTTGATCACCGGCGTGCTGCTGGCGACCGCGCGCGTCGCCGGCGAAACCGCGCCGCTGCTGTTCACCGCGCTGTCAAACCAGTTCTTCAGCTGGGATCTGACCAAGACGATGGCCAACCTGCCGGTGACCATCAACAATTTCGTGCAGAGCCCCTACGCTTACTGGAAAGAGCTGGCGTGGAGCGGCGCACTGCTCATCACATTCACCGTGCTCGCGTTGAATATCGGCGCGCGTATCCTTGGTGCCGAAAGGACCGCAAAATGACCGAGCTTTCCGTCTCCACGACTGCCGCGGGCCACGTTCCCCAGGTTCCGCTTCCGGAAGCGCCGCCGAAAGTCACGGTACGCAACCTCAACTTCTATTATGGCGAACACCACGCGCTGAAGAACATCAACCTGACGCTGGGCACCAACCGCGTCACGGCGTTCATCGGCCCGTCGGGCTGCGGCAAGTCGACCCTGCTGCGCATTTTCAACCGGATGTACGACCTCTATCCGGGCCAGCGCGCGGTCGGCCAGCTGATGCTGGACCAGACCAACATTCTCGATCCCAAGCTCGACCTCAATCTGCTGCGTGCGCGGGTCGGCATGGTGTTCCAGAAGCCGACGCCGTTCCCGATGACGATCTACGAGAACATCGCCTTCGGCATCCGCCTCTACGAGAAGATCTCTAAGTCCGAGATGGACGACCGGGTCGAGAAGGCGCTGCGCGGCGGCGCGCTGTGGAACGAAGTCAAGGACAAGCTGAACGCCTCCGGCCTGTCGCTCTCCGGCGGCCAGCAGCAGCGGCTGTGCATCGCGCGGACCGTCGCGGTGCGCCCCGAGGTGATCCTGTTCGACGAACCGTGCTCGGCGCTCGATCCGATCTCGACCGCCAAGGTCGAGGAGCTGATCCAGGAGCTCTCCGAGGACTACACGATCGCGATCGTGACCCACAACATGCAGCAGGCAGCGCGCGTCTCGGACAAGACCGCCTTCATGTATCTCGGCGAGCTGATCGAGTTCGACGACACCAACAAGATCTTCACCTCGCCGAGCGATCGACGCACCCAGGACTACATCACCGGCCGGTTCGGCTGACCGGCGCATGATCCGGAAAAGTGGAGACCGGTTTTCCGATCGGATCATGCTAAAATTCAGGACACGAAATCATGATCCCCGGGATCATGATTGAGGGGAGACAAGCGATGGCTTCTGAACATACCGCCAAGGCATTCGACAGCGACCTGCAGGAGTTGACCCGCCTGGTCGCCGAGATGGGCGGCCTCGTCGAGCGGATGATTACCGAATCGGTCGATGCGCTGATCCGTCGCGACGTCGCGCTCGGCAAGCGCGTGGTCGCCGCCGACATCGATATCGACAATCTGCAGCGCGTCATCGAAGAGCGCGCGGTGCTGACGATCGCGCGCCGCCAGCCGATGGCGATCGACCTGCGCGAGATCGTCAGCGCGATGCGCGTTGCCACCGACCTCGAGCGGATCGGCGACCTTGCCAAGAACATGGGCAAGCGCGTCGCAGCGCTGGAAAGCGATTTCCAACCGCTGAAGCTGATCCGCGGCCTGGAGCACATGACCGACCTCGTGCTGTCGCAAGTCAAGTCGGTGCTCGACGCCTATGCCGCGCACGATCTGCCGGCGGCGATGAACGTCTGGAAGGGCGACGAGGAGGTCGACGCGATCTGCACCTCGCTGTTCCGCGAGCTGCTCACCTACATGATGGAGGACCCGCGCAACATCTCGTTCTGCATCCATCTGATGTTCTGCGCCAAGAACATCGAGCGCATCGGCGATCACGCGACCAACATCGCCGAGACGGTGTTCTACATGATCGAGGGCCAGCAGATCACCGACAAGCGCCCGAAGGGCGACATGACGACTTTTGCCACCACGGTGCCGGGTACCTAGAACATGATCCGCAAGCGCGGAGCCGGATTGTCTTTCCGACAAGTCGTTTCCGCGGGGATTGTGCTCAGGAAAGTAAGCGTTTCGGTTTGCGTCTGGGCAACGGATCACCACAGAGAAAGAACTTAAACCGATGAGCGCACGCATTCTGGTAGTCGAAGACGAGGAAGCGCTGACGACGTTGTTGCGCTATAACCTCGATGCGGAAGGCTACGATGTCGAAACCGTGGGGCGCGGCGACGATGCCGATACTCGGCTGAAGGAGCGCGTTCCCGACCTCGTGGTGCTGGACTGGATGCTGCCGGGCCTGTCCGGCATCGAGCTGTGCCGCCGCCTGCGGGCGCGGCCCGAGACCAAGCAGCTGCCGATCATCATGCTGACCGCGCGCGGCGAGGAGAGCGAGCGCGTGCGCGGGCTTGCCACCGGCGCCGACGATTACATCGTCAAGCGTTCTCGGTGCCCGAATTGCTGGCACGGGTGAAGGGCCTGCTGCGCCGCGCGAGCCCGGAGCGGCTTGCGACCGTGCTGACCTATGGCGACATCGAGCTTGACCGCGAGAAGCGCCGCGTGGCGCGCTCGGGCCGCCCGATCGATCTCGGGCCGACCGAGTATCGTCTGCTCGAGTTCTTCCTCGAGCATCCCGGCCGCGTGTTCAGCCGCGAGCAGCTGCTGGACAGCGTCTGGGGCCGCGACATCTACATCGATGAGCGCACCGTCGACGTGCATATCGGCCGCCTGCGCAAGCTGCTCAATCCGGGCCGCGAGCAGGATCCGATCCGCACCGTGCGCGGCGCCGGCTATGCGCTCGACGACCGCTTTGCAAAGGCCGAGCCGCAGCCGTAACGGGCTGGCAACAATCGCAACAACGGTCCCGTCATTGCGAGCGTAGCGAAGCAATCCATCCTACCGCAAATGCGGAACGATGGATTGCTTCGTCGCTTCGCTCCTCGCAATGACGGCACAAAAAATCCCCGCTTGCGCGGGGATTTGTTTTTGCAGTCCAGGCTAGTTTCCCGAGTGCTTATTTGATCTGTGGCTTCGCCGACGGCCGGCGGCGATCGGCAGCGGGCTGGTAGGCGACGCGCGAGTGATGCGCGCAATAGGGCAGCCCGGCGAGCGCCTTGCCGCCGCAGAAGAAGAACTCCGGGCTCGAGGGATCGCCGACCGGCCAATGGCAGGTCGCTTCATTGAGCTCGAGCAGCGACAGCCGCTGGCTCATCGGCACCACGTTGTCGTAGGAGATCGGATCCGGCTCCATCTCGACCTCGAAGGCATGCGCGAGCGCGGTGTTGCCGCGCGAGACCGGGCGCGCCACCCGCATCATGTGCTGGGCGGGACGGGCCTTGCGCTGCCGCGGCGCCGCCGTGGAGGGAGCCTTGGCGCGGCCGGAAAGGCCGAGCCGGTGCACTTTGCCGATCACGGCGTTTCGCGTCACATTGCCAAGTTCCGCTGCGATCTGGCTGGCCGAGAGGCCAGACTCCCAGAGCTTCTTCAGCTGCTCGACGCGATCGTCGGACCAGGTCAATACCGTCATCGCATTCTTCCTTTCGCATGGCGCCGGCCAGTCATTGGAGCGGCGCTGCGAGCCAAATCTGGACAAATATCCCTGCGGCCAGAATCCCTTAGCCCTCGCCGGGCACGGTGTTGCGCCCGAACGTTTACGCGAGACACAAAGGCTACTTAGAGGGTCCAGTACTGCCGCACGAGATGTCGTACCCGACAGGCCAAACGCTACAATATGGCGTGACTCAGGCGCAAGAGTCCGCGGCCGTGCGTCCACATGTTCCGACACAGTTAAGCATTGCAATGAGGCTTTTCCACCGCACCGGAATGCTCCGGATTGCGCTCGCTGCGCATTGCAGGAAGGCCGGCAAAAGGGCGGCTCCTGGCGATTGACACGGTCCCGCCGCAGCATAGAATGTTGCCCACGTGCCGCCCGCAAAGGCGGCCGTTTTGTTTTCCGAAGCTGGCCGTTGCTGCGCTGGCGTCAATGCGCGCGGCAATTGTCGGCCTCAAACCGGCAGTGAACGCCATGACCAACAACGCCTCGTCGCATCTGCTCCCCGTCTTCGCCAGGTCGATCTCGGCTTCGAGCGCGGTGAGGGCGCCTGGCTGATCGCAACCAACGGCGACCGCTATCTCGATTTCACCTCGGGGGTCGCGGTGAACGCGCTCGGGCATGCGCATCCGCACCTGGTCAAGGCGCTGCAGGAGCAGGCGACCAAGCTCTGGCACATGTCGAACCTGTTCAAGAGCCCGGACGGCGAGGTGCTCGCCGCGCGGCTGTGCGAGCAGAGCTTTGCCGACTTCGTGTTCTTCTGCAATTCCGGCGCGGAAGCGATGGAGGGCGTGATCAAGCTGGTCCGCCATCATCACTTCTCCAAAGGGCATCCCGAGCGCTACCGCATCATCACCTTCGAAGGCGCGTTCCATGGCCGCACGCTGGGCACGCTGGCTGCGACCGGCTCGGCGAAATATCTCGAGGGCTTCGGCCCGCCGATGGACGGCTTCGACCAGGTGCCGCACGGCGACATCGAAGCGGTGAAGAAGGCGATCGGCCCGCACACCGCCGGCATCCTGATCGAGCCGGTGCAGGGCGAGGGCGGCGTGCGCGGTGCGCCGCAGGCGTTCTTCAAGGCATTGCGCGCGCTGTGCGACGAGCATGGCCTGTTGCTCGCATTCGACGAGGTGCAGACCGGCATGGGACGCACCGGCGAGCTGTTCGCCTACAAGCGCACGGGTGTGACGCCGGACGTGATGTCGCTGGCGAAGGCGCTCGGCGGCGGATTCCCGATCGGCGCGGTGCTGGCGACCGCGCAGGCTGCGGCCGGCATGGCGCCGGGCTCGCACGGCTCGACCTTCGGCGGCAATCCGCTCGCGGTTGCCGCGGCCAATGCCGTGCTCGACGTCATGCTGAGGCCCGGCTTCTTCGACCACGTGCAGAAGATGTCGCTGCTGCTCAAGCAGAAGCTCGCCTCCGTCGTCGACCGCTATCCCGGCGTGCTGTCGGAGGTGCGCGGCGAGGGCCTGTTGATCGGCGTCAAGGCCGTGGTGCCGTCGGGCGATTTGATCGCCGCGCTGCGCAACGAGAAACTGCTCACCGTCGGCGCCGGCGACAACGTGGTGCGGTTCCTCGCGCCTTTGATCGTGACCGAGGCCGAGATCGACCAGTCGATCACCTCGCTCGAGCGCGCCTGCGCGACATTGTCGGCGGCACAGCCGAGGAAGGCCGGATAATGAGCAAGCCGGTCCGTCACTTCCTCGACATCAACGAGCTGCCGCTCGGTGAGTTGCGCAACATGCTCGAAGCCGGAGCCGCCATGAAGGCGAAGCTGAAGGCGCACGAGAAGGGCCGGAAGCCGCTCGAGGGCAAGACGCTGGCGATGATCTTCGAGCGCCCGTCGACCCGCACACGGGTGTCGTTCGACGTCGGCATGCGCCAGCTCGGCGGTGAATCCATCATGCTGACCGGCGCTGAGATGCAGCTCGGCCGCGGCGAGACCATCGCCGACACCGCGCGCGTGCTGTCGCGCTATGTCGATGCGATCATGATCCGCATCCTCAACCATGACGCGCTGCTCGAACTCGCGGCGCACGCCACCGTGCCCGTCATCAACGGCCTGACCCGGCGTTCGCATCCCTGCCAGGTGATGGCCGACCTCATGACCTATGAGGAAAATCGCGGCTCGATCGCGGGCAAGACCGTGGCCTGGACCGGCGACGACAACAATGTGCTGGCGTCCTGGGCGCACGCCGCCGAGCGGTTCAAGTTCCAGCTCAATGTCGCGACCCCGCCGGAGCTTGCGCCGAAGAAGCCGATGCGCGACTGGATCAAGGCGACCGGCGCGCCGATCGTGCTCGGCACCGACCCGGAAGCCGCAGTGCGCGGCGCCGACTGCGTCGTCACCGACACCTGGGTGTCGATGGGCGACAAGGAGGGCGAGCACCGCCACAACGTGCTGCAGCCCTATCAGGTCAATGCCAAGCTGATGTCGCTCGCCAAGCCGGACGCGCTGTTCATGCACTGCCTGCCCGCGCATCGCGGCGAGGAGGTCACCGACGAGGTGATCGACGGGCCGCAATCCGTGGTGTTCGACGAGGCGGAAAACCGCCTGCATGCGCAGAAGGGCATTCTGGCGTGGTGTTTTAACGAAGTCGCGTAAGCACCAATGCTGTCGTCCCTGCGAAGCAGGGACCCATACGCCGCGGCCCGTGGAAAAGGCACAAGGGGAGACGCCTTGTGTCACAACAGAGTCTTGTGGTTATGGGTCCCTGCTCCAGTGCGCAATTGCGCACAAGGCAGGGACGACGTCGATCCTCGGTATGCTGAACCCCTTTATTTCACGGTCCGAGACCCCAGATAGAGCGCCATGGTTTCACAATCCCCCGACATCAAAATCACGACCGAGGCGCCAGTCCGCGCGCCGTCAGCGGTTCCTGTTGACGATGCCGTGCTGGCCTTCGAGGTCGGTGCGCTGGATTTGCGCGGCCGGCTGACCCGGCTCGGCCCCGCGCTCGACGAGATCCTGCACAAGCACGATTACCCGCCGGCAGTCGGCAAGCTGCTCGGCGAGGCCATCGTGCTGACCACGCTGCTCGGCTCATCCGTCAAGTTCGAGGGCCGCTTCATCCTGCAGACCCGGACCGAAGGCCCGGTCTCGCTGCTGATCGTCGATTTCCAGGCGCCTGACCGGCTGCGTGCCTATGCGCGCTACGACGCGGCGCAGCTCAAGCCGGGGCAGAGCTCGGGTGAGCTGCTCGGCAAGGGTCACCTTGCGATGACGATCGACCAGGGCTCGAACACCAGCCGCTACCAGGGGCTGGTGGCGCTCGATGGCGGCGGCCTCGAAGAGGCGGCCCATGAATATTTCCTGCGCTCTGAACAGATCCCGACGCGGGTGCGGCTTGCGGTCGGCGAGGAGATGCGCGGCGGCGAAGGCGGCAAGCTGCACTGGCGCGCCGGCGGCATCCTGTTGCAATTCCTGCCCAAGGCGCCCGAGCGCGCCAAGCAGGCCGATCTGCATCCCGGCGATGCGCCCGAGGGCACGGTGACGCACTCCGTGCCGGACGACGATGCCTGGGTCGAGGGACAGTCGCTGATATCGACCGTCGAGGACGTCGAGCTGATCGATCCCGATCTGTCCGGCGAGCGGCTGTTGTACCGCCTGTTCCACGAACGCGGCGTCCGCGTCTTCAATCCGCAACCGCTGCGCGCGCAGTGCTCCTGCTCGCGCGATGCGGTGTCGTCGATGCTGAAGAGCTTTGCGCCGAACGATCGCGCCGAGATGGTCAAGGACGGCAAGGTCGTCGTGACCTGCGAGTTCTGTTCGTCGGTCTACGAATTCACGCCGCAGGAAGCCGGCGTCGAGTAAGGGCGCGTTTCCGCACGCAGGCTTGTCCGGCGGGTCGCCGCCGGACGGCGCCGCCCGTTAAATCCGCTGGCAGGCAGCCAAACCTTGCAATGCAGCTGGGCCACGCGCGACAGCTCTATCCGGACGTGTGAGAGGCAATGCGCGCAAGATTCGCGCGAATGTCACTGAATGTCTTTCTCGCCTGTTCGAATTCCGCGCGCATATCGGCCTGCAATGCCGCGCTCCGCGCAAACTGATCCCGGCAGTTGTCGAGTAACTGGATCGTTTTCAGTCTCGCCGGCCGGTTTTTCGCAGCCGCGGGCAACAGCACTTCGCAAAACGGCACCAGCATCAAAACGCTTCGCTGCTCATCGGTGATCTCGAAGCTGTCCGTTGCAGGATCTTGCCGCGCGCGCAGCTTTTCGAAGGCGATGTCCAGGATGGCCTGGCAGGTATCGAAATAGGCTGCCTCAAGCGACGGAAACTCCGTTCCGGTTTCATCTAACGTGACGTTGCCGTGTGAGGTCAGATTGAAAAAGTATCTAGGCATTCGGCCCTCCTCCCCCCCCCCCGTCAGGTTGTTTGAGTCCGCTTAGGTATTGGATGTCGAACTCGGCGATCTCATGAAGACCGGCCTTGTCCCTGATCGTGAGCCGGTTCCTAGCCAGTTCGATCAAGTTCTGACTGCGCAGGACTTGCAGGGTTCGGTTCACATGGACGGTCGAAAGTCCGAGGATGTCGGCGAGTTCATGCTGCGTAAGCGGGAGATCGAAAACATCCTGAGCGTTTTAATTGCCAGCTTGCAGGCGGTAAGACACTTCGCACAGCAAATGCGCCAATCTGACCGAGGCGGAGCGTCGTCCGAGCGAGACCATCCACTCCTGTTGGATCGCCGCTTGCGCAGCCGTCTCCCACCACAATGCGCGCGCGATGGTAGGCCGTTCGGAAACGAGCTGATTTAGCTTCTCGAGCGGAATCGGCAACGAGGTCGCTGGAGTGAGCGCGGAGATTGCAGTGCGGGAACGAGGAAACATGAGCTCGCCCGGATTCAGCGCTTCTCCTGCGACGAAGATCGCGACAATCTGTTGGCTTCCGTCCTCCAGCGTTCTGAGAGCGCGAGCCATTCCGCTGCAAAGAATCACCAATGATGTGGTCTTCTGGCCCTCCTCGATCAGATGATCGCCCTTGGCTACGTGTCGCGGCGGTGAAGCGGCAGCCAGGAGGGCCCGTTGGTCGGATGGCGAAAGCTCCAGCCGCCCAGCCAGCTTGCTCAGAAGTGCTGGAGGACCCTGCGGCATCGATGATCTGTCTCTTGTGTCATACATAGTGAGCTAACCGATCGGAGGTTGCCGACACCATTCCGTAGATCTCGAGAAACTGCTTTTCGCATTCGGAGCACGCGCTATTCGGCGAAACGCGCAGCTATCTCGTCGGTGCGGTTGATCGAATCACGGATGACCTTTGCCTCCTGTTCGAACTCACGCACCCTGCTGGCCCAGGATTTGGCCATCTGCGTTCGGCCACCGAGGCTCGCCTCGCTCGCGAGCTTCCTGGCCAGCGCAATACGCTCGTCGAGTGCCCGCAACGCGCTGCCGAGCGCCCGCCGCAGATTGTCGTCGAGGGCAAGGCTCATCAGCTCAGCCGTGTAGGCGTGGCCGACGTGGCAGCGATATCGAACCAGCTCGCCTTCGTCGATTTCCCACATGACGCCGTGGCAATCGGGGCAGGCAAGCACCGATCGCCGGCCGATGCGATCCATTTCGCTCATGCTGGCTTGTCCGCCGCTTGCGACGCTGACTTCATATTCGATGGCTCCTGTGACCGGTACCGGTTGGCCTGCAGGTTGCCGCACCAACTTCTCGAACAGCGCCGGCATACTCGCGAGACTGACCACATGATTGGGTTGTGAACGCATCAAGGCGGTGGTTGGCATTTCCGGAAAGGCGGCGTCGCCTGGGTCCTGCACCACCGTGAGGCCGCCGAACTGCTTGAGCGCCGACAGGCCGGCCGCGCCGTCGCCCAGCGTACCGGTGAGGACGGCACCGACCGAGCGGGGCGCGCAGCACAGGGCCGCAGAGCGGAACAACGGATCGATCGCCGGCCGGGCATTGTTCTCGCGCGGCCCCGATCCCAGCCGTAACTGACCGCTCTCCACCAGGAGATGACGCTCGGGCGGCGCGATATAGATCCTGCTTTTTTCAAACTTCTCGCCATCCACGGCGAAGCTGGCCGGCAGCGGTCCCGCCTGGGTCAGGATCGCATCAAGGGTCGAGCGGAACTGGCTCGGCAGATGGATCACCACGAGAACGGAAGCCGGGAAATCAGGTGAAAATTCACCGGCAAGAAAGCGCAACGCTTCGAACCCTCCGGCGGAGGTGCCTATCACCACAATGTCGCGATTTGCCATGAAATGCTCCATGGCCCCGAGGTGGGAACCACTGCGTGACGCGTTGGTTCCGAAATCAGCCCAAATAGAAAATCACCGCGCGAAACTCGTGATAACATTATCAAAAATCCCGACTCGACCGAAAATGTAAGTGAGACTGCCTGATGGCCGATACCAGCGACGAGGAACGGGACGAAACGAGTGAGCCGAACCTCGCCAAGACGGTCGTCGTCGGGATCGGTGCCTCCGCCGGCGGCGTCCACGCATTGCAGCAACTGTTTGCCGCATTACCCGAGAAGACCGGCGCCGCCTTCGTCGTGGTGGTGCATCTCGACCCCGATCTGCGCAGCGAGATGTCGAACATCCTGGCTGCGCGCACCCATATGCCTGTCCTTCAGGTCGGAGAACCGATCCCGCTCAATGCGGACCACGTCTATGTGATCCCGCCCGACCGGCGGCTGCATATCACCAACGACGAAATCGCCACCGCAGAATTCGACGAGCCGCGCGGCAAGCGGGCGCCCATCGACCTGTTCTTCCGCTCGCTGGCGGAACAGCACGGGGATGGTTGCGCGGTCATCCTGACCGGCGCCGGGTCCGATGGCTCGGTCGGCGTCAGGGCGGTCAAGGAATCGGGCGGCATCATCCTGGTGCAGGACCCCAATGAGGCCGAATTCCCCTCGATGCCGCGCAGCGCGATCGCAACCGGCATCGCGGATTTCGTTTTGCCGATACACGAAATAGCGCAACGTCTGACCGAACTGGTGCGGGAAAAAAACCATGACGGACCGGGCGGCGGACTGCGCGGCCTGGATGCGGATTTGCTGCGGCGCATTCTCGCCCATGTCCGCGTTCGCACCGGGCACGATTTCTCCAAATACAAGCGGGCGACCATCCTGCGCAGGATCGCGCGGCGCATGCAGGTCACCCGAGCAGATAGCCCTAAGGACTATTACGACGTGCTGCGTGACAATACCGATGAAGCACAGGCGCTGTTGGGCGACTTGCTGATTTCGGTCACATCGTTTTTTCGCGACAAGGAAGCGTTCCGGGCCCTTGAGCTGCAGGTCATCCCACAATTGTTCAGCGGCAAGCTGAGCGATCGTTCGATCCGTGTCTGGATCCCCGGCTGCGCCACAGGCGAGGAGGCGTATTCGATCGCAATGCTGCTGCTGGAGCAGGCCTCACGGCAGGACATCCGGCCGACCATCCAGGTGTTCGGCTCGGATATCGACGCCCGGGCGCTCGCCATTGCGCGCGAGGGCATGTATCCGGCGGCGATCGAGACCGACGTCAGCGAGGATCGCTTGCGGCGTTTCTTTGTCAGGGACGGAGATCAATATCGCGTTCGCCAGGAACTGCGCGATTTGGTGCTGTTCGCCAGTCACAGCCTGCTCAAGGATCCTCCTTTCTCGCGGCTCGATCTCATCGCCTGCCGCAACCTCCTGATCTACCTGGATCGCGAATTGCAGGAGCTGGCGTGCAACACGTTCCATTATGCTCTCAATCCGGATGGATTTCTCATGTTGGGCACGTCGGAAAGCGCCGACCATCCGCCCGGCCAGTTCCGCACGTTTGACCGCAAGGCGCGCATCTACCAGTCCTCGGCTAGCCCGGGCGAACTGCGCCTGCTGCCGCGCCTGCTCGGCAGCGTTGGCCTGATTCATGAGCAGGCCGCGCATCCGATCAGGCCGCCAAGCACGACGTCGTTGCTCAATGAGGCCGCGGCGCACCGCCAGGCACTGGAAAAGCTCGCGCCACCGAGCATTCTGGTCGATCAAGCGCATCGCGTGCTGCACATGTCCGACAATGCCGGGCGATTCCTGCAACCGTCCGGCGGCCCGCTGAGCGGCAACATCGTAGACCTGGTGCGGCCGGAACTGCGGTTCGAGCTGCGGTCAGCCCTGCATCGGGTGTTTGACAATTCGCAGCCCTGGCTCAGCCTGCCGATCCCTGTCCGCTTCAACGGTGCGCCGCATCAGGTGCTGATGCATGTGAAGCCGCTGGACGACCACGACGATCATGGGGCCGGCAGCGCCGTGGTGTTGTTCATCGAGGGCGATCGGGTTGATCACCTCGCTGAAGGGCAGCTCCCGGCGAACGATGCCACCAACGAAGTTGTCGCCCGGCTGCGCGAGGAGCTTCAGCAGACCCAGTCGCGGCTGCGGACGACCCGGGAGGAATCCGACGCCGCCAACGAGGAATTGCGCGCGGCCAACGAAGAGCTGCAATCCATCAACGAGGAATATCGTTCGACCTCCGAAGAGCTGGAGACCAGCAAGGAGGAGCTGCAATCGATCAATGAAGAATTGCAGACCGTGAACAGCGAGCTCAAGCTGAAGCTTGAAGCCGTGTCGCGCGCGCACAGCGATCTCCAGAACCTGATGGCGGCGACCGATTTCGGGATCTTGTTCCTCGACTCGAGCCTGCGCATCAAGCGTTTCACGCAGCAGGTGACCGACCTGTTCAGCATCACGCCGAGCGACGAAGGCCGGCCGATTGCGGATTTCGCGCATCGACTGGAATACCAGAACCTTGTCAACGACGCGCATGCGGTGCTCGCCAATCTCTCCCCGATCAAACATGAAATCCGCAGCCGCAACGGGCGCTGGTACGACGTTCGCCTGCGCCCGTATCGAACGGTCGACGACAAGATCGACGGGATCGTCCTCACCTTCGTCGACATGACGGACCGCCGTCATACCGAAGATGCGCTCAGGATCAGCGAACGCCAGCTCCGGCAGCAGACGCAACTCGTCGAGCTTTCGCGCGATCCGATATTCATCTGGGACTATGACGGCGGCATCCTCGAGTGGAATCGTGGAAGCGAGCAGCTCTACGGCTATAGCCGCGACGAGGCGGTTGGAAAACGAAAGAACCAGCTGTTGGGCACGATGGTGCCCGGAGGATCATTCGCCGAGTTGCGGAGCAAGTTGCTCGATGAAGGCAACTGGACCGGCGAACTTCAACACAAGACCAAGAATGGCCGGGAACTGACCGTTGAAAGCCGCATCATCCTCGAGACGATTGACGGGCGACGGCTCGCCCTCGAAAGCACGCGCGATGTGAGCGAACGCAAGGCGTGGGAAGAGCAGCAGAAATTGTTGCTGCGCGAACTGACGCACCGGGTCAAGAATACCCTGACGGTCGTGCAGTCGATCGCGCATCAGACCCGGCGCTTCAGCAAATCCTACGATGAATTCACCGAGAGGTTGGATGGCCGCCTCGCGGCGTTGGCCAGGGCGCATTCGCTGCTGGTGGACTCCGACTGGAAGGGGGCCGATCTCGCAACACTGGCGCGCAGACAACTCGAGCCCTACACCTCCGGCAATAACGAACGGATCAAGGTCAAGGGCGGATCAGTCTTCCTGCCTCCCGATCTGGCAACGCCATTCGGCCTGGTTTTCCATGAGCTGGCAACCAATGCGGCCAAATATGGTTCGTTCTCGCAACAAGCCGGTACCGTGGATCTGAGCTGGACATTGCGCACCAAGGGCGATCAATCGCATCTGACGGTCATCTGGCGCGAAAGTGGCGGTCCGGCCGTCAAGCAACCGGAGACGGCCGGCTTTGGAAGCGAGCTCATTGAAAGGGCGATCCCACATGCCGTGGTTCGCCGCGAATTCGGCCCCGACGGAACGGTCTGTACGATCGAGCTGCCGATCCCGAAGGCCAGCCTGGACGATCGCGAGCGCCTCGGCTGAGCAGAATACGCAGGTCTGCTGCCATGCCGGGCAGAAGAGGATCATTGGCGGCCGCGGCCTAGTTCAGCACCCTTTTCCCGTCCGGGCTCGGGCTGTCCAGCGAGAACGTCGGCACGTCGATCTCGAACCGCTCGCCGGCTTCGGTGACCATCTGGTAGCTGCCGGTCATGAAGCCGGAGGCGGTCGGCAGCGGCACGCCGCTGGTGTATTCGAAGCGTTCGCCGGGCGCGAGCACCGGCTGCTCGCCGACCACGCCCTCGCCGCGCACCTCCTGGCGGCGGCCGGTGGCGTCGGTGATGATCCAGTGCCGCGTCCGCAGCTGCACCGTTTCCGGGCCGGAATTGACGATCACGATCCTGTACGACCAGAAATATTCGCGCCGGTCGACCGACGAGCGCTCGGGCATGAAGTTCGGCTCGACGGTGACTTCGATCTGGCGGGTAACGGCGCGGTACATACGGCTCAATCCGATGGTCCTGGTGCGTGATCTGATTTGGACCGGATCACGCTCAATCAGGGCGCCATCATAGCCAATTGGTCAGCCGGAACCAATCGCCTGCCGGGCTGTGAAAACCCGGCCCCGTGGACGGTCCGTTCATCGCGGTTTCAACATAGTTCCGCTCTAAAGCGCGGCCGCATGTCGCCGCACACTGCGCTTTGTCAGCAAGTCGCGGACCGATATTATCTTTTCAGCACGGCATGCGGGCGTCCGCAGCTGACACGGTGTTTGATGAGCTCGATTGCCGATCCCATAGCCGGTTCGCCGGTGGCTGAGGCCAAAGCCGAGGCGAAGGTTGCGGCGGCGGCGCCCGCGATCACGCTGCCGGCGACCGGTGAGCGTGAGCTGCGGCTCGATCTGTTCCGCGGGCTCGCGTTGTGGCTGATCTTCATCGATCATCTGCCGACCAATCTTTTGACCTGGCTGACGATCCGCAATTACGGCTTCTCCGACGCCACCGAGATCTTCATCTTCATCTCCGGCTATACCGCAGCCTTCGTTTATGGCCGCGCGATGCTGGAGGGCGGCTTCGTGATCGCGACCGCGCGCATCCTGCGCCGGGTCTGGCAGATCTATGTCGCGCATGTCTTCCTGTTCACGATCTTCCTCGCCGAGATCTCCTATGTCGCGACCTCGTTCGAGAACCCGCTCTACAGCGAGGAAATGGGGATCATGGACTTCCTCAAGCAGCCCGACGTCACCATCGTGCAGGCGCTGCTGCTGCGCTTCCGCCCCGTCAACATGGACGTGCTGCCGCTCTACATTGTCTTGATGCTGTTCCTGCCGCTGATCCTGTGGCTGATGAAGTGGAAGCCCGATGTCACGCTCGGCCTGTCGGTGTTGCTCTACGCGCTGACCTGGCAGTTCGATCTTTACCTCTCGGCCTATCCGAACGGCTTCTGGGCGTTCAATCCGTTCGCCTGGCAATTGCTGTTCGTGTTCGGCGCCTGGTGCGCGCTCGGCGGCGCGCGGCGGATGTCGCGGATCCTGTCGTCGAACATCACGATGTGGATCTGCATCGTCTATCTCGTCGCCGCGTTCTTCGTGACCCTGACCTGGTACGTGCCGCAGCTCGGCCACATCATGCCGAAGGTGATCGAGCAGTGGATGTATCCGATCAACAAGACCGACCTCGACGTGTTGCGGTTCGCGCATTTCCTGGCGCTCGCAGCCCTCACCGTGCGCTTCCTGCCCCGGGATTGGCCGGGGTTGAAATCGCGCTGGCTGCGACCATTGATCCTGTGTGGCCAGCATTCGCTTGAGATATTCTGTCTCGGGGTCTTCCTCGCCTTTGCCGGACACTTCGTGCTGGCCGAAGTGTCGGGCGGTGCTGCACTGCACGCCTTGATCAGCGTCTGCGGCATCCTCATCATGTGCGGCATGGCGTGGATTATTTCGTGGTACAAGCACTCCGCCGACAAAGGCGCCTCGAAAAAAGGTGCCGACGGCAACGCCGATCTGGCGGGAGGGGGAGCATGAAGTCCGCGCGGACGATGCTGGGCCTGATGTTGCTGGCCGCCACTTTGGCGGCGGCGCCCGCGCGCGCCGGCGACACCCCCGAGCCCGCACCACCGGCACCGCCCTGCGACGTGCCCGCCTATCTCCTGACCAGCGAAAGCTCGCTGCCGAAGGTCACCGATGCGGTGAAGGCCAATCAGCCGCTCAACGTGTTGGTGGTGGGCAGCCGCTCCTCGACTATCCCCGGCAACGAGGCGAGCGCCTATCCGGCCACGCTGCAGGCGGCGCTGAAGGAGGCGTTTCCGGCGGCAACCATCGATTTATCCGTAGAATTACAGGCAAAAAGCACCGCCGAAGAGACCGCGGGAGCCCTTGTTAAGCTTGTTGAGGCAAAAAAGCCTACTTTGGTTATCTGGCAGACCGGAACGGTCGATGCTATGCGAGCGATCGATCCCGACGACTTCCGTACCGCCATCAACGAAGGCGTTGTTGCGCTGCGGGGCGCCGGGGCAGACGTGGTGCTGGTCAATCTGCAATACAGCCCGCGCACGGAGACGATGATCTCTGCACCGCCATATCTCGACAATATCAAGGTGGTGGCGCAGCAGCACGACGTTCCGCTGTTCGACCGGTTCGCGATCATGAAGCAATGGAGCGACGCCGGATATTTTGACCTGTTCAGCACCGCGCATGGTGTCGACCTGGCCAAGAAGGTTCATGCCTGTCTCGGCCGCGCACTGGCGAAATTCGTGATTGATGCGGCCCATCTGGGCCCGGTGCAGCAGAATTAGAGGAAGCAGAGTTGTGATGCGTTTCGCCTTCCCTTTTTGCTCTCGCGCAGGGCTGAGCCTGCGCGCCGCAGCAGTGCTCGTGCTGCTTGCGCCGCTGTCGGTCGCGCCGTCGCGTGCGCAGACCGGCCAGGCCGACCAGCATGCGGCGCTGTCATCGGGTGCCGCAACAAAGTCCGACGCCGCACGGCCTGATGCGGGCAAGCCCGCCACGATGGCGGCCGACGCCGCCAATCCGCAACAGCCCGGCATTGCCTCCCAGGCGCTCGACAAGGTCAAGCAGGTAGCGAGGTCGGCCTCCGACATCTTCCACCGCGTGCCCTGTCATCAGCCGACCGGCGTGCCCAACACCACCGGCTCGCTGCCGCATGTCGCGGCCAAGCTCGCAGCCGGCAAGCCGGTCGTCATCATCGCGTTCGGCTCGTCCTCGACCCAGGGCTATGGTTCGTCGGCACCGGAATTCACCTATCCGAACCGGCTCGCCGCGCAGCTGCGCCGGCAGTATCCCTCCGCCGACATCACAGTGCTCAACCGCGGCAAGGGCGGCGAGGACGCGCCGGAAATGATGAAGCGGCTGCAGACCGAAGTGATCGACATGCATCCGGACATGGTGATCTGGCAGGTCGGCACCAACGCCGTGCTGCGCAACCTCGATCCCGTCGAGACCGCCAAGCAGGTCGAGGACGGCGTGGCGCGCATCCAGGCCGACGGCGCCGATCTCGTGCTGGTCGATCCGCAATATTCGCCGCGCGTCACCGAGCGTCCGGAAAGCGCGCGCGGCATGGTGAAGCTGCTCGGCCGCATCGCCACGCTGCGCCATGTCGGCATCTTCCCGCGCTTCGAGGTGATGCGCGACTGGCATGAGAAGCAGGCGATCCCGATCAACGACTTCGTCATCGCCGACGGCCTGCACATGAACGACTGGGGCTATGCCTGTTTCGCCCAGTTGCTCGGCGACGACATCATCCGCTCGGTCGGCGCGATCAAGATCGGCGTCAACGTCCCGTCTGACGTGCGGACCTACCGGCCGATGTGATCGGCCGGTCTCCTCTCCCGGTATCTTGTCTGTCACCGTCACCCTGAGGAGGCCGCGTAGCGGCCGTCTCGAAGGGTCGACGGCCCGGCTGGTGGCCGTCCATCCTTCGAGACGCGCTTCGCGCTCCTTAGGATGACGGGACTTATAGCTTCCCCCAAGCCCTCCAGCTTGACCTCGCCGCGGTAATCCGCTCCCTTGGCGCCTGCTACCAAGCCTCAAGGGAAACGCTCATGTCTTTCGTGCTGGCCATCGATCAGGGCACCACATCGTCGCGCGCCATGGTGTTTCGCGGCGACATCTCCATCGCCGCGGTCGCGCAGCAGGAGTTTCCGCAGCACTTCCCGGCCTCCGGCTGGGTCGAGCACGAGCCGGAGGACATCTGGACCTCGACCGTGATGGTGTGCCGCGAGGCGCTGGAGAAGGCCGGCCTGAAGGCCAAGGACATCGCCGCGATCGGCATCACCAACCAGCGCGAGACCACCGTGGTGTGGGACCGCGCCACCGGCCAGGCCGTGCACCGCGCCATCGTCTGGCAGGACCGCCGCACCGCCGACATCTGCGCCAAGCTCAAGGCCGAAGGCCATGAACCCGCGATCTCGGCGAAGACCGGCCTGATCATCGATCCCTATTTCTCCGGCACCAAGGTCGCCTGGATCCTCGATCACGTGCCCGGCGCGCGCGAACGCGCCGAGCGCGGCGAGCTCTTGTTCGGCACCGTCGACTGCTATCTCTTGTGGCGGCTCACCGGCGGCCGGGTGCACGCGACCGATGCGACCAACGCCTCGCGCACGCTGCTGTTCAACATCCACACCGGCGCCTGGGACGACGACCTCGTCAACCTCTTGCGCGTGCCGCGCTCGATGCTGCCCGAGGTGAAGGATTCCTCCGCCCGGTTCGGCGAGAGCACCGCGGACCTGTTCGGCGGCCCGATCGCGATCTCGGGCATCGCCGGCGACCAGCAGGCCGCGACCATCGGCCAGGCCTGCTTCGAGCCCGGCATGATGAAGTCGACCTACGGCACCGGCTGCTTCGCGCTGCTCAACACCGGCACCACGCCGGTGGCCTCGAAGAACAAGCTGCTCACCACCATCGCCTATCAGCTCAATGGCCAGCGCACCTACGCGCTCGAAGGTTCGATCTTCGTTGCCGGCTCTGCGGTGCAGTGGCTGCGCGACGGGCTCGGCATCATCAAGCATGCCGCCGAGACCGGGCCACTTGCCGACAAATCCGACAGCATGCAGAGCGTCTACCTCGTGCCGGCCTTCGTCGGCATGGGCGCGCCGTACTGGAATCCGCGCGTGCGCGGCGCGCTGTTCGGCTTGACCCGCAACACCGGCCCGGCCGAGCTCGCGCACGCGACCCTGGAGAGCGTCTGCTACCAGACCTTCGACCTGTGGGCCGCGATGCGCACCGACTGGCCGGAGGCGAATGCCGCCAACACCGTGCTGCGCGTCGACGGCGGCATGACCGCATCCGACTGGACCATGCAGCGGCTCGCCGACCTGCTCAACGCGCCGGTCGATCGTCCAATGATCCAGGAAACCACGGCGCTGGGGGCGGCCTATCTCGCCGGCCTCGATGCCGGCGTCTATCCGGAGCCTGCAAAATTCGCCGACAATTGGCGGCTCGAGCACCGCTTCCGCCCGGCGATGAGCGAGGCGACCCGCGATCGCAAGCTCGCCGGCTGGGCTCGCGCCGTGAAGGGCGTGCTGGCGAGCGACGAGGGGGAGTAGTGCGGGCTGAAGTTCTGCTTCGCTCGGGCCGCACGCTCGCTTCACCTCTCCCGCTTGCGGGGGAGGTCGCATTGCATCGGAGATGCAATGCGGGTGGGGGCTCCTTCCACATAATGCCAAGTCCCATCGCGGCTTTACCCCACCCCGGTCCTCTCAACGCGAGCTTTGCTCGTCGCGGCCCGCAAGCGCTGCGGCTCAAGACGTCGCATAATCAATAACAACCATCGGGAGAAAACCATGAACACGGATCTCAACCGCGTCACCAAGTTACTCACTGCCGCGCTCTGCACAGCGATGCTCGCCGCTCCCGCCGCCGCCCGCGACAAGGCGAGCCCGCTGGTGGCGGCGCGCGAGGTCAAGACCGACGTCGCCGGGCTGAAGGCGCCGGGCCAGATCCTGGTCGACGTCTGGGGCATTCCGCATATCTATGCCGGCAACGAGCGCGACCTGTTCTTCCTGCAAGGCTTCAACGCCGCGCGCGACCGGCTCTGGCAGATCGATCTCTGGCGCAAGCGCGGGCTCGGCCTGCTGGCGAAAGACTTCGGCCCCGCTTATGCCGAGCAGGACAAGGCGCTGCGTCTGTTCCTCTATCGCGGCGACATGACCGCGGAATGGGCCGCCTACGGACCGAAGGCGAAATCCTATGCCGAGGCGTTCGTCGCCGGCGTCAACGCCTATGTCGCCGACGTCAACGCGGGCAAGCGGCCGCTGCCGATCGAGTTCAGGATCGCGGGCACGAAGCCGGACCTGTGGTCGGCGGAGGACGTCGTGCGCGTGCGCAGCCATGGCCTGACGCGCAACATCGCCTCCGAGGTGAAGCGTTCGCTGGTCGCCTGCGCCGCCGGCCTCGATGCCGATCGCTTCCGCGTCAAGCTGGAGCCGGAATGGACCACCAAGATCCCCGACGGCCTCGATCCCTGCAGCGTGCCGAAAGGCGTGCTCGCGGCCTATGACCTTGCCACCCGCCCGGTCAAGTTCGCCGCCCCGAAGGACCAGAAGGCGGCGCTGGCGCATGATCCCGACACCTACCTCGCCGAGGCCGATCAGCAGCGCGACACCATCGGCTCCAACAACTGGGTGATCGCCGCATCACGCACCGCGACGGGACGTCCGATCCTCGCCAACGATCCGCATCGCGAGCATTCGGTGCCATCGCTGCGCTACATCGTCGGGCTCAATGCGCCCGGCATCTCGGTGATCGGCGCCGGCGAGCCGGCGCTGCCGGGCATCTCGATCGGCCACAACGGCACCATCGCCTTCGGTCTCACCATCTTCAACGTCGACCAGGAAGACCTCTACGTCTACGAGCTCAACCCTGATAATCCGAACCAGTACCGCTACGGCACGGGCACGGGCTGGGAGGACATGCGCGTCGTGCATGAGAAGGAAGCGGTGAAGGGCGAAGCCGACCGCGACCTCGAGCTGAAGTTCACCCGCCACGGCCCGGTGATCTTCGTCGACGCCGACAAGAAGCATGCGTTCGCCGTGCGCTCGATCTGGTTCGAGCCAGGCACCTCGGCCTATTTCGGCTCGTCCGACTACATGACCGCGAAGTCGTGGAACGGCTTCCTCGGCGCGATGCGTCGCTGGGGTGCGCCGTCGGAGAACCAGGTCTATGCCGACACGTCAGGCAATATCGGCTGGGTCGCCGCCGGCAAGACGCCGCGCCGCACCAGCTTCGATGGGCTGATGCCGGTGCCCGGCGACGGCCGCTACGAGTGGCAGGGATTCCTGTCGCTCGACGAATTGCCGAAACTCTATCAGCCGAAGCAGGGTTTCATTGCCACCGCCAACCAGGTGAACCTGCCGGCGGACTATCCCGTCAACGAACGCAGGGTCGGCTTCGAATGGTCCGACAGTGCGCGCTGGCAGCGCATCACCGAGGTGCTTGAAAAGAACAGCAAGGTGACTCTGGCGGATGCGATGGCGCTGCAGAACGACGACACCGGCATGCTGGCGCGGCGCCTCGTCGCGCTGCTGAAGCCGCTCACGTCTGACGATGCCAACGTCAAGAAGGGTCTCGACCTGCTCAAGGCATGGGATGCACGCGACACCGAGGACAGCGCCGCGGCCGCTGTCTATGAAGTGTGGATCGCAAACCACCTCGGCCCGGTGCTGCTCAAGACCACGGCGCCGAAGGCGGCCGAGCTGATCGCGCCGGAAGCCTCCAGCATCTCCGCCATAACAGGCTATCTCGAAAAGCCCGACGCCGCGCTCGGCAGCAATCCGGCAGCGGAGCGTGACCGCGTGCTGCGCGACAGCCTCGGCGCGGCCGTCGCCGATGTCACCGACAAGCTCGGGAGCGATGCGTCCATGTGGCGCTGGGGCCGCCTGCATGTCGCCAAGTTCGATCATGCGCTGATGCCGCTCGCCGACAAGGCGACCGCGGCGCAGATGTCGGTCGGCCCGCTCGCCTTCGGCGGCGCCGCCAACGTGCCGCGCGCCGCCACCTATCGGCGCTCCGACTACCATCTCCTTTCGGGCGCCTCGTTCCGCATGGTGCTCGATGTCGGCAATTGGGATGCGAGCCGCACCGTCAACACGCCAGGTCAATCCGGCGATCCCTTCAGCGGCCACTACCGCGACCTCGCGCCGCTCTGGGCAACCGGCCAGTATGTCCCGCTGCTCTACAGCCGCCCGGCGGTGGAAGCCGCAACAGCGGAGGCGATCACGCTGACGCCGCGGTGAGGGGGAGCCCCACCGTCGTCACCTCGCCGACATCGGCTTGACGCAGGTATCCATGATCAATGCGCAAATGAAACTCGCCACCGCGCCTGCACCGGCGCCGTAGAGCGAGAACACCAGGTCGATGAGCAGGATCTTGCCGCCCTCGAGGAAGAACAGGGCCAGCAGGTACACGATCAAATAGACAAGCGCTCCCAGCAGCGTCGCGACAAGGAGCCGGAGGCCGGCAGGTCTCCGGTAATCGTAGCTCTTCACATATGCCCGGGCGGTGATGAGCGATGGGACAATGCCGATGGCATAGCAGGTGAGCCATCCATAGACGCTGAGGAGCATTCCCAGGGATGCGTCGATCTTGTCAGCAAGCGAGTCGTGATTGGCGATCGTTGCCGCCAGGAAGAACAATGGCGTGGATATCGGCGGATTGACGACCAGAAATATTATGGCTGCTTGGCCGAAGGAGTATTGGCGAGGAGCGGCCCGGGCAACGCTTGGACTTGATTCGATATTTGACAAACTCGCCTCCGTCGGAAGGTTGCCATTTCGCACTTGAAACTAGAGTCCGTGGCTTAACGGAATCATACAATCATTGGTTGATAAGCGGTTTTGCTGGATGGATGCCGCTTCGGCGTCATTTGCGTCGATGGGCCGGCCGGCCGTGGAAGCCGCGACCGCGGAGGCGATCACGCTGCCGCCGCGATAAGGGAAGCCGCAAGGCACGCCACAAACTCCGCCGTCGTCCCGGCGAAGGCCGGGACCCATTACCACAGGGTTCTGTTGTTGAACGGCGCTGTGGCCCCAGCGCGCAAGAACAATTGGCATCGGTGGTTATGGGTCCCGGCCTTCGCCGGGACGACACCGAGTGTGTGGCCGTCGGCCTCGATCTACCTCTCCTGCTTCTCCTGCAGCGCCAGCAACGCGCGCAGCGTGCCGTCGCTGAGCTTGCCGTTCGGCGACGGCGTGCGCCGCTCGACGGTCTCGACCGGTCGGGCGTGCGGACAAATCGGTAACATTGTTACGCCGCGTTGCATTGCATCTGCCGCGACATGCGGATATCTCCCGCCGGAGCATGATCCGGAAAAGTGTGAAGCGGTTTTCCGATCAGGATCATGCGCAAACAGGGATCGCGCGATGCTGCTGCCTGACGGTTACTCCGACATTCCTCACGGCAAGATCGCCGCCGTCGTCACGCATCTGGAAATGACCGCGCGCCCGCCGATGCGCGACGATCCGCCCGGCGCCTGGCGGCTGCGCAAGGTCGATCCACCGGCGCTCGACTGGTATCGCGATATTTTATCGCCGTGTCGGCGAGCAATGGCTGTGGTTCACCCGCACCGGGCTCGACGACGCCGATCTCACCTCGCGGATTCATGCGCCCGGCGTCGAGCTCTACGGGCTGGTCGCGGATGGCCGGAAGGCCTGCTCGAGCTCGATTTCAGCGTGCCCGGTGAATGCCAGCTGCTCTATTTCGGCGTCACCGCAAAGTTCATCGGCACCGGCGCCGCGCGCTTCCTGATGAATCGCGCGCTGGAGATCGCCTGGTCGCGCGACGTCGGCCGTTTCTGGGTGCACACCTGCACCTTCGATCATCCCTCCGCGGTCGCGTTCTACCAGCGCTCGGGCTTCCGCGCGTTCAAGCGGCAGATCGAGGTGGCGGATGATCCGAGGCTCAACGGCAAACTGCCGCGCGATGCGGGGCGGCATGTGCCGGTGATTGGGTGAACAACGGTGTTTGTAATCGTGTCTGTTATCGGACGGAACTGATAACTATCGGTCGAATTACGTTCCAGATGGCCTTCAAATCCGAGCGTGCCGGATGGAAATCGGGATTATGAACATACTGGTGCATCGAGTGTGCAGAAACGATAGGTTTGTCGCCCTCAAACTTACGAATGATGCTCCTTCCCTTACTATCGATGAATTTGCGGTTAAGCATTGAGTCCGCCACAGCAGATACTTTTTTTGCAAACGTATCATTCTGTCCAAAAACTAATCCCTGCGCTTTGCCATAGTGATTGATTGCTATTTCAAGTAGGACCCGCATGAGAACTGCGATCGCGTTGTCATGCTCATCAAATTCCAGACTAAATTGTAGCTCCCTCCAAATCTTCTCGGCGCGCTCCAAACTTGGATGCCTAACAAACGGATTCTCGTCGGCGTGCGAGATTAAGTTCTTATCTTTTGTGGTTTTGCGTTTGGGACGAACTGGAGACGGGATATTCTCTAAACTATCTGTCTTCTGGCTAATGCGTGCTGGAACATTGTCGATAGACATTCCCTCACTCTTTAGTCGATCAAGATACTGGCCCTTCTTCTCGTTGTTCCAGACGTCATTTAGCACCACGCGACGATTGCTAAGGTCAGAAGCAATTCGTTGCAGCGTTGCTAGATTGTCATCCCTATTGCCTAAGTAGGTGAGGACACCGCCAGAAAAGGAAATGCCTGCCCGCTTTCGGATAGGTTCTGAACTCAGCAGGCGTTCAAGGTTTAGGCGCAAGTCGGATACCGCAATAGGCGCGATTCCCATCAACTACCCCGTAAAATAACCAATTGGCCAATCCTACAACTTTGAATTGCTAGTTGGGTGCCGTCAAGGGGAGGGCTGGTCTAAGTGTATCCGCGCGGAGCTGGGTGAAGTGATTGAGCGTGTTGCAACGCAGCGCAAGCCATCTACGATGGTGCAAAGTGCAACCTCTGACCCCGGCCTGGCCGCCGCACCTCGAAAGCCCTGCTTTCGTAGGTCGCGTCTTGCCGCGGCATGACCTTCGAGATGAAAGATGTTCCTGATCGGCCAGTACGACTCGCCCTTTGTCCGCCGCACCGCGATCGCGCTGCGGCTCTACGGATTGCCGTTCGAGCACAAGCCGTGGTCGACCTTCGGCGATGCGGAGAAGGTCGCGGCGTACAATCCGGTGCGGCGGGTGCCGACGCTGGTGCTCGACGACGGCGAGGCGCTGATCGAGAGCGGCGCGATCCTCGATTATCTCGACGAGCTGGTCGGGCCGGAGAAGGCGATGATCGCGCGGTCGGGGGCCGAGCGGCGCAGGCATCTGCGCATCACCGCACTGGCAACCGGGCTCGCCGACAAGGCGGTGAGCCTCGTCTATGAGCGCGTGCTGCGCAAGGTGCAGTTGAAGCTCTGGGTCGAGCGTTGCGAGGCGCAGATATCAGGCGTGCTCGCGGTGCTGGAGCAGGAGCGGGCGTCGGTGCCGTCGCCATACTGGCTGGGCGATCGCATCGGTCACGCCGATATCGCGGTGGCCTGCGCGCTGCGCTTCACCGGCGAGGCGCATCCGCATCTGTTCGATGCGCGCTACCCGGCGCTGCAAGCGCACGCCGCGCGCTGCGAGGCGCTGCCGCCGTTCCAGGAGATCGTGCAGCCGCTGGCGCCGCCGAAGGGGTAGGGGCGTATATCGCCGACCTCTCTCCGCCGTCATTCCGGGGCTCGCGAACCGAGAGCCCGGAATCCATTCCACTGCTTGTTTTGCGGCCCGATGGATTCCTGGCTCGGCCCTTCGGGCCGCCCCTGAATGACGAAGAAATGCCGTGCAGCAAGCTCAGTGTCGTCCTGGCGAAAGCCAGGACCCATTACTCCGAATTTCATTTGTTGAGCGACGCTGGGGCCGCCGTCCCGTTCATCACTGCATGCGGTGGTTGATGGGTCCTGGCTTTCGCCAGGACGACATCGGTGAATACGGTGCAGGCGACGGTCGATCGAGACAACGTCACCCACACCACCCCGCGCCCCCGCGGCGTATGCTTCGGGCTACCCATTGCCGGTCCGATCTTCTATGGTGACTTGATCCGGTTCGCATGCGGCGAACTCGATAAATCCATGATATCAAAGGCTTAAGGCTCGGATCGAAGCCTTTGGAGGGCGGTTTGACGCGGTATATTTCGACCAGGGGCGAGGCCCCGGTGCTTGGCTTCTGCGATGTGATGCTGACCGGGCTTGCCCGGGACGGCGGGCTCTACGTGCCCGAGACCTGGCCGGAGCTGTCGCACGAGACCATCGCCGGCTTCTTCGGCCGTCCCTATTGGGAGGTCGCGGTCGAGATCGTCAGGCCGTTTGTCGCCGGCGAGATTTCCGATGCCGAGCTCGGCCGCATGGCCAACGAGGCCTATGCCACGTTCCGTCATCCCGCGGTGGTGCCGCTCGACCAGGCCGGGCCGAACCAGTTCCTGCTCGAGCTGTTCCACGGGCCGACGCTGGCGTTCAAGGACGTCGCGATGCAGCTGATCTCGCGGCTGATGGATCACGTGCTGGCCAAGCGCGCGCAGCGCACCACCATCGTGGTCGCGACCTCGGGCGATACCGGCGGCGCCGCGGTCGAGGCGTTTGCCAATCTCGACAATGTCGACCTCGTCGTGCTGTTCCCGAACGGACGCATCTCCGAGGTGCAGCGCCGCATGATGACGACGACCGGCGCTTCCAACGTCCACGCGCTCGCGATCGAAGGCACGTTCGACGATTGCCAGTCGCTGGTGAAGGAGATGTTCAACAACCATCGCTTCCGCGACGCGGTGGCGCTGTCCGGCGTCAACTCGATCAACTGGGCGCGCATCGTGGCGCAGGTGGTCTATTATTTCACCTCGGCGGTGGCGCTCGGCGCACCGCAGCGCACGGTGGATTTCACGGTGCCGACGGGTAATTTCGGCGACATCTTCGCCGGCTATGTGGCCAAGCGCATGGGGCTGCCGATCCGATGGCTGCGCATCGCCGCCAACGTCAACGACATCCTGCCGCGCACGCTGAAGACCGGCAACTACGAGGTGCGCGAGGTTCACGCCACGGCATCGCCGTCGATGGACATCCAGGTGTCCTCGAATTTCGAGCGGCTGCTGTTCGAGGCGAGCGGCCGCGACGCCGACCAGGTCCGCCGCCTGATGGCTTCGCTGAAGCAGTCCGGCCGCTTCGTGCTCCCGGATGCGACGCTGGCCGCGGTGCGCCGCGATTTCGACGCCGGCCGCGCCGACGAGACCGAGACGGCGGCGGCGATCCGCGCCGCCTGGCGCGAGGCGGGCGATCTGGTCGATCCGCACACTGCGGTGGCGCTCGCGGTCGCCGACCGCGACACCTCGGACTCAGGGATACCGAACATCGTGCTGTCGACCGCGCATGCGGCCAAATTCCCTGACGCGGTCGAGGCCGCCTGCGGGGTGCGTCCGCAGCTGCCGGCCTGGCTCGGCGGGTTGATGACGAAATCCGAACACATGACGGTCATGAAGAATGATTCCGCGGAGGTCGAGCGCTTCGTGCTGTCGGTCAGCCGTGCCGCCAAGCAGGGAGTTGCCTGATGAGCGTTGAGATCACGAAGCTGCCGAGCGGTCTGACCGTCGTCACCGACACCATGCCGCATCTGGAAACCGCGGCGCTTGGGGTCTGGGCCGGGGTCGGCGGGCGCGACGAGAAGCCGAACGAGCACGGCATCTCGCATCTCTTGGAACACATGGCGTTCAAGGGCACCGCGCGGCGCTCCTCGCGCGAGATCGTCGAGGAGATCGAGGCGGTCGGCGGCGATCTCAATGCCGGCACCTCGACCGAGACCACGGCCTATTATGCACGGGTGATGAAGGCCGACGTGCCGCTGGCGCTCGACGTGCTCTCCGACATCCTCGCCAACCCGTCCTTCGTGCCGGACGAGCTCGAGCGCGAGAAGAGCGTCATCGTGCAGGAGATCGGCGCGGCGCAGGATACGCCCGACGACGTCGTGTTCGAGCATCTCAACGAGCTCTGCTACCCGGACCAGCCGATGGGGCGTTCGCTGCTCGGCACCGCCAAGACGCTGAAGGCCTTCAACCGCGACACGCTGCGCGGCTATCTCTCGACGCATTACCGCGCCCCCGACATGGTGGTCGCCGCCGCCGGCGCCGTCGATCACAAGCGCGTCGTCGAGGACGTGGCGCAGAAGTTCGCGAGCTTCGACCCCACGCCGGCGCCGAAGCCGCAGCCGGCGATGTTCGGCAACGGCGGCTCGAAGGTGGTGCATCGCGATCTCGAGCAGGCGCATCTGACGCTGGCGCTGGAGGGCGTGCCGCAGACCGACCTGTCGCTGTTCTCGCTGCAGGTCTTCACCAACACGCTCGGCGGCGGGATGTCGTCGCGGCTGTTCCAGGAGGTGCGCGAGAAGCGCGGGCTGTGCTACTCGATCTACACCTTCCACGCCCCCTATACCGACACCGGCTTCTTCGGCCTCTACACCGGGACCGATCCCGCCGACGCGCCGGAGATGATGGAAGTCATCGTCGACGTCATCAATGACGCGGTGGAGACCCTGACCGAGGCGGAGGTCGCGCGCGCCAAGGCGCAGATGAAGGCCGGCCTGCTGATGGCGCTGGAAAGCTGTTCATCCCGGGCCGAACAGCTGGCACGCCATGTGCTAGCCTATGGCCGGCCGCAGACGGTGGAAGAGCTGGTGGCGCGGATCGACGCGGTCAGCGTCGAATCGAGCCGCAACGCCGCCCGCGCGCTGCTGTCGCGCAGCCGGCCCGCCGTTGTTGCCCTCGGCAGCGGAAGGGGTCTGGACACGGCGGTGTCTTTTGCGGAAGGATTGACGAAGTCGAAGGCAAAGACGCTGCTGCATTAGAAGTTACCTCTCCCCGCCTGCGGGGAGAGGTCGATTGCGAAGCAATCCGGGTGAGGGGGTACAGGTCCCCGACAATCGGCTCGCTCGTGGAGGCAGCCCCTCACCCCGACCCTCTCCCCGCAAGGGCGGGGCGAGGGGGAAGTGAGCGGGGGAGTGTTGGGCCATGGCCCTGTTTCGTTTGCCGTCTGGTGGACCCGCTGCACTGATGCCGCGCGGTCACGGGCTGTTGCTGCGTGCGCCGCAAATGTCGGATTTCCCGCAATGGGCGCAATTGCGCGAGTTCAGCCGCGCCTATCTCACGCCCTGGGAGCCGATCTGGCCCTCCGACGACCTGACCCGGGCAGGCTTCCGCCGCAGGCTGCGCCGCTACTCCGAGGATATCGCCGCCGATAGGTCCTATCCGTTCATCATCTTCCGCGAATCGGACGGGGTGATGATCGGCGGGATCACGCTCGCCAACGTCCGCCGCGGCATCGTGCAGGCCGGCACGATCGGCTATTGGGTCGGCCTGCCGCATGCCCATCGCGGCTACATGACGACGGCGCTGCGGGTGCTGCTGCCGTCGCTGTTCGGCGAGCTCAATCTGCATCGCATCGAGGCGGCCTGCATCCCCTCCAATGCGTCGTCGATCCGCGTGCTGGAGAAGTGCGGCTTCACCCGCGAGGGCCTGGCGCGGCGCTATCTCTGCATCAACGGGATCTGGCAGGACCATTTGCTGTTCGGCCTGTTGCACGAGGATTTCCGCGGCTGAATCGCAAGCCTGGCCGGCTGATGGCCGGCGCCGCCCGGCGCCTTCCGGATGCCTTGTTACATGCCCTTCACATGCCTTGGGTTCGCCGCCATTGGCTTGCTATAACGCCGGCGAAACGGGAACTCGGTTTGGAGATTTGAGGATATCGATGGGTGACAGGGTGATCAGGTTCGCGCTCGCGGCGGCGGTATCGATCGGTCTCGGTGCCACCCTGCTACCCTCGGCAGGCTCGGCGCAGTCGCTGAGCGACCGCTTCAAGAGCCTGTTCGGCGGCGGATCGTCGGATTCGAAGCCGGCGACAGCAGCGGCGCCGCAGCCGCTCAGCGATGCCGACGCTGGGCTGACCTGCCCGCCGGTGCAGATCCGCTCCGGGGCTTCGACCTATTCGGTGGCGCAGGACGGCAAGGAAGCGGTCGGCAACGACGTCAAGTTCCTGGCTTCGATCACCCGCACGGCGCGGGAATGCAATCTGAACAGCGGCCAGATCACGGCCAAGATCGGGATCCAGGGGCGGATCATCGTTGGTCCCCAGGGCGCACCGCCGAGCGTCCAGGTGCCGCTGCGCGTCGCCGTGGTGAAGGGCGGCGTCGGCGAGAAGACCATCGCCACCAAGGCCTACACCACCACGGTGCAGATGGACGACAGCGGCAGCGTGCCGTTCAGCCTGGTCGCCGAGGATGTCGTCTATCCGGCGCCGTCGGCCGCGGAAAACGACGATTACATTTTTTATATCGGCTTTGATCCGCAGGCCCTGAAGCCGGAGCCGAAGCCCCGCACGCAAAAGAAGAAGCACTAAGGCCTGATGAGATTAGGTTGAGCTGGAACGGCGTCGAAAGTTCACCTCTCCCCGCCGGGGAGAGGTGAAGCAAGACCGCGCCAAGCCGATTCAACCAAAACTCATCGCGCTTTAGCGGCGGCCGTGATGGGCCGCTGGAATGAGAAAAGGTGCAGGACCCATGAAAAAGGCCGGCGCGATGATCTCGCGCCGGCCTTTTTTTGGAAGCAGTTAGGATCGCGTCAGTTCAGCTTGGAGCGGACTTCGGCGATGCCCTTGCCGACGAGGTCGTCGCAACCGAGCCCTTGACCGACTGCGACAGGATGGTCGAGGCGGCGGTCACGGCGGCGTTGGCCGCGGCGGCGCGGACATCGGCCACGGCCTGGGCCTCGGCCTGGGCGATCTTGCTCTCGGCGGTCTTGGTCCGCCGGGCGACAAAATCTTCCATCTTGGTCTTGGCTTCAGCCGCGATTCGCTCGGCTTCGGCCTTGGCGTTGGAGATGATGTCCTGGGCCTCGCGCTCCGCGCTGGCGCGGCGCGCCTTGTACTCGCCGAGCAGCTTGTTGGCCTCGTCCTTCAGACGGCGGGCGTCCTCCAGCTCGGCCTTGATGCGCTCGGCACGATGATCGAGCGCCGTCAGCAGGGTGCGATGGACGCCGAGGTAGCCGAACACGACCAGCAGAATGACGAAGGCAATGGCAACCCAGGTTTCCGGTTCGTAAAACATCGTCTATCCCTTCAGCGACGCGTCGACGGCGCTGTTGACCGCATTCGCGTCCGGCGTGACGCCGGCGAGTTGCTGGACGATGGCGCCGGCCGCATCCGCCGCGATGCCGCGGACGTTGCTCATGGCGTTGGTCCTCGTCGTTGCGATCTGCTTCTCGGCGTCGGCGAGCTTGGCCGCCAGTTTCTCTTCCAGCGCCTTGCGCTCGGCTTCCGAGGCCGCGTTCAGCTTCTCGCGGGTCTCGTTGCCGATCGCCTGCGCGTTGGCGCGCGCATTCGTCAGCTCGGTTTCATAGGCCTTCAGCGCCGCGTCGGACTCGTCCTTCAGCTTCTGCGCCTCGGCCAGATCGCCCTCGATCTTGTTCTGACGTGCATCGATCGTCCCGCCGACGCGCGGCAGTGCGATACGCGACACGATCAGATAGAGCGCGACAAATGCAATCGCCAGCGACACCAGCTGCGAGGCGTAGTTGGACGAATCGAACGGCGGAAAGGCTCCGCCGTGATGCCCGCCTTCGGCCTCGGTGTGGGCGCCGGCCGCCTGGCCTTTTGCCTCGCCATGACTCTCAGCCATGGTGTTCTCCTGTTGCTGTCATGCGCACCGCCCCTGGAATGATCCTTCGGATGATCCCCGGGCGGCGCGAAGGAAGTGCCGCTCAGAGCGGAACGAACAGCAGAAGCAGCGCGATCAGCAGCGAAAAGATGCCGAGCGCTTCGGTCACGGCGAAGCCGAAGATCAGGTTGCCGAACTGGCCCTGAGCGGCCGAGGGGTTACGCACCGCAGCGGCGAGGTAGTTGCCGAAGATGATGCCCACGCCGACGCCCGCACCGCCCATGCCGATGCACGCGATGCCCGCGCCGATAAGTTTTGCTGCTGCCGGTTCCATATGTAGCTCCTTGAGAAAGATAGACAGATTGGTGGGTGGAGATTCCCCGGACCGCTTAGTGTCCCGGATGAATGGCGTCGTTGAGGTAGATGCAGGTCAGGATCGCGAACACGTAGGCCTGCAGGAACGCGACCAGCAGTTCGAGGGCGTACAGCGCAATCGTGAGCGCCAGCGGCAGCACGCCGCCGACCCAGCCGAGCGCGCCCAGCGAGAAGCCGAGCATCGCGACGAAGCCCGCGAACACCTTGAGCGCGATGTGGCCGGCCAGCATGTTGGCGAACAGACGAACGCTGTGCGAGACCGGCCGCAGGAAGAACGACAGGACCTCGATGAACATGACCAGCGGCAGGATGTAGATCGGAACGCCGGAGGGGACGAAGATCTTGAAGAATTTCAGACCGTTCTTGTAGAGGCCGTAGAACAGGACGGTGAAGAACACCAGCAGCGCAAGGGCCGCGGTCACGATCAAATGGCTCGAGATCGTGAAGGTGTAGGGGATGACACCGACGAGGTTCGAGACGCACAGGAACATGAAGAGCGAGAAGATCAGCGGGAAGAACTTCATGCCTTCCGAGCCGGCCGTGCTGCGAATCGTGGTGGCGACGAACTCGTAGGAGATCTCGGCGACCGACTGCAGCCGTCCGGGAACCAGGTCCCGGCCGCTCGCCAGCATCAGCAGCGCGATCAACAGCACTGCGATGAACATGTAGAGCGACGAATTGGTGAAGGCGATCGTGTGATTGCCGATGTGGCCGAGCGTGAAGAGGGGCTCGATATTGAACTGATGGATCGGGTCGATTTTCATCCGCGCGGCTCTTGGTCCACCGGCCGTGTCGCCGGTTATCGAATTTCAAATGTCGTGACTTCCCGCCAGCGCTCAGCGCTTGCCCGAGGCCACGCCCGCGGACCTCACCACGTTGACCACGCCGGCGACGAAGCCGAGCAGCGTTAACACGATGAAGCCGAATGGCGACGTCGACAGCAAACGGTCGAACCCCCAGCCAATCGCCGCTCCGACGGCAACGCCCGCGATCAGCTCCGAGGAAAGACGAAAACCGAGCGCCATCGCCGAAGCTCTGGCGGCACTGTCCCCGCTTTCATTACCGGATTGATCAGTCTTGCTCCTGCGGCTGTCGCGAATTTCTGACAACCGATGATCGAGACTTCCGAGCCTTGCGGAAAGCGCAGCTTCGTCAGGAGGCGATTGATCGCGACTTCCATCTGCGCCGGGGTTGGTGTTCTCAGCCATGCTGCAAACACTAACCGATGCCGCGGATGATGGAAATTGCGCCCGTCCCCGTCAAAAGCCGCGCGGACCATACTTACCGCGTCTAATCAAGTCAAGATTGCGTCGTAACCAGTTATTGCTTTGATTCTGCTGGATTTATTTTGAGATATTCAAGGTCAGAGTGACGCAGTGATCGCAGTGCAACAGCTTGTATGCTTCGAAGCGTTGTTGCGTGGCTTTTCCCGCTCTGCTGGGATCGCCGAAAGTCCTCGTCCCTCGTGCAGTCAAGGTTCCGCATGGCGCGCCAAGTCGACTACTACTTCTCGCTGCAATCGCCGTGGGCCTATATCGGCCACAAGCCCTTTACTCGGCTCGTAAGCACTTACGATCTCAAGGTAAATTACCGGCCCGTGCTGCTGGTCGATCTGTTCTCGGAGACCGGCGGGCTGCCGCTCGCCAAGCGCCATCCGGTGCGGCAGCGCTATCGGCTGATCGAGTTGCAGCGCTGGCGCGACAAGCGCGGACTGAATTTTCACCTGCAACCGGCCAACTGGCCGTTCAACGGGCGCCTCGCCGATGGTGTCGTGATCGCGATGCTCGAAGCCGGGCTCGACCCCGAGCCGTTTCTGCAACGTGCCTATCCGGCGGTCTGGGAGCTTGAGCTCAACCTTGCCGATCCCGCAACGCTGGTGAAGCTTGCCGACGATGCAGGTCTGCCCGGCCGGCAGCTGGTGGAGCGCGCGGGCACGGAGGCGATCAGCGCGGCCTATGAGCAGAACCGCCAGAATGCGTTGGATGCCGGCGTGTTCGGCTCGCCCGGCTATGTGCTCGATGGCGAGGTGTTCTGGGGCCAGGACCGGATCGAATTGCTCGAGGACGCGTTGAAGTCAGGCCGCAAGCCCTATAGCTCTGTGGTTTAGGGGCAGGATTCAGGTTGAGGCGGAGCAAGCCCATGCCCATCGCGATGTCGTCCTCGAAATTGTCCATCGCAATTGCTGCCATCCTGATCACGAGCGGTACGGCATTGGCGCAAACCGCGCCCGATACCGAGAACGGCAGGTACGCGCTGTCGCCGGCCGGCGATGGCTTCCTGCGGCTCGACACCCGCACCGGCGCGGTGTCGACCTGCACCAATTCCAGCGCCGGCTGGGCCTGCTACATGGTGCCGGACGAGCGCGCGGCGCTCGATGCCGAGATCGGGCGCCTGCAGGCCGACAATGACAAATTAAAGGGCGAGCTCGCCGCGCGCGCACCGTCGGCCAAGACCGACGAGGCGTTGCCGAAATCGGATCAGCTGAAGAAGCCGGAGCCCAAGCCACCGGAGCCCAAGGTCGCCGAGGGCGAGCGCAAGATCGAGATCCCGCTGCCGAGCGACCGCGACATGGATCGCATGATGTCGTTCGTCGAGCGGGCCTGGCGGCGGCTGATCGAGATGGCCAACCGCGTACAGCGCGACGTCAACGGCGGCAAGATTTGATGTGTGCTGGCGCTGTTTGTTCAGCGTCGTCCCGGCCTAGTGCGCAATTGCGCACGGGGGCCGGGACCCATAACCACCGAAGCGAATTGGTTACGAGAGATATCCACCCCTAGTCTTCGAACTTGAGGGGCCGCGGAGTATGGGTCCCGGCCTTCGCCGGGACGACATAGTGAGAGTTACAGATGACCTCACCGAAAACCATATCGCGCTCGGCGGCATCTTCCGTCGCGGCAACCAGCATCGTCTCATCGCGCCTGACGGTGGAAACGTCGGGCGCCGGTTTCACCGACATCACGCGCGAGGTCGCCAAATTCCTGCGCGAGGTGCGCGCCGGCGAGGGCGCGGTGACGCTGTTCATCCGTCACACCTCGGCCTCGCTGACGATCCAGGAGAATGCCGATCCGACCGTGCTGGCCGATCTGATGACGGCGCTCGACCGCGCCGCGCCCGAACACGGCGGCTGGCGTCACGACACCGAAGGGCCCGATGACATGCCGGCGCATATCAAGACCATGCTGACGGCGACCTCGCTGCAAGTCCCCGTGCTCGATGGCGAGATGGCGCTCGGCACCTGGCAGGGCATCTATCTGATCGAGCATCGCGCCAGGGCGCACCGGCGCGAGATCGTGCTGCAATTCATCGGCGCCGTGCGCTGACGCGCTCGAACAGCCGAACAAAACGACATCGGCCGCGGATCGCTCCGCGGCCGATGCATGTTGATCGCGATGTCGACGGTCAGGTCTTGGTGATGTCGACGTCCTTGGTTTCCGGGATGAACAGCGCGCCGACCACGACGGTGATTGCCGCGAAGATGACCGGATACCAGAGACCGGAGTAGATATCGCCGGTCGAGGCGGTGATCGCGAACGCGGTCGCCGGGAGCAGGCCGCCGAACCAGCCGTTGCCGATATGATAGGGCAGCGACATCGACGTGTAGCGGATGCGGGTCGGGAACAGTTCGACCAGCATGGCGGCGATCGGGCCGTAGACCATGGTGACGTAGATCACCAGGATGAACAGCAGGCCGATGATCGCAGCCACCTGCGGACGGAAGACGTCGAACGGGTTCGACATCTTCACGATGCCGGGGTCACCCGCCTTCGGATAGCCCGCCGCCTGCACCGCCGCCAAGATGGCGGGGTTCGACGTCTTGGCGTCCGTGTACGGCACCTCCTTGTCGTTGACGGTGATCTTCACCGGCGAGCCGGCCGGGCCCGGCACGGTGGTGTACTTCACCGACGACTGGGCGAGGAAGGCGCGGGCGGTGTCGCAAGGCGCCGAGAAGACGCGGGTGCCGACCGGGTTGAACAGATCGCCGCAGCCGGCGGGATCGGCCACCACCTGCACCTTGACCGACTCATAGGCCTTTTCCAGCGCCGGGTTGGCGTTGGTCGTGATCATCTTGAAGATCGGGAACAGGGTGAGTGCGCCGATCAGGCAGCCGGCCAGGATGATCGGCTTACGGCCGATCTTGTCCGACAGCGCGCCGAACACCAGGAAGAAGCCGGTGCCGAGCAGCAGCGACCACGCGATCAGGAGGTTGGCGGTGTAGCCGTCGACCTTCAGGATCGATTGCAGGAAGAACAGCGCGTAGAACTGGCCCGTGTACCAGATCACCGCCTGGCCCATGGTGAGGCCGAGCAAAGCGAGGATCACGATCTTGGCGTTGCTCCAGGTCGCGAAGGCCTCGGTCAGCGGCGCTTGGAGGTCTTGCCTTCCTCCTTCATCCGCTGGAACACCGGCGATTCGTTCAGTCGCAGACGGATCCAGACCGAGATGCCGAGCAGCAGCACCGAGACCAGGAACGGAATACGCCAGCCCCAATCCGCGAAGTCCTTCTCGCCGGTGAAGGTTCGGGTGAACAGGATGACCAGCAGCGACAGGAACAATCCGAGCGTTGCCGTGGTCTGGATGAAGGAGGTGTAGTAGCCGCGCTTGCCCTGTGGCGCATGCTCGGCGACGTAGGTCGCTGCACCGCCATACTCGCCGCCGAGCGCGAGGCCCTGCAGCAGGCGGAGCGAGATCAGGATGATCGGCGCGGCGATGCCGATGGTCTTGGCGCTGGGCAACAGGCCGACGATGAAGGTCGACATGCCCATGATCAGGATGGTGACGAGGAAGGTGTATTTGCGGCCGACGATGTCACCGACCCGGCCGAATACGATCGCGCCGAACGGGCGAACCAGGAAGCCCGCGGCGAACGCCAGCAACGCGAAGATGTCGCGGGTCGCCGGCGGATAGTCGGAGAAGAACTGTGCGCCGATGATGCCGGCCAGTGAACCGTAGAGGTAGAAGTCGTACCACTCGAACACGGTGCCGAGCGACGACGCGAGGATGACGAACCGCTCATCCTTCGTCATGCCGGCGGGCCGCGCCGAGGTTGCAGTCATTGTGGACATCTGGATAGCTCCCCCCGAATTGTTGCTGATGCTCGCCCCCGGCAGGCGGGTTAGGCCCGAATGAGCCTTAGGCTTAAATTGAGGGTAACATCGCAGTGAAACCGGCCCCAATAAGACTTTTGGCTTTTGCACGCTTGAACTTATCTTTGGAGGTGAGTGCCGGATGGAACGCGCCGGCGTGCTTCTATTGCGGCGCACAAGCCCGGCCGGTTAACTGCGTTGGCATCTGGCATTTTCGAGCCCTTGCGTGATACTGCCGCGCGGGCGACAACCGAACGGCGCGGGCTTGCCCGCTTGTGGGACTGAGATGACTGCTGCTGCCAATACTCATCTTGTCATCGCCGACGACCATCCGCTGTTCCGCGATGCGTTGCGTCAGGCGGTGTCGAGCGTCGTGAGTTCGGCCACGATCAGCGAGGCCGGATCGTTCGAGGACCTGACCGCGCTCCTGGAACGGGACTCCGAGGTCGACCTGATCCTGCTCGACTTGAGCATGCCGGGGATCAGCGGCTTTTCCGGCCTGATCTATCTGCGGGCGCAGTATCCGGCCATCCCGGTGGTCATCGTCTCCGCCAGCGACGATGCCGGAACCATCCGCCGTTCGCTCGACTTCGGCGCCTCCGGTTTCATCCCCAAGCGCTTCGGCGTCGAGACACTGCGGGATGCCATCATGAAGGTGATGGAGGGCGACGTCTGGGTTCCGCCGGACACCGATCTGTCGGCGGCCGGGGATCCCGACATGACCCGGCTGCGCGACCGCCTGGTCACACTGACCCCGCAGCAGGTGCGGGTGCTGATGATGCTGTCCGAGGGGCTGCTTAACAAGCAGATCGCCTACGAGCTCGGTGTCTCCGAAGCGACCATCAAGGCCCATGTCTCGGCCATTTTGCAGAAGCTCGGCGTCGAAAGCCGAACCCAAGCCGTGATCGCCGCCGCCAAGATCGCCGGCGGCCAATGGCGCCAGGGCACGCCGTCGCCTTAACCTGTCATCGCGGCTCTTTGCTCCGTAATCCTGAAAGGCTGGGAATCAATTCACCCCGTCATTGCGAGGAGCGATAGCGACGAAGCAATCCATGCTTCCGGCATGCCGCGCGATGGATTGCTTCGCTTCACTCGCAATGACGAGCTAGGACCGTCATCCTGAGGAGCCGCGAAGCGGCGTCTCGAAGGATGAACGGCCCGGCCGGTGGCCGTCGATCCTTCGAGACGCGCGTTCCGCGCTCCTCAGGATGACGGGACAATCAGGACGCCGCGCTTCGCACGCGGTGGACCGGGCGAATCCTACTCCGCCGCCACCATCTGCTGCGTCCGCCATTGTCCGAGCAGCGCGCGCAGCGAGGCGGGTTTGACCGGCTTGTTCAGCACCGCGATGTTCTCCTCGCGCGCGGCGGCGCGCACCGCCGGGCTGCGGTCGGCGGTGATCAGGATCGCCGGGATGCCGTCGCCGAAGCGGCGGCGGATTTCGCGGATCGCGGCGACGCCGTTGCCGCGATCCAGATGATAGTCGACCAGGACGCCGGTGACGCGGCCGCCGGCGGCCTCGATCGCGCTGATCGCGCCGTCGGCATCGAGCACCGCGATCACCTCGGCGTCCCACGCCGTCAAGAGCGTCTTCATGCCGTCGAGAATGGCGGGGTCGTTCTCGATGCAGACGATCAGCGAGCCGCTCATCGGCGTCTTCGACAGCGGGGTGGCGCTGGTGACGGCCGCGGTATGATTGACCGCGGTCGCGACCGGCACGGTGACCGAGAACGCCGAGCCGCCGCTGACATTGGCCGAGATCGCGATGCGATGGTTGAGCACGCGCGCCAGTCGCTCGACGATCGATAGTCCAAGACCGAGGCCGCGGGCGATCCGGGCGCCTTGCTCGAGGCGATGGAACTCCTTGAAGATCTCGCCACGCTTTTGCACGGGAATGCCGACGCCGGTGTCGAGGATACTGATCTGCAGCGCGTCGCCGCGGCGGCGGCAGCCGATCAGCACGCGGCCGCGCGGGGTATATTTGATCGCGTTGGAGATGAAGTTCTGCAGCAGCCGGCGCAGCAGCGAGCGATCGGATTCGACCGGCAGCGAGCAGGCCACGAAGCGCAGATCGAGGCCCTTGTCGCGGGCGATCGGCATGAACTCGATCTCCAGCGAGCGCATCAAATCGGCCATCCGGAAGCTCGTGATCGCCGGCGTCATGGCGCCGGCGTCGAGCCTGGAAATATCGAGCAGCGCGCCGAGGATGTCCTCGATCGCCTCGAGCGAGTCGTCGATGTTCTCGACCAGGCGCGAATCCTCGCCGCCGTTCTGGCGTTCGACCAGGCTCGTGACATAGAGGCGCGCAGCGTTGAGCGGTTGCAGGATGTCGTGGCTCGCCGCCGCCAGGAAGCGCGTCTTCGAGGCATTGGCGTCTTCGGCGATGCCTTTGGCGAGCGCGAGCTCCGAGTTCAGCCGGGTCAGCTCCTCGGTGCGGTCGCGCACCCGCTTTTCCAGCGTCGCATTGGCGCGCTCCAACGCCTCGGCGGCCTCGAAGCTCGGCGTGACATCGGAGAAGGTGATGACGAGCCCGCCGCCCGGCATCCGGTTGGCGCGGACCTCGATCACGAGGTGGCGATCGGTGAAGCGTTCCAGATAGGGCTCGCCCTCAGTGGTGTAGGCGCGCAGCCGCAATTGCAGCAAATTGTCGCTGTCGCCGGCCGGCGGCGGGCTGATCGCGCCCATGAATTCGAGGATCTCGGGCAAGGGTATGCCGAGCTGCACCAGATGCGGCGGCAGCCCGAGCAATTCGGAGAACTGGCGATTGGAGCAGATCAGCTGCAGATCGGCGTCGAACACTGCGATGCCCTGGCGCACGTGATTGAGCGCGGTCTGCAGGATCTCGCGGTTGAAATGCAGCGCGGCGTGGGAGTCGTCGAGCAGCTTGAGCGCGGCCTTGGCCGACACCGTGCGCCGCTGCAGCAGCAGCGACATCACGAGGCGCGAGGACGCGGCCCCGATCGAGGACGCGATCAGCCGCTCGGCGTGTTGCAGCAGCTCGAAATCGGCCGGCGCCGACGCCAGCAGCACGACGTTGCGGTCGACGGCGAACGCGGCGAACGCCTCGCGGGTGCGGTCGGGGCCGAGATATTGCGTCACCGTGCTTTCGATGTCCTGCACTGTCACCGTGGTGCGCCAGCGCCGGAAGCTCGGCGCGATCGGGGCCAGCGCATTGGGCACGAACACGTCGGCCTGCAACAGCTCGATCGAGGACGGCGCGCGCGCCAGCGAGAACAGCACATAGGTGAGGATGTTGAGGGCAAGGCTCCACAGCACGCCGTGCAGCAGCGGCGGCAAATCGGCGCCGAACAGCGCCTGCGGCCGCAATGCCTCGATCCCGAACGGCCCGTGTTGCAGCAGCATCAGGCCGGCGGTCGAGTTCTCCAGGAAACTCGGGATGAACAGCGTGTAGAGCCACGTCGCGAAGCCGACCAGCATGCCCGCCATCGCGCCGCGTGCGGTGGCTCTGCGCCAGAACAGCCCGCCGAAGAAGGCCGGCGCGAGCTGGGTGATCGCGGCAAAGGATAGCAGGCCGATCGCGACCAGCTGGGTGTTGCCGAGCGCGCGATAATAGAAGTACGCCATCACCATGATGGCGAAGATAGAGAAGCGGCGCGCCTTCAGGAGGAAATCGCCAAAATCCTTCTGGCCGATGCGGGTGTCGTCGCTGCGCGGCAGCACCAGCGGCAGCACGATGTCGTTGGAGACCATGATCGAGAGCGCGACACATTCGACGATCACCATCGCGGTCGCCGCCGACAGGCCGCCGACGAACACCGCAAGGCTCAGCAATTGCGCATTGCCCTCGATCGGCAGCGCCAGCACGAACATGTCGGCATCGACCGCGCCGAACGGGAAGATGACGAGGCCGGCGATCGCGATCGGGATCACGAACAGGTTGATGGCGATGAGGTAGAGCGGGAACAGCCAGCGCGCCCTTGTGACTTCGGCGGGCGTCGAATTCTCGACCACGCTGACATGGAACTGGCGCGGCAGCAGCATCACCGCGCAGAACGACAGCAGCGTCATGATCAGGAAGTTGCCGATCGACGGCACATATTCGATCGCACGCACCGCTTCCGGCGTCTTGAGGGCGCGCTCATAGAGCTCGACCGGGGAGAACATCCAGAAGGTGACGAAGGCGCCGGCGGCGATGAAGGCGACCAGCTTGACGATGGATTCGGCGGCGATCGCCAGGATCAGCCCGTGCTGGTGCTCGGTCGCGTCGGTGTGGCGGGTGCCGAACAGCACCGCGAACACCGCCATCGCCAGCGTCACCATCAAGGCGATGTCGCCGATCACCGGGATCTTCGAAAATGCCTGGTCCTCGCTCAGGATGGTTTCCAGTGACGAGGCCATCGCCTTGAGCTGCAGCGCGATGTAGGGCACCGAGCCGATGATCGCGATCAGCGCCACCGTCGCGGCGACCGCCTGGCTCTTGCCGTAGCGGGCGGCGATGAAGTCGGCGATCGAGGTGATGTTCTGCGACTTGGCGAGCGCGATGACGCGGCGGAGCAGCGGCGTGCACAGCCCGACCATCACGATCGGGCCGACATAGATCGCCAGGAAGTCGACGCTGGTGCGGGTGGCGAAGCCGACCGAGCCGAAGAAGGTCCAGGAGGTGCAGTAGATCGCGAGCGACAGCGGATAGATCCAGTGGCTGGCGCGGCCGCGCTCGCCCGCCGACATCCGGTCGCCGCGGCTGGCAATGAAGAACAACAATCCGATGTAGGCGAACGCCGTGGCGATGACGCCCCAGTCGTGCAGCATCGCTGCTTATCTCCTGTCCCGGCCGCTGGGAGGGCCGGGTCTCAGGATTATAACGCAAAGGGCCGGCCGCGCGATGCACGGCGGCCCAAATTCGCAGGTTGAAACGGATAGGGTTACTCGGCGGCCAGCGACTTCTGGTGCAGCGGCAGGCCGAGCCGGTCCCAGACCTGGAGCAGCGCCTCGGCCAGCCCGTCGATCAGGCCGTCGTCATGGTAGGGCGAGGGCGTGATGCGCAGCCGCTCGGTGCCCTTGGCGACCGTCGGGTAGTTGATCGGCTGGATGTAGATGCCGTGATCCTCGAGCAGCAGGTCGGAGGCCCGCTTGCACTTCTCGGGGTCGCCGACGAACAGCGGCACGATATGGGTGTCGCTCGACATCACGGGCAGGCCGGCGGCGGTCAGGATCGCCTTGGTGCGCGCGGCGCGGTCCTGGTGGCGCTCGCGCTCCCAGTTCGAGGTCTTGAGGTGGCGGATCGCGGCGGTCGCGGCCGAGCAGATCGCGGGCGGCAGCGCGGTCGTGAAGATGAAGCCCGGCGCGTAGGAACGCACGGCATCGATGACCTCGGCCTTGCCCGCGATGTAGCCGCCGAGGCAGCCGAACGCCTTGGCGAGCGTGCCCTCGACGATATCGACCCGGTGCATCACGCCGTCGCGCTCGGCAATGCCGCCGCCGCGCGGGCCGTACATGCCGACCGCATGCACCTCGTCGACATAGGTCATGGCGCCGTATTTCTCGGCGAGATCGCAGATCTTGCCGAGCGGCGCGACATCGCCGTCCATCGAATAGAGGCTCTCGCAGACGATCAGCTTCGGCCGGTCGGTGCCGGCGGCGATCAGGAGCTCTTCGAGATGCGCGACGTCGTTGTGGCGGAAGATTTGGCGTTCGCAGCCGGCCTGGCGCACGCCCTCGATCATCGAATTGTGGTTCAGCGCGTCCGACAGGATCAGGCAGTTCGGAATCAGCTTCGCGAGCGTCGAGATGCCGGTCTGGTTCGAGACATAGCCCGAGGTGAACAGCAGCGAGGCTTCCTTGCCGTGCAGATCGGCGAGCTCGGCCTCGAGCTGCACCAGCGGATGATGGGTGCCCGCGATGTTGCGGGTGCCGCCGGCGCCGGTGCGACCCGGGTCGCGGTCTCGACCATGGCGCCGACCACCTTGGGGTGCTGGCCCATGCCGAGATAGTCGTTGGAGCACCAGATCACGACGTTGCGGCTGCCCTTCGGCGAATGCCAGGTCGCGTGCGGGAAGCGTCCCGCGATCCGCTCGAGGTCGGCGAAAACCCGGTAGCGCCGCTCGTCATGCAGGCGATTGAGGGCGGAATTGAAAAACTGGCTGTAATTCATCGGCAAACCCAGAAAGCGGAACCTGACCGGAATAGCTGCTTCTTCTTAGAGCTTTTCCAGCTCTAATGTCCATGCATTGACCCACATCTGGGCATGCGTCGCAGTTGGGCAAATTGCCCTAGCGGGGCCGATTTGGTTTGATTTTGCTCAAATCGCCAGGCGGGGCGCCGCCCCGGCCGGGCTCAGGTGGTCCTGAAGCGCAGCATGCCGTCGTCGTGCATCTGGGCCGTCAGGCGGCCCTCGACCAGCATGTAATTGACATGGGCGACCAGTTCGCCGGCGGCAAAGCCCATCTGGTGCTCGTCCAGCACGTGCTTGTGGAACACCACCGGCACCAGCTCCTTGGAGGTCTGCGGCACCTCGCGGCAGGCCTCGGCGATCAGCCGGCAGCGCTCCTCATGGTGGTCGGCGAGCTGCTTGATCCGGGTCTTCAGCCCGTAGAACGGCACGCCATGTCCCGGCAGCACCATCACGTCGTAGGGCAGGGTCGTGGTCAGGCTGGCCAGCGAGGCCAGATATTCGCCGAGCGAGTTCTGCTCGGGCTCGACCGCCCAGACGCTGACATTGGGCGAGATCTTGCTCAGCACCTGGTCAGCGGACAGGAACAGCTTGTCGGCGGCGCAATACAGCATCACCTGGTCGAGCGCGTGTCCGCCGCCGGTGATCACCTTGAAGCGCCTTGTGCCGATCACGACCTCGTCGCCATGGGTCAGGCGGTGATAGGACGGCGGCAGCACCGACACCCGCTTCAGGTAGTCCTGGCCGCGGCCGAGCAGCTTCTCGGTGAGGTCCTCGTCCATGCCGTGGCGGCGGAAGAACAGCCGCTGCGCGTTGCGCCGTTCCTCGGTGCCGCGGTTCTGGTGATAGACCGATTGCAGGTATTCCACCTGCGACATGAACAGCGGGCAGTCGAAGCGCTCGGTGATCCAGCCGGCAAGACCGACATGGTCGGGATGCGAGTGCGTCACGATCAGCCTGTTGACCTTGACGTGCTTTAGCGGCCCGTCGAACAGCGTGGTCCACGCCGCGATCGATTCCTCGTTGCCGAAGCCGGCATCCACCATGGTCCAGCCGTCGCCGTCGGCGAGCAGATAGATGTTCACGTGGTTGAGGCGGAACGGCAGCTTCAGCCGCGCCCACAGCACGCCGGGAGCCACCTCCACGACCTGGTCGTGGCCGGGATGGTTCTCCCAGGGGTATCGCAGTGCCTCCGCCGAGGAGGGAAGGCTGTCGGTCTTCTTGTCCATGCTACGGGCTTAGCGGGACATGGGCCGCCGCGCCAGCCGAAAATCAGATAGCCGTCCGGAGAATGGGGCCGCGTGAGCCCGAATTCCGTAGCCCGGATCAACCCGGGCCACGGATCGTTTGGAAACGCTGCTAGGCGGCCCGGATGTTCGACAGGAAGCCGTCGATCTCCGAGCGCAGCACGTCGGCCTCGCGGCGCAGCGCGTCGGAGGCGCTCAGCACCTCGCCGGCGGCGGCGCCGGCCTCGGCCGAGGCGGTCGAGACGCCGACGATGTTGCTCGACACCTCGCTGGTGCCGCCGGCGGCGTGCTGGATGTTGCGGGCGATCTCGCGGGTCGCCGCGCCCTGCTCCTCGACCGCGGCGGCGATCGCGGTGGTGACGTCGTTGATCTCGCCGATCGTGCTCGAGATGTTGCGGATCGCGGAGACCGCCGTCGTCGTCACCTCCTGCATGCTGACGATCTGCTGGCGGATTTCCTCGGTCGCCTTCGCGGTCTGGCTCGCCAGGTTCTTCACCTCGGAGGCGACCACGGCAAAGCCGCGGCCGGCTTCGCCGGCGCGCGCCGCCTCGATGGTAGCGTTGAGCGCCAGGAGGTTGGTCTGCGAGGCGATGGTCTGGATCAAATCGACCACGACACTGATCCGCGCCGCGTTGTCGGCAAGGCCCTGCATCGTGCTGTCGGTGGCGCTGGCTTCCTCCACCGCCTTGCGGGCGATCTCCGCCGAGGTGACGACCTGGCGGCTGATCTCCTGGATCGAGGACGACAGTTCCTCGGTGCCGGCCGACACCGTCTGCACGTTGACCGAGGTCTCCTCGGCGGCCGAGGCCACCGCGTTGACCAATGCGCTCGACTGGTCGGCGGTCGCCGACATGCTCTGCGCGGTCGACTGCATCGAGTTCGCCGCGGTCTGCAGGCTGCCGAGCGCGGTGCGGACCGTCGATTCGAACGTCGTGATCTGCGTCTCCATGCGCGAGGCGCGCTCCGCCTTGGCGGAGCGGTCCTTGTTCTGGTTTTCGGTGAGCTCGCGGCTCTCGATCATGCTCTCGCGGAACACCTGCAGCGCGTCGGCCATGACGGCGATCTCGTCGCGCTGGCGGCTCTGCGGGATCTCGGTGTCGAGGTCGCCGTCGGACAACAGCTGCATCGAGCGCTGCAGGCCGCGGATGCGGCGCAGGATGTTGCGCCCGACATAGAGCCAGACGAACAGGAACGAGCCGACCAAGGTCAGCGCGCCGAGGCCGATCATGACCGTGGTCGCGAGCGAGATCTGCTGCCGCGCCTGGAAGGTCGAGGCGTCGGTCTCCTTCTGGACCGCGTCGACCAGCTGCTGGACGCTGATGCCGAGCCCGACATTGAGCTTGCGGGTCTCCTCCAGGATGGTCTGGCCGTAATCGATCGAGTCGAGCTCCTTCTGGCGGACCTTGAACACGCCGGTCTTGCCTTCGCCGAGCACGAGCAGCTTCTGGGCAGTGTCGCGCACGGCGACGATCGCCGGATTGTTCGGCAAATCGTCGAGGTTCGACTTGATGCGCTCGCGGCCCTTCTTGAACTCCGCCTCGATCGCATCGAGCGTCTCGCTGGAGTTGGCCGACAGCGCCGCGGTCATGTCGGCGGCCATCAGATTGCCGATGGACATCACATTGCTGATCTGGCCGACGGTGCGGGCCGCTTCGGTGGCGTCGTCGGCGGAAACCTCGGCCGAGGCGAGGATGGCGTTGAGCCGGGTCTGCGCGTCGAGCATCGCCGGACCGGCCGCGGAGACGAAGGACCCCTGCGCCTTGCGCAGCGCGTTGTACTGCTTGTCGCGCAGCGCGCCGACCTCGAGCCGCTCGCGCGCCGCCGAGATCAGGCTCTTGGTCGCCTCGTCGGTGTTCTTGACGTTCTCCTGCAGCGCGCTGACGACGGATTTGTCGGCGCCGAGTTCGATGATCTCGCCAAGCTTGGCGTTGGTCTGCTGCGCGACCTCCTGCACCTTCTTGGTGCGATCGTTCAGCGCGTCCTCGCTCTGCACGGCGAGCAGACCGGGACCCTGGGCTGCGAGCGAGGCGCTCTGCGCGGACAGTTGCAGGCTCGCGGCAAGCCGCGGAATGTCGCGGCCGGAGAGATCGCTCATGGTGCCGCCGAGCTGATGCAGCACGATGCCGGCGCCTGCGCTGATCACCAGCGCCATGGCTGCGATCACGGCGAACGCTGCGAACAGGCTGCCCCTGACGCCCATCTGCGGCAGGTGGATGCGCTTGAGATTGAGTTTGCCGAGCTTGAACCGAAACGCCATTGCCCCCGTGTCCCCCGTCACCACTACTCTTGGATGTTTCCCCGGCGCGGCAGTATCGGTGCGGCGGGTTAACAAAATCGGGAAAATCGCGACGATCTGCTGGATTTTTCAGGGCTTCCGCGCACGGGCTTGGTTCGCTGTGCGGAATCGATGCACGCGAACGGACGCAAAAAGGCCGGCGTCAGCCGGCCTTTCCACTCTTGGTTGTGGTGATTGCCTCAGTAGCGGCCGTAGGCGGGGCCGCCGAGGTTGCCGAGATTGAAGCGGTAGTTGAGGCCCGCCTTCACCGTGTGCTCGTCATTGTGGAAGCTGCCGACCGGCACCAGCGCGCCCGGCGCGGTGAAGCGGCTGTCGCCGAAGTCGTAGTACTGGTACTCGACCTTGGCCGACCAGTTCGGCGCGAACATGTATTCGGCGCCGCCGCCGATGGTCCAGCCGTTGCTGTGGTTGTCGGTGAGCGCGAAGCCGACCGGCGCGCCGCCTGATGTCACCGTTTCGTTGTTGTCGGAATAGGCGTAGCCGCCCTTCACGTAGATCAGGCCCGGGCCCCAGGTGTAGCCGACGCGGCCGGTGATCGAGCCGATGCCGCGCTGGTTGTTGTTGTAGACGTAGCCGCCCGGGAAGATCGCGTTGAGCTGGTGGCCGCCGAGCCAGGAATACTGGCCTTCGACGCCGATCACCCACATCGGCGACAGCTGCCAGTCGTAGCCGGCCTGCACGCCGCCCATGAAGCGGGCGTCGGAATTGGTCAGCGCGAGGCCGTTGAAGGAGTTGTTGCTGCCCGAGAACACGCCGCCGAGATGGCCGCCGAGATAGAAGCCGGTCCAGTTGTAGAGCGGAGCGGCGTAAACAGGCGCGGGCGCCTTCTGGTAATAGCCGCGGGAGCCGAGATCGGCGGCTTGGGCGGTCGCGCCAAAGGCAGCGAGGGCAGCCGCTGCGGCTGCGGTTGCGAGCAGGAACTTCTTCATAAGGCAGTCTCCGGACAAGTCATGAGGCGCAGCGTAAGTGGCGCCATCCACGGCCGAGGGGGTAGACCGCATTTGAATAAAATTTCTCACCGAAAGACGGCTTGGAGCGTTAAGTCGCACCCTTTGCGGCGAAACGTTTTGTTGTGCCTAACGAACGCTTAAGCGGGAATGACGGAAGGCTTAACGCGCCGCGCGCGGCATGGCTCTCCCGTTAACCAAGCCGCCGTCTGCCGATCGAGACGCTGGCTAAGGCCTGATGAGATTAGGTTGAGCTGGAACGGCATCGAAAGTTCACCTCTCCCTTGGGAGAGGTCGATTTGCGCAGCAAATCGGGTGAGGGGTTGCGGTCTATCGAGAGAGCAAGAGCCCTCACCCGGATTGCTGCGCAATCC